>NZ_CP023692.1:2721250-3387500 GCF_008704935.1 Streptomyces vinaceus
CGGCAGGGAACGCTTGCGCAACGCGCTCGGCCAAAACCACTCATTTCGGGGACGTGCCTGCGATACTTCGCCGCCGCACCCGGCGTACGCCCTCCGCTTTCTTTGACGCACATCACATGCCCCGGAGCGGCCGGGTCCGCCATGCTGGCCCTTGCACCGGCCGGTACCGGCCGGTAGCCAAGCCCGCGACGAAGGGGGACCCCCTGCCATGGCCGACAGCGTGCTCTACGAAGTGACCGACGGACTCGCGAAGATCACGATCAACCGTCCCGACGCCATGAACGCGATGAACACCGAGGCCAAGGTCGCGCTCCGCGACGCGGTCCGGGCCGCGGCCGCCGATCCGGCCGTCCGCGCGGTGCTCCTGACGGCGGCCGGCAACCGGGCGTTCTGCGTCGGCCAGGACCTCAAGGAGCACATCGGGAACCTGGCGGCGGACCGCGAGAGCGGCTCCTCGCTGACCATGAACACGGTCGCGGAGCACTACAACCCGATCGTGCGCGCCCTGACCGAGATGCCCAAGCCGGTGGTGGCGGGCGTCAACGGCGTGGCGGCCGGAGCGGGCTTCGGATTCGCGCTGGCGGCGGATTTCCGGGTCGTCGCCGACACGGCCTCCTTCAACACCTCCTTCGCGGGGGTGGCGCTGACCGCCGACTCGGGCGTCTCCTGGACCCTGCCCCGGCTGATCGGCGCCTCCCGCGCCGCCGACCTGCTGCTCTTCCCGCGCTCGGTGAAGGCGCAGGAGGCGTACGAGCTCGGCATCGTGAACCGCCTGGTCCCCTCGGACTCCCTGCACGCCGAGGCGGAGGCGGTGGCCCGCACCCTGGCCGAGGGGCCGACGGTGGCCTACGCGGCCCTGAAGGAATCCCTGGCCTACGGGGCCTCGCACTCGCTGTCCGAGGCGCTGGACCACGAGGACACCCTGCAGGCGCGCGCCGGCGCCTCCGAGGACCACTCGATCGCCGTCCAGGCCTTCCTCGCGAAGCAGCCGCCGAAGTACCTGGGCCGCTGAGGCGGCCGCCCCCTGCCCCCGTCTCAGGCGGGGGTACGGGCGGCGCAGGCGGCCAGGTGGTCGTTGACCAGCCCGCAGGCCTGCATCAGCGCGTAGGCGGTCGTGGGTCCGACGAAGCGGATGCCGGCCTTCTTGAGCGCCTTGGACAGGGCCGTGGACTCGGGCGTCACCGCCGGCACCTCGGAGATCGTCGCGGGCGCCGGGCGCCCCGGCTCCGGCGCGTGCGACCAGATCAGCGCGTCCAGTTCGCCCGGCTCCCACTGCGCCAGCACCTTCGCGTTGGCGAGCGTGGCCTCGATCTTGGCCCGGTTGCGGATGATCCCCTCGTCGGCGAGCAGCCGCTCCGCGTCGGCCGGCCCGAAGGCGGCGACCTCGGCGATCACGAACCCCGAGAAGGCGCTGCGGAAGCCCTCCCGCCGGCGCAGGATCGTCAGCCAGGACAGCCCCGACTGGAAGGCCTCCAGGCACAGCCGCTCGTACAGGGCGTCGTCCCCGTGGACCGCGCGGCCCCACTCGGTGTCGTGGTAGGCGATGTAGTCCTCGGTGGCCAGCGCCCAGGGGCAGCGCAGACCCCCGTCCGGACCCGCGATCGCCGTCACCGTGCCTCCCCCGGGGCGTCCTTGTGCAGGTCGACCGCCGCGGCCGGCGCCTGCGCGCGCCCGTGCGCGGCCGCCGCCGTGAGCTCCGCGATCCGCGCGTCCCGCTCGGCGAGTTCCGCCGCGAGCCGCTCCAGTACGTCGTCCACCTCGGCCATCCGGTAGCCGCGCGGCGACACCGGCAGGCGCAGGGCGTCGATGTCAGCCCGTACGACCGGGCGGTTCTCCGGCAGCGCGTCGGCCACCCGGTCCGGCTCCGCCTCCGGCAGTACGGCCTCGGAACCACCGCCCACCACGGCCAGGGTGACCGCCGCGACGACCACGACCAGCGCGATCAGCAAGAACCAGAACACGAGCAACTCCCTGAGAGACATCATCGGGCCACCGGCCACCAGGTTAAGGTCGCAGCGAGGCGCGAGGGCCGCCGGAGGAGGAAAGAACGGGATGCTGCGACTGGGCAGGCGCGAGTTCGGGACCCACGAGCCGGTGATCATGGCCATCGTGAACCGGACTCCGGACTCCTTCTACGACCAGGGCGCGACGTTCCGCGACGAGCCCGCGCTGGACCGGGTCGAGCAGGCGGTCGCCGAGGGCGCCGCGATCATCGACATCGGCGGGGTCAAGGCGGGCCCGGGCGAGCACGTGGACGCGGCCGAGGAGGCCCGGCGCACGGTCGGCTTCGTGGCCGAGGTGCGGCGCCGCCACCCGGACGTGGTGATCAGCGTGGACACCTGGCGGCACGAGGTCGGCGAGGCCGTCTGCGAAGCCGGAGCCGACGTGCTGAACGACGCCTGGGGCGGGGTGGACCCGAAGCTGGCCGAGGTCGCGGCACGGCACGGGGCCGGCCTGGTCTGCACCCACGCGGGCGGCGCCCTGCCCCGCACCCGGCCGCACCGGATCGCGTACGAGGACGTGATGGAGGACATCCTGCGGGTCACGGTCGGGCTGGCCGAACGCGCCGCCGCACTCGGCGTCCGCCGGGACGCGATCATGATCGACCCGGGCCACGACTTCGGGAAGAACACCCGCCACTCGCTGGAGGCCACGCGCCGCCTGGGCGAGATGACGGACACCGGCTGGCCGGTGCTGGTCTCCCTGTCCAACAAGGACTTCGTCGGCGAGACCCTGGACAAGCCGGTCAAGGAGCGCCTGCTGGGCACCCTGGCCACGACGGCCGTCTCGGCCTGGCTCGGCGCCCAGGTCTACCGCGTCCACGAGGTCGCGGAGACGAAGCAGGTCCTGGACATGGTGCGCACCATCCAGGGCCACCGGCCGCCCGCGGTGGCCCGCCGCGGACTGGCCTGAGCCACGCGCCCCCGGCGGTGGGCCGCCGGGGGCTCGCGTAGCGGCTGCGGCTACTTGCCGACTTCCTTGGTCACCAGCGCGATCGCCTCGTCCACGTCGTCCGTGACGTGGAAGAGGTAGAGGTCGCGCTCCGAGGCCTTGCCCTGCGCGATCACCGTGTTCTTCAGCCAGTCGACCAGACCGGACCAGTACGCGGACCCGAACAGCACGATCGGGAACCGGGTGATCTTCTGGGTCTGGACCAGGGTCAGCGCCTCGAACAGCTCGTCCAGCGTGCCGAGTCCGCCCGGCAGGACCACGAAGCCCTGGCTGTACTTCACGAACATCGTCTTGCGGACGAAGAAGTACCGGAAGTTCAGCCCGAGGTCCACGTGCTGGTTGAGCCCCTGCTCGAAGGGCAGCTCGATGCCCAGGCCCACGGAGATGCCGTTGGCCTCCCGGGCGCCCTTGTTGGCCGCCTCCATCGCGCCCGGGCCGCCGCCCGTGATCACCGCGAAGCCCGCCTCGACGAGCGCGCCGCCGATCCGCACGCCGGCCTCGTACTCCGGCGAGCCGACGGGCGTACGGGCCGAACCGAACACGCTGATCGCCGGCGGCAGCTCCGCCAGCGTGCCGAAGCCCTCGATGAACTCCGACTGGATGCGCAGGACCCGCCAGGGATCGGTGTGCACCCACTCGGAGGGCCCGGCGGAATCCAGCAGCCGCTGGTCCGTCGTACTGCCCGCCTGTACCTGGCTCCGCCTGCGCAGCACCGGCCCGAGCTGCTGCTCCTCGGGCCGACGACGAGCGGACCCTTCGGAGTTGCCCATGATGTGCTCCCTCCTGCTGATCGTTGGATCAGATTAGGCGCACAAAGGTGACGACAAGCGGAATTCAGGAGGTCAGCCAGGCGCGGAGTCGTTCTTCGCAGTGGAGGATGGCCTTCGTCCCCACGTGCTCGTCCACCTTGTGGGCCAGCAGGGCGTCGCCCGGGCCGTAGTTCACCGCCGGGACGCCGAGGGCGCTGAAGCGGGACACGTCCGTCCAGCCGAACTTCGGCATGGCGCGGCCGCCGACCGCCTCCATGAACGCCGCCGCGGCGGGGTGGGAGAGGCCCGGCAGGGCGCCGCCCGAGAAGTCGTCGATCACGAACTCGTCGACGCCGCAGTCGGCGAAGACCTCCCGGACGTGGGCGATCGCCTCGTCCATGCTGCGGTCCGGGGCGAAGCGGAAGTTGACCGTGACCGTGCACGCGTCGGGGATGACGTTGTTGGCGACGCCGCCCTCGATGCGGACCGCGTTCAGGCCCTCGTGGTACTCCAGCCCGTCGATGACCGGCTTGCGGGGCTCGTAGGCCGCGAGTTTGGCGAGAATGGGGGCCGCCGCGTGGATGGCGTTGGAGCCCATCCAGCTGCGCGCGGAGTGGGCGCGCTCGCCGCTCGTGCGGAGCAGGACGCGCAGGGTGCCCTGGCAGCCGCCCTCGACCTCGGCGTTCGACGGCTCCAGCAGGACGGCGAAGTCACCGGTCAGCCAGTCGGGGTGGGCCTCGGCGACCTTGCCCAGGCCGTTGAGGTCGGCGGCGACCTCCTCCTGGTCGTAGAAGACGAAGGTGAGGTCGCGGTTGGGCTCGGGCACGGTCGCGGCGATGCGCAGCTGCACGGCGACGCCGGATTTCATGTCGGTCGTTCCGCAGCCCCACAGGACGTCGTTCTCGTCGAGGCGGGACGGGACGTTGCCGGCGATCGGCACGGTGTCGAGGTGGCCCGCGAGGACGACGCGCTCGGCCCTGCCGAGGTGCGTACGCGCCACGACGTTGTTGCCGTACCGGTCGACCGTGAGGTGCGGCAGGGCGCGCAGGGCGTGCTCCACCAGGTCGGCGAGGACCTTTTCGTCGCCGCTCACGGACGGGATGTCGACGAGCCGGGCGGTCAGCTCGGCGGCGTCCAGGGTGAGGTCCAGCTCGGATTCGGACATGGCTCAGACCCTAACGCCCAGGACTGCGGCGAAGCTCTCACGGTCCGGCCGGTGGACGCGTCGTATGGCTCAAGTACGGTGGGCGCCGTGACCCGGAACGATCCCCCCCGTCCTCGTCGCCGACGCCGGCCGCTGCTCACGTGCGCGGGTGTGTTGGTGCTGCTCGCACTGATCGGCTACTTCGCCGTGCAGTACAACTCGACGAACGGCGGTGGCGGGGCACCGCACTGCACCGCCAGCGCGCGGACGAGTGGGCAGGGGGTCGACATGACCCCGGAACAGGCGGGCAACGCGGCCACCATAGCCGCGGTCGGCGTGGCCAAGGGCCTGCCGGACCGGGCCCTGACCATCGCGCTGGCGACCGCGATGCAGGAGTCCGGGCTGCGCAACCTCCCCCACGGCGACCGTGATTCGCTGGGGCTGTTCCAGCAGCGGACCTCGATGGGCTGGGGCACCGAGGAGCAGATCATGGACCCGGTGTACTCGGCCGGGAAGTTCTACGACCACCTCGTCGAGGTCAAGGGGTACGCCGATCTCCCGCTGACGGAGGCCGCGCAGGAGGTCCAGCGCAGCGGCTACCCCGAGGCGTACGCGAAGCACGAGCCGGAAGCGGTCGTGATCGCGGCGGCCTTCGCCGGGGACGGCGAGCTGACCTGCGGCGGGCCCGCGCCGACCGCGCCGGGCGATCCGGAGAAGGTGCGCACGGAGCTGACCCGGATCTTCGCCAAGAGCAAGATGCACACCGCCCCGGCGGAGCCGCGCCGTACGCAGGACGCGGCCGGGAAGGTGAAGGAGGCCGAGGTGACCTTCGTCGAGAAGAAGGACGGCGGCGCCTCCGCGGCGCGCGGCAGCAAGGTGATGGCGGGCTGGGCGGTGGCCAACGCGCGCGGTATGGGGGTCGTCCGGGTCTCGTACGGCCCGGCGAGCTGGGTGGCCGGCCAGGCGAAGGGCGAGTGGCAGCAGTTGGGCCCGGCCGGGGCGCAGGGCAAGGGCAAGGCAGGGGCGTCCGACCCCCACCGGGCGGAGAACGGCTCGGTGCGGATCTTCGTGGCCCAGTGACGCGCCGCTCCCGCCGTGGGGTCGCGTGTACGAGGCTTCCCCCGCCCGGGGGTGACCGGACACCCGGCCCGGGCGGGCTCCGGGAGGACGGAACCCCTGGTCGGCGCGGTGCCAAGGTGGTTGGCGCGCAGGCCGATTAAACGATGCGTTACCGATCCTTTACCCGGGGTCTCCGCAACTCCACCCGCCCCCCGAGCGGTTGTACACGGCGTACTCAGCCGCTACCGCTTAGGAGCATCATGTCCCTCCCCCTGACCCGCCGGATCGCCCGTACCGCGCTGCTGCTCGCAGCCGGGGCAGCTCCCGTGGTCGGTGCGGCCGGCGCGGCGAACGCCGCGGGCCTGGAGTCCGTGCCGCAGCTGGGCGCGCTCACCAGCCCGGTCGCCTCGGACGCCACCGGCCCCGCGGGCGACGTGGTGGGCACCGGTGAGGCCGCCGCCACCACCGCGACGGACACCGCCGCCAAGGCCGTTCCCGGCGCGCCCGCCGGGGTCACCGACACCGCGACCGGCCTGATCGGCGGACTGCCGGCCAAGGGCCTGCCGACGGACACCCTGCCGACCGGCGGCCTGCCGACCGACGCCCTCACCACCGGCGGCCTGCCGACCGGGGACCTGCCGACCGGCGGTCTGACCAACTCGCTCCCCACCCAGGGGCTGCTGGGCGGCTGACCCGGCCGCACGCGCGGGAACACCGAGGGGCCGGGAGCACGAACTCCCGGCCCCTCGGGCCGTTCACGGCTGCGCGCCGGATCAGGAGGACGCGAGGCGCTTGACCGCCGCTTCGACCCGCTCGTCCGTCGCCGTGAAGGCGACGCGGACGAACTCCGCGCCCGCCTCACCGTAGAAATCGCCCGGTGCGACCAGGATGCCCAGCTCGGCGAGGTGGGCGACCGTGTCCCAGCAGGCCTCGTCCCGGGTCACCCACAGGTACAGGCTGGCCTCGCTGTGCTCGACCCGGAAGCCGTGCGCCACCAGCGCCGCCCGCAGCGCCTCGCGCCGCGCCGCGTAGCGCCCGCGCTGCTCCTCGACGTGCGCGTCGTCGCCGAGCGCGGCGACCGTGGCCGCCTGCACCGGCGCCGGGGTCATCATGCCGCCGTGCTTGCGGATCTCCAGCAGCTCGCCGAGCACCCCTGCGTCACCGGCGATGAACGCGGCCCGGTAGCCGGCCAGGTTGGAGCGCTTCGAGAGGGAGTGGACGGCGACGATGCCCTCGTACGATCCGCCGCAGACGTCGTCGTGCAGGACGGAGACGGGCTCGGCCTCCCAGCCGAGCTCCAGGTAGCACTCGTCGCTGAAGACCAGGATCCCGTGCTCGCGCGCCCAGGCCACGATCCGGACCAGTTCTTCCTTCGGGATGACCTTCCCGGTCGGGTTGGACGGGGAGTTGAGCCACAGCAGCTTCACGCCGGCCGGGTCGAGCTCCATCGGGTCGTCGTAGACCACCGCCTGCGCGCCGCACAGCCGCGCGCCCACCTCGTACGTCGGGTACGCGAGCCTGGGGTACGCCACCTTGTCCCCGGCGCCCAGGCCCAGCTGGGTCGGCAGCCAGGCCACCAGCTCCTTGGAGCCGACGACCGGCAGGACGTTGCGGTGTCCGGCGGCGCTCGCGCCGAGACGGCCCTTCAGCCAGCCGGTGATCGCGTCGCGCAGCGCGACCGTGCCCCACACCGTGGGGTAGCCCGGGGAGTCGGCGGCCGCGACGAGGGCGTCCTGGACCAGCTGCGGGACCGGGTCGACGGGCGTGCCGACGGAGAGGTCGACGATGCCGTCCGGGTGGGCCGCCGCCGTCTTCTTGTACGGCTCCAGCTTGTCCCAGGGGAAGGCGGGAAGACGTGCGGATACTGCGGCCACGGTGTTCTCTGCTCTCTACTGGTGCTGGACGTGCTGGACCTGCTGGACCTGCCGGCGGTACGGCGTACGGGGCGGGCCGGCCGTACGGGCAAACGGCTCGGTCCCGCGCGGCACGCGAGCCGGACGGGACCGAGGGGCGGATCTGGCGGTACGACCGTCGTCAGTGACTCGGGTTGATGTCCGCCGGAAGCGCCGCGACGAAGGGGTGATCGCGCTCGATCAGGCCCAGCTTGGAGGCACCACCGGGCGAACCGAGCTCGTCGAAGAACTCGACGTTCGCCTTGTAGTAGTCCTTCCACTCTTCCGGAGTGTCGTCCTCGTAGAAGATGGCCTCGACCGGGCAGACCGGCTCACACGCACCACAGTCGACGCACTCGTCCGGGTGGATGTACAAGGACCGCTGGCCCTCGTAGATGCAGTCGACGGGGCACTCTTCGATGCATGCCTTGTCCTTGACGTCGACACAAGGCTCCGCGATGACGTAGGTCACGCTCTCGTTCCTCCTCGGTAGGGCTTTCCATATCGCGCGGGAGCGCGGCGTCGTCGATGCCCACGCCTAGTATCTCCGTTCCCGGGCACGATCCGAACAGGAGGGGCGGACAGAGCTGTGGAAATCACTGCCGGTGGGCTGCTGGAGATCCGTATCACCCCGGCTGACGTGGGTAAACGAGTCTCTGTACGACGGGTGGAGAGCGGGGCGGACGGGGCGCCGTCGTTCACTGACACGGTAGGGGTTCTCACATCCTGGAACCAAGGTGTGCTGACGATCACACGAAAGAGCGGCGAGATCGTCCACATCCCGGAATCGTCGCTGGTGGCGGGCAAGATCGTGCCCCCGGCGCCGGCCCGGCGGCGGGGTCCCGCGGCCTCTTTCGAGGAGCTGGCGCGGGTCGGTGCGCGGGCCTGGCAGCCACTGGAGAGCGAGCCCCTGGGCGGGTGGACCCTGCGCGCGGCCGGCGGCTTCACCCGGCGGGCCAATTCCGTGCTGCCGCTCGGCGACCCGGGGCTTCCCCTGGACGAAGCACTCGCGCGGGTGACGGCCTGGTACGCGGAACGTGAACTTCCGGCGTACGTGCAGACGGCGACGGGCGCGGTCGGCACGCAGGAGCTGCTGGGCGCGGAGCTGGAGCGCCGGGGCTGGGTGAACGAGGTGTCGGCGCAGGTCCGGATCGGGGCGCTGGCGCCGGTCGCGGACGTGGACGCCGGTACGGATGCCGCCGAGGTACGGCTGACCCGGGCCCCGGACGAGGAGTGGCTCGGGAGGTACGGTCGGGTCGAGGACCCGGACGTGGCCCGGCGCGTCCTGGTGGCGGGGCCCTCGGTGTGGTTCGCGACGCTGCCCGGGCGGGCGATCGGGCGCCTCGTGGTGGACGGCCGGTGGGCGGGCTTCGCGGCGGTCGAGGTGGATCCGGAGCACCGGCGCGCGGGCCTGGGCACCGCGGTGATGGCGGTACTGGCCCGGCGGGCGCTGGAGGAGGGCGCCTCGGCGGCGTGGCTCCAGGTGGAGGCGGACAACGCGGGGGCACGGGCGCTGTACGACGGGCTGGGCTTCGCGACGCACCACTCCTACCACCACTTCCGCTTCCGGGCGGAGGCGGCGCGATGAGCGCGCAGTCCCGGGCGCGGTTCGCGCAGGAGGCCCGCTCGGAGCGGCCGGATCTGGCCCTGCTGTGCCTGCTGCTGGCCGCGGAGGCGGACCCGGAGCTGGACGAACGGGCCATGGACTGGGCCCAGATCGAGCTGGACCGGCTGGCGGGGATGCTCCCGTACGGGCTGCGCGGCGGGAAGGCGTGGGCCTCGGCGGTGACGGAGCTGCTGGGCGGACGGATGGGCTTCCACGGCACGCCCGCGGACTACGACCGGCTGTCGTCCTCGCTGCTGCACGAGGTGCTGCGGCGGCGCCGGGGCCTGCCGATCCTCCTGTCCGTGGTCTGGCTGGAGGTGGCCCGGCGCGCGGGTGCGCCGGTGTACGGGCTGGGGCTGCCGGGACACTTCGTGGTGGGGTTCGGGGACCCGGCCGAGGGACTGGTGGTGGACCCGTTCGCCGGGGGCGCCTCGCTGGGGGCCGGTCCGGCGGAGCAGGCGGCCGAGCCGCGGACACCCGCGCGGACCCTGGACATCGTGCTGCGGATCCTGAACAACATCAGGGCGTGGGCCTCGGCGCGGCCGGAGCAGTCGGGGGTGGCGCTGTGGGCGCTGGAGCTGTCACTGCTGCTGCCCTCGCACCCGGCGTCGTTGCGGTACGAGCGGGCGAAGCTCCTGGTCGAACGGGGCCAGTTCGCCTCGGGCGCCGCCGAGATGGAGTCCTATGCCGAGGTGGTCGACGCGATCGATCCGCCGGCCGCCGCGCGGATCCGGGGCGAGGCCCTGTCCGCCCGCGCGCTGCTGAACTAGGCCGGCCGGCCGCTACAGCCAGCCCTTTTCGCGGGCCACGCGTATGGCCTCGGCGCGATTGCGGGCGGCCAGCTTCTGGATGGCGGTCGAGAGGTAGTTGCGGACCGTGCCCTGGGAGAGGTGGAGGAGGGCCGCGAGCTCGGCGTTCGTGGATCCCGCCTCGGCCGCGCGCAGGACCTCCCGTTCGCGGTCCGTCAGCGGGTTCGCCCCCTCGGCCAGGGCCGCGGCCGCCAGGGTGGGGTCGATGACTCGCTCGCCCGCCAGGACCTTGCGTACCGCCGCGGCCAGTTGCGCGGCCGGGGCGTCCTTCACCAGGAAGGCCGAGGCCCCCGCCTCCATCGCCCCGCGCAGGTAGCCGGGGCGGCCGAAGGTGGTCAGGACGACGATCTTGAGGTCCGGTACCGCGGCGCGCAGGGCGGCCGCCGCCTCGATGCCCGTCATGCCCGGCATCTCGATGTCGAGCAGCGCGACGTTCACGTCGTGCGCCCGGGCCGCCGGCACCACCTCGTCGCCGCGGGCGACCTGGGCCAGCACCTCGATGTCCGGCTCCAGTCCGAGGAGGGCCGCGAGGGCCTCGCGGACCATGGACTGGTCCTCCGCCAGGAGGATCCGGATGGGGCGTGTGGTCATGATCCTGATCCTAGGGGGACACGGGCCAGCAGGCGGAAGCCCTTCTTGCCCGCCGGTCCTGCCGACAGGGTCCCGCCCACCGCCTCCAGGCGTTCCGTCAGGCCCGTCAGGCCGTTGCCCGCCACCGCCGGACCTCCCCCGCCGTCGTCGGTGACCGACAGCTCCGCGATCCGTCCGGCCAGGGTCTGGAGGACCTCCAGACGGACGGTGCACCGCTGCGCCCCGCTGTGCCGGACCACGTTCGTCACCGCCTCGCGCAGCGACCAGGCCAGCGCGGACTCCGCCTCCTCGGGCAGGTCCTCCACCGGCTCCGCCGGAAGGTCCGCCGCGACGCCCGCCGCCGTCAGCGCGGTGCGGGCGCCCGCCAGCTCGCCGGGCAGGGTCGGCCGCCGGTAGCCGCTCACGGCCTCCCGTACGTCGACCAGCGCCTGCCGGCTGACCTGCTCGATGTCCGCCACCTGCTGGGCGGCCTGTTCGGGGTGGCCGGGCAGCATCCGCCCCGCCAGCTCGCTCTTGAGCGTGATCAGGGACAGCGAGTGGCCGAGGAGGTCGTGCAGGTCCCGGGCCATCCTCAGCCGTTCCTCGTTGGCGGCGAGCTGCGCCACCGTGGCCCGCGCCTCGCGCAGTTCCATCGTCGTGCGGATCATCGCGCGGATGCCGACCATCGCGAATCCGCCCATCAGGGCCGGGATCAGCAGCCCGGCCAGGTACGCGTCGCCGCCCGGCACCGCGAAGGCGGTCAGTGCGAGCAGCGCGGTGGCGCCGGGCACCGTGAACCGGGAGATCTCCCCCGGCAGCGCGGCGCCGGAGGCGATCGCCACGTACACGAACAGGACGAGCCACTCGCGGCCCAGGGCCAGCGACAGGATCGTCGCCTGGGCGGAGAGGACCGCCACCGAGAGCAGCACGCGCCGGGTCTCGGTCTGGCGGGCGGTGCGGAAGACCAGGAGCAGGTACCAGGCGACGAAGGCCGCCAGCCCCAGGGCGCCGAGCAGCCGGGCCCCGAGGCTGTGTCCGCCGCTGACGAGGTCGGTGACGGGGGCGCTGAGGTAGAACAGCCAGACGCTGATCCACAGCGACTTCACCATCTTCTGCCGGCGGTTCTCGGGGCGGAGCCCGACCCGGGGGCCGCCCTTGGTTCCCAGCAGGCCGGTCTCGGCCACCGGCTCCGCGCCGGTCCCGCCGGTCGTCCCCGTCGCACCCATCACGCTCGTCACACCCGTCATGCCTTCAGCGAGTCCTTGCGGTACAGCCAGGCGGCGGCACCGGTGAAGAGTACGAAGTACACCGCGAGGATCGCCACGTCCTTCAGGTGGGGTGCGCCCCCGAGCTCGATGGCCTGGCCGAGGCCCGCGTACGCCCGGGTGGGCAGCCACTCGCAGACGTTCTGCAGCCACTGCGGGAAGTTCGCGGTGGGCATCCACAGGCCGCCGAGGATCGACAGGCCGAAGTAGAACAGCATCGTGATCGGGCGGACGGTGTCCCCGCTCGCCAGGTAGCCGATCGCCACGCCCAGGGCGGCGAAGACCAGGCTGCCGGCCCAGATGGAACCGGTCAGGGCGAGCCACTGCCAGGCGTCGAACCGTACGCCCTTGACGAGCGCGGCGACCGCGAACACGACCAGGATGGCGGGCAGCGAGAGCACGCCGGCGCTGGCGGTCTTGCCGAGGACGTAGCCGCGGCCGGGAAGGGCGGTCAGCCGCAACTGGCGGACCCAGCCCTTCTCGCGCTCCTTGGCGATGCGCTCGCTGTTGCCCATCAGGACGGCGGTCAGGGCCCCGAAGGAGGCCATGGCGACCATGTAGAAGGCCGGCATGGTCAGTTCGGTGCCCATGACCTTCGTGGTGCCGTTCAGGGTGCCGCCGAGCATCAGGAACAGCGCGGCCGGGTAGAGGACGGTGAAGAACAGGTACTTCTTGTTGCGCAGGGCGCGGCTGATCTCCAGCTTGATGAGCTGGAGCGTTCCGGTGGTCGGCATTACTCGGCCTCCTCGGCCTCGGTGAGGGCGAGGAAGGCCTGCTCCAGGCCCAGCCCGGCGACTTCCAGGTTCCGGGGGTAGAGCCCCAGCGCGTACACGGCGTGGACGGTGGCGTCGGCGTCGCGCGACTGGAGCCGGACCGTGTCGCCGCGGCGCTCGTAGGACGTCAGGTACGGCAGGGCGCGCAGCGCGCCCTCGTCCACCGGGGCGTCCGCGGCCAGGTCGAAGGCGATCCGGCGGGCCCCCGCCTTCGCCTTGATCTCGGCGGCGGTGCCGTCGGCGAGCAGCCGGCCCTTGTTGAGGACGAGGACGCGGTCGGCGATCGCGTCGGCCTCTTCCAGGTAGTGGGTGGCGAACAGGACCGTGCGGCCCTGCGCGGCCTGGTCCCGCATCGTGGCCCAGAAGGCCTGGCGGGAGGTGACGTCCATGCCGGTGGTCGGTTCGTCCAGGACGATCAGGTCGTTGTGCCCGGCGGTGGCGAGGGCGAAGCGGACGCGCTGCTCCTGGCCGCCGGAGAGCTTGTTGACCATGCGGTCGGCGATCTCGGCGATCCCGGCGCGGCGGAGCACCTCCTCTACCGGGTGGCGGCGGGGGTGCAGGGCGCAGCCGAGGGCGACGATCTCCCGTACGGTCACGTCCTCCATCAGGCCGCCGCTCTGGAGCATCGCGCCGACGCGGCCGGCCGCGATGGCCTCGCGGGGGGTGGTGCCGAAGAGCGTGACGGTGCCGGAGTCGGCGGGGCGCAGGCCCAGCAGCAGGTCGAGGGTGGAGGACTTGCCGGCGCCGTTGGGGCCGAGCAGGGCGACGGTCTCGCCGGGGTGGAGTTCGAGGGAGAGGCCGTCGACCGCGCGGACCGCGCCGTAGCTCTTGGTCACGTGTCGGAAGGCCACCACGGGCCCGGCGCCGGGGCCGGTGTCCGTCACGGCGGTGGTGTGCGCCGGGGTCGTCGTCGTCATGACCCAAGATTCCCCCGTACGGGGGTGCGGGCGGCAGTGTCTGCCGTCGTGAGCGGTGGATGACAGATGTCATGCGACCGGCGTGACGGAGCCGGCGGCGGACGTGCGGGAGCCCCCGCCCGAGGGTCGGACGGGGGCTCCTCAGGGCGCTCGTCCCGTCAGCCGGCGTTGGTGTCGATCGTGACGGTCCGCTCGGCGGCGGTCTTGCCCCGCAGCGCCTGGCGCAGGGCGCCGACGACGTCCTGCGGGGTGACCGCGGTCTTCTCGCCGGTGCCGCGGGTGATCAGGACACCGTCGAAGGTGTTCCCGTACGTCGCCTTGAGCGCTTCCAGGTCGTACTTCTCGGTCAGGTGCCCGTCCACGAGCTGCATGCTGAGGATCTTGGGCAGGGACTTGGCGCCGAACGGGAGGGACTTGCCGCCCGCCTTGACGGTGGCCACACCGGACATCGCGGGCTCGGCGAACTCCTTCATGGCCCGGTTCAGTTCGGCCTGGTCGACGACCGGGTTCTTGGTGGTGACCGGGAGTTCGACCGGGGCCGCCTTGCCGGTGGCGACGAGCTCGCGGAAGGCCTTCTTGACCAGTTCCGCGGAGGCGCCCGCGTCCAGGGTGGTGCCGGGCTTGCCGGGGACGGCGACCGCCTTGCCCGTGTCGAAGGTGATGGTGCCCTCGGTGGCGGTTCCGGCGGTCCCGGCCAGCTCCTGGAGCGCGACCTGGAGCTTCTCCTCGTCGACCGGCAACTCGGCTTCCGCGATGCGCTCCTTGCCGAGGAGGGAGCCGATGACCGTGACGGGGTTGTAGTCGCTGCCCGCCGCGTTGCGCACGGTGGTCTGCGCGTCCAGGCTCAGGCCCGCCTTCTCCGGCTTGAGCTCGACCTGCTTGCCGCCGACGGTGAGCGCGAGCGGGGACGCGGCGCGGTTGCCGAACGCCGTCTGGAGCTTGCCGACGGCCTCGTCGCGGCTGCCGCTGATGTCGACGCCCATGACGGTGGTGCCCTTGGGGACGTCGGAGTGGTTGAGCAGCAGCCCGGCGCCGTAGGCCACGCCGAGGAGGGCGATGAGGCCGCCGCCGAGGAGGACCAGCCTGGAGCGGCCCTTCTTCACCTTGGTCGGCGTCATGGAGGCCGGCTTCGGGCGCGCGGGGGCGGCCGCCGCCGGAGCCGGGACCGGCGTCGGGACCGGTGCGGGGCGCGGGCCCGGACCGCCCGGGGAGGGGACCGGCGGGAACGGGTCGTCCAGCTCGGGTCCGGGCCAGCGGGGGGCCTCTTCGCCGCGGGGCGCGCCGACGGGCACCGAGCCGAGCGCGGGGCCCGCGGTGGGGCCCGCGGGCGCGCCGGAGGCGACCGGGCCGCCGTACGCGGGGAACGCCTCGGTGACGGGTCCGGCGTCGGTGTCGCCGTAGCCGGCGTGGCCCACGGGCGTGCCGACGCCGGGGCCGCCGGGCATCCGGGGGGCGGGCGGCGCCTCGGGGCCCGGGCGGCGGGCGTCGAAGCCGGGGCCGGCCGGGGCGCCCGTACGGGGGCCGGGGCCGGCCGGGGCGCCGGGCGCGAAGCCGGCGCCGGGGCCGGGCGGCACCGGGCCGGGTCCGGCCGGCGTACGGGTGGGCAGTGCGGGCGCGGGGCCGGTCGCGGCCGGGGTACGGGTCGGCAGCGCCGGGGCCGGCGCGGGCGCCGGGGCGGGCGACTTGCGCGGGGCGAACCAGTTGCTGGTCGCCTCCTCGGGCTCGGCGGCGGGCTCGGGCTCCGCCACGGGCTGCTCGACGGCGGCCTCGGCCTCCGGCTCCGCTTCGGCGGCGGCCGCCACCGGCTTGCGTACGACCACCGGCGGGATCGGCCGCGAACCCGGGATGTTGATCCGGATCCGGGTCGTCAGGGTGGTCTCGGTCTTCGGCCCGTCGGTGTCGGGCGTGGACGGGTTCGAGGTCACAGGGTTCTCCTCCGAGGCAGTCGCCGCGCCAGGCCCAGGCGGCACAGGCAAGGACGGGTTCCGGCCGGTTCCGTACGGCGGTGTACCCGAGGGGTAGGCGGCTCCACCGCGCCCCTGGGGCCCGGAGGACGAACTGTCGGTTTCACGACTCAAGGCAGGTTCTCCCGGTTGGCTCCGCCGCCCGCGTGCCGTGCGCGGGCAGCTCGGCGGCCCGACCACCATACTGGCCGCCGCCCTCGCGCAACTGTCCTAGAGGAATCAGGGGTTCCTCTTCAACCCCCGCGCGCCCCCTCCGAGCAGCGCGCGGGCACCGCTCCAACCCCCGTGAAGGCACACCGCGACCGAGTTCAACGGCACGTCACTTGCCGGACCGCGCGGCCGAAACCGGCCCCTCGAACGGGCCGCGGAGCGTGGCGCACATCACAGCCAGCGCCGCCCCACCCAAAAGGTAGACGTACACGCCGATTCCGGACGAACCGAGCAGGAAGTCCCCCTCGGGGCGCGGAACACCGAGCACCACGTACGCGAGGAACCAGCCGAGCGCCCCCGCGCCCACCCCGAGCCCGCTCCCGACGGCGATCCGGCCGCCGAGGAACAGCCCGAGGAGCGCCAGCAGTCCCAGCAGCAGTCCGGCGGGGAACCACAGGTCCACGACCAGCCAGCCGGCCGCTCCGGTCAGCAGGCCGACGGCCAACAGACCGAGCAGGGTGGCGATCCGCCCGAGGGTCACGGCGGCGCTCACGCGTCCACCCCCGCGAACAGGTCGTGCTCGCGCGTGCCGGCCGCGGTGCCCGGCCGGCCCGCGGCCAGCTCGTAGTACTCGCGGGCGAACAGCGGCTGCGCCAGGTCGTTGGAGAGGGCGAAGAAGGGCCCGTCCACGGCGATCTGGGTGGCGTGGGCGCGCATCGCGGCCGCCTTGGCCGCCGCGAACGGCTCGTCGGCCCCCGTCCCGTCGTCCCCGATCTCGGCGGTGATCCGGTCGTCGGCGACGACACCGGGCACGTCGTCCGGCGAAGCGACCCCGGGGAAGGGGACCTCGGCGCCGGCCGCCTTCAGCCGGGCGAAGCCCTCCTCGACCACCGAGCGCGGCACCCGGTTCCAGTAGATCTTCCCGATCCGCCACGGATCGCCCAGGTCCCGGCGGTACGTGGCCTCCGCGGCCAGCTCCGCGCCGCGCATGGCGACCCGGTGGGCCTGGATGTGGTCGGGGTGCCCGTAGCCGCCGTCGGGGTCGTAGGTGACGAGCACCTGCGGGCGGACCTCGCGGATGACCTCGACGAGGTGGGCCGCGGCCTCGTCCAGGTCGGCGGACCAGAAGGACCCGGGCCGGCGGTTCTGCTCGGCGCCCATCATCCCGGAGTCGCGGAAGCGGCCCGGGCCGCCGAGGAACCGGTGGTCGGTGACGCCGAGTTCCGCCATCGCGGCGTCGAGCTCGCCGACGCGGTGGGGGCCCAGCGCGTCGTCCCGGTCGGGCGCCAGGTGGGCGAGGTCCGGCGGGATGACCTCGCCCTCTTCGCCGAGGGTGCAGGTCACGAGCGTGACGAGGGCACCCTCGGCCGCGTACTTGGCCATGGTGACGCCGTTGTTGATCGACTCGTCGTCCGGGTGCGCGTGCACGAGGAGCAGCCGACGGGCGGGAAGACCGTTCATGGGGCCAAGCCTACGATCAAGCGGCGGGCGTCCTACAGCTTGAGGCCGCTGATCATGCTGGCCACGTTGGTGGTCAGCTGGCTGAGGGTCGGGGCGATGGTCGAACTCGCCAGGTAGAAGCCGAGGAGCACACAGACAGCGGCGTGGCCCGCCTTCAGGCCCGACCGGCGGACCAGCAGGAAGACGACGATCGCCAGCAGCACCACGGCCGAGATCGAGAGTGCCACGGCGTTTCACCTCCACGTCGAGCGGACATCGGTACGCGTACTCGTACTCAGTGCTCGGCGGAGTACATACCCACCGTGCGCTACGGATCATAACTATCCGTACCAGCGCATCGATCGAATTCCGGCAGCACGAGGGGCGCACGCCGCGCATGCGCAGGGTCACGCGGGAGGCCGGCCGGGGAGTCTGTACGCCTCCCCGGCCGGCTGTCGGCACCCGCACGGCCGCACGCGACCCAGGCTGCACGCCCCGGATCTCGGGACAGAAACGGTCAAGTTGCCTGCGCGTAAACCGGGTTGGCGGGAAGGTGACCCTAACGGAGCGAATCCGCGCGGGGTGGCTGGATTTCGCCTGCGAAGTGACAGGCCGACGGGTGGGCCGCCGGGCCGGAGGTGAACGCCTCCGGAACGGCGAGCAACGGGACCTCGTCCGTGCAGCGCTGCTGGGCCTTCCAGCAGCGGGTGCGGAACGGGCAGCCGGACGGCGGGTTGGCCGGGGAGGGCACGTCGCCGGTCAGGATGATCCGCTCGCGGTGGGCGCGGGCCTGCGGGTCCGGCACGGGCACGGCGGAGAGCAGGGCCTGGGTGTACGGGTGGGTGGGGTGGTCGTAGATCTGGGTGTCGGTGCCGATCTCCACCACCCGCCCCAGGTACATCACGCCGACCCGGTCGGAGATGTGCCGCACGATCGAGAGGTCGTGCGCGATGAACACGTACGACAGGTCGAACTCGTTCTGGAGCCGCTCCAGCAGGTTGATCACCTGGGCCTGGACCGAGACGTCGAGCGCGGAGACCGGCTCGTCCGCCACGATCACCTCCGGCCGCAGGGCGAGCCCGCGGGCGATGCCGATGCGCTGGCGCTGACCGCCGGAGAACTGGTGCGGGTACCGGTTGATGTACTCCGGGTTGAGCCCGACCACGTCGAGGAGTTCCTGCACCTTGCGCCGCCGGTCGCCTTTGGGGGCCACCTCGGGGTGGATGTCGTACGGCTCCCCGATGATGTCGCCGACCGTCATGCGCGGGTTCAGCGAGGTGTACGGGTCCTGGAAGACCATCTGGATGTTGCGGCGGACGGCCTTCAGGGCCTTGCCGGACAGCTTGGTGATGTCCTCGCCCTTGTACGAGATCGCCCCGGCCGTCGGGCGTTCCAGGTTGACCAGCATCTTGGCGACGGTGGACTTGCCGCAGCCGGACTCGCCGACGATGCCGAGCGTCTCGCCGCGGGCGAGGCCGAAGGAGACCCCGTCGACGGCCTTGACCGCGCCGATCTGCTTCTTGAAGAGGATGCCCTGGGTGAGCGGGTAGTGCTTGACGAGGCCCTTGACCTCCAGGATGGTCTCAGCCATCGAGGCACTCCTTCCAGAAGAAGCACGCGCTCGCGCGGCCCGGGCCCACCTGCGCGAGCGGCGGCACGTCGGTGCGGCAGACCGCCTGCGCCATCGGGCAGCGCGGGTTGAAGGCGCAGCCGGGCGGGATGGCCAGCAGGTTCGGCGGCAGCCCCTTGATCGCGTACAGCTCCTGGCCCTTCTGGTCGAGGCGCGGGATGGAGTCGAGCAGGCCGCGGGTGTACGGATGGGCGGGTGCCTTGTAGATCTCGTGGACGGGAGCCGCCTCGACGATCCGGCCGGCGTACATGACGGCGATCTTGTCGGCGACGTCGGCGACGACGCCGAGGTCGTGGGTGATGAGGATGAGCCCCATGTTGAGCTCGCGCTGGAGCTCGGCGAGCAGGTCCATCACCTGCGCCTGCACGGTCACGTCGAGGGCCGTCGTCGGCTCGTCCGCGATGATCAGGGAGGGCTCCAGGGCCAGCGCCATCGCGATCATGATGCGCTGGCGCATGCCGCCCGAGAACTGGTGCGGGTAGTCCCCCACCCGTTCGCGGGCCGCGGGGATCCGGACCCGGTCCATCAGCTCGACGGCCTTGGCCTTGGCGTCCTTGCGGGACATCCCGCGGTGGACCTCGTACATCTCGCCGAGCTGCGCGCCCACGCTGAGTACGGGGTTCAGGGAGGACAGGGCGTCCTGGAAGATCATCGCCATCTCGGCCCCGCGGATCCTCCGCCGCTCGTCCTCCTTCATCTTGAGCAGGTCCTTGCCCTTGAAGAGGATCTCCCCGCCCGCGATCCGGCCCGGCGGGATGTCGAGGATGCCCATCACCGCCTGGGCGGTCACCGATTTGCCGGAGCCCGACTCGCCGAGCACGGCGAGCGTCTCGCCCTCGCCCACCGAGTAGTTGACGCCGTTGACGGCCTTGGCGACTCCGTCCCGCGTACGGAACTCCACATGGAGGTCGCGGACTTCGAGCAGCATGGTGCCCACTCCTCAGCGCAGTTTGGGGTCGAGGGCGTCGCGCACCGCGTCGCCGAGCATGATGAAGGCGAGCACCGTCACGCTCAGCGCGCCCGCCGGCCACAGCAGCATGTGCGGGGCGTTGCGGATCTGCGAGGCCGCGTTGGAGATGTCGATGCCCCAGGAGACGGTGGGCGGGCGCAGGCCGACGCCGAGGAAGGACAGGGTGGCCTCCAGGGCGATGTACGTGCCGAGCGCGATGGTGGCGACGACGATGACGGGCGCGATGGCGTTGGGGGCGACGTGCCGCAGCAGCATCCGCCCGTTGCCGGCGCCGAGCGCCCGGGCGGCCTGGACGTAGTCGTTCTGTTTGGCGGTGATGACGGAGCCGCGGCCGATGCGGGCGATCTGCGGCCAGCCGAGGAGCACGATGAAGCCGACGACCGGCCAGACGGTGGTGCTGGTGACCACGGAGAGGAAGACCAGCCCGCCCAGGACGACGGGGATGCCGAAGAAGATGTCGGCCACCCGGGAGAGCAGCGAGTCGCCCCAGCCGCCGAAGAACCCGGCGAGCCCGCCGAGCACCGAACCGAGCAGGGCGGCGCCGAGGGTGGCGCAGACGCCGACGGTGATGGAGGCGCGGGCGCCGTAGACGGTACGGGTGTAGACGTCGCAGCCCTGGGTGTCGTATCCGAAGGGGTGGCCGGGCGAGGAGCCCTGCTGGGACTTGGACAGGTCGCACTGGAGCGGGTCGCCGCTCGCGATGAGCTGCGGCCAGATCGCGATGACCACCAGGAACAGGATCATCAGCGAGGAGATGATGAAGACGGGGTTGCGGCGCAGCTGGTGCCAGGCGTCGGACCACAGGGAGCGGGCCTTCTCCTGCGGGCCGGGCCCGGTGGGGGCGTCCCCCAGGGGCCTTTCGAGGCTTTCGGCCTCGTCGAGCGCCAGATCCATGGGGCCGCCCTGGCCGGTGGGCGCGATGGCCTCCCCCTTTCCGGGCTGGAGTGGGTCGTACGCGGGGGATCGGCGGCCGGGCTCGGGCTCGGGCTCAGGCATAACGGATCCTCGGGTCCAGGACCGCGTAGAGCAGGTCGACGAGCAGGTTCGCCAGCAGGAAGACGATGACGAGGATGGTCACGAAGCCGACCACCGTCGGGGAGTTGTTGCGCAGGATGCCCTGGTAGAGCTGGTATCCGACGCCGTGGATGTTGAAGATGCGCTCGGTGACGATGGCGCCGCCCATCAGGGCGCCGATGTCGGTGCCGATGAAGGTGACGACGGGGATGAGCGAGTTGCGCAGCAGGTGGCGGGTGACGACCCGGCGGCGCGGCAGACCCTTGGCGACGGCGGTGCGCACGTAGTCGGCCTTCACGTTCTCGGCGATGGAGGTGCGCGAGAGGCGGGTGACGTACGCGAGGGAGACCAGCGCGAGCACGATGCCGGGCAGGATCAGCTCGTTGAAGGGGGCGTCCGGTGAGACGGTGGGGCGGACCCAGCCCCACTGGACGCCGAAGAGGTACTGGAGCAGGTAGCCCGTCACGAACGTCGGCACGGAGATGACGACGAGGGTGAGCACCAGTACGGAGGTGTCGACGGACTTGCCGCGGCGCAGGCCGCTGACCACGCCGAGGGTGATGCCGATGACGATCTCGAAGAAGATCGCGACGATGGTCAGGCGCAGGGTGACGGGGAAGGCCGAGGCCATCAGCTCGGTGACGGGCTGGCCGTTGAAGGCCGTGCCGAAGTCCCCCTGGAAGATCTGGCCCATGTAGTGCAGGTACTGCTCCCACAGGGGCCGGTCGAGGTAGAGGTCCTTGCGGATGCGCGCGGCGGTGGCGGGGTCGGGCGCCTTGTCGCCGAAGAGGGCGGCGACGGGGTCGCCCAGTGCGTACACCATGAAGAAGATCAGGAACGTGCTGCCGATGAACACCGGGATCATCTGGAGCAGCCGCCGGATCACATAACGTCCCATGGACTGCTCCAGGATCGATCCGACAGGGGGTCAGCTGACCTTGATCTCGTTGTAGACGGGGACGCTGAACTGGTTGAGCGCCACGTCCGAGAGCCGCTCGGCGTAGCCCGCGCTGCCGTTCTGGTACCAGAGCGGGATGGAGGGCATCTGCGCGGCGAGGATCTTCTCGGAGTCCTGGAACTTCGCGATGGCCTTGGCCGCGTCGCTCTCCTGGTTGGCCTCGTCGACGAGCTTGTCGAACTCCGGGTTGCTGAATTTCCCGTAGTTGGAGGAGGCGCCGGTGTAGTAGAGCGGCTGGAGGAAGTTCTGGATGAGCGGGTAGTCGGCCTGCCAGCCGGAGCGGAAGGGGCCGGTCAGCTTGAAGGCGCTCTGCTGGTTGCGGAAGTCCGCGAAGGTTCCGATCGGGTTGACCGTGCAGACCGGGCCCTCGCCGATCGCGTTGTTGATGCTGTTGCAGACGGCGTCCATCCACTCGCGGTGCGAGCCGGTGTCCACGTTGGAGGTCAGGGTGACCTTGCCGCCGGGGAGCCCGCCGGCGTCCTGGATGAGCTTCTTGGCGGCCGCCGGGTCGTACTTGCAGGCGTCGCCGCAGAGCGTGGCGCTGAAGCCGCCCTTCTCGCCGAGGGCCGGGGAGGTCCAGTCCTTGGCCGGGGTGCGGGTCTCGCGGAAGATCTGCTTGGTGATCTCGTCGCGGTTGATGGCCATCGAGATGCCGCGGCGGACGTTCTCCATGCCCTCCTTGCTCCACTGCGGGTCGTACAGCGGGAAGGTGAGGGTCTGGATGATGAGGGCCGGCTGGTTGATGTACCGGTCGCCGAGGTCGTTCTTGACGTTCTTCAGCTGCTGCGCGGGGACGTCGTCGACGAGGTCGAGGTTGCCGGAGATCAGGTCGGTGTAGGCGGTGTTGTTGTCGGTGTAGACCTTGAGGTCGACGCCGCTGTTCTGCGCCTTGTCCTCGCCCGGGTAGCCCTCCCAGGTGCGCAGCTTCATGCCGGTGCCCTTGGTGTACGAGTCCACCGTGTACGGGCCGTTGCCGACGGGCTTGTTCAGCCAGCCGCTGTGGTCGGTGAAGAAGGCCTTGGGCAGCGGGGAGAAGGCCTGGTAGCCGAGGGTCTCGGGCCAGGTGGAGAACTTGTTCTTCAGGGCGACGGTGAAGGTCTTGGGGTCCTTGACGACCAGCCCGGACATCGTCTTGGCCTTGGGCTCCCCGGAGGCGGGGTGGAGGGCCTCGTAGCCGACGATGTCGGAGAAGAACGGCGCGTTGTTCTGCTTGTTGCGCACGTCCGCGCCGTAGTTCCAGGCGTCCACGAAGGACTGCGCGGTGACCGGCTCGTCGTTGCTGAACTTCCAGCCGTCCTTCAGCGTGATGGTGAAGTTCTGGCTGTCGGTCGTCTCGATCTTCTCGGCGAGCATGTTCTTGGCCTCGCCGGTCTTCGGGTCGTACCGCTTGAGGCCCCGGAAGATCATGTCGAGGACCTTGCCGCCCTGCACCTCGTTGGTGTTGGCCGGCTCCAGCGGGTTCTGCGGGTCACCCCAGGAGGAGCTGACGACTCCCGCGCCACCGCCGCCTCCGCCGCTGTCGCTACCGCCGCAGGCCGTCGCCGCGAGGGCGACGGCCACCGCACATGCGGCCCACTTGGCGTGGGTGGCTCCGCGCATGGAGTGCCTCCTATGGCTCCCAAGACTCACTTAGGGCCCAATGTCACCCTATGTGGGGGCCGGAACACTCCTGGTTGGACCGATTGCACCCTCGCGTCCCGCGCCTGTCACCCGCGCGAGTGCATACTCAGCTCCCAGGTGTCCACCGCGTAGTGCAGGCGCATGCCGTGCGCCTCGTAGAGCCCGAGCGCGCCGGTTTCGTTGCGGGTGTCGACGCCGAGGCCGACGGTGTCACGGCCGCGGGCCGCGTACGCGGCGAAGGCGTGGCGCAGCAGGAAACCGCCGATGCCCCGGCCGCGCAGGTCGGCGCGGACGCCGAGGTGGCTGACCCAGGCCATGCTGGTGCGGTCGTCCCGGGTCAGCAGGACGCCCACGTCGCCGGAGCCCGGCAGGTTCGCGATCCAGACCAGCGACCAGTCGAGGGCGCGGGCGCCCAGGTGGTCGAGCCAGGCCTCGTACGGGCGGTCCACATGGCCGAAGTGGGCGGCGAAGGCGTCCTCCACCAGGGCGTGGGCCCGGCGGGGGTCGGCCGGGTCGGCGGCGCAGTCGCGCAGGACCAGCCCCTCGGAGGGGGCGGGCGGCGGGTCGGCGGCCGCGGAGACGGGCCGGGTCATCACCTGGTAGCGGCGTACGCGGCGGTAGCCTCGGGCGGGCAGCACGTCGGGGTCGAGGACGGGCTCGGCGGTGAGCTGGAGCCGCAGGACGGCGTCCCGCGCCCCGGCGGTGAGCTCCCGGGCGCGGATCTCCATCAGCTCCAGCAGCCGGACGCCCGCGGCGCGGTGGCCGGGCAGTACGGAGTGCTCGGAGTCGACCCTGCCGGGCCCGGAGTCGGCCCACACCTGGGCATGGGCGACGAGCCGGCCCCCTTCGAAGGCCAGCCAGGAGTCCTTGGCCAGGTCGATGCCGGGGTGGTGGAGGTCGGCCTCGACGGCGCAGAGGTCGGTCTCCGGTCTGCCGATCTCGATGACGTCGACGGCGTTGAGCAGGGCGCAGATGTCGGCCGCGTCCCCGGGCCCGGCGGGCCGTACGGTCAGCGTGCGCCGGCTCCGGCGGCCGTACGGGATGGCGGTCACCCGCTCACCCTCCCCCCGCCGAAGGCGCCCGCGCAACCGCCTTTCGGCGCGGCCCCCGCCGGGGTGTCAGTCGAGCTCGACGTGTGCCAGGTCGATGCGGCCCTGGGCGTCGACCCGGACGTTCTTCACGGCCTTGGAGTAGGCCACGGAGGACATGTAAGTGAAGAGCGGGATGTACGGGAGGTCCCTGATGACGATGTCGTCGGCCTGTTGGTAGAGCGTCAGGCTCTCGGCCGGGTCGGTCGCCCGGTCGGCCGCGGCGAGGACGGCCTCGAACTCGTCGTTCCCGTAGCGCCCGAAGTTGGAACCGTTGGCGATGGCCTCCTTCGAGAAGACCGGGCGCAGGTAGTTCTCCGCCGCCGGGTAGTCCATGGCCCAGCCCATGCGGAAGGCGCCCTTGAACTTCTGGGACTTGACGTCGTCGATGAGGGCCCCGGAGCTCGGGTACGGCTTCGCGGTCACCTCCAGGCCGAGGTTCGCCCTCAGCTGTGCGGCGACGGCCTCGATCCACTCCTTGTGGCCGCCGTCCTCGTTGTAGCCGAGCTCCAGTTCGTTGCCGGGTATGCCGCCGGCGTGCTCGAACAGCGCCTTCGCCTTGACCGGGTCGTAGAGGCCGGCCTCGCCCAGGGCGCCCCGGCGGTAGCCGGGGACGATCGGGCTGATGAAGTCGTCGGCGGGCTTGCGGGTGCCCTGGAAGACCTTCTTGGAGATGGCCTCCCGGTCGATGGCCATCGAGATCGCCCTGCGGATCTCGACCTTGCCGAAGGCCTCGGGATTGGCCTCCAGCGGGAGGCCGAGGTAGCCGACGGACGCTTCCGGCTTGTAGACGTAGCGGTCGCCGAACTCCTCGGCGACGGTGTCGAGCGCGGAGACCGGCAGCTTGTCGGTGATCTGCACGGCGTTCTTGTGCAGGTCGCCGTAGGCGGCGTCCAGGTCGTCGTAGATCTTGAAGGTCACGGAGTCCAGCTTGGCGCGGCCCTCCGCCGGGTACTTGTCGTACTTCTTGACCTTGATCTGCTTGCCGTGCTCCCAGGTGCCGTCCATGCGGAACGGACCGTTTCCGACCGGGGCCTCCCCGAAGCCCTTCGGGTCCGCCTCGAACGCCTTGGGCAGCGGGTAGAAGGCGTCGTACCCCAGCATGGTCCAGAACTGGGGGAACGGTGCCTTCAGGGTGACGGTGAAGGTCCTGTCGTCGAGGACCCGCAGGCCCCTGAGCTCCTTGGCGGCAGGCGTTCTCCCCTTGCCCGGGGCCAGTTCGTCAGAGCCCTCGATCTTCGAGAAGAAACCCATCGCCTCGGCGGTGTTCTCCTGGTCCGCGCCCCAGTTCCAGGCGCGGACGAAGGACTGTGCGTCGACCTTCTCGCCGTTGTGGAACGTGAACCCGTCCTTGATCCTGATCGTCCACGTCTTCGAGTCGGTGGTGTCGACGGACTCGGCGATCGCCAGCTTCGGCTCGCTGGTCTTCGGGTCGTACGTGACCAGGCCGGTGAACAGCGCGTGGAGGACCTCGGCGCCCTCGGACTCAGCCGTCTCCTGCCCCACCAGCCCGTGCTGCGGCTCACCGAGCACCACGGTGATGCGCCCGCCGGTCCTGGCGGTCCGCCCGTCCTCACCGGTACCGCAGGCCGTGGCGGCCATCGCCAGGACGAGGGCACCGACGATCCACTGGGCACTCGCTGTGCGCATGGGTGGTTGGCTCCTCGGCAGTCGCGTTCGGTGGGGCGGGAAACCGGAAGGGGCCCAGCCGATCCCGGCTGGGCCCCGTCCGTTTCCCGGGATCAGATGGCCAGGACGGCCTTCTCCTCCGCGAAGTGGCACGCCGACTCGTGCGCGGCCAGGGAGTTCACGCCCTGGAGGCGCGTCGGGATCGCCAGCAGCGGCTCCTCCGTGGCGCAGCGCTCCTCCGCCTTCCAGCAGCGGGTGCGGAAGCGGCAGCCCGACGGCGGGTTGGCCGGCGAGGGGACGTCACCGGTGAGGATGATCCGCTCGCGGCCCTCGCGGGCCTCCGGGTCGGGGACCGGGACGGCCGACAGCAGCGCCTGCGTGTACGGGTGCGTCGGGTGGTCGTAGATCTGGGTGTCGGTGCCGATCTCGGCCATCTTGCCCAGGTACATGACGCCGACGCGGTCCGAGATGTGCCGGACGATCGAGAGGTCGTGCGCGATGAAGATGTAGGAGAGGTCGAACTCGTCCTGAAGCTTCTCCATCAGGTTGATGACCTGCGCCTGCACCGACACGTCGAGCGCGGAGACCGGCTCGTCGCAGATGATGATCTCCGGGTTGAGCGCGAGGCCGCGGGCGATGCCGATGCGCTGGCGCTGACCGCCGGAGAACTGGTGCGGGTACCGGTTGATGTACTCCGGGTTGAGCCCGACGACGTCGAGGAGTTCCTGCACCTTGCGGCGCCGGTCGCCCTTGGGGGCCACCTCGGGGTGGATGTCGTAGGTCTCGCCGATGATGTCGCCGACCGTCATGCGCGGGTTCAGCGAGGTGTACGGGTCCTGGAAGACCATCTGGATGTTGCGGCGGACGGCCTTCAGCGCACGCCCGGACAGCTTGGTGATGTCCTGACCCTTGTAGAAGACCTCGCCGGCGCTGGCCCGCTCCAGGTTCATCAGCAGCTTGGCGACGGTGGACTTGCCACAGCCGGACTCGCCGACGATGCCCAGCGTCTCGCCCCTGTACAGGTCGAAGCTGATGCCGTCGACGGCCTTGACCGCGCCGACCTGCTTCTTGAACAGGATGCCCTGGGTCAGCGGGAAGTGCTTGACCAGATTGCGGACCTGGAGGATCGGCTCGCGCTCGGGGGCGTTCTTGGTGAGCTCAGCCATGGAGCTGCTCCTTCCAGAAGTGGCAGGCGCTGGCGCGGCCGGGCAGCTCGGAGCCGTCCTGCTCGCTGACCACCTGGAGCAGGGGCACGTCGGTACGGCAGACGTCCTGCGCGACGGTGCAGCGCGGGTTGAACGAGCAGCCGGTCGGCAGCCGCAGGAGGTTGGGCGGCAGGCCCTTGATCGCGAAGAGCTCCTGGCCCTTCTGGTCGAGGCGCGGGATCGAGTCCAGCAGACCACGGGTGTACGGGTGCGCGGGGCGCTTGTAGATCTCGTGCACCGGGGCCGTCTCGACGATCCGGCCGGCGTACATGACCGCGATCTTGTCCGCGACGTCGGCAACGACGCCGAGGTCGTGGGTGATCAGGATCAGACCCATGTTGAGCTCGCGCTGGAGCTCCGCGAGCAGGTCCATGACCTGGGCCTGGACGGTCACGTCGAGGGCCGTGGTCGGCTCGTCGGCGATGATCAGGTCCGGCTCCAGCGCGATCGCCATGGCGATCATGATGCGCTGGCGCATACCGCCGGAGAAGTGGTGCGGGTAGTCGTCCACTCGCTCCTTCGCCGCCGGGATCTTGACCTTGTCCATCAGCTCGATGGCCTTGAGGCGGGCCGCCTTCTTCGACAGGCCCTGGTGGACGCGGAACATCTCGCCCAGCTGGTAGCCGACGGAGAGTACCGGGTTCAGCGAGGAGAGGGCGTCCTGGAAGATCATGGCGATCTTCCGGCCGCGCAGCTTGCGCCGCTCCTCGAAGCTCATCTTGAGCATGTCCTGGCCGCGGAAGAGGATCTCGCCCTGCGGGATCTTGCCGGGAGGCATGTCGAGGATGCCCATGATGGCCTGTGCCGTCACGGACTTGCCCGAGCCGGACTCGCCGAGGACGGCGAGGGTCTCGCCGGCGCTCACGCTGTAGTTGACGCCGTTGACGGCCTTGGCCACGCCGTCGCGGGTGTGGAACTCGACGTGCAGGTCGCGCACCTCAAGGAGCGGGCTCTGCTGGTTCCCGTCACGCGGGGAGGGAACAGTGCTGGTGTTGTCCATGGTGATCACGTACGCCCTCCTCAGCGCAGCTTGGGGTCGAGGGCGTTGCGGACCGCTTCGCCGAGCATGATGAAGGCGAGAACGGTGATGCTCAGCATGATCGAGGGGTAGAGCAGGATGTGCTGGGCCACTCGGATCTGCGCGGCACCGGCGGAGATGTCCACACCCCACGAGATGGTCGGGGCCGCGAGACCCAGACCCAGGTAGGACAGGGTGGCCTCGGCCGCGATGTAGCCGCCGAGAGCGATCGTGGACACCACGATCACGGGCGCCATGGCGTTCGGCAGGATGTGTCGCAGCAGGATCCGGCTGGTGCCGGCGCCCAGTGCCTTGGCGGCGTGCACGTAGTCGGCCTGCTTCACGGTGATGACCGAACCGCGCATGACGCGGGTGATCTGTGTCCAGCCCAGGAAGGCCAGGGCGAAGACGACCGTCCACACCGTGCGCTTGGTGAAGGCCTGGAGGACGACCATCGAGCCGAGCAGGAAGGGGATACCGAAGAAGATGTTGGTGATCCCGGAGATGAGCGTGTCCGTGAGCCCGCCGAAGTAGCCGGCGATCATGCCCGTGATGCCGCCGACGAGGGTGACGATCGCGGTGACGCAGGTGGCGACGATGATCGAGGCCCTGGTGCCGTAGATGAGGCGCGCGTAGACACTGCGGCCTTGGCCGTCGTACCCGAGCCAGTCGGGCGTACCGACCTTAGAAAGCTCCGGCTTGCCCAGGAAGTGGTGGACCAGATCGCCCTTGGTGGGGTCGGCACTGGTGAACCAGCCCGGGAAGACCGCGATCACCAGGAGGACGAAGATCAGCGCTGCGGAGACGACGAAGTACGGGTTGCGACGCAGGTCGGCCCACGCGTCGCCCCACAGGCTGCGCGCCTTCTCGTGGGTGACGGGCGCGATCGCGTCGACGGGTGCCAGGGCGCCCTCGGTCGAAACGGCTTCGGTCTTGGTCATGTCAGGCATACCGGATCCTCGGGTCCATGACCGCGTAGAGGAGGTCGACGAGCAGGCTGGCTATGAGGTAGACGACGACCAGGACGGTGACGACACCGACCACGGTCAGTCCCTCGCGTCGGATGACCGAGTCGTAGATCAGCCCGCCGACGCCCTTGACGTTGAAGATGCCCTCGGTGACGACGGCGCCACCCATGAGGGCGCCGATGTCGGTACCCAGGAAGGTGACGACGGGGATCATCGAGTTGCGCATCAGGTGCACACCGATGACGCGGCGCTTCGGAAGACCCTTGGCGACGGCGGTGCGCATGTAGTCCGCGCGCAGGTTCTCGGCCATCGACGTGCGGGTCAGGCGGGCCACGTAGGCCAGCGACAGCGAGCCGAGCACGATGGACGGCGCGATGAGCTCGGCCCACGTCTCCTTGTTGCTGACGTTGGGGTCGATCCAGCCGAGCTGGAAGGCGAACACCGACTTGACGATGAAGCCGAGCACGAAGACCGGCATCGAGATGATCAGCAGCGTGAGGATCAGGACCAGGTTGTCCACCAGCTTGCCGGCCTTGAGGCCGGCGACGATCCCGAGGGCCAGGCCCAGGACGATCTCGATGGCGAAGGCCAGGAAGGCGAGCCGGAGGGTGACCGGGAAGGCGGAACCGATGACGTCCGTGATCTCACGTCCGCTGCGGATCTGCTGTCCGAAGTCGAAGTGGAACAGGATGCCGGTGATGTAGTTGTAGTACTGCTGCCACACCGGCAGGTCCAACCCGTGCTCGTGCCGGAGTGCGGCCAGCGTGGCGGGGTCGGCGCCCTTGTCACCGAAGAGTCCGGCCACGGGGTCGCCGGGCAGGCTGTAGACCATAAAGAAGATAAGCGCGGTCGTCCCGAAGAAGACCGGGATCATCTGGAGCAGTCGTCGTGCGACATAGCGCCCCATCATGCCTCCGTAGAAGATGCGGCAGAGGCAGCCGGACGGGCCCTTTCGCCACGCACGCACGTGACGGAACCGTCACTGCGTCGCGAAAGGGCCCCCCGGGCTCTGCATTTAGGCCCGGATGCGGGCCGGCTCCCCGCCGGCCCACATCCGTCGAGCGGAATTACGCTGTGGGACTTACTTCTTGACCTCGACGCCTTCGAGGATCGGGTCGCCGTCCTGGGCGTACTTCACGTTCTGGACCTTCTCCGAGAAGCCCGCGTTGACCTTGTAGTACCAGAGCGGGATCGACGGCATGTAGTTGACCAGGTCCTTCTCCACGGCCTGGTACGCCTTCACCGACTCGTCGAGCGACGCGGCCGTGTCGGCAGCGGCGATCTTGGCGTCCAGGTCGGGGTTGGAGAACCCACCCTGGTTGCCGCCCGCGCCCGTGCGGAACAGGTCGCTGATGAAGTTGGCGTTCACCGGGTAGTCGAGGACCCAGCCGGAGCGGTAGATCGACTTGACCTGCTTGGTCTTACGGGCCTGGAGGTCGGCCTGGAAGTCCGGCTTGGCGTCACCGGTGCACTTGACGCCGGTGGCCTGGGTGATGCTGTTGCAGACAGCGTCGACCCATTCCTTGTGACCGCCGTCCGAGTTGAACTGGATGGAGATCTCGTTGTTCGGAACGCCACCGCCCGCGGCGATGAGCTCCTTGGCCTTGGCCGGGTTGAACTTGGTGATGTCACCGGTGGCGTTCGGCGTGTAGCCGAGGACGCCCTTGGCGACCCAGCCCGTGGCCGGCTCGCGGGTGCCCTGGAGCACCGTCTTGGTGATGGTGTCGCGGTCGATCGCCATCGACAGGCCCTGGATGACCTTCGGGTCGACCGGCTTCGGGGTCTTCCACTGGTCGGCGTAGAAGGCGATGGCCAGGGTCTGGATCGCGGAGTACGCCTGGTCCACGGCGCGGTTGCCGAGGTCGTTGCGGTAGACCGGGAGGTCCTTCGGGCCGATCTGACGCAGGACGTCGACGTTGCCCGACTTCAGGTCCTCGTAGGCGGTTTCGAGGGTGGAGTAGTTCTTGAGGATCACACCACCGTTCTTCGCCTTGTTCTCGCCCTTGTAGTCGTCGAAGCGGGTGAGCTCGATCTGCTTCTTGTGCTCCCACGACTTGAACTTGTAGGGGCCGTTGCCGACCGGCTTCTCACCGGCGGCCTTCGGGTCCTTGTAGAAGGACTCGGGCAGCGGGGAGAAGACCTCGTAGCCGAGCTTGTACGCGAAGTACGGCACGGCGTTGGCGAGCTCGATGGTGAAGGTGTTCTCGTCGACGACCTTCAGACCCTCCAGCGCCTCGGCGGTGGGCTTGGCGCCCTCGGCCTCGGGGTGGAGCGCCTCGTAGCCCTTGATGTCCGCGAACCAGGACGCGTTGCCCTGCTTGTTGTTGATGTTCGCGGCCCAGTTCCAGGCCTTGACGTACGAGTCGGCGGTCACCTTGGTGCCGTCGTGGAAGGTCCAGCCCGGCTTGAGCTTGACGGTCCAGAGCTTGCTGTCCTTGGACTCGACGGACTCGGCGTTGACCATGGTCAGCTTGCCGTCGGCGTCGTAGTCGACGAGCTGCGAGAACAGCCCGGACATGACGATCGAGCCGTTGGACTCCATCGTGTCGGCCGGCTGGAGGAGCTTCTCGGGCTCGCCCACCTCGACGGAGTAGATGCCGTTCGGGTCAACCTCACCCTTGCCGGCGGCGTCGCCCTTGTCGTTGCCACCGCAGGCGGTCGCAGCCAGGGCGACGACAATCGCGCCCGCTACCCACTTGGCGCTCTTGGCACCGCGCATGGGTTTCCTCCTCATGAGTCCACTGTTTGATGTGCGGGACACATGAACGTTTCGCCGACACCCCTGACGGCGAGTTGAACAGTGCCCCGAGTGTGCTCGTGAGTCGACGCTCCCCACAGCGTGTGACCCATTGACCCGAGCTCAATGGAGCCATCCTCAGGGACGCCCTGACCGTAAACCACACTTAACTGGTCTCGTTTTCACAACATCACCGCATGGCGAAAACCCGAAATCCGGACAAACGGATAGGAGACAGACACGTGCGAAACGGACTGTTAGTTCATCTTCCGGATTGTCACGGTCGGTATGCGGACACCGTGGACACTGGAACGCAATAATCCGGTTGACAAACGCCAACAACCCCTCCCCCACGAAACCGTGGTGGAGGGGTTGCGGGTGGAACGACGGCCCGACCGGACCGACTTGCGGTTACTTCGCGGACTTGGCGCGCGAAGCGGTGCGCGAGCGCTCCTTCTGGTCCAGGACGACCTTGCGGATGCGGACGGCCTCCGGGGTCACCTCGACGCACTCGTCGTCGCGGCAGAACTCCAGGGACTGCTCCAGGGAGAGCTTGCGCGGCGGGATCACGTTCTCCGTGTTGTCCGCCGAAGCCGCACGCATGTTCGTGAGCTTCTTCTCCTTGGTGATGTTCACGTCCATGTCGTCGGAGCGCGAGTTCTCGCCGACGATCATGCCCTCGTACACCTCGGTGCCGGGGTCGGTGAACAGGACGCCGCGCTCCTGCAGGTTGATCATCGCGAACGGCGTGACCGCACCGGCGCGGTCGGCGACCAGGGAGCCGTTGTTACGGGTGACCAGCTGGCCGAACCACGGCTCGTGGCCCTCGTGGATCGAGTGGGCGATACCCGTACCGCGGGTGTTGGTCAGGAACTCCGTACGGAAGCCGATGAGGCCGCGCGACGGGACGACGAACTCCATGCGGACCCAGCCGGAGCCGTGGTTCGACATGTTGTCCATACGGCCCTTGCGGACGCCCATGAGCTGCGTGACGGCGCCCATGTGCTCCTCGGGCACGTCGATCGTCATGCGCTCGACCGGCTCGTGCACCTTGCCGTCGATCTCCTGCGTGACGACCTGCGGCTTGCCGATGGTCAGCTCGAAGCCCTCGCGGCGCATCTGCTCGACCAGGATGGCGAGCGCGAGCTCGCCGCGGCCCTGGACCTCCCAGGCGTCCGGGCGCTCGGTGTCGAGCACGCGGAGGGAGACGTTACCGATGAGCTCGCGGTCGAGGCGGTCCTTGACCTGGCGGGCGGTGACCTTGCGGTCCTTGACCGCGGACTTGGCGTCCGCGCCCTTGCCCGTGCCGCCGCGGCCGACCAGCGGCGAGGTGTTGGTGCCGATGGTCATGGAGATCGCCGGCTCGTCGACCGAGATCAGCGGCAGCGCGATCGGGTTCTCCGGGTCGGCCAGGGTCTCGCCGATCATGATGTCCGGGATACCGGCGACGGCGCAGATGTCACCGGGGCCGGCGACCTCCGCCGGCTTGCGGGTGAGCGCCTCGGTCATCATCAGTTCGGTGATGCGGACGTTCGACATGGTGCCGTCGCGCTTGATCCAGGCCACGGTCTGGCCCTTGCGCAGCTCGCCCTGCTCGACGCGCAGGAGCGCGATGCGGCCGAGGAAGTTGTCGGCGTCCAGGTTGGTGACGTGGGCCTGGAGCGGCGCCTCTTCGTCGTACACCGGGGCGGGGACGTGCTCCAGGATGGTGGAGAAGAACGGCTCCAGGCTGTCGCTGTCCGCGGGGACGGTGCCGTCCTCCGGCTTGGTCAGCGAGGCGATGCCGTCACGGCCGCAGGCGTAGACGATCGGGAACTCGATCTGCTCCTCGGTCGCGTCCAGGTCCAGGAAGAGGTCGTACGTCTCGTTGACGACGTCGTCGATCCGGGAGTCGGGGCGGTCGGTCTTGTTGATGCAGAGGATGACCGGCATCTTCGCCTGCAGGGCCTTGCGCAGGACGAAGCGGGTCTGCGGCAGCGGACCCTCGGAGGCGTCCACCAGCAGGACGACCGCGTCCACCATCGACAGACCGCGCTCGACCTCGCCACCGAAGTCGGCGTGGCCGGGGGTGTCGATGATGTTGATCGTGATCGGGGCCCCGCCGTCCTTGGGGTGGTACTTCACCGCCGTGTTCTTGGCGAGGATCGTGATGCCCTTCTCACGCTCCAGGTCGTTCGAGTCCATCATGCGGTCGTCGAGGTGCTGGTGGGCGGCGAAGGCACCGGCCTGCTTGAGCATGGCATCGACGATGGTCGTCTTGCCATGGTCGACGTGGGCGACGATGGCGACGTTACGGATGTCGTGGCGCGTGGGCACTTCGGCGCTTCTCCCGGGATCGTGGATGGCGGCGCGTACGGTCCGGCACGCGCGCCTCGACCGGGCGGAAAACCTGCCACGGCCTTACCCCATCGTACGTCGCGTGGCGGGAACCGCCCGCCGGGGGGTCTGTCAAGAGGCCGGACGGCTGAGCAGGGCCGGGTGCGGGGTGGGGGGTCCCGGCCGTGGGTGGTGCGGGTATCGCCGCGGGTCAACGGGCATGGTCAATGGGTATGCAACGACCTTGCCCGCCGGAAGTCCGGCGGGCAAGCGACTTGAGTCACATCTGAGCTTGGGGCCGGACATCAACCCGTCCGGCCCCGTTTCGTCACTACTTCTTCTTCAGGTTTTCCTTGGCGGTAGGCGGCTTCTTCCAGCCGATGTCCTGGAAGCGGGGGGTGCCGAGGCCGAAGGCGCCGGCGTTGGCCAGGTTCGGCTTGACGGCCACCAGCTCGGGGCGCTGGTAGAGCGGGATGGAGCCGGCGGCGGCCCAGATCCGGGCGTCCGCCTTGCGCATCAGCTCGCGCGAGGCCTCCTCGTCCAGCTCGCCGAGCGCCTGGTCGAAGAGCTGGTCGATGTGGTCGGTGCCGACGCGGGTGTAGTTCTGTTCGACGAGGAGCGAGCCGTCGGCGGCCGGTTCCGGCTTCGCGAAGATCGGGCGGGCGTCGGTGGCCGGGTAGGCCGTCGCGGGCCAGGAGTAGAGCGCCAGGTCGTACTGGCCCGAGGCGACGTGGTCCTTGAAGAAGCTCTCGTCGGCGACCTTGGTCACCTCGGTGTTGACGCCGACCTTCTTCAGCATCTGCGCGATCCGCTCACCGACGGTGCGCAGGGCCTCCGAGCCGGGGCCGGCCGGGAGGACGAAGCGCAGGTTGAGGGCCTTGCCGTCCTTGGCGAGCATGTTCCCGGAGGTACGGACCTGCTTGGCCGGGGCGGGCGCCGGGGAGGCGCTGGCCTTGCCGGGGCCGGGGGCCTCGCCGTCGCGGGCGGGGCCGCGCTTCGCGTCGTCCACGGCGTCCGGGTCGGCGGCCGCGCCGGCCTCGCCGTCCTGGCCCGAGGGGTCGACCCGCTCGCCGCGCACGCCCTGGGGAGACGTTTCCCCTCCGGTCCTGATCGCGGACTCCACCACCGGGAGCCCCCGGTCCAGGCCGTCCCCGTTGCGCCCGTCGGTCTCGCCCACGATGTAGAGCCCGTCGTTGCCGGTGCCCGGGCCCGAGGGGGTCTTCGAGTCGTCCTGGCCCTCCTCGCCCTCCGGGCCGGCCTTCGAGCCCGCCGGCTCGGTGATCTTGCCGCCCCGGCGCCAGCCCGCGTCGGCCAGCAGGGCCTCGGCGGCGTGCAGGTCCTTGCCGCCGAGCGCGTCGCTGTTGTCGGCGTACGCCCGCTGCCCGGCCAGCGCCACGTGGCTGCCGACGGGCTTCGCCGGGAGGCCGAGCGGCTTCAGTACGATCTCGGCCAGTTCCTTGCGGTCCAGGGCCCGGGCCACCGCCCGCCGGACCCGCTCGTCGGCCAGCGGGCCGGAGGCCCCGTTCATCGCCAGCTGCGTGTAGGCCGGCTCCAGGGACTTGCGGACGGTGAAGGTGCGCAGGGCCGACTGCTCGTCGGCGTAGTTCTTCGCCGCCTCGGCGTTCTGTGCCCGGGTCTCGCGCTCCGTCGCCGCCTTGCCCTCGTCGGCGCCGTACGCGATCGCCCACGACAGCGTGGCCTGCGCCGGGGTCATCGCCGCGCCGGGCCCGTGCGCCGGGGCCCCGCCGGTGCCCGGGGCGCGCTCCGCGTCCCGGTGGGCCAGGGCGATGCGCTCGGCGCCCGCGCGGTCGATCTCCGCCAGGTCCACCTTGCCGGCGGCCAGCGCGGCCGGCCGCTGGGCGCGGGGTACGGCGGTCAGGACCAGGGAGTCCAGCTTGGCCGGGCGGCCCCACCAGCGGGCGCTGCGGGTCAGGGCGACGGTGCCGGTCTTCTTGTCGACGGCCCCGAGGTTGAAGGGGCCCGCCGTGACCTTGAGGGTGCCGCGGGCTCCCTCGTTGAAGGCGTCCGGGGTGCCGGTGACCTGCTTGGGGTAGAGCGGGGAGAACAGGGAGCGCCAGTCGGTGTACGGCTTGGCGAAGGTGACCTTGACCTCCAGATCGGTCTTGCCGCGCTCGATCTTCTCGATCCGGTCGTACCCGGCGTTGCGGGCCGTCCAGTACGCCGAGTCCTTGCCGTTCAGGGCCCGCCACTGGGCCACGAAGTCGGCGGCGCCGATCTCGCGTCCGTCGCTCCACACCGCCTGCTGGTTCAGCTTGTACAGGACGACCTGCTTGGGCTCGCGCTCGACGACCTCGGCCTTCTCCAGGTAGTCCGGGTTGGCGACCGGCCGGCCCTTGTCGTCCAGGACGAACAGCTGCGGCAGCACCGCCCCGGCGATCCGGGTGGTGGTGGCGTCCGCGTCGGCCTGGAAGGTGTTCAGGGTGTCCGGCAGGGAGTCCACCGCCCAGCGCAGCACTCCGCCGTCGGCGACCTTGTCGCGGGCCGTGGCCGCGATGTCCTGTCCGGCGGCCACCGGGCCGCCCTCGTCGTCACCAGAGCCGCAGCCCGCGAGCAGCGGCAGTGCGAGGACTCCCGAGGTCAGGAGCGCCAAGGACCTGCGCCTTCTCTGGGACATGGGTGGTACCTCCGGGGCGGGGCGTGAAAGGGGCAGCTTGATCACGTTTGGCGGTATATGGAGCTGATCACACTGGGTGCCGCAACACACTGAAATCCACCGCCCGCCGCACCACTCGCAGCCGCCCCTCGCCACGCCGCGAACCCCACCCGTGCGGACCAATCCGGCTTGCGCCGCGAGCGGGCGTTCCCCCGGAAGAGGGATCGGACCCGGAGCGGGGAGGGGCGCACGGATCGAGCCTGCGCGCCCGCAATCGGTGCACGTCCCTTCACAACCGGGGACGGGAGGCGCGACACTCGCAGGCGCACATGAGCGTTGCCACCGCAACCAGCGGAAGTGAGGGCAAGTCATGTCCCTGCACGACGATTTGACCGCCGTACGACGCAATCTGAACGAGCTGGTCCGCTCGGTGGAACGGCTGGAGCGAGACGTCGAGGACGCGGCCCGGCAGGCTCCGGCCGCCCCGCGGGCCCCGCGGCAGGAGGGGATGGTCCAGGTCCCGGACACCCCGTACGACAGCTCGCTGTGGACGGACGCCGACGACGAGGGTCTCGGCTCCCGCGGCCGCCGGGCCCCCTGACCGGCGCCCGCACCCGCGCGCCGGGCACGGGCACCCGCCCGGAGTCCGGACCCCGCGCCCCCGCACACCCCCGGCACGCCACCCGGCCCGGCCGTCCGCGGCCGGGCCCCGTGGGTCACCCCTCATCACTCCACCCGGAGTCCCCTTTGGCCACAGGTACGGAACCACCCCGGCAGCTGACCGGTGTCCACGACGCCTCCCGGGCCGCGATCGCCGGCCGGCACCTGCGCACCGACCGGTGGTGGCTGGCCCCCGCCGTCACCGCGGCCGGGCTGCTCGCCTTCATCGTCTACTCGACGTGGCGGGCCTTCGCGAACGCCGACTACTACGCGGCCCCGTACGTCTCCCCGTTCTACTCCCCGTGTCTCGCGGAGAACTGCCGCGAGATGCGCGGCGGCCCGAACCTGGACCTGTTCGGCAGCTGGTGGGGCCTGTCCCCCGCCCTGCTGATCCTGGTCTTCCCGCTCGGCTTCCGGCTGACCTGCTACTACTACCGCAAGGCGTACTACCGGGGCTTCTGGGCCTCGCCGCCCGCCTGCGCCGTCGCCGAGCCGCACGCGAAGTACACCGGCGAGACGCGCTTCCCGCTGATCCTCCAGAACATGCACCGGTACTTCTTCTACGCGGCGCTGCCGGTCGCGGGCATCCTCACGTACGACACGGTGCTGACGTTCCGAAACGACCGGTACGAGTGGGGCCACATGGGCCTGGGAACGCTGCTGTTCCTCGTCAACATCGCGCTGATCTGGGCCTACACCCTGTCCTGCCACTCCTGTCGGCACATCATGGGCGGCCGCCTGCGGCACTTCTCCAAGCACCCGGTGCGCTACCGGATGTGGGGCTGGATCAGCCGGCTCAACACCCGCCACATGCAGCTGGCGTGGGCCTCCCTGATCAGCGTGGCCCTGTGCGACTTCTACGTGTACCTGCTGGCGAGCGGCGCCTTCAACGATCCGAGGTTCTTCTGACATGGCTCAAGTCGACCGGCAGCAGTGGGACGTGGTCGTGGTGGGCGCGGGAGGCGCCGGGCTGCGGGCCGCGATCGAGGCGCGCGAGCGGGGCATGCGTACGGCCGTGATCTGCAAGTCCCTCTTCGGCAAGGCCCATACGGTGATGGCCGAGGGCGGGATCGCCGCCTCCATGGGCAACGTCAACGAGGGCGACAACTGGCAGGTGCACTTCCGCGACACCATGCGCGGGGGCAAGTTCCTGAACCAGTGGCGGATGGCGGAGCTCCACGCGAAGGAGGCCCCGGAGCGGGTCTGGGAGCTGGAGACCTGGGGCGCGCTCTTCGACCGCACCCCGGACGGGAAGATCTCCCAGCGCAACTTCGGCGGCCACGAGTACCCGCGCCTCGCGCACGTGGGCGACCGGACCGGTCTGGAGCTGATCCGCACCCTCCAGCAGAAGATCGTCCAGCTCCAGCAGGAGGACTTCAAGGAGTACGGGGACCACGAGGCGCGGCTGAAGGTCTTCCAGGAGTGCACGGTCACCCGGGTCCTGAAGGATCGCGGCCCGAAGGACGGGGAGAGGGTCGCGGGCGCCTTCTGCTACGAGCGGGAGTCCGGCCGGTTCTTCGTCCTGGAGGCGCCCGCGGTGGTTCTGGCCACGGGCGGGATCGGCAAGTCCTTCAAGACGACCTCCAACTCCTGGGAGTACACGGGCGACGGCCACGCGCTGGCGCTGCTCGCCGGGGCGCCCCTGCTGAACATGGAGTTCGTGCAGTTCCACCCGACCGGCATGGTCTGGCCGCCCTCGGTCAAGGGCATCCTCGTCACCGAGTCGGTGCGCGGCGACGGCGGGGTGCTGCGCAACAGCGAGGGCAAGCGGTTCATGTTCGACTACGTCCCGGACGTCTTCAAGGAGAAGTACGCGGAGTCCGAGGACGAGGGCGACCGCTGGTACGAGGACCCGGACCACAACCGGCGCCCGCCCGAGCTGCTCCCCCGCGACGAGGTGGCCCGGGCCATCAACTCCGAGGTCAAGGCCGGCCGCGGCTCCCCGCACGGCGGGGTGTTCCTCGACGTGTCCACGCGGATGCCGGCCGAGAGGATCCGCCGACGCCTTCCGTCCATGTACCACCAGTTCAAAGAACTGGCGGACGTGGACATCACCGCCGAGCCGATGGAGGTCGGCCCGACCTGCCACTACGTGATGGGCGGGATCGCGGTGGACTCCGACACCGCCGCCACCGTCGGGGTGCCGGGCCTGTTCGCGGCCGGCGAGGTCGCGGGCGGCATGCACGGCTCGAACCGGCTCGGCGGGAACTCCCTTTCCGACCTGCTGGTGTTCGGCCGCCGGGCCGGGCTGCACGCGGCCGAGTACGCCGCTGGCCTCGCCGGGGCGCCGCCCGCGGTCTCCCAGGCGCAGATCGACGCGGCCGCGGCCGAGGCGCTGGCCCCGTTCCACGCCGCCGAGGGCGCGGAGAACCCGTACACGCTCCACCAGGAGCTCCAGACGACCATGAACGACCTGGTCGGGATCATCCGCCGCGAGGGCGAGATGGCCGAGGCCCTGGAGCGGCTGGCGGGTCTGCGCGTACGGGCGGCCCGGGCCGGGGTCGAGGGGCACCGGCAGTTCAACCCGGGCTGGCACCTCGCCCTGGACCTGCGCAACATGCTGCTGGTCAGCGAGTGCGTGGCCCGCGCCGCCCTGGAGCGCACCGAGAGCCGCGGCGGGCACACCCGGGAGGACTGCCCGGCGATGGAGCGCAGCTGGCGCCCGGTGAACCTGCTGTGCCGGCCGGTGGAGCCGGTCCCCGAGGACCCGGCCGCCGACCGCATCGCGCTGGAGCGCACCCGTACCGAACCCGTCCGCCCCGACCTGCTCGCGCTCTTCGAGAAGGAAGAGCTGGTCAAGTACCTCGCCGAAGAGGAGCTGTACGAATGAGTACGTACGACGCGAGCTTCCGGATCTGGCGCGGGGACGCGGAAGGCGGGGAACTGCGGGACTTCACCGTCGAGGTGAACGACGGCGAGGTCGTCCTGGACATCGTCCACCGGCTCCAGGCCACGCAGACCCCGGACCTCGCGGTGCGGTGGAACTGCAAGGCGGGCAAGTGCGGTTCGTGCAGTGCGGAGGTCAACGGGCGGCCGCGGCTGATGTGCATGACGCGCATGTCCACCTTCGAGCGGACCGAGACGATCACGGTCACGCCGCTGCGCGCGTTCCCGGTGGTCCGGGACCTGGTGACGAACGTGTCGTTCAACTACGAGAAGGCGCGCGAGGTCCCGGCCTTCGTGCCCCCGCCGGGCCTGGCTCCGGGCGCGTACCGGATGCAGCAGGTGGACGTGGACCGCTCGCAGGAGTTCAGGAAGTGCATCGAGTGCTTCCTGTGCCAGGACACCTGCCACGTGGTGCGCGACCACGAGGAGAACAAGACCGCCTTCGCCGGCCCCCGCTTCCTGATGCGGGTGGCCGAGCTGGACATGCACCCGCTGGACGCGGCCGCCGAGGCGGGCCTGGACCGCAAGCGCACGGCCCAGGAGGAGCACGGGCTCGGCTACTGCAACATCACCAAGTGCTGCACGGAAGTCTGCCCGGAGGGCATCAAGATCACCGACAATGCGCTGATCCCGCTGAAGGAGCGGGTGGTGGACCGCACGTACGACCCGCTGGTGTGGCTGGGCAACAAGATCCGCAGGCGCGGCGACACGTAGCACCCCCGGCCGTTCACTTCGCAGGACACAATGCCCCCTGGGAAAACGTCGCATGACGTGATGTCAGGGGGCTTTGCGGTGCGGGTGGGGGATCGACTGGCCGGCCGGTACCGGCTGGAGCAGAGGCTCGGCGCGGGCGGCATGGGCGAGGTGTGGCGCGGGCACGACCAGGAACTGGACCGGTCGGTGGCCGTCAAGGTGCTGCTGGACGCGGCCGTGAACGACGAGGTGGTCGCCCGGTTCAGACGCGAGGCGACGATCGGGGCGCGGCTCTCGCACCCCGGGATCACCGTGGTGCACGACGTGGGACAGCAGGACGGGCGGCTGTTCATCGTCATGGAGCTGCTGGCGGGCGAGGACCTGGCCAGGACGCTGGCGCGGGACGGCGCCCTGCCGGTGGACCTCGCCGTGGACCTGGCCGCGCAGACGGCGGAGGCGCTGGCCGTCGCGCACGGGCAGTCGGTGGTCCACCGGGACCTGAAGCCGGGCAACCTCTTCCTGCTGCCGGGCCGGCGGATCAAGATATGCGACTTCGGCATCGCGCACTCCGCGGAGGCGACGGCGGCCTGGACGGTCACGGGCCGGATCATCGGCACTCCCCCGTACATGGCGCCGGAGCAGTGGCGGGGCGAGCGGGTGGACGCGCGGTGCGATCTGTACGCGCTGGGGTGCGTCCTGTACGCGCTGGTGAGCGGGGCCCCGCCGTTCGGGCAGAACGAGTCGCCGTACGTGCTGATGCACCGGCACTGTGCGCAGGCGCCGCTCCCGCTGCGCGAGGCGGGGACGCCGGTTCCGGCGGAGCTGGACCGGCTGGTGCTGGCCCTGCTGGCGAAGGACCCGGCGGACCGGCCGGAGTCGGCGGAGGCGGTGGGCAAGGCCCTTCGCGCGATGCGCGGCGCCGGCGGCGGCTCCGGCGCGGCCCCGGGCCCGGGACACGCGCCGCCGCAGCCGATGCCGGCGGCGCAGCCGGGGGCCGGGACCGAGGCGACGCCGTGGCCGTGGCCGGAGCCCGGGGGCGGAAGGGCGCCGGAGGCGGAGTCCGGGGCCGGGGCCGGGCCGCCGCCGGGGGCCGCCGCGGGAGCCGCCGCGGATGCCGGGCAGCCGGGCGGCGCGGGGGCCGGCCCCGCTCCGGGCGCGGAAGTGTCCCCCGGTGTACGGGAGTTCGTACGGGCCCTGATCGGCGAGGCGGAGGACGCGCTGCGGGCACTGCCGCCCGGCGCCGACGCCGCCCGCGTCGAGGTGGCCGCCGTGGCCGCCGACGCCGCGGCCCGCTTCGACGCGGACCTCGCGCTCCGGCTGCTGGCCGACGCCGAGAGCGCGGCCTGGACCGGCGGCGGGGGCGACGGGGTCCGGGTGGCCCGGCTGCTGACGGGGCTCGCCCGGGCCACCGCCCCGCACGCCCCGGCCCGGGCCCTGCGTCTGCTGACCGACGCGCAGCAGGCACTGTTCACGGCCCCCGCCTCCCGGCGCGAGGCTCCGCTGCGCGCCCTGGCCGAGGAACTGATCAAGGTGGCCCCCGGGCAGGCGGCCCAGATCGCCCGGTACCACCTCAGCGGGCGCCCCGCCCCGGGCGGGCTCCGCGCCCGCGTCGAGGCGGCCCTCGCCGCGGAGCGCCCCGCGGAGGCCGAGAGCAGGCTGACCCGCATCCAGGATCCGGGCCGGCGCGCGGCCGCCACGTACGACATGGTGCTGGCCGTCGCCCCGCGGGACCTGGAGACCGCCCTTCGCCTGAGCGAGCGGATCGGCTCCGCCGGGGCCCGCCTGCTGGCGCTGTGCCAGGTGGCGACCGACCGCGCCGGGGCCGGGGACGCGGCGGGCGGGGCCCGGGCGCTGGAGCAGGCCGAGGAGGAGCTGCCGCGGTTCCTGGAGGAGCGCGCGGCCTGGCTGCGCGAGGAGGCGGTGCACGAAGCCGAGCAGGGGCGGCCCGTACGGTCCGAGCGGCTGCGCGCCCAGGCGGCGGACCTGCTGCGCCCCGACCCGGCGCAGGCCGGCGACGAGAAGGCCGGCCACGCGCTGGACTCGCTGGCGGGGGCCCGGGAGCAGGTCCGGCGGGCGGCCCTGCCGCCGCTGGACCCGGCGGCGGCCCGGGAGGGCGCGGACGCGGCCCGCGCCCTGCCGGAGCCGGCGGCGCGGGCCCGCGCGCTGGCCCGTACCGCGCGGGAGTGCCTGGCGGCGGACCGGATGCCCTGGCTGCCGGAGGCGGCCGCCTCCGTGGGGAGCCCGCCGCCGCCCGGCGCCACGGCCCTGCGCGGCCCGGACACCGGGCCCCCCGTGACCCCCGTGAATCCCGTGGCCCCCGGGGCCCGCACCTGGCACACGGGGGCGCGCCCGGACGCCCTGTACGCCGCCGGGGCACACGTGGTGTGGCGGTCGGGGGCCGAGGTGGGCTGCGTACGGGCCGACTCGGGCACGACCCGCTGGTCGGCCCACGCCGACGAGGGCGCGGCCGCACCGCCGCTGCCGGGGACCGGAGCGCTGCTGGTGTCCTGCGTGGCCGACGCCGCCACGGTGTACGTGGACGTACGCCGCGGTGAGCACCCGGGCGTACGGATCGTGGCGCGGGAGCCGCGCGACGGGCGGGTGCGGTGGTGGCGGGACCTGCCGCAGGCCGGCCCGCCGCTGCGCGGGGCCGGGCCGCTGCTGGTGCACGAGGCGGGGGGCGAGCTGACGGTGCTGCGGGCGACCACGGGTGAGGTGGAGTGGCGGCGCTCGCTGCCGGACGGTACCCGCTCCCTGGCCGCGGTCGGCGACTGCCTGGTCCTGGAGGACGACCGGTGGCTCCAGGCGCTGCACCTGCCGAGCGGGCGGCGGCTGTGGACGACGCGGCGGGGCTCCCGGCCGGGGGGTTCCGACCCGCTGGACCGCACGGCCGGAGCGCAGCCGCTGCACCTGGTGGACGGGACGGGGCTGCGCGCCGTGGAGCGTGGAACCGGCCGGGAGCTGTGGGAGTTCGCTCTGGGCGCCCCGGCGCAGCGGCTGCTGGTGGAGCACGGCACGGTGTACGCGGCGCACGGCGGCGCCCAGGGGGAGCTGGTGTCCGCGTTCGACGCCCGGACGGGGAAGCTGCGCTGGCAGCGCAGCGTGGTCCGCGGCGAGGGCGCCGGGTGCGCGCTGGAACTGCTGGGCCTGCGGCCGGGCGGGCTGTACGTGAGGGCCGCCCGCGGTGGCCGGCGCGGGCGGCTGGGCCGGGAGTCGGGGCCGTTCGTCGCCGTACTGGATCCGGCGACGGGCAAGCCGCGCCGCCAGTGGGAGCAGCCGGGGCTGGCCGACGGGGACGCCCTGCTGGTCGGCGACCGGCTCGTCCTCTCCCGCCCGGAGCTGTCGGCGTACGCGCTGCCTTAGACGGACCGTTGGACCGTGGACCGCCGGGACCGCGCCGACTCCGGGTGCGCGGGGCGGGAACCGCCCATAACCTCCCAAATGTGATGCCGCCCAGGAGCAGGTCGAAGCGACGCACCACCGCCGGGATATCCGTACGGGCCGGGCTCGTCCTGGCCGCCGCTCTGCTGGGGCTCGGCGGCTGGGGGGTGGCCGGGGCACCCGCCGCCCGGGCCGAGGACCCCGTCACACTGTCGCGGCAGGGGCAGATCACCGACCGCGTGGGCGCCCTCGGTGACCGGCGGGCGGCCGTCGCCGCCGCGCTGGAGAAGCTGTACGCCGGTCACCGGGTCCAGCTCTTCGTGACGTACGTGCACGATTTCTCGGGGCGTTCCGCGCAGGGCTGGGCGGACGCCACCGCGCAGAAGAACGGGCTCGGCCAGGACGACGTGCTGCTGGCGGTGGCGACCGGGGCCCGCCAGTACGCCTATTCGGCCGATGTCGACTCCGGTTTCACCCAGGCGCAGCTCGCGGACGTGGCCCGCACCGCCATCGAGCCCGCGCTGAGGCAGAACGACTGGGCGGGCGCGGCGATCGGCGCCGCCGACGGGTACGCGGCCGTGCTCTCCGGGAAACCGGTACCGGTGCCGGCCGTCACCCCCGGCGTCGCGGACCCCGGTGGCGGCGCGGACGAGGACGGCGGCGCCGGGGACTACGTGCTCCCGGTGGTGGTCGTCGGCGCGGCCGGCGCCCTGGGGGCGTACGCGTACACCCGCCGCAGGCGCAAGGGCGGGGGCGGCTCGGGAGGCGGCTCCGGTACCACCGGCTGGGGCGGGCAGCCCGCGACCACGACCGCCCTCCCGCTGCCCGAACTCGACGCCAAGGCCAAGGCCCTGCTGGTGGAGACCGACGACGCCGTCCGGACCAGCAACGAGGAGCTGGGCTTCGCCACCGCGCAGTTCGGCGACGCGGCGGTGGGCACCTTCACCGCGGCGGTGGCCTTCGCGCAGAGCGAGCTGACGGCCGCTTTCCGGCTCCGCCAGCAGCTCGACGACGCCTACCCCGAGGACGATCCCACCCGGCGGCGGATGCTGGACGAGATCGTGGCCCGCTGCACCGAGGCGAACCGGCGCCTGGACGCCGAGTCGGCGGACTTCGACCGGCTGCGGGACCTGGAGAAGAACGCCCCGCAGGCGCTGGCCACGGTGGAAGCGCACTTCCGCGCGCTGACGGGCCGTACGACGACGGCCGAGGCGACGCTGACGGCGCTGGCCGGGCGCTACGCGGACTCGGCGTCCGCTCCGGTGGCCTCCAACGCCGAACAGGCCAAGGACCGGCTGCTGTTCGCGACGGGCAGCCTCGGTGAGGCCCGGGCGGCGATCGACGGCGGCGACAACGGGAAGGCGGCCGTGCACGTACGGGCCGCGGAGGGCGCGGTGGACCAGGCGGCGACGCTGGTCGACGCGGTGGAGCGGCGGGCGCAGGAGCTGGCGGAGGCGGCCGGGAAGCTGCCGGGGGCGCTCACGGAGACGGACACCGACCTCGCCGACGCGCGCGGACTGCTGACCGGCACGGCGGAGGGGACCTCGACGGCGGACCTGCGCGGCCGGATCGGCCGGGCGGAGGCGGTGCTGGCCGTCGTACGGCGGGAACAGGAGGCCGGCCGGTACGACCCGATCGACGCCCTGCGCCGGGTGGAGGAGGCCGACGCGGCCCTCGACGAGGCGCTGGCCGGGGCGCGGGAGCGCGAGAGCGGGCGTCAACGGGCGGCCGCGCTGCTGGACCAGGCGACGCTTTCGGCCCGCAGCGCGATCGGCGCGGCCACGGACTACATCACCACCAGCCGGGGTGCGGTGGGCAGTCAGGCCCGGACGCGGCTGGCGGAGGCGCAGCGGCGCCTGGAGCGCTCGGCGGCCCTCGCGGGCACGGACCCGGCGGGCGCGCTGGCGCAGGCGCAGCAGGCGGACGGGCTGGCGCGGCAGGCGCAGGAGTTGGCGGAGCAGGACGTACGGGCGTACGAGAACCCGTACGGCGGGCAGCGGCAGCAGCGCGGGGGCATGGGCGGCGCGGTCCTCGGCGGGATCATCCTGGGCGAGATCCTGGGCGGCGGCCGGGGCCGGGGCGGCGGGTTCGGGGGCGGCGGCGGGGGCTTCGGGGGCGGCGGCTTCGGCGGCGGGGGGCCCGGCCCGGGCTCGTTCGGCGGCGGGGGCACCCGCGGCCGCATGGGCGGCGGCGGCCGTTTCTGACCCACTCCTCCCGTTCCACGAAGGGGCACCGATGAGCAAGCAGACCATCCTCGGCCGCGTCACCCAGCTCGCGAAGGCCAACATCAACGCGCTGCTGGACCAGGCGGAGGACCCGCAGAAGATGCTGGACCAGCTGATCCGCGACTACACGAACAACATCGCGGAGGCGGAGCAGGCGGTGGCCACCACGATCGGCAACCTGCGGATGCTGGAGGCGGACCACAAGGAGGACGTGGAGGCCGCCGCGGAGTGGGGCGGCAAGGCGCTGGCGGCGAGCCGGAAGGCGGACGAGCTGCGGGCGGCGGGTTCGACCGCGGACGCCGACAGGTTCGACAACCTGGCGAAGGTGGCCCTGGGCCGCCAGCTGCGGTCGGAGAAGGAGGCGAAGACGGCGGAGCCGGCGATCGCCGCCCAGACGGAGGTCGTGGACAAGCTCAAGTCCGGGCTGGACGCGATGAAGGACAAGCTGACGGAGCTGACGGCGAAGCGGGACGAGCTGGTGGCGCGGGCCAAGACCGCGCAGGAGCAGAACCAGATGCTGGACGCGGTCAAGAACATCGACGTCATGGACCCGACGAGCGACATCGCCCGCTTCGAGGACAAGGTCCGCAGGGAGGAGGCGAGGGCGCTGGGCCGGCAGGAACTGGCGGCCTCCTCCCTGGACGCCCAGTTCGAGGCGCTGGACGACCTCGACAGGTCCGCGGAGGTCGAGGCCCGCCTGGCGGCGCTGAAGTCCCGGGCGGCATGAGGCTCCCGCTGCACGGGGACCCCCGCGCAGCGGACCTCGCCCCGCCTTCGATCAGCCGTACATGCTCAGCAGCTGCTCCGCGGACAGCTCCGTCACGGACTCCGGCCCACCGCCGGGCAGCGGGAGCTCGAACCACACCGTCTTGCCCCGGTGGGTCCGCCGGGTGCCCCAGCCCGCCGACAGCAGGCCGACCAGTTGCAGGCCCCGGCCGCCCTCGTCGGTGTCCCGGGCCCGCCTGCGGCGCGGCTGGACCAGATTTCCGTCCCAGACCTCGCACACCAGCGTCCGGTCCAGCAGCAGCCGCAGCCGGATCTCGCCCTCGCCGTACCGCAGGGCGTTCGTCACCAGTTCGCTGACCAGCAGTTCGGTGGTGTCCAGCAGCCCTTCCAGGCCCCACGCCGGCAGCTTCGCCCGCGCCAGCTCCCGCGCCCGGCCCACCGAGCGGGCCTCGCGCGGCAGCTGCCAGTCCCCGACGGCGTCGATCGGCAGCCCCTGCACCCGCGCCATCAGCAGCGCGATGTCGTCCTCGCCGTGGCGGGTGTCCAGGGTGTTCAGGACGTGGTCGCAGACGTCCTCCAGCGGCCGCACCGGGTCGGCGAGCGCCTCCCGCAGCCCGCGCAGCCCCTCCTCCAGCGGGTGGTCGCGCGATTCGACCAGCCCGTCCGTGTACAGGGCCAGCAGCGCGCCCTCCGGAAGGTCCACCTCCACCTCCTCGAACGGCTCGCCGCCCACGCCGAGCGGCATACCCGGCGGGACCTCCAGCAGCAGCGCGGGCCGCGGCGGGGCACCCGGCTCGGCCGGTTCCACCAGCACCGGCGGCATGTGGCCGGCGTTGGCGATGGTGCAGCGCCGGGTGACCGGGTCGTAGACGGCGTACACGCAGGTCGCGAGGTAGACCTCCGAGCGGTCCGCGTCCCGCGAGTGCAGGGCCGCGCGGGAGGCCTGCTGGGCGCCGCCGGGCGCGCCGAGCCCGCGGGCGATCTCGTCGAGGGCGGTCAGCACCTCCGCCGGCTCCAGGTCCAGCAGGGCCAGGGTCCGTACGGCGGTGCGCAGTTCGCCCATCGCGACGGCGGCGCGCAGCCCGCGGCCCATCACGTCGCCGACGACCAGCGCGGTGCGGTGCCCGGGCAGTTCGATGACGTCGAACCAGTCCCCGCCGACCTCGGTGGCCGCGTTGCCGGGCAGGTACCGGCAGGCGATGTCCAGGCCGGCCGCCTCGGGGTCCCCGGGCGGCAGCAGGCTGCGCTGGAGGATCAGCGCCCGCTCGTGCTCGCGCCGGTAGAGGCGGGCGTTGTCGATGCAGACGGCGGCGCGGGCGGCGAGCTCGACGGCCACGGCCCGGTCCCGTTCCCCGAAGGGCTCGCTGCCCTTGGTACGGGAGAACTGGGCGAGCCCGACCACCGTGTCGTGCGCGACCATCGGCACGACGAGCGTCGACTGGACGAGGTCGTCGGCCCCGTCGCCCTCGATCAGCCGGGGCCGCGCGGTCCGCAGGGCCAGCGCCCCCGGCGAGGCCGCCGGATAGCGGTGGACCTCCCCCACGGAGACCGCCGCACCCGGATCGGACAGCGGTCCGTCCGACACGGCCGAGGCGAAGGCGACCCGCCGCAGCGGGGGCGAGGGGGCCCGGCCGGGTCCGCGCCCCTGCGGCAGCGGGGGTACGCCGGGGCCGTGCGGCCGTGCGGGCCGGTCGTCGTCGCCGAGGAGCAGCCCCTGGTAGAGGTCGACGGCGGCGAGGTCGCAGAAGCCCGGGACGGTCACGTCGAGCAGTTCGCGGGCGGTGGTCTCCAGGTCGAGGGAGGTCCCGATGCGGTGCCCGGCCTCGTTGAGCAGGGCGAGATTGCGCCGTACCCCGGCGGCCTCGCGGGCGGCGAGGTGGCGTCGGGTGACGTCCGTGCCCAGGCCCGCGACGCCGATGGGCCGGCCGGTGCCGCCGTGGACGCGGTAGAGGTTGATGGACCAGTGGCGGTGCTCCCGGCTGCCGGGGGCGGCGCCGGTGATCCGCAGGTCGGTGACGGAGTCACCGGTCTCCAGGACCCGCCGCAGGGCCTCGGTCATCCGGTCGGCCTCCTGGGCCGGCAGGTAGTCGTGGACGGTACGGCCGCGGTGTTCCTCCACGGCGCCGCCGAAGACGGTCGCGAAGCGGCGGTTGGCGCGCTGCACGGTGAGGTCCGTACCGAAGAGCAGGAAGCCGAAAGGAGATTGGCCGAATATGGCCTGCGAAGCGGCAAGGTCGGATTCGATGCAGCGCAGCGCGCGTACGTCGACGACGACGCAGAGCGCGGCCCGCTCGGCGGTCTCGGTCTGGGTGGGCATCACGTAGATCTCGGCGACGCCGTGCGCGCCGTCGCCGCCGGGGATGCGGAACGGGACGAGGCCGGTCCATTCCTTGCCGTCGAGGATCTCGGCCATTCTGCGGTGGCCGTCGGCGCGCAGCTCCGGCGGCATGAAGGCGTCCACCGGGTCCCGGCCCACGGCCTGGGCTGCGGTCAGCCCGAACAACTCCTCGGCGCGCAGGCTCCACTGGTCGACGAGCCCGTCGGGTCCGATGGAGAAGGACGCGACCTTTATGTAGTCATATATCGAGCCAGGCGGGCTGCTGTGCCACAGGGAGTCGTGCCATGTCTCCCCGGGCACACGGGCCTGATGTGCCTGCGCAGGTATCTCGCTCACGCGACCGTCCCCTCCAGCTCACCGCAACCGGACCGGCCATGACCGAAGTATTCAGCACCACGGCCCCGCACGGCACGGCGTTCACGATCACAAAAAGGTCCCGACTATTTCGAGCCATGCCCTGTGATCGACGGCCATCCGTCACCTTGTTACTCACCAGGAAGTGCCAACTCGAACCACACGGTCTTGCCCGATTTCCCGTGCCGGGTCCCCCAGCGCTGTGCCGAGACGGCGACCAGATGCAACCCCCTGCCGCCCTCGTCGTCCGGCTCCGCGACCCGTTCGCGGGGTGGATCCGGAAGCGGATCGGAAACCTCCACCAACAGCGCGGCGCCCCCCGCGGGACTCCCGCTGGCCGGATTCTGCCGCACCAGCCGGACCCCGATGGGGCCGGAGGCGTACCGCAGGGAATTGGTGACCAACTCGCTGACCAGCAGGACGGTGACGTCGCCGACGGAGTCGAGGCCCCAGGAGCTGAGCGCGCCGCGCACGGCGTGACGGGCGGTGCGGACGGCGCCGGGCTCTGCGGGGAAGGCCCACTCGGCGCATTCACCGTCTGTGTCGATCACGCCGATCACTTCCCGGGCCGGCAACGGCCCCAGTCCGATTCCGCAGGGACAGAGCCACGAGGGGCAGTACACGATAGGGACTAATAGCGACATACCCGATATTCGGGGCGTCGTACCACCCGATCCCTCACGCACCGGCGCACTGTGGCGCAGACGGCCCAGCGCACGCGCGTCACGCGCCCCCGTGCGACCTGGTGTGCCGTTCCCCGCGCCCGTCGCGCAGCCTGCGGCCGGCCTCGGCGACGGCCGGCCGGTCCTGGTCGAGCCAGTCCACGGAGTCCAGCTCCTCCGGCGCGAGCCAGCGCAGCTCGTCGTGGTCCTCCAGCGGCGCGGGCTCGCCGGACAGCAGCCGCGCGGTCCACACGTGCAGGACGAGTCCGGGCCTGATCTGCCATTCCCCCGGGATCCGCTCCAGCGGCTCGGTCTCCACGCCGAGCTCCTCGCGCAGTTCGCGTACGAGCGCGGCGGGTACGGACTCGCCCGGCTCGGTCTTGCCCCCGGGCAGCTCCCAGCGGCCGGCCACCTCGGGGGGTGCGCTGCGGCGGGCGGCCAGCAGGCGGCCCTCACGACAAAGGGCTCCGCCCACGACCACTCGTACCGTCATGGGGCGGAGCCTATGCCAGCGTGGATGCTCAGTTCGTCGTGGCCGTCTGGCCGATCCGCTCGACCCAGTAGAGCTGCTTGTGGGCCCTGTCCTCGAAGCCGTCGACGACCTTCTGGGCCTCGGCCCGGGTGGCGTAGCGCCCCACCCGGTAGCGGTTGCCGTTGTCGTCCTCACGTATGACCAGCCATGGGAGCAGGGCACCGCTGTCGTTCATCGCGTTTCACCCTCCGCCGATGTACCTGCCCGGGAAACCGCATTGCGCATATGCCCGAGCTTACGCCCGACCTTTACGGAGCGGATACGGTTTTTTACGAAGAGGTACCTCACAGGCGTACGCATCCGGCCATGCGTACGAGCGAGCCGTGCGCGCCGGTCCGGACCCGGCGCACCGCGGGGCGAACCGTACGGTCAACAGGCACGGAGCGAGGGCGAGTCCGGCCGCGGAGGGGGCGCGGAACCGGGGGCCGCGCTCGGCGCGGAGGGCGCACGGCGCCCAGAAGCCGAGGACCGGCGCGGCGGGGGCGATCACCATCGCGCCGAAACCCGCCGGGTCCATGACGCCCCGTCACACCCCGGCGGCCCCGGGGCCGGAGCACCGGGGGCCGCCGCTCACCGCGGCGCCGGGCGCCCCGGACCCGGCCGTGATCCGCCGGACCCCCTAGCCCCCCAGCCCCCTAGCCCCCCCTAGCGGACCGGCAGGTGGTAGGAGAGGCGGTAGCGGTCCGCGGGGACCACCACGTCGGCGGTCTCGACCGCCAGGCCGGAGGCGAAGTACGTCCGGCCGATCACCAGGACCACATGGCCCGGGACCCCGCCCAGCAGCATGTTCTCCTCCGCCAGGCCCGGCCGCGCACCGACCTCCTCCACCACGTTGTCCACGACGACGTCGATGGCGGCCATCCGGTCGACCACCCCCGAGCCGCCCAGCGGCCCTTCCTCCGGCAGCATCACCGGGGTCCGGCCGGTGACCGCGAGCGGCTCCCAGGAGGTGGACAGCATCATCGCCTCCCCCGCGTCGCGGAACACGTACCGCGTGCGCATCACGCGCTCGCCCGGCTCGATGCCGAGCCGGGCGGCGATGTCCGCCGGCGCGGCCGTCTGCTCGCTGCTGGACTCCCACGTGCCGCGCGCGCCGGCCTCCGCCTGCTCCTGCCGGAACGGCGTCGAGGCCCCGCCCGTGCGGTATCCGGAGCGGGCGACCCGTCTCGGGACGGGCTGCTCCCGTACGTACGTTCCCGACCCGGACCGGCCCTCGACCAGCCCCTCCGCCATGAGGACCTTGCGCGCCTCCAGCGCCACGGTGTCGGAGACCCCGTACTCCTCGCGGATCCGGGCCTGGGAGGGGAGCCGGGCGTGCGGGGGCAGGGACCCATCGACGATCTTCCGTCGCAGATCCCCGGCGACGCGCAGATAGGCCGGCTGCTCACCGAAAGTCACTGGCCACTCCCATCAGCTTGACAGACAGCTACACCCTGGCAACCGACGGTTGTACATCGCAAGCAAGGGCCAGAGTTTCACCCGAAGTGATGAAGCCAGGTCACTGAAACCGGTTACCCCGCGTTATGCCGCGCTATCCTCAACGGCTCGCCGAACTGCGATCGCGGACGCCCCGGAGGCGCCCCGGAGCCGCCGCGGAGGTGCCGCGGGAGGCACCCCGCCGGGGCTCAGTCCGAGTCCTCGGGGTCCCCGTCCGAGCCGTCCGACTGCCCCGCCAGCCACTCCGGCACCGTCGTCCCCAGCCCGTACGCCCCGCGCAGCGCCTTCTCGGTCTCCACGGAGAGCGCGGCCGAGGCTTCGTCCCACGCGGTCTGGAACTCCGCCGGCTTCGTCGCCCGCGCCGCCCGCTGCCACCCCGCGCGCGCCGCCTCGACCTCCTTGAGCTGCGCCCCGGCCGCAGCGGCCAGCTCCGGCCGCTCCCGCACGCCGTCCAGCAGTCCCGCCTCGACCCCCAGCGACCGGTCCACCGCGCCGGCCCACTCCCGGTACCGCGGCAGCTCCTCGTCGATCTCCGCGTCCGGCTGGCGGCCCAGCGCCAGATCCGCCTCGTTCATCACGCGCAGGAAGGCCACCTGTTCCGGCGTCAGCATCGTGGCGTCGCGGCGCAGGCTCCCCCGGTGCTCCTGTTCCGCCGTACCGATGACGCAGAGCAACCGGCGGTCCCCGCCGTCCCACGACTCGCGCGAGGGGACGAAGTAGAACGTCTCCGCGTACGAGGGCAGCGCCCACGTGTCCATCGCGTACGCGTCCTGCGCCTTCCAGCAGGCGTCCACGGCGAGCCCCTTCAGCTCGGACGCGCCGGGATAGACGCGCTGGGCGAGCCGGGTGGAGGAGGTGACCTCCCCCTCGTGCGGCGAGGAGCACGCGATCTTGTAGATGAACGGGCGCTCGGCGAGCAGGTCCCCGCCGGGGACGTTGAAGCAGTCGCCCCTGCGCATCTCGTCCATGGTGGTCAGCTCGCCCGCCACGTCCTCGTACCCGCCGGCCGTGTCCAGCCGGCCGAAGAGCCCGTCCGCCGCCCGGGCGGTGACGAGGGCCAGGGCCGCGGTCATCGTGAGCGACACCGCCAGGCCCGTGATCGCGAGCGCCTTGCCCCGCTCCCCCTTCCGGGCTATCTGGACGAGGGCCACGATCCCGAAGACGATGCCGAGCGGCGGCAGGCACACCAGCCCGACCAGCAGCGACACGAGCGCCAGACCGTTGAGCGCCGGCTCCGCGTCCGCCTGCTGCGCGGGCGGAGGGGGCCAGGAGGGCGGCGGCGGGGTGCTCACGGGGCGAGGGGCTCCATCACGGGGGGTGCGCGAACGAATGCCCGAAATAGTACGCAGCGGGGGCGGCCGCCGTAACGGTCGCCCCCGCAGATCCCGTGCGTCGGGAGTGGGTCGGTCAGGAGTGGGTCGGTAGTGGGTCAGGAGTGGGTCAGAACTGCAGCGCCCAGGCGTCGATCTTGCCGGTGTCCGCGTTCGCGTTGTCGTTCACGCGCAGCTTCCACACCCCGTTGGCGACCTCCGAGGAGGCGTTGACGGTGTAGGTCTTGACGATGTTGTCCGCGCTGCCGCCGCTGCGGTTGTGCAGGTTGTACACCGACCCGTCGGGGGCGACCAGGTCGACCTTGAGGTCACCGATGTACGTGTGCTTGATGTCGACCGAGACGCTCAGCGCCGCCGGGGCGTTGCCCGCCACCCCGCTGACGGTGACCGGCGATTCGACGGTCGCGTTGTCGTTGACCGCGTAGTCGGCGGTGTTCTCGAAGCGCTGGCCCGGGTTGGGCGGGGTGGTGGTGCCGCCCACGTAGAGCAGGCGGTTCGGCGAGCCGGAACCGGGACCGGTCACCACGTTCGGGGTGGCCGCGGCCACCAGGCCGTCGCGGACCTGCGCCGGGGTCCCGGCCGGGTTCTGGGAGAGGTACAGCGCGGCCGCGCCCACGACGTGCGGCGTGGCCATCGAGGTGCCCGAGATGGTGTTCGTGGCGGTGTCGCCGGTGCCCCACGAGGAGGTGATGGAGGAGCCGGGGGCGAAGAGGTCCAGGACGGAGCCGTAGTTGGAGTAGCTCGCCTTGGCGTCGGTGCTGGTGGTGGCGCCCACCGTGATGGCCTCGGCGACGCGCGCCGGGGACTTGGTGCTCGCGTCGGTGGACTCGTTGCCCGCGGCCACGCCGTACGTGATGCCGGAGGCGATGGAGTTGCGGACGGCCGTGTCGAGGGCCGAGTCGGCGCCGCCGCCGAGCGACATGTTCGCCACGGCCGGCTTGACGGCGTGCTGGGTCACCCAGTCGATGCCGGCGACGACCTGCTCCGTCGTGCCGGAGCCGTTGTTGTCGAGGACGCGGACGCCGACGATCTTGGCCTTCTTGGCCACGCCGTACGAGTTGCCCGCGACGGTGCCGGCGACGTGCGTGCCGTGTCCGTGGCCGTCCTGGGCGGTGTTGTCGTTGTCGATGGCGTCGAAGCCGTAGGAGGCGCGGCCGCCGAACTCGGTGTGGCTGATGCGGACGCCGGTGTCGATGATGTACGCCGTGACGCCCTCGCCGGCCTTGTCCGGGTAGGTGTAGCTGTTGTCGAGCGGGAGCGGGTGCTGGTCGATGCGGTCCAGGCCCCAGGACGGCGGGCTGGGCTGGGTGCCCTCGGCCCCGTCGACGGTGAACGTGCGGTTCTGCACGACGGACTTGACCGCCGGGTCGGCGGCGAGCTTCCTGGCCTGCGCCTCGGAGACCTTGACGGAGTAGCCGTTGAGGGCGGCGCTGTACGTACGCCCGATGGTGGCGCCGTAGCGCCGGGCGACGGCCTTTCCGCTGTCGGCGGTGGAACGGGCGGCCGAGTCCTTCAGGGTCACGATGTAGCTCTCGGCGACCGAGCCGGGGGCGCCGGCGTTCTCGATGACGCCCTGGGGGCCCGCGTCGGCGGCGGACGCGGGTAACGCGGCGGCGGCTCCGAGCGCGAGGGCGGCGACGGCGGTCGCGCCGAGGCCGGCGATCCTCCGGCGGGTGTGGCGTATCGCGGACATGTGGGGGGTCCTCCTCGTCGTGGCGTGAAGAGCGGACGCGGGCGGGCCGGAGGCCAGGGCTCACGAGCACGCAGAATTAGGCATGCCCATGACAATGACACCCATGTTCCGCCCGGCTGCCGCTGCCGAAAGGTTGACGCACCCCCTCGCAGTCCCACAAGAGGTCAACGAACGCTTAACATCCGTGCCATACAACGGCCATGAACGAGCAAAGGCGCTCCGCACATGACGCACGCACTGCCCGGTTACGTCTGTCCCGAGGACGCCACGCGCGCGGACGTCCGGACGGCTCCCTGGTGCTGCCCGCTGTGCGGCGGACCCTGGGACCTCGACTTCACACCGGATCCGGCCAGTCCGCTCGCCCCGGCCGGCGGGCCCAACTCGCTCTGGCGTTTCGGCTCCGCGCTGCCCCTGCCGGGGGCGTTCTCCGTGACGCTCTCGGAGGGGAACACCCCGCTGGTCCCGCTCGCTGAGCGCGTTCACGCCAAGCTGGACTTCCTGATGCCGACCCTGTCGTTCAAGGACAGGGGCGCGGTGATGCTGGCGGAACTGGCCCGGCGGCTGGCTCCGGAGCGGGTGGTCGCGGACAGCAGCGGCAACGCGGGGACGGCCGTGGCGGCGTACTGCGCGCGGGCCGGACTGCAATGTGAAGTTTTCGTGCCCGAGGGCACCTCGGAGAAGAAGACGGACCAGATGCGCGCGCACGGGGCGGCGGTCCGCCTCGTACCGGGCGGCCGCGAGGCCGCGGCGGTGGCGGCCCGGGAGGCCGCCGACCTCCCGGGGGTCTTCTACGCGAGCCACGTCTTCAACCCGTATTTCCTGCACGGGACGAAGACGTACGTGTACGAGGTGTGGGAGGAGCTCGGCGGCCGGCTCCCCGAGGCCCTCGTCCTCCCCGTCGGCAACGGCACCCTGCTGCTCGGGGCCGCGCTGGCGGTGGCGGAGCTCGTCCGGCGCGGAGTGAAGCCGCCCGCGCTGATCGCCGTACAGGCGGAGGCGGTGTCCCCGCTGGCCGCGGCCTTCGCGGCGGGGGCGCAGGACGCCGACCCGGTGGAGCAGCGGCCCACCCTGGCCGAGGGGATCGCGATCCCGGCCCCGCCGCGGGCCCGGCAGATCCTGGCGGCCGTACGCGCGTCCGGCGGCACCTTCCTGACGGTCCCGGACACGGCGCTGCGCGCGGCCCGGCGGGACCTGGCCGGGCGCGGGCTCTTCGTGGAGCCGACGGCCGCCGCCTGCTGGGCGGCGGTGGGCCCGACGGCTCCGGGCGACCCCCTCCGGGGCCGCACGGCGGTCCTCCCCCTGTGCGGGGCGGGCCTGAAGTCCGGCCCGGCGTAGCCGTTCCGGATCCGGCACCCGGCACACGGCAGCCGGCAGCCGGCAGCCGGCAGCCGGCAGCCTTCCGGAGTCTCCCGCCCGGCCGCTACACGTCGGAAAATCGCCAGCCCGAACCGCGCGCACTCTGATGAACTGGGCCGATGACCACCACCGTTGATCTCGCCCGCCGTTTCGCCGCCCTCCACACCCCCGCCGCGCCGCTGGCCCTGGCCAACGCCTGGGACGTCCTCAGCGCCCGCCTCGTCGAGGCCGCCGGCGCCCCCGCCGTCGCCACCACCAGCGCCGGGGTCGCCTGGAGCCTCGGCACCCCGGACGGGGACGCCCTGAGCCGGGACCGCGCCCTCGACCTCATCGCCCGCGTGGCCGGGGCCGTCTCCGTCCCGGTGACCGCCGACATCGAGGGCGGCTTCGGCGCCGACCCGGCCGGGGTCGCCGAGACCGTCACCGGGGTCCTCGAAGCCGGCGCCGTCGGCATCAACATCGAGGACGGCACGCGGGCCCCCGCGGACCACGCGGAGCGGGTGGCGGCGGCGCGGGCCGCCGCCGACACCGCCGGGGTTCCGCTGTTCATCAACGCCCGCATCGACACCTTCCTCTTCGGTCTCGGCGAGGAGGCGGGCCGCCTCGACGAGACGCTCTCCCGCGCCGCCGCCTGCCTGCGCGCCGGCGCCTCCGGCATCTTCGTCCCCGGCGTCGTCGACCCGGCCACCGTCACCGAGCTGGTCAAGGGCATCGACGCCCCGCTCAACCTCCTCGCCGGGCCCGGCGCCCCGCCCGTCGCCGAGCTCGGCTCCCTCGGCGTCGCCCGCGTCAGCCTCGGCTCCGGGGTCGCGTCGGCCGCGTACGACGTGGTCCGGCGCGCTGCCGAGGAGCTGATCGCGGGCGGTACGTACACCGCGCTCGACGGCGGGCTGCCGTACGGCGAGCTGAACACCCTGCTCAAGGGCTGAGAGGCGCGTACCGGGGAAGCGTGTACGCGGCAACGAACCTAGGATCCCGTCATGCGCACCTCGCAGACCGCCGGGGCCGGTCCGTCACCGCAATCCGCGCCCCGCGCGATCACCGGAGCCGTCTGGACCGCCCTCGCGCTCGTCTACGTCGTCTGGGGCTCCACGTACCTGGCCATCCGGATCGTGGTGCGGACCATGCCGCCGTTCCTCTCCGCCGGGGCCCGGTTCCTCGTGGCCGGCCTGCTGCTGCTCGGCCTCGTCGCCCTGCGGTACGGGCCGGGCGCGCTGCGGGCCACCCGCGGGCAGGCCGCATCCGCGGTGGTGGTGGGCCTGCTGCTGGTCCTCGGCGGCAACGGCCTCGTCGTGCTCGCCGAGACCTCGGTGCCTTCGGGCCTGGCCGCGCTGCTGATCGCGGCCGTGCCGATGTGGCTGGTGGTGCTGCGGACCGCCACCGGCGACCGGCCGCCGCTGCGCACCCTCGGCGGCGTGCTGCTGGGGTTCGCCGGGCTCGCGGTGCTGACCGCGCCGGGCGTCACCGGCGAGGTACGGCTCTCCGGGGTGGTGCTGGTGGTCGTGGCGTCCGTGCTGTGGTCGCTGGGATCGTTCTCCGCGTCGAAGCTGTCGCTGCCGGACAACCCGTTCACGGGCAGCGGGTACCAGATGCTCGCGGGCGGGGCGGGCGGGATCGTCGTCGCCCTGGTGCGCGGCGAGCACCGCTCGCTGGACCGGGCCTCGTTCTCCACCGCCTCCTGGCTGGCGCTGGGCTACCTCGTCCTCTTCGGCTCGCTGGTGGCGTTCACGGCGTACGTCTGGCTGCTCCGGGCGGCGCCGCTGTCGCTGGTGGCCACGTACGCCTACGTCAATCCGGTCGTGGCGGTCGCGCTGGGGGCGCTGATCCTGGACGAGGCGCTGACCGTACCGATCCTGGTCGGCGGCGCGATCGTGGTGGTGGCGGTGTGCGTGATCGTCAGCACCGAGCGCAGACAGTAGCCGGGGCGGCGCCCGGCCCCGAGTGCCCCTCAGTCCCGCGCGGCCCGCTCGTACAGCGCCTTCGCCTTCTCGTCGAACAGCGCCGCCGTGGAGTCCACGTCCGTGTCGCCGCCGCTGAGCACCCCGATCAGCCGACCCGGGCTCCCCGGGCCGCCGCGGTCGGCGATCCAGGGGCTGCCGCTGGTGCCCGACCAGAAGCCCGCGCAGCCGATGTAGAGCATCGCCGGGTCCTCCTGGTAGTGGCTGGTCTGGGTGGTGCAGGAGACCGGCTTGTTCTGCGGGTTGCGGTCCGACTCCGGGTAGCCGACGACCGTCACCTCGCGCTCGTACCCCGAGGTCCAGTCGGGCTTCGGGGCCTCGTCGGCGCCGCCGACGACCTGCTGGACCGTACGGCCGTCCTCGTCCGGCTCGATGCTGAGGAAGGCGAAGTCGGCGGTGTCCTCGCCCCACCGGGTCCAGCGCTCGTCCACGTGGACCGCCCGCACCTTCCACACCCCGAGGGGCTGGCGGCCCCCGCCCTCGCCGGTGAAGGCGGGGGCGAAGGAGAGCTCGCCGATGGCCATGCCGTCGTGCGCGACCGCTCCGGGCTCGCCGTTCTCGCCCGCCGGGGCCACGCAGTGCGCGGCGGTGGCGACGACGGTGCCCTTGGGGCTGTCGACGACGCTCGCCGTGCACCAGTGCTCGCCGTTGGCCATGAGCACGCCGACGCCGGGGAAGGCGTGCACGGCGTTCAGGTCCTCGTCCGTCGCCTTGACGAAGCCCACGGCCAAGGCCGCCGCCACGGTGGCGACGGCAGCCGCGAAGGCGCCCCGGACGACGGCCTTCATCGCACGGCGGGGTCGGGCGTCGGTGCCAGCATGACCTTGCTGATCCACTCCAGAGCGCCCTCCCTCATACCGCGGACGTACGACTTCCCATTGTGCTCACCATCCTGGATCACCTGGAGCGTGGTGTGCACGGGGCCCTTCCCGTACTCCTTCATGAACTTCTCGGCCTTCTCGCGGCCGGTCTCCTTGGTGCCGATCTGGAAGTTGATGTAGACGTCCGGACCGCCTTCCTTGATCAGCTTCTCGGCGAGCTTCTCCGGGTTGTTCTCGTCCATGGCCTGCGTGTTCCCCTTCCACAGCGGGGAATCGGGGACGATGTCGACCCCGCTCGCGATGGCCGCCTTGAACCGGTCGGGGTACTTCAGGACGTGCTTGAACGCGCCGAACCCGCCCGCGGAGGAGCCCATGAAGGCCCAGCCGTCACGGGAGGTGAAGGTGCGGAAATTGGCCCGCGTGAAATCCGGGATGTCCTCGGCCATCCAGGTGCCCATCTTGGGCTCGCCGGGGATGTCGGAGGCGTCGAAGTGGTGCTTGGTGTCCGCGTTGTGCACCGGCATGATCAGGATGAAGGGCAGGCTGGTGCCGGCCTTCGCCCCGTCGCTCACGGCCTTCTGGAGGCCGAGGCCGGGTCCCGTACCCCAGTAGTTCGTGGGGTAGCCGCGGCCGCCGGGCAGGGAGATCAGGACCGGGAAGGCGCTCTTGGCGTACTTCGGGTCGTCGTACTGCTTGGGGACCCACACCCACACGTCCCCGGTGAACCCGGATTTCGCGCCGGTCAGGGTCGTCCGGCCGATCTGCGTGCCGTCGGGCAGCCGGTACGTCCGGACGAACGAGGCCTTCGGGCCGGTCGGCATGGTCACCCCCGGCCGGATCTCCTCGGCCGCGGCCGCCGACTCCTGGACCTTCCCGAAGGAGACCGGATCCCCTATGTCGGTGAAGAGCTTGTACTTGTACGCCGCGGCGCCGCCCCCGGCGGCGAGCGTGAGAGCCAGCGCACCGCTGATCAGAAGCCTGCGCAGGCGCTTGGGACGGCGGCGGCCCGTGGTCTGCGGGCCTTCCTCGGTCATGAGGTCGCCATCACCCTGAAGCTGGTCATGCTGCACGGATTTGTCCCGTTCCTTCTCCGGCGCTCCCGAAGAGCGCGGGTCGGACCGATCGGTCCCCCTTCACCCCTTACAGAGGTGTCAACGATCGGATGGGTTGCCTGGGACCGGCGGGAGGTGGTGCGGGCCACGCCGGTCCGCGGCGCCGTGCGTACGGGCTGGTCAGCCGGTGGCGGGCCGGGGCCCCTTCAGGACCTTGCTGATCCATTCCAGGGAGCCTTCCTTCATGCCCCGGACGTAGTGCCAGCCGTTGTGTTCGCCGTTCTGGATCTCGCGGATGGTCGTCTTGACGGGACCCTTGCCGTACGACTGCTGGAACGCGGTCATCCGCTCCTTCCCGGTCTCCTTGGTGCCGACCTGGAAGTTGATGTAGACCTCGGGACCGCCCGACGCGATCAGCTTCTGGGCCAGCTTCTCGGGGTCGTTCGCGTCCATCTCCGCCTGGTGGCCCTTCCAGAGCGGGGAGTCGGGAACGATCTCGCCGCCGCTGGCGATCACGGCCTTGAAGCGGTCCGGGTACTGCAGGACGGTCTTCATGCCGACGAAGGCACCGGAGGAGGAGCCCATGAAGGCCCAGCCGTCGCGGGACGCGTACGTACGGAAGTTGGCCCGGGTGAATGCCGGGACGTCCTCGGCGATCCAGGTGCCCATCTTGGGCCGGCCCGGGATGTCGGAGCCGTCGTAGTAGTACGTACTGTCCGGGTTGAGCACGGGCATGATCACGATGAACGGCAGGCTGGTGCCGGCCTTCACGCCCTCACCGATGGCCTTCTGGAGGCCGAGGCTGCGGTCGGACCAGTAGTTGCTCGGGAAGCCGTTGCCGCCGGGAAGGGCGATGAGCACCGGGAAGGCGCTCTTCTCGTACCTCGCCTCCTTGTACTCCTTCGGCGTCCAGACCCAGACGTCGCCCTCGAAGCCCGACTTCGCGCCCGCGAGGCGGGCCTTCGCGATGACCGTGCCGTCGTCGAGCTCGGCGGTCTGCCGGAAGTCGGAGCGCGGGCCGGTCGGCAGCAGTACGTCCGGATCGCCGGCGGGCGCGGCGGAGGGCGAGGGGGCGCCCGGGGAGGACGCGGCCGCGCCCGGGGTGGCGGAGGGGGCTCCGGCCGGGGCGGAGGCGGGGGCCTTGCCGAAGCTGACGGAGCCTCCGTCGCCGGAGAGCCGGTCGAGCTTCCAGGCGACGAAGCCGGCTCCGCCGAGCAGGAGTGCGAAGACCACCGCGGCGGATGTCCATGGCGCGCGGCGGGAGCGCCCGGCGGGCGGGGACTGGTGCACGAACTTCGCTCCGAACGGTCGTCGCCGTCCCGGTCGGGACGGAACGGCTGGGTGTTTCCCTGGTCCTGATGTGCGCGTCGGGCGCGCCCCGCCACGGCGGGCCGCGCCTCACCTCTGCGCGTCGAGCACCTCGGCACAGCGCCCGAGCAGGCTGATCAGCTGGTCCCGCTCCTGCGTCGAGAACGCGGCGGCGAGCGCCCGCTCGACCCGTACGGCGCCGGCGTCGGCGAGCTCCATCGCGGCCCGCCCCTCCTCCGTCAGCCGGGTCTCCAGCACGTTGCGGTGCCATTCGTGCGGGGTGCGCTCGATGAGTGCGCGCTCTTGGAGGTTCTTCAGCACGGTGTTCATCGTCGGTGGCGTCACCCCGCACAGGCGGGCGAGGGCGGCGGCCGAGATCCCCGGCTTCTCGGAGAGCCAGAGCAGCGCGGCGTACTGCGGAACCGTGACCGCAGCGGGCTTGAGCGCGGCGTTCTTGGCCGCGAGCAGCGCCTGTTCGGCGCGCTTGACGTGCGAGCCGATGCGCTCCTCGGGAGGCATGGAGGTCATGGCTGCATCCTAAGGCCCTTGCATGCATTAGAGCTCTAACTTATCTTCGTGCTCACCTACACGGAAGAGGACACCTGCTGTGCTGAAGAAGCTCCTGCCCGCGACCCTCCTGACCCTGACCACGGCCACGGCGCTCACGCTGGGCGCGGTCCCGGCGGCGCAGGCGGCCCCGGCCGCGCCCGCGCCGTCCCCCGCGTACGCCTCGCCGGCCTCGGACAGCCGCGTCTCCACGGCCTTCACCCTCCCCGGCGCGAAGGTCTACCCCGAGGGCATCGCCACCGACCCGCGCACCCGTACCGTCTACGTGGGCTCGTACGCCGACGGCACCGTCTACCGGGCCCGCCCGGGCGCGCGCACCGCCGAGGTGTTCCTGCCCGCCGGCACCGACGGCCGCCACACGGCCAACGGCCTGCGCGTCGACGCCCGCGGCCGGCTGTGGGTGACCGACTCCACCTCCGGGGTGGCCGTCTACGACACGGACTCCGGCCGGCGCCTCGCCCACTTCGAGGTCGCCGGGGCCGGCGCGCTCTTCGTCAACGACCTGACCATCACCCCCGACGGCACCGCCTACCTGACGGACAGCGTGCGCTCGGTGATCTACCGGGTCACCCCGGCCCAGCTGGCGGCCGGCTCGGGCGCGCTGTTCCCCGCGTACGACCTGAAGGGCCACCTCACCCCGTCCCCGGCGGGCAGCTTCGCCCTCAACGGCATCGTCTCGGACCCGGCGGGCCGCTATCTGCTGGCCGTGGACATGACCGCGGGCGACCTCCACCGCATCGACCTGCGCACCGGCGCGATCTCCCGCGTCGCCCTCCGGGGCGGCGACCTCGTCCACGCCGACGGGCTGGACCTCGCGCCCGACGGCACCCTGCGCGTGGCCCACAACACCACGAACACCCTGACCCGGTGGCAGGTCAGCCCGGACGGCACCCGGGCCCGGCTGACCCGGACGATCACGGACCCCTCGCTTCAGATCCCGACCACGCTGACCCACACCCCGGGCCGCACGCTCGTGGTCCGGTCCCAGTTCGACAAGGGCGGCCCGATGGGCGAGGGCACGCCGACGACGTTCACGATCGCCTCCGTGCGGGGCTTCTAGGACGCGCGCCCGGCGCAGCCGCAGTCCCTCAGCCGGCGGCGCCCAGGCGGGCCTGTTCGTCCTCGACGATGCGCCGGGCCAGCGAGGTGTCCGAGACGTCGACCGCCTCGGGCGCCGCCTCCGCCACCACGCTGCGCCGGGCGTACGCGTCGAAGAGCCGCGCCTTGCGGTCCAGTACCTCCAGCATCCGCCGGTCCACCCCGTCCGTGGCGAGCAGCCGGTGCACCCGTACCGCGCGCACCTGGCCTATCCGGTGCGCGCGGGCCACGGCCTGCTGCTCCATGGTCGGCTTGACCTGCGGCTCGCACAGGATCACCACGGAGGCTGCCTGGAGGTTGATCCCGACGCCGCCCGCCTCGATCTGCGCGAGCAGCACCGCGTGCCCGGCCGCCGCGCCGAACCCGTCCACGAGCCGCTGGCGGCGGGCGGGCGGCACGCTCCCCGAGATCGGCCCGAAGAGGCGGCCGCTGCCCGCCTGCGCCGGCCGGCCGAGCGCGTCCTCGACCGCCCCGAGCACCTCGCGGAAGGCGGAGAACACCACGACCTTCAGTCCGCCCGCGGCGGCCTCCGCCACCAGCTCGCGCAGCCGCGCCAGCTTCGCCGACTTCTCCGGCCTCGCGTACGCGGCCCGGCGCATCGCCATGAAGTTGCCGGCCCGCACCGCCGACCGGTACGCCTCGCGGTCGGCGGAGCTCAGCTCCTCCCACTCGTCGGTCCACTGGAGCGCGGGCAGTTCGGCCAGTACGTCGCGCTGGTTGCGCCGCAGGTACGCGGGCGCCACCGCCTCGCGGAACGCCCTGGACCCGGCCACCGTGTCGACCTCGCCGATCCCGGAGGCCGCCTCGGGCCGCAGGATCCGTACGAGACTGCGGAACTCGGAGACCCGGTTCTCCATCGGGGTGCCGGTGAGGAAGAGGACGTACGCACAGCACTCGGCCCAGGCGGCCACGGCGAGGGAGCGCTGCGCCCGCGGGTTCTTCACGTGGTGGGCCTCGTCCACGACCAGCATCCCCAACTCCTGCGCCACGCCTCCGGGGAACCCGGCCAGCGCCTGGAAGGTCGTCACCGCCACCCCGCCCTCCGCCCGCCAGTCCGCGAAGGCGTCGTGCCGGCCGGGGCCGTGCAGGGGGACGGCGCGCAGGGCGCTGCGCCCCTCGATCTCGCGGATCCAGTTGATCAGGACGCCGGCCGGGCAGACCACGAGGAAGTGGCGGTGACCCTGGGCCGCGAGGTGCGCGAGGGCGGCGAGTGCCTGGATCGTCTTGCCCAGTCCCATCTCGTCGCCGAGGATCACCCGCCGCTGGGCGAGCGCGAAGCGGGCGCCGAAGGACTGGTACCCGCGCAGCGAGACCCTGCGGTACGTGCCGTCCAGGGCCTGGGCGCGGACGCGTTCGGCCAGCGCCTCGGGCAGGAACCCCTGGGCGGCGGCCGGGTCGGCGCCGCCGCCGTCCCGTTCGGTGATCTCCGCGAGGAGGCCGTAGTACTCGGCGGAGCGCAGTTCGAAGCCGACCCAGGCGGCCGCCTCGTCGGCGGGGCGGCGCAGCAGGTCCACCGAGGCCTGCCCGAGCAGGACGGGTACCCCGTCGGCGGCGGCGCGCTCCGTCCGCCGGCCGATCTCGGTGAGGGCGGCCAGCGCCCGCGCGCGCCGCTCGCGGCCCGCGAACCACCGGCTCACCCGGTCGGCGGCGGGCCGGGCGTCGGTGAGCAGCGGTCCGATCCCGGCGTCGAGGGCCGTGGCCGCCTCGACGGCGCGGCGGGCGTCGGGCCCGGCTTCGACGAGGGGGTGCAGGGCGGCGACCAGAGCGGTGGTCCGGGGCTCCGGGCGGTCCACGTCGAGGTGGACCGCGACGGTCTCCCAGGCGGCTTCGGCGAGCTGGCGGGCGGCGCCGAGCGCCTGGTCGGCGCTGCGCTGCCCGACCCCGGGGATCTGGCGCAGCCGGTGGCGCCCGGCGTCCAGTACGCGCTGCACGGTGTCGAACCCGGCCGCCTCGACGGCGGCCACGGTCTCCGCCCGCAGCCGGCCCTCGGTGACGTGGGCCAGCCGGTCGACGGGGATCCGCCGCAGCTCGGAGCGGGCGAGGCCGGCGTGGAGGGGGGCCCAGGCCTCCCGTACGGCCTCCACGGCCCGCCGGTGGTCGGCCAGCAGCGCCCCGGCCGCCGCGTGGAGCCGCTCGCCCGCGCCGATCACCTCGGCCGCCGCCTTGCGCCGCATGCCCCTCACCCCCCGACTGCTCCCGACCGCTCCGGGTAACGACTGCACGCAACCTACCGCCGCCGGCGGGGTCCCCCGCGACGTGCGCCCGGCGGCCGGAAGCCCGCGGACAGGAGCGCGAACGGGGACAGGAGCAGAATGAAGGGGTGTTTCCGCACGAACCCGAATCAATCCATTCGGGGAGGCCGAACGTATCCAATGACGTGCAGAGAATGGGCCTCCCGCTCGGGCGTGCGCCGGACGAAGCGTTGCTGTCGGGCCTGGCGACGGGCGATCCCGAGATCGCCGTCGCGTTCGTGCGCCGCTTCCAGCGCACGGTCTTCGGCGTGGCCATCGCCGTGGTCGGCGACGCCCAGCTCGCCGAGGACATAGCGCAGCAGACGTTCGAGCGGGCGTGGAAGCACGCGCAGGTCTACGACTCGCGCCGAGGGTCGGTACGGACCTGGCTGACGGCGATCGCGCACCATCTGGCGATCGACGCCGTCCGGGCCCGCCGGGCCAATCCCGTGGCCCCGGAGGACCTGGACGCCCTCCTCGACATCGTGACGGAGACCCCCGAGCAGCACGCCGTCGCGGCCGAGACCTCGGCCGGGGTACGGGCGGCCGTGGCGGCCCTGCCCCGGGAGCAGGCCCGCGCGCTGGTGATGGCGGGCATCTACGGGTTGACCGCACAGCAGATCGCCGACATGGAGCAGGTCCCGCTGGGGACCGCGAAGACGCGGATCCGGACGGCGATGCACAAGCTCCGCAGGACCCTGGGGAGCGAGGAGAGCCGGCGATGAGCGAGATGACCTGCGAGCAGCTGAGGGAACTCGACGCCGAGCTGGCGCTGGGCATCCTTCCGGCCCGCGAGCGCGCCCGTGCGGTCGCCCACCTGGACCACTGCCCCGGCTGCCGGGAGCACATCGAGCAGCTGGCCGTGGTCGGCGACGACCTGCTCGGCCTGCTGCCGGGGACGGAACCCCCCGTCGGCTTCGAGAGCCGGGTCACGGCCCTCCTCCAGCCGCCCTCCCCGGCGCCGGCCCCCACGCGGTCGCCCGGCCGGCGGTGGCTGCTGCGGCCCCGGGTCGCGGCCGTGGCCGCCGCCCTGGCCGTGGCCTGCGGCTTCGGCGGCTGGGCGGCGGGCACCGCGATCGAACAGGCCTCGGCGCCCGTCTCCCCGACGGCCCGCGCGGGCGTCCAGCTGCTCCAGGCCCCGCTGATCACGGGCGGCCGGGAGGTGGGCCGGGTCTTCGCCCACCCGGGCGCGCAGGGCTGGGTGTACATGTCGGTGGACCTGGAGAAGCCGATGCCCGAGATCTCCTGCGTCCTCGACCACAAGGACGGCACGATGACCCGCCTGGGCACGTTCTCCCTGGCCGACGGCTACGGCTACTGGGTCGCGACGACCGACGTCAACGCCACCACCCTCACCGGTGCCCGCCTCCTCACCCCGGAGGGCTCGCTCCTGGCATCGGCCCACTTCGCGCAGCCCGCCGCCGCGTGAGGGTCAGGTGACGGTCAGGGTCAGGGTGGCCGGGGCGGCGGTGGGCGTGCGGGGGATCCTGATGCGGGTGGTGCCCGGGTGGACCGCGCGGAGCTCCCATTCGCGGTGGCCGGTGCCCGTCACGTTGCTGACGCGGATCAGCAGGACGGCATCGCCCTCGGCGGTGGGTTCCGGTCCGCCTTCCGGGAGGGGCAGGCGGAGCCTGGCCGTCTGCCCGACGGTGAGCCGGCCCGCGAAGCCGTCGTCGGCCCCGGTCAGGACGCGGCCCTGCGCCGGGGGCTGCGTAGCGGCCGCCGTGGCCCGCGTACCGCCCTCCGGATCACCGGTGCCGCCCGTATCGCCCGTATCGCCCGTACCGCCCGCGCCCGACGCGTGCGTCCCCTTCTGCGGCGGACGCGCCCCGCCGCCCCCGCACCCCGTGAAAGCGAGGGCGAGGGCGGCGAGGCACACCAGGCGGCGGTCAGCCACCGTCACGCACGTTGAAGCGCAGCAGTACGTCGACCTGGTTCAGCAGCTGGTTCCGCGTCGACGCCGGGTTGTTGTGGACGGCCTCGGCGTTCGCCACCGCCGCCCCGAAGGTCGAGTCCGGCTGCCGGTCGCCGTCGGTGTCGACCGGCGTGGACAGGTCGTACGACCCGTTCGCGAAGTTGAGCCACGCCGCGAGCAGCTGCTGGGAGAGCAGCGGCCTCGGCTCCGGGGAGCCCGAGCCGAGGATCGCGTACGCCTGGGCGTCGGTGAGCGGCCCGTACACGGCGCTCATGAACGAGGCGACGCCCAGCAGGCAGGCCCGCTGCGCGGCCGTGAAGTGCTTCGGAGAGGGCCCGCCGAACTCCTTCATCCAGTACGCCTGGTTGTGCGCCCACTTCACATTGCCGGTGGTGATGACGGAGGCGGTGTCGGAGGCGGAGCCGCCGTCGTCGTCGGTGCTGGTCAGCGTCAGCGTGGACAGGCAGGCCGCCGGGTACGCGTGCGACCTCGTCGCCGTCACGTCGCGCGGCTGGACGGAGGGGCTCGGGTCCGGGTCGGTGGCCGGCGGGTTCACCAGCGAGACCAGGCCGTCCGAGGCGCCGTCGCCCCACAGCCAGTTCAGGGTCAGGTCGTCGCTGCCCGGGTCGGCCGAGGCGCCGGTGACGGCGACCGGGGTGCCGGCGTGGGCGATGAAGGCCTTCTGCCCGTTGTAGGCCGTCTGCCCGTCGCCCGAGATCGCCGCGGTCGGGGCGGTGTTGGAGACCGTCGCGTCGACGGTCCGGCAGGTCCTCGTGTCGTCGTCGCTGCCGCAGACCTCGACGGGGAAGGTCCCGTCGTCCCCGTACGTGTGCTCCGCGGTGAAGGTCAGCGTCGCGTCCGGGCGGTCGTTCTCCGGCGTGCCGGCGAGCTCCTGCGGGCCCGCGCCGTCCTTCCAGTCGACGGTGGCGGTCAGCGGGTCGAGCCAGCCCGCGTCGCTGATCCGGCCCGTGAGGGTGATCGGGCTGTTCTCCCCGGCCGGGGTGACCGGGTCGAGCGTCACGACCGGTGCGGCGTTCGCGACGGTGACCGTCGTCGCGTCGGTGTCGGTGTTGCCGGCGGCGTCGGTCACCTTCAGCCCGACGGGGAAGACGCCGTCCCGGCCCACCGCGCCGAAGGTGGCGGTGACCCCGGTGGCGTCGTCGTACTGGCCGTCGTTGTCGAGGTCCCAGGCGTAGGAGGCCGGGTTCCCGGCCGAGGGCGCGGTCCCCTTGGTGGAGCCGGCCGCGCTGAGGGTGACGTCCGTACCCTCGTTCGCCGTGTAGGGACCGCCCGCCTTCGCGGTCGGCAGACAGGCGGCCGGGACGGTCTCGTCGGCGGTCACGGTGGTCTGGTCGGTGCTGGACGCGGCGTTGGCGCCCATGCCGCGGCCGGCGAAGACCCGCCACAGCAGGCACTGGTTGGCGCCCGCGTTGTTGGTCATGTCGGCGGCCAGGATGCCGTCGCGCGCGTCGAGGTAGCTCGGGGTGCTGACGGTGTTCTTCATGCCGTCGACGACGAGCTGCTGGGTGAACGCGACGCCTTTCGCCTCGCGGATGTCGTACACCGTCGCGGCCCAGATCTCGCCGTTGCGGTGCACGCCGCGGGCGGGGTTGAAGGTGCCCCACTTCTCGGTGGACGTGTCGTAGGCCTGCGAACGGATGCCGGTGGAGGTGTTCCCGGTGACGTACTCTCCGACCGTCGCGTCGCCCCACTTGAGGAAGGAGATCGTATCGCTCCAGCCCTCCCCGAGGGCCCCGGTCTGGGGGCCGTCGCCGAGGTTGCCGCCGCCGACGAGGCGGCTGGAGACGCCGTGTCCGTACTCGTGCGCGATGACGTCTCCGTCGAGCGAACCGTCGCGGTACGGCCGGCCCGGCGGCTGCCACATGTACATCTGCATGCGCGGGCTGGTGCCGTCCCCGGGGGTGCCGAAGTTGGCGTTGTTCGTACAGCGGATCTTGTTCGGCGGCGTGGCGTCGTCGAGGCAGCCGAGGTCCCAGCCGTCCTGCGCCTCGGCAAGGACGGGGTCGTTGCCCGAGCCGCCGCGGCCGAAGTTGTTCACCTGGAAGTTGCGCGACGCCTCGTCGAACCCGAGGTCGTAGAGGTAGTCGTGCATCACGTTGGTGTAGTAGAAGAGCTGCGTGATGACCGGGTTGACGTCGGCGTCGAGGTTGGCCTGCGTGGCGCTGGCGTTGGTGCGCCAGGTGTCGTTGAACGTGTAGTCGAAGTGCTGGTGGTTCGGGTCGCCGCTCGCCGGGGACTGTGGGCGCAGCGCGTCGTTCCCGGTGTCCGGGACCGTGTTGTCGCCGTCCTCGTCCCGGTACGCGTTGGCGTTGTTGCCCTGGGTCAGGCGGTCCGCGACCCAGGAGCCGTCGCGGCCGGTGAACGGGGTGACGGTGCGGGTGGCGCCGGCGATGTCGGGGTGCTGGGCCGTGAAGACGGTGCCCTGGGGGCCGGCGTGGTGGTAGCGGCTCTGACGGCTGAGGACCCGGCCGTCGGCGGCGTCGACCACCGTCTCGTACCAGGAGGTGCCGGAGACCTCGATGTCGGTGAGCCAGGCGGGACGCAGCTCGCGGCCGGAGTCGGCGGGGAACCAGACCAGCTCGGCGGTGACGTCGTTGGGCTTCGTGAGGCGCTTGGCGTAGACGTTCTTGAACTTCTGCCGGCCCTTGTCGCGGTTGTCGGTGCCGGTCAGCGCGTGCTGGGGGCGGGCGCCCTGCGCCTCGGCCGCCTGGTCGAGGGCCTGCTGGGCCGTCAGCTCGACGGTGCCGGCGGGTTCGGCGGTGACGACGGCGCCGCCGAGGATCACGAGGCGGCCGCGCTTGTCGACGGTGGCGGTGAGGAGCCCGCCGTGGACGCGCATGCCGTCGATGCTCTGGCCGATGGTCACCTGGCGGGCCCCGTTGTGCCGGGTGGGGTACGAGGAGACGACGACGAGCTGCTCGGCCTGCCGGGCGGTGAGGCCGAACTCCCCGCGGTCGTCGCGTACGTAGGCGAGCGCGACGTGCTCGGGGGCCTGCCCGGACGGCGGGGTCAGGTACCCCCCGGAGTTGAAGATCATCCGGGCGTGGCCGGTGGCGGGGTCGCGCCGGACGGTCGGATCGGCAGGATCGGCGGCGCCCGGGGGCGCAGCAGCGGCCAGTCCGGGGGCGAGGGCCAACAACAGGCCGGTGGTGGTCACCGCGGTCCACAACCGCGTGCGCAATCGCCATCTGGTCACGGCCTGAGCCTCCCGAGCGCCCACGCTCCCCCCGGGTCTGCTGTCGAGACCGCGTGCGCTCCGTGACCCTACTCACCAAGATCCACCCGTCAACGAGCCCCGCCGCCCACCCGTCCGGCCCCACCCCGTTTGCGCGCGCCGAGCCCCCGTGCTCGGGCACCACCCCGAAGCGAGGCCTCTGCGGACTGTTGCGGACAACAGAAGGGCCTGACCTGCATCCGCGCACCGATCCAGCACGGTGCGGGTTCATCCAGCACATCCAGCACCACGGGAGAGTGGTGTACACATGGCACACTCGGTACGCTTGAGCGCATGACGCAGCCACTGCCCATAGAGTCCATCCGCGACGTGCGCGCCCACCTGGCGGAAGTCGTGGAGCGTGCGGACCGCGACGACGTACCCACGGTCATCACGCGCCGGGGCAAGGAAGTCGCCGCCGTCGTCTCCATCGAGGTGCTGCGCAAGTACCAGGAGTGGGAAGAGCGCGAGATCAACCGGATCATCGACGAGCGCATGGCCAACCCGGCACCCGGCATCCCGATCGAGGACGTCATGAGGGAGACGCTGGCGCGCGGTGAGTGAGTACCGGACCGTCTTCCGACCGGAGGCGCAGGCCGAGCTTCGGAAGATCCCTCGCGACGTGGCGCTGCGCATCCTGGCCAAGCTGACCGAGCTGGAGAGCGATCCCCTCGGGTTCAACACCACCGCACTCGTGTCGCAGCCGGAACGCCGTCGGCTGCGAGTCGGCGACTACCGGGTCGTCTACACGATCGACAACGGAGAGCTCGTGGTGTGGGTCGTCCATGTGGGACACAGGTCTACCGTTTACGAGACCTGATTGCCGCTGACCCCGCGTCAGAATATCCAGCACCCATCCAGCACGGTGACGGCGAAGGGGTCGGACTCGACAGAGTCCGACCCCTTCTGACCTGCATGTTTGCCACGTCAGCGACGTGGTGTTATTTCATCCGCTCAGACGTTGAAGCGGAATTCGACCACGTCGCCGTCCTGCATGACGTAGTCCTTGCCCTCCATGCGGGCCTTGCCCTTGGCGCGGGCTTCGGGGACCGAGCCGCATTCGACCAGGTCCGCGAAGGAGATGACCTCGGCCTTGATGAAGCCGCGCTGGAAGTCGGTGTGGATCACGCCGGCCGCCTCGGGGGCCGTGGCGCCCTGCTTGATCGTCCAGGCGCGGGTTTCCTTCGGGCCGGCCGTCAGGTAGGTCTGCAGGCCCAGCGTGGCGAAGCCGACGCGGCCGAGGGTGGCGAGGCCCGGCTCGTCCTGGCCGACCGACTGGAGGAGCTCCAGGGCCTCCTCGTCGTCCAGCTCCGAGAGGTCCTGCTCCAGCTTGGCGTTGAGGAAGATCGCCTCCGCCGGGGCCACCAGCGCGCTCTGCTCCGCCTTGAAGGCGTCGTCCACCAGCTCGTCCTCGTCCACGTTGAACACGTAGAGGAACGGCTTCGTCGTCAGCAGGTGCAGCTCGTGCAGCAGGTCGCCCTGCTCCGTGCCCTTCGTGATGCCGTGCGAGAAGAGGGTGTCGCCCGCTTCGAGGATCTTTTGGGCCTTCTCGACCGCCGCCAGGACCGCGACCTTGTCCTTCTGGAGGCGGGACTCCTTCGTCAGGCGCGGCACCGCCTTCTCGATGGACTGGAGGTCGGCGAGGATCAGCTCGGTGTTGATCGTCTCGATGTCGTCCTTCGGCGAGACCTTGCCGTCGACGTGCACGACGTTCTCGTCCTTGAAGGCACGGATGACCTGGCAGATCGCGTCCGACTCACGGATGTTCGCCAGGAACTTGTTGCCCAGGCCCTCACCCTCCGAGGCGCCGCGCACGATGCCCGCGATGTCGACGAAGTCGACCGTCGCCGGCAGGACGCGCTGCGAGCCGAAGATGCCGGCGAGGACGGCCAGGCGCGGGTCCGGGACGCCGACGACGCCGACGTTCGGCTCGATGGTGGCGAACGGGTAGTTGGCCGCCAGCACGTCGTTCTTGGTCAGGGCGTTGAACAGGGTCGACTTGCCGACATTCGGCAGGCCGACGATTCCGATCGTGAGCGACACGTTGGCGACTTCCCGTAGCTGGAGGGGGCGGCGGCCCGGGAGTGGGCCACCGGACAGTTTACTTTCCGATGAGTGGCACTCGTTGTACGCGTGTCCCCACACCGATACCGCGCTCGGCCCGCCTAGCGTGGTGGGGTGGAGCACTACAAGACGCGTTCGGTGGATCACCCGCAGCGACAGCAGCCGGAGCGGGCGCCGCTGCGGCGCCCGGACCGGCCCATCGGCGGCGTACCCGCCCAGGGCGGCGGCGGCCGGCCGCGGCCCGCGGCCGCCCGGGGGGTGCGCGTACGGATGCCCAGGCCCCGGCTGACCGGGCTCGGCGGCGGGCTGTTCGCCTGCGTCGCGATGACCCTGGCCGGCGGGGTCTCCTGGCTGCTCTTCGGCGGCTCGCTGCTCGCGTACGGGCTGCTCTTCCTGCCCGTCGCGGCCGCCACCGCCCTCTGGGTGCGCCCCGCCGACCTGATCACCGCGCCGATCTCCGCGCCGATCGCCTTCGCCGCCGGAGTCTGGCCGATCTCCGGCGGCTCCGGCGGCTTCGGCGCGGAGGTCATGGGCATCGTGTCCGCCCTGTCGCTGCACGCCGGCTGGCTGTACGGCGGGACCCTCGTCTCGGCGCTGATCGTCGTCGTGCGCAAGGCCGTGCTCATCTCCCGGCGCAGGCTCCCGCGCCGGACGGCCTGATCACCTCACTGCTTCAGGCCGCGCGCCGCCATTGCCGCCCCCACGATCCCCGCGTTGTTCTGGAGCTTCGCCGGCACGATCTCGGCCCGTACGTCCTCGATCAGCGGAAGGAACTTCTCCGGCTTGCGGCTGACGCCGCCGCCGATGATGAACAGGTCCGGGGAGAAGAGCATCTCCACGTGCTCCAGGTACCGCTGCACCCGGTGCGCCCAGCGCTCCCAGGTCAGGTCCCCGTCCTCCTTGGCCTTGACCGACGCCCGCTTCTCCGCGTCGTGGCCCTTGAGCTCCAGGTGGCCGAGCTCGGTGTTCGGCACGAGCCGGCCGTCCGTGAACAGCGCGCTGCCGATGCCCGTGCCCAGCGTCAGCATGATCACCGTCCCGCCGCGGCCCTTGCCCGCGCCGTAAGTCATCTCCGCGATCCCGGCCGCGTCCGCGTCGTTGAGCACCGTGACCGGCTGGCCTCCGAGCCGCTGCGAGAGCAGGGTGGCCGTGTCGACGCCGATCCAGCCCTTGTCCATGTTGGCCGCCGTCCGGGTCACCCCGCCGGTGACCACCCCCGGGAACGTCACCCCCACCGGTCCGTCCCAGTCGAAGTGGCGCACCACCTCGACGACACAGCCGGCCACCCCGTCGGGGGTGGCCGGCTGCGGTGTCAGTACCTTGTGGCGCTCCTGCGCCAGCTCGCCACGGTCCAGGTCCGCGGGAGCGCCCTTGATCCCGGAACCGCCGATGTCCACACCGAAGATCTGCATGGACACACCGTACGAAACGAAACGGCCTACTTCTCGGCGACCAGCGAGGCCGCTTCGGCGCGCAGGTCGCGGCGCAGCTCCTTCGGCAGGGAGAAGGTGATGGACTCCTCCGCCGTCTTGACGATCTCCACGTCCGCGTAGCCGCGGGCGGCCAGCCACTCCAGGACCTCCTCGACCAGCACCTCCGGCACCGAGGCGCCCGAGGTCAGGCCGACCGTGGTGACGCCCTCCAGCCAGGCCTCGTCGATCTCGCTCGCGAAGTCCACCAGGTGCGCGGCGCGGGCGCCGGCGTCCTTGGCCACCTCGACGAGGCGGATGGAGTTCGAGGAGTTCTTGGAGCCGACCACGATGACCAGGTCGGAGTCGGCGCCCATCACCTTCACCGCCGCCTGGCGGTTGGAGGTGGCGTAGCAGATGTCGTCGCTCGGCGGCGAGACCAGCAGCGGGAACTTGGTCTTCAGCGCGTCGACCGTCTCCATCGTCTCGTCGACCGAGAGAGTGGTCTGGGACAGCCAGACGACCTTCGACTCGTCCCGGACCTGGACCTTCTCCACGTCGTGCGGGCCGTCCACGATCGTGATGTGGTCCGGCGCCTCGCCCGAGGTGCCGATGACCTCCTCGTGGCCCTCGTGGCCGATGAGGAGGATGTCGAAGTCCTCGTTGGCGTACCGGATCGCTTCCTTGTGCACCTTGGTGACCAGCGGGCAGGTCGCGTCGATCGTCGCCAGCTTGCCGCGCGCCGCCTCCTCGTGCACCACCGGCGCCACGCCGTGGGCGGAGAACATCACGATGGAGCCCTCGGGGACCTCCTCCGTCCGCTCGACGAAGATGGCGCCCTTCTTCTCCAGGGTCTGCACGACGTACTTGTTGTGCACGATCTCGTGGCGCACGTAGACCGGCGCGCCGTACTGCTCAAGGGCCTTCTCGACGGCGATCACGGCTCGGTCCACGCCCGCGCAGTAGCCGCGCGGGGCGGCGAGCAGGACGCGTCGGGAAGCGGGAACAGGGGCGGCAGCAGTCATGCGGTCCATCGTACGGGGGTCTCCAGGAGGCCGGGCGTCGCCCGTTCGGCACAGACTGGGTCGAACGTACGAGCCGACCGCCCCTCGGAGGAATGATGGCGTCCGTGACGGATCCCGGTACGGCGCCGAGGGCGGCCCTCCGGCGGAGCCTCGGGTTCCGGGACCTGGTCGTGTACGGGCTCCTCTTCATCGCCCCCATGGCCCCGGTCGGGGTCTTCGGCACCCTCGACGCGAAATCGCACGGCGCCGTGGCGCTCGTCTACCTCTGCGCGACGGTGGCGATGGCCTTCACGGCCTTCAGTTACGCACAGATGGTCCGGGTGGCCCCGCAGGCCGGCTCGGTCTTCACGTACGCCCGCAAGGGACTCGGCGAGGGCGCGGGGCTGATCGCCGGCTGGATGGCGATGCTCGACTACCTGCTGATCCCGGCGGTCGCCTACCTCTTCTCCGGGATCGCGATGAACGCGCTGGTCCCGGAGGTCTCCCGGTGGGTGTGGACGGCGCTGGCCGTGCTGGTGACCACCGCGCTGAACCTGTGGGGCGTACGGGCGGCCGCGCGCGTGGGCTTCGCCGTGCTGACGATGGAGATCGCGGTACTGCTGGTGTTCGTGGTGTCCGCGGTGACGGTGCTGGTACGGGACGGGGCGCAGCGCGGCTGGCTGTCGCCGCTGACCGGGGACGGCTCGCTGGGCTTCTCCCTGGCGGCCGTGCTGGGCGCGGTGTCGGTGGCGGTGCTCTCGTACCTCGGCTTCGACGCGATCGCCTCGTTCGCGGAGGAGGTGACGGGGGGCTCGGCGCGGGTGGCGCGGGCGGTGCTCTTCTGTCTGGCGCTGGCCGGGGTGCTGTTCGTTGTGCAGAGCTACCTGGCGGCGCTGCTGATGCCGGTGTCCTCGGCGCAGCTGGCGGCCGATCCGGCGCAGCAGGGCCCGGCGTTCTACACCGCGGTGGAGTCCTCGGTCGGGACCTGGCTGCACGATCTGGTCGCGGTCAGCAAGGCGATCGGGGCGGCCTTCGCGGCGCTGGCCGGGCAGGCGGCGGCCGGGCGGCTGGTGTTCGCGATGGCCCGCGAGCGGCGGCTGCCAGGGGTGCTCGCGCGCACCTCGGACGGGACCCCGCGGCCGGCGCTGCTGGTGGCGGCGACGATCACGCTGGTCGCGGCGGTGTGGGCGGCGCGCCGCGACGACGGGCTGGACCAGCTGGTCTCGGTGGTGGACGTGGGCGCGCTGGTGGCGTTCACGCTGCTGCACGCCTCGGTGGTGGGCTGGTTCGTGGTCAAGCGGGGGGCGGGGCCCCCGGTCTGGTGGAAGCACCTGCTGCTGCCGGTGCTGGGTGCGGCCGTGACGATCGCGGTGATCGTGGAGGCGGCCTGGACGGCGCAGGTGGTCGGCGCGGTCTGGCTGGCGGTGGGGCTGGCGGTCCTGGCGCTCCAGGGAACGCGCCGCGACCCGGAGGACACGGCCTAGGGGTGTCGTGCCGGTCGGGCCGGGCGGCTTCGTTCGGACCGGACCGGTCCCGACACCGCGGCCGGCCCCTGAAGCCCTGTCAGTGTGGCTGTCGGCGCGGGCGGATAGCCTGCGTACATGGGTCTGAATACGTCGGCTGACGCGCCGCTGCCGGTCGGCCGGGTGTCCCGGCTCATCGGGGGCTGGATCGACCGGCTGGGCCAGGTGTGGGTGGAGGGGCAGATCACGCAGCTCTCGCGGCGGCCGGGGGCGGGGGTGGTCTTCCTGACGCTGCGCGACCCCTCGCACGACATCTCCCTCAGCGTCACCTGCTACCGCCAGGTCTTCGACGAGGTCGCGGACGTCGTGACGGAGGGCGCGCGGGTCGTCGTCCTGGCCAAGCCCGAGTGGTACGCGCCGCGCGGGCAGCTCTCGCTGCGGGCGACGGAGATACGGCCCGTCGGCATCGGCGAGCTGCTCGCCCGGCTGGAGAAGCTCAAGCGCTCGCTCGCCTCGGAGGGCCTGTTCGCGCCGGACCGCAAGAAGCCGCTGCCCTTCCTGCCCCAGCTCATCGGGCTGGTGGTCGGGCGGGCCTCGGCGGCCGAGCGGGACGTACTGGAGAACGCCCGGCGGCGCTGGCCGGCGGTCCGCTTCGAGGTGCGCAACGTCGCGGTCCAGGGGGTGAACGCGGTGCCCCAGGTGATCCGGGCGGTCAAGGAGCTCGACGCCCTCGACGAGGTCGACGTGATCATCGTGGCGCGCGGCGGGGGCAGCGTGGAGGACCTGCTGCCGTTCTCCGACGAGGAGGTCGTACGCACGGTCGCGGCGGCCCGTACGCCCGTGGTCTCGGCGATCGGGCACGAGCCCGACTCCCCGCTGCTGGACCTCGTCGCGGACCTGCGGGCCTCCACCCCCACGGACGCGGCGAAGAAGGTGGTCCCGGACGTGGGCGAGGAGCTGGAGCGGGTACGCCAGCTCCAGGGCCGGGGGCTGCGGGCCGTGCGCGGGCTGCTCGACCGGGAGGAGCGCGGGCTCGCGCACGCACTGGCCCGGCCGGTCTTCGTCCATCCCCAGCGGATGGTGGAGACGCGCGAGGCGGAGCTGGAGGCCCTGCTGGGGCGGACCCGGCGGACGCTGGGGCACCTGCTGGACCGGGCGGATTCGGAGCTGGCGCACACCCTGGCCCGGGTGGTGGCGCTCTCCCCGGCGGCGACGCTGGAGCGGGGGTACGCCGTGCTCCAGCGGGCGGACGGGCACGTGGTGCGCTCGCCGGAGGAGGTGTCCGGGGACGAGGTGCTGCGGGCGCGGGTCGCGCAGGGCGAGTTCTGCGTACGGGTGGATTCGATGGACGACGACACGGACAAGGCGGGACGGGAATGACGGAAACCGATACCTCGTTGGGGTACGAGCAGGCCCGGGACGAGCTCATCGAGGTCGTCCGCAAGCTGGAGGCCGGCGGCACCTCGCTGGAGGACTCGCTCGCGCTCTGGGAGCGCGGGGAAGAACTCGCCCAGGTCTGCCGGCGCTGGCTGGAGGGCGCCCGCGCCCGGCTCGACTCGGCGCTGGCGGCCCGGGAGGCGGGGGCCGACGGCGGCGGGACGAGCGGCGAGAGCGACGGGCGGGACGCCTGAGCAGCCCGTCAAACGTGATGTGAGTCATCCTCCAGCAGATTTAGTTGAAAGTTCTACCACTTTCGGCTTAGAGTCGGGGCATCGCTTCACCTCCGCATGTATGGAAGAAGGCTTTCCGATGTCTCTCGTTCTCGACTCCGCCGCCCAGGACCTGCTGTTCCGCGAGGCCCGCACCGCCAACTCGTTCTCCGACGAGCCGGTGACCGAGGAGCAGGTCCAGGCGATCTACGACCTGGTGAAGTTCGGCCCGACCGCTTTCAACGGCACCCCGCTGCGCATCACCCTGGTCCGTTCCCCCGAGGCACGCGAGCGCCTGGTGAAGCACATGGCCGAGGGCAACCAGGCCAAGACCGCCGCCGCGCCGCTCGTCGCGATCCTCTCCGCGGACAACGAGTTCCACGAGGAGCTGCCGCGCCTGCTGCCGCACTTCCCGCCGGCCAAGGACATGTTCTTCTCCGAGCGCCCGGTGCGTGAGCAGTCCGCGCTGGTGAACGCAGCCCTTCAGGCCGCCTACTTCATCGTGGGCGTCCGCGCCGCCGGCCTGGCCGCGGGCCCGATGACCGGCGCCGACCTCGCCGGCATCCAGAAGGAGTTCCTGGACGCCGACCACACCCCGATCATGGTCGTCAACATCGGCAAGCCGGGCGAGGCCGCCTGGTTCGACCGCTCCCCGCGCCTGAGCTTCGACGAGGTCATCACCACCGTCTGAGGCCGGGTCCGGCACGCGTACGCAGAAGGCCGCTCCCCCGGGGTTCCGGGGAGCGGCCTTCTCGTATGCCACGGGGACCTTGCGTCACTGCCTCACGGCGTCTCAGTGCCTCACGGCTCACTGCCTCACGGCGTCACGACGTCACTGCTGCGCGCCCTGCTTGAACTCCAGCGCCGCCACCATCGCACCCAGGTCCTCGAAGGAGGCCGTACCGGTCACGACCGTGGCGTAGCCCTGCTCCTGCCGGACGAGGGCGTCGTACTTCTCGCCCTCCCAGCGCTCCCACACCAGGTCGCCGATCTGCTGCGTCTGCCCGGTCGGCTCGGCCTTCTGGGTGACGGAGGCCAGGTGCTTGGCCGAGGCGTCGCTGGACTGCTCGATCGCGACGTACTGGCCCTTCGGGTCCAGGAACCCCAGGTGCCAGGCGTTCCCCGCCTTGCGGTCGTACGTCACCGAGGTCGCCCGCCACTGCGCGGGGAGCCCCACGGGCGCCGCCACCGGATACGGCGCCGCGCGCCGGGCGGTGATCGTCTCCACCCGGTAGTCGACCACGTGTGTCGGATCGGCCTTCTCGTCATGTGGGATGAAGATGTAGATCCCCGCCACGACGACACCGATCACCGCCAGCGACCGGACCATGTCCCAGACCGTCTGCTTGCCCTTCATACCTGCCACGCCACCATCGTCCCCCATGACCGGGAGTGATCTCCGCCGGGGTCGGCGCGTCGCCCGCCCGGGGCCGCGAGCCGTTCCGCAAGATGTCCGCTCACGCCAAACGCCTGACCGGTATTCCGCTCATACGTGACCCGGTCTGCTCAATTTGTCGACGTACCGATAGAGTTCCAGCACCCTCACTTCCCGGCCGTCGCCGTACAGAAAGGTGCGCTCCGATGACCGAGCACAACCTGCCGCCCCAGCTCGAAGTCTCTCCGGAGGCCCCCGACCGCAACCTGGCCCTGGAACTCGTCCGGGTGACCGAGGCCGCCGCCATGGCCGCGGGCCGGTGGGTCGGGCGCGGCGACAAGCTCGGCGCCGACGGCGCCGCGGTCAACGCGATGCGGACCCTGATCTCCACCGTCTCGATGAACGGCGTCGTCGTCATCGGCGAGGGCGAGAAGGACGAAGCCCCGATGCTGTTCAACGGCGAGCGCGTCGGCGACGGCACCGGTGCCGAGGTGGACATCGCGGTCGACCCGATCGACGGCACCACCCTGAACGCCAAGGGCATGCCGAACGCCATCGCCGTTCTGGCCGCCGCCGACCGCGGCACCATGTTCGACCCGTCCGCGGTCTTCTACATGGAGAAGCTGGTCACCGGCCCCGAGGCCGCCGACTTCGTCGACATCAACGCCCCGGTCTCGGTCAACATCCGCCGCGTCGCCAAGGCCAAGAGGATGGCCGTCGAGGACGTCACGGTGATCATCCTGGACCGCCCCCGCCACGAGGGCATCGTCAAGGAGATCCGCGAGACGGGCGCGCGCATCAAGTTCATCTCGGACGGCGACGTCGCGGGCTCGGTCATGGCCGTCCGCGAGGGCACCGGCGTGGACCTGCTCCTCGGCATCGGCGGCACCCCCGAGGGCATCATCTCGGCCTGCGCCATCAAGTGCCTCGGCGGCACGATCCAGGGCAAGCTGTGGCCGAAGGACGAGGCGGAGCGCCAGAAGGCCATCGACGCCGGCCACGACCTGGACCGGGTCCTGCACACCAACGACCTGGTCTCCGGCGAGAACGTCTTCTTCGTCGCCACCGGCATCACGGACGGCGAGCTTCTGCGCGGCGTGCACTACCGCTCGGAGACCGCGACCACGTCCTCGCTGGTCATGCGCTCGAAGTCCGGCACGATCCGGCAGATCGACTCGACCCACCGGCTGTCGAAGCTGCGCGCGTACAGCGCGATCGACTTCGACCGCGCCCAGTAGGAAGCCTGCGAACAGGGCAGCAGGTACGGCGAGAGGGGCGCCCACCGCGTGCGGCGGTGGGCGCCCCTCTCGCTCTCGTACGTACGGGACTCAGCCCGCGGCGGCTATGGACCCGGCCCCGGGCGCTTGGCGCAGCTCCGCCGCGCGGCGCCTGCGGCGGGCCAGCACCACGCGGCGCTCGGCCGCGGTGAGACCGCCCCACACCCCGTACGGCTCGGGCTGGAGCAGTGCGTGCTCGCGGCAGGCGACCATGACCGGGCAGCGCGCGCAGACCCGCTTCGCGGCCTCCTCGCGGGAGAGCCGGGCCGCCGTGGGCTCCTTGGAGGGGGCGAAGAACAGCCCCGCCTCGTCCCGGCGGCACACCGCCTCCGCGTGCCATGGGCCGTCATCTTCCCTCGCCGGCACCCGCGGCTTCGGTACGGCGGCCGGACGCGCCTGAAGGCTCGGTACGGCGGCTACCTGCAGGGACTGATGCGGCGGATGCGGCACGGCCTACTCCTGACGACGTATACGCAAGCGAGAGACGATGCACCTGTCCCTACCCGCTGTGCGCGCCCCTAAGCACTGCGTGGACCGAGGGCGCCACCCCGCCGAACTTCGACCGAAAGGCGACGCCGGCATGCGTCCGCGCACGCCCGCGCACGCCCGCGCGCGGGCCCGTTCACGCCCGGCGCCCCCGCACCCCTGAGCCCCCTCGTCACGCGTCCGGGGGCGTCCAGCCGGGCCGGCGGCCGAGGAAGGCGAGCAGCGAGGCGACCGGGTCGCCGGCCGCGCCGGGGGCGATCGGCAGCGCCGGGCCGTACGCGAAGCCGCGCAAGGGCTCGGCGAGCACCTGCGCAGCCGGGCGCAGGGCCGCGGCGAGGGCCGGGGTCAGCGGGGAGGGCAGGCCGGTGGCGACGGCGATGTCCCAGGCGTGGACGGCGGCGTCGAGCGCGGCCGCGCCGACGGCGGTCTCGGCGGGGAGGCTGAACGGGGGCAGCGGGACGGCGACCTCGGGCGTACCGGGCGCGACGCCGGCGAAGGCCCCGGCAGCGGCTTCGAGGGCCGGCTCCAGCAGCTGCGCGGGGGCGCCGGCCAGGGTGTCGGAGGGTGCGAACGGGTCCTCGGCCGGTCCGGGACCGCCGGTCAGGCGGGCGGCGTAGGCGAGCTGGTCGCCGGCCGCGTGCCGGAGCACTTGGCCGGCATTCCACCGTTCGCAGGGGGTCGGGCGGCCCCAGCCGTCGGCGGGCACCGCGTCCGCGACGGAGCGCAGCGCCGCGTGGGCGTGATCGAGCAGGTCCCACCCGGATGCGGTCATGGGCCGATCGTAGGACGGGCCCGGCATGCTCCGCGGGGCACGGCGCGGGGCACGGCGAAAGACACGCCCTAGCTCTGGAGGCGCTTGCGCAGCTTGAGTGCCAGGTCGACGAGGCGGGCGCCCAGCTTGGGCCGGGCCTCGATGTTGCCGAGCAGGGCGAAGCCGCGGATGATCACGACCGGCGCGCTCGGGTCGGTGGTCTCGGCGCGGCCCTCGCCGTGCACCTCGAAGTTGCCGAGGACGCCGCTGCCGTAGCCGCGGAGCGTCACGTTCTCCGGGACCGTGATCTCGACGTTCCCGAGGACGCTCGTCACCTCGATCTCGGTGACCTGCTGCTCGAAGACGGCCTCGGTCAGGTCGATGGTGACGTCGCCGAGGACCGAGACCACGCGGGTGTGCGGGCCCGGCCGCCAGCGGCCCTTGCGGGTGGAGCTGCTGCACACGGCGACCACGGTCTCCGAGACCGGCGCCCGGCCGGTGGCGGTCGGGCCGGGGTGCTGCCGCCCGTACGCGGGCGCCGCGGCGGGGCCGCCGGGCGCCGGGAGGTCCCGTACGAGCACCTCCAGCTCGCCGACGGTCTTCACGGTGTACAGCGAGTCCAGCCGCTCGGAGTGCTCGTCGGCGGTGAGCCGGCCCTCGGCGAGGGCATCGGCCAGGATGTGCGCGATCCGGTCGCGATCGGCATCGGAGGCCCGCAGTTCGGCGGGGGCGGCGGCAGGCGCGGCAGGCTTCTTTTCCAGGTCCACGTCAGCCAGCATAGCGATACGCGATAGATCGCGATAGTCGCCCGCAGTTGACAGTGAGCCTTACCTCACAGACGCGGCCCGGCACGGAGGTCCTACGCTGGATAGCCGCGCTGCCAAATGGTCGTCAGCGCCGTCTGCCGAGTGAGGAACGACTGCCGTCATGCCAGAGTTTGCCTACACCGACCTGCTGCCCCTGGGCGAGGACACCACCCCCTACCGGCTGGTGACCTCGGAGGGCGTCTCGACGTTCGAGGCCGACGGCCGTACGTTCCTCAAGGTCGAGCCCGAGGCGCTGCGCAAGCTCGCCGAAGAGGCCGTCCACGACATCCAGCACTTCCTGCGCCCCGCGCACCTCGCGCAGCTGCGCCGGATCATCGACGACCCCGAGGCCTCCTCGAACGACAAGTTCGTCGCGCTCGACCTCCTCAAGAACGCGAACATCGCGGCGGCCGGCGTCCTGCCGATGTGCCAGGACACGGGCACGGCGATCGTGATGGGCAAGCGCGGCCAGAACGTACTGACGGAGGGCGCCGACGAGGCGGCCCTGTCCCGCGGCATCTACGACGCCTACACGCGCCTGAACCTGCGCTACTCGCAGATGGCCCCCCTCACCATGTGGGAGGAGAAGAACACCGGCTCGAACCTGCCCGCGCAGATCGAGCTGTACGCGACGGACGGCGGCGCGTACAAGTTCCTCTTCATGGCCAAGGGCGGCGGCTCCGCCAACAAGTCCTTCCTCTACCAGGAGACGAAGGCGGTCCTCAACGAGGCCTCCATGATGAAGTTCCTGGAGGAGAAGATCCGTTCGCTGGGCACCGCGGCCTGCCCGCCGTACCACCTGGCGATCGTGGTCGGCGGCACGTCGGCGGAGCACGCGCTCAAGACCGCGAAGTACGCCTCGGCCCACTACCTCGACGAGCTCCCGCGCGAGGGCTCCCCCCTGGGCCACGGCTTCCGCGACGAGGCGCTGGAGCAGCAGGTCTTCGAGCTGACGCAGAAGATCGGCATCGGCGCGCAGTTCGGCGGCAAGTACTTCTGCCACGACGTGCGCGTCGTCCGCCTCCCGCGCCACGGCGCGTCGCTGCCGGTGGCCATCGCGGTGTCCTGCTCGGCGGACCGCCAGGCGACCGCGAAGATCACCGCGGAGGGCGTCTTCCTGGAGCAGCTGGAGCGCGACCCGGCCCGCTTCCTCCCGGAGACGACGGACGAGCACCTCTCCGAGTCCTCGGACGTGGTGTCGATCGACCTGAACCAGCCGATGGACGACATCCTCGCGGAGCTGACCAGGCACCCCGTGAAGACGCGGCTCTCCCTGACGGGCCCGCTGGTCGTGGCGCGCGACATCGCACACGCCAAGATCAAGGAACTGCTGGACTCGGGCGCGCCGATGCCGCAGTACCTGAAGGACCACCCGGTCTACTACGCCGGCCCGGCGAAGACCCCCGAGGGCTACGCCTCGGGCTCCTTCGGCCCGACGACGGCCGGCCGCATGGACTCGTACGTCGAGCAGTTCCAGGCGGCGGGCGGCTCGAAGGTCATGCTGGCCAAGGGCAACCGCTCGCAGCAGGTGACGGACGCGTGCGGTACGCACGGCGGCTTCTACCTCGGCTCGATCGGCGGCCCGGCGGCGCGCCTGGCCCAGGACTGCATCAAGAAGGTCGAGGTCCTGGAGTACGAGGAGCTCGGCATGGAGGCGGTCTGGAAGATCGAGGTCGAGGACTTCCCGGCCTTCATCGTCGTGGACGACAAGGGCAACGACTTCTTCCAGAACCCCGCCCCGGAGCCCACGTTCACCCACATCCCGGTCCGCGGCCCGGGCCTGGCGTAACCGGCGGGGCGCGATCGCCCCACCACGGCGGGCCCCGGGACGATCACCCCCGGGGCCCGCCGCGCAGCAGTTCCGCCTCCACCGGGGTCGCCTCCAGGCCGTCCTCCCGCGCCGCGCGCAGTTGCGAAAGCGTGAACCCGGCGCAGCCGGCCGGCGACGACGTGCTGCCACGCCTCGAACCGGCACGAGCCGCACGGTTCGCAGTGGAGCATCACCGTGTGTTCAGCCATCCGCGCAGCATCCCGTACCGGGACGGTCACCGCATCCGGATAACGTCGGGGCATGAGTTCACTCGCCACCGCCCGCGATGTACGGGTCATCGCCCACCGGGGAGCCTCGCACGAGCACCCCGAGCACACCCTCGCCGCCTACCGCCAGGCCATCGACGACGGCGCCGACGCGCTGGAGTGCGACGTACGGCTGAGTGCCGACGGGCGGCTCGTGTGCGTGCACGACCGGCGGGTCGAGCGGACCTCCGACGGGCGCGGGGTCGTCTCCGCCATGACGTACGAGGAGCTGGCCGGGCTCGACTTCGGCGGCTGGAAGGGCGAGGCGCACCGCGGGGCGCAGGTGCTGCTCTTCGAGGACCTGCTCAAGGAGGCGCTGGCCGCCGACCGGCCCGTCGGGCTGGCCGTCGAGACCAAGCACCCCACCCGCGCCGGCGGCCGGCTGGAGGCCGAGCTCGTACGGGTGCTCAAGGAGCACGGGCTCGCCGACGGCTCCGACGGCCGGGTCGAGGTGATGAGCTTCTCCCGCAACGCCCTGGTGCGGCTGAACCGGCTGGCTCCCGGGCTGCCCGCGGTGTACCTCATCGAGCGGCGGCTGCGGCCGGTGCGGCCGCCGTTCGCCGGGCACGCCGGTCCCGGTATCGACCTGGTGCGCAGGGACCCGGGGCTGGTGGCGCGGCTGAAGGCCAAGGGGCTGCGCGTGCGCGTCTGGACGGTCGACGAGCCGGAGGACGTCGAGCTGTGCGTGCGGCTGGGCGTGGACACCTTGATCACCAATCGGCCGCGCGAGGTGCGTGAGCATCTGCGCCGGCTGTGAGCCCTGCCGAGGACGTGGAGGACACCCGGTCGGCGCGGCCGACCGGGTGTGGGGGGCCGGGTGGTGCGGGGCGGTTACGCGAAGCGCTGCGTCGCCGCGCCGTTGCAGGTCTGCAGGCGCAGCTGGTCGTGGGCGGCGGCCACGGTCAGGCACATGCCCGGGGCGGCGGCGGGCCGCAGGGTGGCGCCGTCGCGGACCCACTGCTGGTTGGCGCCGCCGTGGCAGTTCCAGAGGATCAGGCCGGTCCCCGCGCCGTAGTTGGCGCCCGGGGCGTCCAGGCAGCGGTCGTGGGTGAGTTCGACGTGGACGGACTTGCGCGCGGAGTCGTACCACCAGCCCTGGTTGCGGCCGCCGTGGCAGTCCCAGCCGATGACCTTGGTGTCGTTGGCGCTGGAGCCGCCGTTGGAGTCGAGGCAGTTGCCGGTCGCCTCGTTCTTCAGCGGCGCGTAGAGGGAGTCCCAGGCTCCGGCCTGGAGTACGGGCGTGCCCGTGCTCGCCGGGTCGGCGCAGGAGGCCTCGCGCAGGCCCGAGGCGAAGAGTTGCGTGAGGCAGGACGCGAACGCGCCGTGGCCCCGGTAGTTGGGGTGGAAGGATTGGCGGGCGGTGTTCTCGTCCCACGGGAAGTGGTCCCCGAGGTCCAGGTAGAGGCCGCGGGCCCAGGTGTCCTCCATGCACACCTCGTGGCCCTGGAAGAGCCGCGAGTTGTCCAGGTACACGGCCCCCGAGGCCAGCGCCGCCGCGCGCATGCCCTTCTCGAAGGTGGGCACCGCGTAGTTGCGGCCCCAGGCGGCGTCGGAGTCGTAGCCGGCGCAGCCTCCGGGCAGCTTGCCGGGGAAGTTCGGGTTGTCGTAGAAGTCGGGGCCGATGGGGCTGGGGTAGCCCATCACGACGAGCTTGTAGTCGGAGTCGGCGTAGCCCGCGTCGCGCATGACCGTCTTGAGGTCGGCGACCGTCGCCTCGACCTTGGGCTTCAGGCCGTCCACGCGCGACTGCCAGCCCGGCCCGTACTTGGGCTCGCAGGTGCCCTGGCTGAGCACCCAGCGGGTCACGCAGTCGGTCATGACCGGGCCGAACTGGAGGTCGTCGTTGGCGCCGGCGACCAGCAGCACCATCTTGATCTTCGTGTTGCGCGCCTTGACGGCCAGGCTGTCGCTCTGCACCAGCTCGTCGGCGTACTGCTTGCTGCCGCCGATCCGGATGTTGCCGGTGTACCCGCCGGAGCAGGCGACGTTGAAGGTCAGGTCGGCCGGGATGCCGGTGCGGTGGATCGCGGAGTCCGGCGAGCGGTGGCACTGGTTGTTCGGGGTGTTGGTCGCCGGGTCGTAGTTGCCGACGCCCTCGCCCGAAATCTCGCTGTCCCCGAGCGAGATCAGGCCTGTCTTGCGTTCGTTCAGCGGGCGGATCGCCGGGTCGCCGTAGATCTGGGTGGCCTCCGCCGCGCGGATGGCCTCCAGCTCGGGCGAGAGCGGGGTGGCGGTCGCGCCGGACGCGGCGGAAGTGGCTGCCTGGGCCATGGGGGTGATGGCGGTGACGCCCCCGAGGGCGGCCGCGATCGCCGCGGCGGCGGCGACGGTAGATCTGAGCCCGGGTCTCGTACGTACACGTGTCATGAACGCTCCCCTGTCGGTGTTACCCACGGTATTTACTGGCCGGTAGGGGACTTGGGAACACTTCGAACAAGACAATTGCTCAACTTTTTGAGGAGGCAGTGAACATGACCGACGATCAGAATCAGGTCGCCCACCGGATCGAGCACGACTCGATGGGCGAGGTACGGGTCCCCGCGCACGCCAAATGGCGGGCCCAGACCCAACGGGCGGTGGAGAACTTCCCCATCTCCGGGCAGCGCCTGGAGCGCGCCCACATCGAGGCGCTCGCCCTCGTCAAGGCCGCGGCCGCCGCGGTCAACGCGAAGCTGGGCGTGGTGGACGAGGACATCGCCGACGCGATCCGCTCCGCCGCCTCCGAGGTGGCCGAGGGCCGCTGGGACGAGCACTTCCCGGTCGACGTGTTCCAGACCGGCTCCGGGACCTCGTCCAACATGAACGCCAACGAGGTCATCGCCACCCTGGCCGGTGAGCGGCTCGGCCGCGAGGTCCACCCCAACGACCACGTCAACGCCTCGCAGAGCTCCAACGACGTGTTTCCGTCGTCCATCCACATCGCCGCGACCGCCGCCGTCACCCGCGAGCTGATCCCGGCCCTGGAGCACCTCGCCGCCGCCCTGGAGCGCAAGGCCGCCGAGTTCGCGGACGTGGTCAAGGCGGGCCGCACCCACCTGATGGACGCCACTCCGGTGACCCTGGGCCAGGAGTTCGGCGGGTACGCCGCCCAGGTGCGCTACGGCGTCGAGCGGCTGCGCGCGGCCCTGCCCCGGCTGGCCGAACTTCCGCTGGGCGGGACCGCCGTGGGCACCGGGATCAACACCCCGCCGGGGTTCTCCGCCGCCGTGATCGCCGAAGTGGCCGCCGCGACCGGGCTGCCGCTGACCGAGGCCCGCAACCACTTCGAGGCCCAGGGTGCGCGGGACGCGCTGGTGGAGACCTCCGGGATGCTCCGTACGATCGCCGTCTCCCTGACCAAGATCTCCAACGATCTGCGCTGGATGGCCTCGGGGCCGCGCACGGGATTGGCCGAAATTAATCTGCCCGATCTCCAGCCGGGCTCGTCGATCATGCCCGGGAAGGTCAATCCGGTGGTGCCGGAGGCCGTACTGATGGTCGCCGCACAGGTGACCGGGAACGACACGACCGTCGCCGTCGCCGGCGCGGCCGGCAATTTCGAGCTCAATGTGATGCTCCCGGTGATGGCGAAGAACCTCCTGGAATCGATCCGGCTGCTCGGCAACGCGAGCCGCCTGCTGGCCGACCGCACGGTCGACGGGATCACCGCGAACGCGGCCCGGGCCAGGGAGTTCGCCGAGTCCTCCCCCTCCGTGGTGACCCCGCTGAACCGGTACATCGGCTATGAGGAGGCGGCCAAGGTCGCCAAGAAGTCCCTCGCCGAACGGAAGACGATCAGGGAGGTCGTCCTGGAGGGCGGGTACGTCGAACGCGGCGACCTGACGCTGGAACAGCTGGACGAGGCCCTCGACGTCCTGCGGATGACCCGGCCCTGAAAACGTCACTCCACGAGGGCCGGATTCGGTCGTTTCCCGTCCCCGCGCACCTCCGTGACCTGCAACGCAGCGGGCGCGGGGGGCCCCGCCCTAAGATCTGCGCATGACAGGTACCGGAGGCCGCGGGGGCGGCGACGCGCAGGGCACCCGCTGGCGGCCGGGCGAGCAGGTCCTGTGGCGCTACCGCGACCACGCCCCGGGGCTGAAGGGCGCGGTCCACATCTGCCGCCCCGTGACAGTGGTGCAGGACACCGCCGACCTGCTGGCGGTGTGGATGGCCCCCGGCACCGAGTGCGTCAAGCCGGTGCTGGCCGACGGCACCCCCGTCCACGAGGAGCCGCTCGCCACCCGGTACACCGCGCCGCGCACCACCGTGCGCTCGCGCTGGTTCGGCGCCGGCGTGCTCAAGCTCGCCCGGCCCGCGGACCCGTGGTCGGTGTGGCTGTTCTGGGACCACGGCTGGCGGTTCAAGAGCTGGTACGTGAACCTGGAGGAGCCGCGGACCAAGTGGTCCGGCGGGGTCGACTCCGTGGACCACTTCCTGGACATCTCCGTCTACCCGGACCGTACGTGGAAGTGGCGCGACGAGGACGAGTTCGCGCAGGCGCAGCGCTCCGGTCTGATGGACGCGGACCAGGCCCGCCAGGTGCGGGCGGCGGGGCGGGCGGCGGTGGACCTGATCAAGGCGTGGGGAGCGCCCTTCTCGGACGGCTGGCAGGACTGGCGGCCGGATCCCGCCTGGGGAGTTCCGGCCCTGCCCGAGGACTGGGACCGCACCCCGGCGCATATGACCTCATGAGACCCTTGATGCGCCCCCGGGGTCCAACCGTAAGATCTCCCTCCGCAAGGGTCGCGCGCGGGAGGTGCACGGGGCCCCGAATCCGTAAATGTCGTGCCGTACGCGGGACTTGACCGGAGGTCAAATCAGAGCGAGAGGTAACGAGCGGGACGCGGAACCGCGGGGCGGTGGTGTCCCCGCCGCTGAGCGGGTATACCGCGACTGACCGAGTTGAGTGCAGCGCACATCGAGCGCAAACGGACGGAATTCCACGCGTGACGGAGTACCCCACCTCGCAGGAGGGCCCGCAGCCTGCCGCGGCCGCCGCGACACCGGCGCCGGGCGGCCCCGGCATGCCTGCCGCCCCCGGCGGTTGCGCGGAGGAACTGGGCCACGGCAAGGCCCCCGTCCCGGCGGCCGAGGCCGTACGCGGCTCCGCCGCGCCCGGCGACGACCCGGTCCACTCGGACGTCCCGCGCCCGCGCGGCGAGGGCGTACCCGCGACCCCGCAGGACGGTACGCCCCGTCCGGCGCGCGGCCGCGCCCGCGGTACGGCGGCCCAGGGCGCGGCCGGCCGCCGCGGCCGCGACGGGGAGGCGGCGCGCAACGCCGCGCACGGGGCGCCCGCCCACGGCGAGGAGCCGGCCGACGTGTCCGCAGGACGGGCCCACGGGGCCCGCGGCGCGGGGGCCGAGGGCCTCCCGGCGGCGGTACCGGGCGCCTCCCGCCCCCGCGAGGCCCTGGCCGGAGCCGGCCCCGCCGGACAAGGCGGCGGCGCGGACGCGGCCGCCCCGGCGGCGTACGGGATCCAGGGCGCCGGTGCCGGCGAGGGCGCGGTCGGCGCGGCCGGGCCGGGGCCCGACGGCGGAGTGGCCCGGCGCGAGGGCGACCGGCTGCGGTTCGTCGGCGCCGCCACCCGGCGCATCGCCCGCGGCATCGACCTCGACGAGATCGTCCTCGGCCTGTGCCGGGCCACCGTGCCCACCTTCTCCGACGCCATCCTCGTCTACCTGCGGGACCCCCTCCCGGTCGGCGACGAGCGCCCCGTCGGCCCGGTCGTTTTAAGGCTGCGCCGCACCGACCGGCTCCGGCCGATCGACGACCTGACCGGAGCGGAGGGCGCCGGGGCCGCGGGGGGCGCCGGCGAGCTCGACTTCAGCCAGCTGCCGCTGGTCGGCCCGCAGGGTGACCTGCCCGCGGCCGAGCTCTGCGAGATCCGCCCCGGCGGCGCCCTCGCCGAGGTCCTGCGCGGCGTACGGCCCGTCTTCGGCTCCGCCGCCGGGGCCAAGGACGCGCTGCCGGAGCTGCTCGGCTCGGAGCACCCCGTACCGCGCGGCCAGCGGGCCATCCTCGCGCCGCTGCGCGGCCGCCGCCGGGTCATCGGCTCGGCGGTGTTCCTGCGCAGCCCCGAGCGGCCCGCGTTCGAGCAGAACGACCTCCTGGTCGCCGCCCAGCTGGCCACGCACACCGCGCTCGGCATCGACAAGGCGGTCCTGTACGGCCGCGAGGCGTACATCGCGGACGAGCTCCAGCGCACGATGCTGCCCGACAGCCTCCCCCAGCCCACCGGGGTCCGGCTCGCCTCCCGCTACCTGCCGGCCGCCGAGACGGCCCGGGTGGGCGGCGACTGGTACGACGCGATACCGCTGCCCGGCAGCCGCGTCGCACTCGTCGTCGGCGACGTCATGGGCCACTCCATGACCTCCGCCGCGATCATGGGCCAGCTCCGCACCACCGCCCAGACCCTGGCGCAGCTGGACCTGCCGCCCGCCGAGGTCCTGCACCACCTGGACGAGCAGGCCCAGCGCCTGGGCTCCGACCGGATGGCCACCTGCCTGTACGCGGTCTACGACCCCGTCTCGCACCGGATCACCATCGCCAACGCCGGCCACCCGCCGCCCGTCCTCCTGCACCTGGGCGGCCGCGCCGAGGTGCTCCGCGTACCCCCCGGCGCCCCCATCGGCGTCGGCGGCGTGGACTTCGAGGCGGTGGAGCTGGACGCGCCCGCCGGGGCCACCCTGCTGCTCTACACGGACGGCCTGGTGGAGTCGCGGCTGCGCGACGTGTGGACCGGCATCGAGCAGCTGCGCGAGCGCCTGGCCACCACGGCGCAGCTGACCGGCCTGGACCATCCGCCGCCGCTGGAGGCGCTCTGCGACGACGTCCTCGACATGCTCGGCCCGGGCGACCGGGACGACGACATCGCGCTGCTCGCGGCCCGCTTCGACGGGATCGCGCCGAGCGACGTCGCGTACTGGTTCCTGGACCCGGAGGAGACCGCTCCCGGGCGGGCCCGCCGCTTCGCCCGCCGGGCGCTGACCCGGTGGGGTCTGGAGGAGCTCCAGGACTCCCTGGAGCTCCTGGTCAGCGAGGTGGTCACGAACGCCGTGCGGTACGCCGAACGGCCCGTGACCCTGCGCCTGTTGCGCACGGACGTGCTGCGCTGCGAGGTCGGCGACGACTCCCCGCAGCTGCCGCGCCAGCGCCGGGCGCGGGAGACCGACGAGGGCGGCCGCGGGCTGTTCCTGGTCAACCGGATGGCCCGTCGCTGGGGCGCGACCCGGCTGAGCAGCGGAAAGGTGGTCTGGTTCGAGCTCCCGCTGCCGGGGCCGCCCGATCGCCGCTGACCGACCCGGTGATACGACACCGCCGCCCCGCAGCGTGGATGCTGCGGGGCGGCGGTGCGTTCGGGGCCGTACGGGCGCCACGGGCGCCACGGGCGCTACGGGCGCTACGGGCGCCAAGGGCGCTACGGGCGCCGCGGGCGCTACGGGATCGTGATCGGCGGGCTCTTCGTCGGGTCCGGGCTCTTCGTCGGGTCCGGGCTCTTGGTCGGGTCCGGGCTCTTGGTCGCGCTCTTGGTCGGGTCCGGCGACCCCTTGCCGGGATCCGGGGTGTTCTTCGACGGCGAGACCGGCGCCGACGGCGTGTTGGCGGAGGAGGAGCTCGACGAGGACGGGGAGCTGCTGCGGCTCGGCGCCTGCGAGGCGCCCATCTTCGCCTCGGAGAGGTCGAACTCGCCGGTGTCCACGCCCTTGAGCGCGGCCAGCGTGTACGCCTTCCAGATCTCGGCCGGGAAGCTGGAACCACCCGCTCGGCCACCGCCGGCGGTACCGGTCAGGGTGACCTGCTTGGCCGTTCCGGGCTCCTCGCCGAACATCGCGACGACGGTGACCAGTTCCGGCGTGTACGCGGTGAACCAGGCGGCGACGTTGGACTCGGTGGTACCGGTCTTGCCGGCGGCCTCGTACGCGGAGCTCTTGACGGCCTTGCCGGAACCGTCCTGGACGACGCCGGTGAGCACCTTGGTCACCGTGTCGGCGGTCTGGCGGGTGATGGCCTGGCCGCCCACGGACTCGACCGGCTTGAACTCGCGGGTGGCGTGCTTGGCGGCCTTGATGATCGTCGGCGTGGTCTTCTTGCCGTGGTTGTCGAAGGTGGCGTAGACGGCCGCCATCTCCAGCGTGTTGGCGCTCATGGTGCCGAGCGACATGGCCGGCTTGTCGGCCGGCCAGCCGTCGCGGTCCTTCATGCCGAGCTGCAGCGCCGTCTTCTTCACGTTCGGCGGGCCCACGTCCACGATCATCTGGGCGTAGACGGAGTTCACGGAGGAGTTGGTGGCGGCCTGGACGGTCAGGAAGGGGTCGCCGTAGTTCAGGTTGTCCTGGTTCTGCGGGGCGAACGGGGTGTCGCTGCCCACGACCGGGCGCTTGCTGGTGCCGTCGTAGAGCGCGTTCGGCGTGATCGGCTTGCCGTCGTGCGTCGTGGACTTGTTCTCCAGCGCGGAGGCGAGCACGATCGGCTTGAAGGTCGAGCCGGGCTGGAAGTCCTGGCGCAGGGCGTTGCTCGCCCAGTGGTCGGAGAGCCCGGTGCCGCCGTACATCGCGACGACCGCGCCGGTCTTCGGGTCCACGGAGGTGGCGCCGGCCTGCACGCTCGCGTCGACGGGGCGGTCCTTGCGGTTGAGCTGGGACTCCAGCTCGTCCTGGACGGCCTTCTCCAGCGCGGCCTGCTTCTTCGGGTCGATGTTGAGGGTGATCTCCCAGCCACCGGCCTGCAGTTCCTGGGTGGTCATGTTGGTCTGCCTGCGCAGTTCCGCGTCCGCGGCCTGCTTCAGGTAGCCCTTCTGGCCCTCCATGCCGGGGGCGGCCTTCGGCTTGATCGGCATCGGGAGCTGGAGCTGCTTGCGCTTCTCCGGGTCGAGCGCCTTCATCTCGACCATGTTGTCGAGCACGCCGTTGAAGCGGATCTTGACCAGGCGGGTGCCGTTGGGGCCCGCGGTGGCGAGGTCGTAGTCGCTGGGCGCCTGGAGGACGGCGGCGAGGTACGCGCCCTGCTCCAGGGTCAGCTTGTCGACGTCGACGCCGTAGTAGGCCTGGGCGGCGGCCTGGATGCCGTACGCACCGCGCCCGAAGTAGCTGGTGTTCAGGTAGCCGGCGAGGATGTCCGGCTTCTCCATGCGCTGGTCGACCTTGAGGGAGATCACGAGCTCCTTGAGCTTGCGCGTCGCCGTCTGGTCCTGGTTCAGGTAGAAGTTCTTGACGTACTGCTGGGTGATCGTCGAACCGCCGGCCTTGCCCTTGCCGGTGACCGTGTTGAACAGGCCTCGGGCGATGCCGAGGAAGTCGACGCCCTGGTCCTGGTAGAAGGACTTGTTCTCGATGGCGATGAAGCCGGTCTGAACGTCCTTGGGCACCCGGCTGAGCGGCACGATCTCGCGGTTCATCTTGCCGTCGCGCGCCATGATCGAGCCGTCCGCGTACTTGTAGACGTTGCTCTGCGTGATGGCGTCGGCGTTCGGGTCGGGCTCGTCCACGTAGAAGTAGAGGGCGACGAGTGCGCCCATGCCGAGCAGGATGATCCCGAAGAAGGCCCCGAGGATCTTCTTCCATGTGAAGAAGCGACGTATACCGGTCCGCTCGCCGGCGCGCCCCTTCCCGGTGGCGCGCCCGCGCGGCGCCCGTCGCGTACTGCGCTGCTGCGCCTTACGCGCTTCTGCTCGGCCCATCGCTCCCGCTCCGCTCGATTACCCCCCCGACGTCAGCTCAGAAAGCTAACACCGCAGGTTGTGACAAAGGTTGGCCAACCATGGCCAATATCGGTCAATTCGGACGTGAGAATCAGCACCCACATCCAAGGGAACCGACGCGCGACACGCCCGCAGGGTTGCCGTGGGCCAAAAAAGTGATATCACTTTGCTAAGCGGCCCGACCGGCCGCGACCAGGCGAATGGGGGCAGATGATGACGAACGCGACTGCTGCGGCAGGGGACGTACGGGAGTTCACGGCGCGCAGCCTGGGAGGTGGACTGGCCCTGCTGCTGGGGCTGTTGGGGGTCGTGGCCGGCGCCGGACTGATCGCGACGGGCGCGGCTTCGGACGCCTCCGCCGCGCACGTGCTCCTGATCGTGCTCGGCATCCTCCTCATCGTCGCCTCGGCCTTCGCGATGAGCGGGCTGAACATGGTGGCGCCGGGCGAGGCCCGGGTGGTCCAGCTGTTCGGCCGGTACCGGGGGACGGTCCGTACGGACGGCCTGCGTTGGGTCAACCCGCTGACCTCGCGGGAGAAGATCTCCACCCGGGTCCGCAACCACGAGACGGCCGTCCTGAAGGTCAACGACGCGTACGGCAACCCGATCGAGCTGGCGGCCGTCGTGGTGTGGCGGGTGGAGGACACCGCGCGGGCGACGTTCGAGGTGGAGGACTTCACCCAGTTCGTCGAGACCCAGACCGAGGCGGCGGTGCGGCACATCGCGATCGAGTACCCGTACGACGCCCACGACGAGGGCGGGCTCTCGCTGCGCGGCAACGCCGAGGAAATCACCGAGAAGCTGGCGCTCGAACTGCACGCACGGGTGGAGGCGGCCGGCGTCCGGATCATAGAGTCCCGCTTCACGCATCTCGCGTACGCTCCGGAGATCGCCTCCGCGATGCTCCAGCGCCAGCAGGCGGGCGCGGTCGTGGCGGCCCGCAAGCAGATCGTGGAAGGGGCGGTGGGCATGGTCGAACTGGCCCTGACCCGGCTGGCGGAGCAGGACATCGTGGACCTGGACCCGGAGCGCAAGGCCGCCATGGTGTCGAACCTGATGGTGGTCCTGTGCGGCGACCGGGCCGCCCAGCCGGTCGTCAACACGGGCACGCTCTACCAGTGAGCCCCGCCGGCGAGCCGCAGGACCCGGAGGCGGCCGAGGGCCGGGAGCGCCCGGCCGCCCGGCCGGGGCGGCAGGCGCGCAAGCAGGTGCTGCTGCGGCTCGACCCGCAGGTGTACGACGCGCTCGCGCGCTGGGCGGGCGAGGAACTGCGCAGCGCCAACGCGCAGATCGAGTTCCTGCTGCGGCGGGCCCTGTCCGAGGCCGGCCGCCTCCCGGGCGGGGCGGCCCCGATCCCGCCCCGCGGCCGCCCCCGCGTCCCGCCCGAGTCCTAGGCCGTGCCTTTCGGACGACCGGGCCGGGGTGGTTCAGGACCGCTCAGGACCGGCTCAGGAGGACGAACCCGCCCTCCTGGGCCACCTCCCGGTACCCGCTCGCCCGGGCCCCGGCGAGGGCGAGGGACTCGTCCCTCGCGGACAGCGGCCAGCGCCGCTGCTGCGGCACCTGGGTGTCCACCACGATCCACTCGGGATCCGGGCGGCCGGCGGGCCAGCCGTACAGGCTGACGCTCGTCCGGTCGGACAGGTGCGGCACCAGTCCGTCCGAGGCCTGCACCGTGGCCCCGTCCGGGATCAGGCCCATCACCCGGTGCGCCGCCGCGATCCGCGGATCGGCCCGCCAGGTGTCCGGATGCGCCACCTGCGCCAGGGAGTACACCGGCAGCAGCAGCGCGCAGACCCCGGCTGCGCCCGCCAGGTAGCGGCGCAGGCCGGCGCCGGTGGTCCCGCGCCGGCCCAGGGCGTCGACGAAGGCGGCGAAGACGATCGGCATCAGCGTGAGCGAGTAGTGGTAGCCGGTCCCCCAGTGGGCCGTGTAGTCCGAGACGCCCCGCCACACCAGCGTGGGCACGGCGACCAGGACCAGCGGCGAGCGCAGCGCGAGGAACAGGGTCGGCGCCAGCACCAGCACCAGCGTCGTCACCTTGGTCTCGGGGGTGACGAGTCCGATCGTGAGCTTGCGCAGCACCTCCCCGAGGCCGCCGCCCGCCCCGCCCCCGGGTCCGCCCGTGGAACCGCCCAGGAACGAGGCGTAGAAGTACGAGCCGCTCGGACTGAGCGCCGGCAGTACCACCAGCACCACCAGCAGCGTCCACACCAGACCGACCGCCGCGACCGCGATCCCGAGCCGCCGCCCCCGCCAGATGCCGCGCCAGTTGCCGCGCCCGATGCCGCGCCAGTTGCCGCGCAGGCCGCGCAGCCCGACCTCCCCGCCGCCGCGCCAGGCGATGAGCAGGCCGATCACCGCCACCGTGAGCCCCATGTCCTCCTTGACCAGCACCAGCGGCAGCGCCCAGCAGGCGGCGGCGCGCAGCCGCCCCTCGCCGAGCGCGGCCAGCGCGCACGTGAGGAGCGGGACGGCGAAGGCCCATTCGTGGAAGTCGAACCCGACCCCGTTCGCGATGCCCCAGGAGAGCCCGTAGCAGAGCGCGAGCACCAGGGCGGCGGTGGAGCCGAGTGACCGGCGCGCCCACTGGGCCAGCGGCAGGACGCTTGCGGCGACCAGCGCGGCCTGCGCCACGAGCAGGGTCCGCGCCGACGGCCACAGCCAGTACAGGGGCGCCAGCAGGGCGAGCACCGGGGAGAAGTGGTCCCCGAGGACCGGGAAGTCCGGCCCCTTGACCTCGGAGACGGGCAGGTGGCCCTCCGCGTAGGAGCGGACGGCCTGCTCGAAGATCGCCAGGTCGAAGCTGTGCGACAGCAGCCGCTCGTGGGTGCGCAGCGACACCAGCATGTAGAGGAGGAACAGCCCCGAGGCCGTGGCCCACATCCACCAGGCGGGGCCCGCCCCCGCCCCGGGGGAATCGGCGGACGGCTGCCCGGCCGTCCGCGCGGGCGCACCCGACTGCTGGGGCGGGAGCGCGGCGACGTCGGTGGGGGGTGCGTGCATGGCGCGCCTTTCGGGAGCTTCCGGGAACCTTCCGGGAACGGGGGCGTTCGCCTTTCGCCGTTCGCCCTCAAAGTGCCAGCCGCCCCCGGGCCGGGCCCCGAACCGTGGCGCTCGGGACGAAAGTCCCTACGAATGGCCGCTCGGGCAGGCCGAAAGTCATCTCTACACCATGGGTATACATCGAGCGTATACACCCGCTGTATAGTCCTCGGCATGTCCATCGGTCACACGCTCCTCGGCCTCCTTGAGGCCGGTCCACGCCACGGTTACGACCTCAAGCGCGCCTTCGACGAGAAGTTCGGCCACGACCGGCCGCTCGCCTACGGGCAGGTCTACTCGACCATGTCCCGCCTCCTGAAGAACGGCCTCGTCGAGGTCGAGGGGATAGAGAGCGGCGGCGGCCCCGACCGCAAGCGGTACGCCATCACCGACGCCGGCATCACCGACGTCGACCACTGGCTCGCCCAGCCCGAGAAGCCCGAGCCGTACCTCCAGTCGACCCTCTACACCAAGGTCGTCCTCGCCCTGCTCACCGGCCGCGGCGCCGCCGACCTGCTGGACACCCAGCGGGCCGAGCACCTGCGGCTCATGCGCATCCTGACCCAGCGCAAGCGCAAGGGCGACCTCGCCGACCAGCTGGTCTGCGACCACGCCCTGTTCCACCTCGAAGCGGATCTGCGGTGGCTGGAACTGACCGCTGCCCGTCTCGACCAGCTCGCCCGGGAGGTACGCCGATGACCACGACGCCCCCGGCCGGCACCCTGCTCTGCGCCACCGGCCTGCGCAAGACGTACGGGTCCACCGCCGCGCTCGACGGCGCGGACTTCTCCATCCACCCCGGCGAGGTCGTCGCCGTCATGGGCCCCTCCGGATCCGGCAAGTCGACGCTCCTGCACTGCCTCGCCGGGATCGTCCCGCCCGACTCCGGCACCATCACGTACGCGGGCCGCGAGCTGTCGGCCATGAACGACGCCGAGCGCAGCGCCCTGCGCCGCGGCGAGTTCGGCTTCGTGTTCCAGTTCGGCCAGCTCGTCCCCGAGCTGACCTGCGTGGAGAACGTCGCCCTGCCGCTGCGGCTGACCGGTGTGAAGCGCAAGCAGGCCGAGCGCACCGCCCTGGAGTGGATGGCCCGTCTGGAGGTCGCCGAGCTCGGGCGCAAGCGCCCCGGCGAGGTCTCCGGCGGGCAGGGGCAGCGCGTCGCCGTCGCCCGCGCCCTCGTCACCGGCCCCCGGGTCCTGTTCGCGGACGAGCCCACGGGCGCCCTCGACTCCCTCAACGGCGAGCTCGTCATGCAGCTGCTGACCGAGGCCGCCCGGTCCGCGAACGCCGCCGTCGTCCTCGTCACGCACGAGACCCGCGTGGCCGCGTACTCCGACCGCGAGATCGTCGTGCGCGACGGCAGGTCCCGCGACATGGAGCGCGCCGTATGAACCAGGGCGTCCTCCGGGTCTGGGCCCGCGATCTGGCCCTCGGCGCCCGCTTCGCCTTCGGCGGCGGCCGCGAGGGCTGGACCCGCACCCTGCTGACCGGCCTGGGCGTGGGCCTCGGCGTCGCGCTGCTGCTGGTCACCAGCGCGGTGCCGAGCGCCCTGTCCGCCCGCGACGGGCGCGGCGCGGCCCGCTCGGTGACCTTCGTCCCCGAGGCCGAGCGGCCGGGTCCGGGCACCGTGCTCACCGCCGGCGCGGACCAGTCGTACCGCTCGTACGGGGTCGACGGCCTGCTCGTGCAGCCCGAGGGGGCCTCGGCCCCGCTGCCGCCCGGCCTGAAGGAGTACCCGGGTCCGGGCGAACTGGCCGTCTCCCCCGCGCTCGACGCACTGATGAAGACCTCCGAGGGCACGCTCCTGCGCGAACGCCTCGACGGGCGGATCGTCTCGGTCATCGGCGAGGCGGGCCTGGTCGGCCCGGGCGACCTCTACTTCTACGAGGGCACCGACCGGCTCTCGCGGTACGCGGCCGACCCCGCCACCGCCTCGTACGTCCACCGGGTCGGCGGTTTCGGAGCGGAGCAGGAGAAGCGGCCCCTCGACCCGGTCCTCGCGCTCCTCGTGGTGCTGGTCTTCGTCGCCCTGCTGATGCCGGTCGCCGTCTTCATCGCGGCCGCCGTCCGCTTCGGCGGCGACCGCCGCGACCGCCGGCTCGCCGCCCTGCGCCTGGTCGGTGCCGACGCCCGGACGGTGCGCCGGATCGCGGCGGGCGAGGCCCTCGCCGGATCGCTGATCGGCCTGGTCCTCGGTACGGGCTTCTTCTTCCTCGCCCGGCAGCTCGCCCCGGCCGTCGACCTGTACCAGCGCAGCGTCTTCCCCGCCGATCTGGACCCGGCCCCCTGGCTCGCCGCCCTCGTCGCCGTCGCGGTGCCCGCCGCGGCCGTCGCCGTGACCCTGCTCGCGCTGCGCGGCGTGGTCATCGAGCCGCTGGGCGTGGTCCGTACGGCCACCCCGCGCCGGCGCCGGATCTGGTGGCGCCTGCTGTTCCCGCTGGCCGGCGCCGGCCTGATGGTCCCGATGGCGGGCCGCGGCAACGACGGCGGGCGGTTCAACACCTACCAGGTCTCCGCGGGCGTGGTCCTGCTGCTGATCGGCGTCACCGCCCTGCTCCCCTGGGTGCTGGAACGTTTCGTCGGCCGGCTCGGCGGCACCGGCCCGGTCTCCTGGCAACTGGCCGTCCGCAGGCTCCAGGTCGCGAGCGGCACCGGTGCGCGCCTGGTCAACGGCATCGCGGTCGCGGTGGCCGGCGCCATCGCCCTCCAGATGCTCTTCGCCGGTACCTCCGCCCTCTACACCGAGAGCACGGGCCAGGACCCGGAGCGGGCCTCGGTCTCGATCCTGACCCGCGGCAACGACCCCGCCCGGACCGAGGCCCTGGCGGCGAAGATCGCCACCACCGAGGGGGTCACGAAGGTCCTCCCGCTGCGCTCGACCTCGGCCTCGCCGGCCCCGGAGGCCGAGGGCCCCTCCGTCACGCTCACCATCGGAACCTGCTCCGCCCTGGCCGAGCTGGGCACCCTGCCCTCCTGCAAGGACGGCGACGTCTTCGTGCTGCCCGCCTCCGCCGACCGCGACCGCTACGGCAGCCTCGCCGCCAAGGCCGGTGACAAGCTGTTCGCCGGGAACGTCCACGGCAACACCGACGGCCCGGCGGCCGTCCCGTGGACCGTGCCCGCCGGCGCACCGACGGTGGCCCCCCGCAAGGACCCGAACGGCAGTCTGCGCGACGGTCTGCTGGTCACGCCCGCGGCCGCACCCCAGGGCCTCGGCGACTTCCAGTCCACGCAGATCTACGTCCAGCTCGACCCGAAGGCACCGGACGCGATCGAACGGGTGCGGACGGCCTCGTACAAGGCCGAGCCGCTGGCCGTGCCCATGACCCTTCAGCCGACCTCCACCGACGACCGCTTCGCCTCCATCCGCACCGGCCTGTTCGTCGGGGCCGCCTGCGTGCTCCTGCTGATCGGCGCGAGTCTGCTGGTCTCGCAGCTGGAGCAGCTGCGCGAGCGCAAGAAGCTGCTGGCCGCCCTGGTCGCCTTCGGTACGAAGCGCTCCCCGCTCAGCCTGTCGGTGCTGTGGCAGACCGCCATCCCGATCGGCCTGGGCCTGGGCCTGGCCACCGTGGTCGGGCTGACCCTGGGCACCGTGCTGATGCGGATGGCCGCCGTACCCGTGCGCGTCGACTGGATCTCGGTCGCCTCGATGATCGGCGTCGGCGCGGGAGTGGCCGTCGCGGTGACCCTGCTCAGCCTTCCGCCGCTGCTGCGGCTGATGCGCCCGGACGGGCTGCGCACGGAGTAGCGCCGGGCCCGCCTACTCGGCCGGCCACACCGGGAGCGGGCGTACGGCCTCGCGCAGTGCGCCCGCGATGGCCCGGAACTCCTCCTGGCGGGCCGTGCCCGTCCGCATGGCCAGCGCGATCCGCCGCGAGGGCGCCGGCTCGGCGAAGTACCCGGTGGCCAGGTACTCGTTGCGGGCGGTCTCCAGCCGCAGCGCGGTGCGCGGCAGCAGGGTCACGCCCAGTCCGCCGGCGACCAGCTGGACGAGGGTGGACAGCCCGGCGGCGGTGGTGGTGACGGCCGCCCCGTCGGGCCGGCCCGCCTCGCGGCAGATGTCCAGGGCCTGGTCGCGCAGGCAGTGCCCCTCGTCGAGCAGCAGCAGCCGCAGGCCCCGCAGTTCCTCGCGCGGGATGTCCCGGCGCCCGGCGAGCGGGTGCTCCCTGGGGGCGAGGAGGACGAAGTCCTCGTCGAAGACGGGCAGTTCGGTGACGCCGGGCACTCCGAGCGGCACCGCGAGCAGCAGCAGGTCGAGCCGGCCGCCGGCCAGTCCGTCCAGCAGCGAGGAGGTCTGCTCCTCGTGTACCTGGAGGTCCATCCGGGGGTAGCGGCGGTGGAACAGCCCGAGCACGGTCGGCAGCAGGTACGGGGCCACCGTGGGGATCACCCCCAGCCGCAGGATCCCGGTGAAGGGGGCCCGTACGGCCTCGGCCTCCTCCAGCAGCCCGCCCATGGCGTCGAGGACCGTCTTGGCCCGGGCCGCGATCCGCTCGCCCGCCGGGGAGAGCAGGACCTTGCGGGTGGTGCGCTCCAGCAGCTGGACGCCGAGGGCCTCCTCCAGCGCGGAGACGGCGCCCGAGAGGGCGGGCTGGCTCATGCCGATGGCCGCGGCGGCGTCCCGGAAGTGCAGGTGTTCGGCGACGGCGGCGAACGCGCGCAGCTGCGCGAGCGTCGCCTGCTTCGCTCCCCTGTTGCCGACGACCACTGACAGGTACCTCCGATCACCCGCCATCAGACTAGCCCGGGGTCTCGTGCCGGCGTCTCGCTGACGGAGTCCTGCTGAAAGCTGCCGCCGAACCGATCACCCTGCGTCGCTTCCTGTCCATACGAGGGCATTGATAAGGAAGCCTGATCAGCGCGACCACCGTTTGCGATTTCCGCGATCAATGCTGCTTGTGCCAGCATGTGAGACACGTCCAACCCCTCAGGGAAAGCCCCAAAAGGGACCACTTTCCCTTCTCGCAAGGAGAGCACGTGCTCACTGTCGGTGACAAGTTCCCCACCTACGATCTGACCGCTTGCGTCTCGCTCGAAGCCGGCAGCGAGTTCGCCCAGATCGACCACAAGACCTACGAGGGCAAGTGGCGCGTGGTGTTCTTCTGGCCGAAGGACTTCACCTTCGTCTGCCCGACCGAGATCGCCGCCTTCGGCAAGCTGAACGACGAGTTCCAGGACCGCGACGCCCAGATCCTCGGCGTCTCCGGCGACTCCGAGTTCGTCCACCACGCCTGGCGCAAGGACCACGCCGACCTGCGTGACCTGCCCTTCCCGATGCTGGCCGACTCCAAGCACGAGCTCATGCAGGCCTGTGGCGTGCAGGGCGAGGACGGCTTCGCGCAGCGCGCCGTGTTCATCGTCGACCAGAACAACGAGATCCAGTTCACGATGGTGACCGCCGGTTCCGTGGGCCGTAACCCCAAGGAGGTCCTGCGGGTCCTCGACGCCCTGCAGACCGACGAGCTGTGCCCCTGCAACTGGAACAAGGGCGAGGGCACCCTGGACGCCGGCGCGCTGCTGGCCGGTGAGTGACGGATGTCCCTCGACTCCCTCAAGTCCGCCATACCGGACTTCGCCAAGGACCTGAAGCTGAACCTCGGCTCGGTCATCGGCAACGCCGACAGCAACGGCACCCTCTCGCAGCAGCAGCTGTGGGGCACCGTCCTGTCCTGCGCGATCGCCGCCCGCTCCCCGCGCGTCCTGCGTGAGCTGGAGCCGGAGGCGAAGGCGGCCCTGTCGCCGGAGGCGTACACCGCCGCCAAGTCCGCGGCCGCGATCATGGGGATGAACAACGTCTTCTACCGCACCCGCCACCTGCTCTCCGACCCGGAGTACGGCACGCTGCGGGCCGGCCTGCGGATGAACGTCATCGGCAACCCGGGCGTGGAGAAGGTCGACTTCGAGCTGTGGTCGCTCGCCGTCTCCGCGATCAACGGCTGCGGCCAGTGCCTGGACTCGCACGAGCAGGTCCTGCGCAAGGCCGGCGTCGACCGCGAGACGATCCAGGAGGCCTTCAAGGTCGCCTCGGTGATCCAGGCCGTCGCGGTCACCCTCGACGCCGAGGCCGCCCTCGCCGCCGAGTAGCGGTCCGCGTACGCGCACCAGGGCCCCCGCAGCCGTTCCCGGCCGCGGGGGCCCTGTCGTTCACTTGCGCAGGGCCGCCATGAGGGTGCGCATGTCCTCGATCATCGCCGCCTCGACGGCGGCCTCGTCCGGCTCCGGGACGTCGGGCCCTCCGTACCACTGGACGGTGAGGCTGAAGGCGGCGCCCCCGTCGAGCACTTCGAGCCGTGAGCCGCCGACCCTGCGGGTGAGCAGCGACCGCTCGCCGAGCCCGGGCACCTGCTCCACCTCGCCGCCCGAACTCGCCATGGCCCCTCTGCCGCCGAGGACGGTGGGTCCGGCGCCGAACTCCGAGCGGGGGTCGGCCTTCTTGTGCAGCTCGACCAGCACCTCGGCCTCGTACGACAGGCGGTCGTCGACGTAGGGCGCGCCGTACGAGCAGTACGCCCAGTCGAGCGCGGGGTGCTCCTCGTGGCGCGCGTTGTCCCCCGCGAGCCGCGTGGTGGAGGCGGAGACCGCGGTCAGCTTCACCTTGCACAGGTCCTCGGCGTGCCGGTACGCGATCCGCGGCGGGCGGTCGCCGAAACGATCCTGCGCCACCAGGACACCGGCCCATACGGCCGAGGCCGCCACGGCCCCGCCGAGCGCCCATAACCAGGCCGTACGGGGCCTCCGTACGCGCTCGCGCGGGGCGCCGGGCTCCTCGGCCGCCGTGGCCGGCCCGTCGCCGCCCCACTCCCCCGCGAGCTCAGGCTCGCTGATCACGCCCGGCCTCCCGGGCGGCCTGCTCGACCGCCGTCGAGCCGTGCGGACCCGGGCCGATGGCGGCGGCGCCGTGCAGGAGCTGGTCCCGCGAGTAGGCCCTCAGGTAGACCACCACCGTATTGGTGACGGCGACCAGCGGGACCGCCACCACCGCCCCGCCGATGCCCGCCACCATCCCGCCCGCGGCCACCGCCAGCACCACCGCGAGCGGGTGCACCCGTACCGCCCGGCCCAGGATGAAGGGCTGGAGCACGTGCCCCTCGATCTGCTGCACGGCCAGTACGACCGCCAGCACCATCAGCGCGGTCCACGGCCCCTGGGTGACCAGGGCGACGACCACCGCGAGGGCGCCGGAGACCACCGCTCCGACGAGCGGGATGAACGCGAAGAGGAAGATGAAGACGGCCAGCGGCACCGCCATCGGCACCTTGAGGAAGTAGATGCCGAGGCCGATGAAGATGGCGTCGATCAGTGCGACGAGCACCGTTCCGCGCACGTATGCCGTCAGCGTGCGCCAGGCGCGCGGACCGGCGCCCGCGACGCCCGGGCGGGCGGCGGCGGGGACCAGGCCGAGCACCCAGGTCCAGATGCGCTTGCCGTCGTAGAGCAGGAACAGCGTCGAGAACATCGCGAGCAGCATGCCGGTGAGCACCTCGACCAGTACCGTCACGCCCTGGAGGCCGGCGGAGGTGATCTGCTCGGTGTTGGTGCCGATCGTCTCGCTGAGGTTCTTCGCGATGTCGTTGATCTGCTTCTCGGTCACGTGGAACGGGCTGTCCAGCGCCCAGGTCTTGAGCTCGTTGATGCCCTCGCGGACCCGGTTGGACAGGTCGTCGAGGTTCTCCATGACCTGCCACACCACGAACCAGCCGACCAGCCCGATGACCACGAACCCGAGGATCGCGGTCACGGCCGTGGCCAGCCCGCGCGGCAGCCCGAGGCGGCGCAGCCGGACCACGAAGGGCTGGAGCAGTGCGGTGACGAGGAGGGCGGCCGCGAAGGCGAGGACGACCAGCCGGACTTCGCTGATCACCTTCATCACGACCCAGAGCATCCCGGCGAGCAGCAGGAGCCGCCAGCTGACCTCGGCGGCGACCCGCATGCCCCACGGCACCACGCTCACGGGGTCGGGGCGCCCGCGCAGCGCGGGCGGGTGCGGGGTGTGCGCCGGGTGGCCGGCGTGCTCGTCGGCGGGTGTGCCGGGTGCCGGGTCCGGCGCGCCGGTGCCCGCACCCTCGGGGGCGGCGCCGGGAGCCGCCGTGCCCGGGACCGCGGCCGCGCCGATGCTCTCCGCCTCGACCTCGGCACGGCGCGCCTGGAGCCGCGCCTCCATACGGCTCAGCCTGTTCCCCAGCCGGCCGAGCCAGCCTGCCCTCTTCACCATGTGTTTCCCTTCCCCCGCCCGTGTACCCGCCTCGAAAGACCGTACACGCGAGGAGCCCCGCACCGTAGGACGGTGCGGGGCTCCTCGAAGTTGAGCGGAGGCGGGCTCTAGTACCAGCCGTTGGCCTGGTGGAAGCTCCAGGCGGCGCACGGGCTGTGGTAGCGCTCGTTCATGTAGTTGAGGCCCCACTGGATCTGGGTGGCCGGGTTGGTCCGCCAGTCGTCGGCGACCGAGGACATCTTCGAGCCCGGGAGCGCCTGGACCAGACCGTACGCGCCCGAGGACGAGTTCACGGCCTTGTAGTTCCAGGTGGACTCCTCGTTGATGATGTTCGAGAAGCACTGGAACTGACCGGCCGGGACGATCTGCCGGGCGATCTCCTTGACCTGGGCGACCGTGTAGGAGCTCTGGACCGCGAAGTCGCCGGCGCTGCGGGCCGCGGAGCGGGAGGCGATCTGCTCCTTCTCCTCGCGGTCCTTCTTCGCCTTCTCGTCGGCGGCCTTCTGCGCTTCGGCCTTCTTGGACTTGGCGTCCTCGGCGGCCTGGATGCGGGCGGCTTCCTCGGCGACACGCTTGGCGTCGGTGTCCGCGCCCTGGGCGATGGCGTCGGCCTGCTGCGTCAGGGACGCGCTCTGGACCTGCGCCTGCTCGCCGACCGGGATGTCGGTGAGGAGGGTCGCCCCGGACGCGGTGGTCTCGAGATCGTTCGAGGCGGGGTCGCCAGTGGCAACACCCACGACTGCGCCAACGGTGGTGACTGCGGTGGCCGAAGCCACTGCGAATCCCCGGACCGAGATCCGGCTCACACGGTGTCCTTCCAGCAGCGTCCGCAGTGACCGGGCGGGCGCAATAGTGCCCCTCGACACTGGCCTCCGTGGAACTGTGATCACTGGAAGCGCGGGCCCGTGGGCAACTCCCCTGCGGGGGCTGCCGCGTGAAGACTCGGGCGGCATACGGCGAACGACTCTGGAGTTGTGGTGCTGCACGTACCGCCCGTTGCAGTAACGGGAGATACACAAGTGCCGTATGCGGGGCCTGACGGAAAACAGACTCTGCCGGACCCCGACACCGCAAGGCAATTCTCCGTTGCGTGTGAAAGGTCACACCAGGCATGTTGCCGTTGGTTTCCGCAAAGGGCTGTGCAGCACGACGCCGCCCGGCTAGGCTCTCGTGCCTTTGCCGGGCGGCGCCAACTCACCTTGCCGCTATGGGGTTTTTGCCCCCGTGCGCGGTTACAGCGATTCGAGCATCTCGGTCACCAGCGCGGCGATCGGGGAGCGCTCGGAGCGGTTGAGCGTGACGTGCGCGAAGAGCGGATGCCCCTTCAGCTTCTCAACGACGGCGACCACTCCGTCGTACCGGCCGACCCGCAGGTTGTCCCGCTGGGCGACGTCATGGGTCAGAACGACCCGAGAATTCGCACCGATCCGGGACAGAACGGTCAGAAGGACATTGCGCTCCAGCGACTGCGCCTCGTCCACGATCACGAAGGCGTCGTGCAGCGAGCGCCCGCGGATGTGCGTGAGCGGCAGGACCTCCAGCATCCCCCGGTTCAGCACCTCCTCGATGACCTCGCGCCCGGCCACCGCCGAGAGGGTGTCGAAGACCGCCTGCGCCCAGGGGCTCATCTTCTCGGACGCGTCCCCGGGCAGGTAGCCGAGGTCCTGGCCGCCCACCGCGTACAGCGGCCGGAAGACCATCACCTTCTGGTGCTGCCTGCGCTCCAGCACCGCCTCCAGGCCCGCGCACAGCGCCAGCGCCGACTTTCCGGTGCCGGCCCGGCCGCCCATGGAGATGATGCCGATCTCCGGGTCGAGCAGGAGGTCCAGGGCGATGCGCTGCTCGGCGCTGCGGCCGTGCAGTCCGAAGGCCTCGCGGTCGCCCTTGACGAGCCGTACGTTCCCGTCGGGAGTGACCCGGCCCAGGGCCTTGCCGCGCTCGGACTGGATGACCAGCCCGGTGTGCACGGGCAGTTCCGCGGCCTCCGGTACGTACAGCCGCTCCTCGGAGTAGAGCAGGTCGACCTGCTCCCCGGAGAGTGCGAGCTCGCTCATGCCGGTCCAGCCGGCATCGGTGATCGCGAGCTCCGCCCGGTACTCCTCGGCGAGCAGCCCCACGGAGGAGGCCTTGATGCGCAGCGGGAGATCCTTCGAGACGACCGTGACGTCGTATCCCTCGGCCTGGAGGTTGCGGGCGACCGCGAGGATCCGCGAGTCGTTGTCCCCCAACCGGAAGCCGGCCGGCAGGACGCCCGGGTCGGAGTGGTTGAGCTCGACACGGAGGGTGCCGCCGAGATCGCCCAACGGGATGGGGGCGTCGAGGCGACCGTAGCGAACCCGGAAGTCGTCGAGCAGGCGCAGGGCCTGACGGGCGAAGTAGCCGAGTTCGGGATGGTGCCTCTTTGCCTCCAGCTCGGTGATCACCACGATCGGGAGCACGACCTCGTGCTCGTCGAAACGCGTGATCGCGTTGGGGTCTGCCAGCAGGACGCTGGTGTCGAGGACGTAGGTCCGCCTGTCGGGCAGGCGGCGCTTTGTGCTGGTCACCACGGAAGGACGTACCCCCTCGGAAGAGGTCGGGCCATGAAGACCGGACCGGTCATCGGCACCCCTGCGGGGCCGATTTCCGGCCCTCCCACTTCGTCCGTGCGAACCGCACGTGCGTCCTGGTGCAAAGGGCCTCCCGGGCGGACGACCCCATGTCGCCCGCTGAGACTCGACACCCGTGGATCGGGCATCGACCTGAAAGGGATATTCCCCGATCAGGCCCGGCCATGCCATGGCATATGACGGACGCTCGGTGAATCCCAGGTGAAGGCCTTGCCGGGGGGACGGCCGGGGCCGAGGGGGCGTCAGCCCGCCCGGCGGTCAGGCTCCGTAGCGCCGGTGGCGGGCGGCGTAATCGCGCAGGGCGCGGAGGAAGTCGACCTTGCGGAAGGCCGGCCAGAAGACCTCGCAGAAGTAGTACTCCGAGTGGGCGCTCTGCCACAGCATGAATCCGGACAGCCGCTGCTCGCCGCTGGTGCGGATCACGAGGTCCGGGTCGGGCTGGCCGCGCGTGTAGAGGTGCTCGGCGATGTGGTCGATGTCGAGGATCTCGGCGAGCTCTTCGAAGGAGGTGCCCTTCTCCGCGTGCTCCAGCAGCAGCGAGCGGACCGCGTCGGCGATCTCCTGGCGGCCGCCGTAGCCGACCGCGACGTTGACCAGTATCCCGTCCACGTCATGGGTGGCCTGCTCGGCCTCCTTGAGCACGGACTGGGTCTGCGCGGGGAGGATGTCGAGGTTGCCCACGTGGTGGACGCGCCAGCGGCCGTCCGAGGCGAGCCCCCGGACGGTGTTCTCGATGATGTTGAGCAGCGGGCGGAGCTCGACCTCCGGCCGGTCCAGGTTGTCCGTGGACAGCATCCACAGGGTGACGACCTCGACGTCCGTCTCGGTGCACCAGCCCAGCATCTCGGAGATCTTGTCGGCCCCCGCCTGGTGGCCCTGCTCCGTCGTACCTCCGGACGCCTTCGCCCAGCGCCTGTTCCCGTCCAGGATCACGCCGATGTGCTTGGGCGACGCGTCATGGTCGAGGCGGCCTTCCACCCGGCGTGCGTAGAGCCTGTACACCAGGTCGCGCAGCTTCACGATCTTCCAGCCCCTCCGTGCAATGCCCCCGTGCGAATTGCGGTCCCTCCCCCGAGTCCGCCACATTACTGCGCGTTGGGATCGGGTACCCAACTCGGTCTGTCACAAGTCCGTGATAGGGAGGACAACGTGACTGATAACAATCCCTATCGGGCAGAGCCCTCGCGCTACGACTCCATGGAGTACCGGCGCACCGGCCACAGCGGCCTCAAGCTCCCCGCCATCTCCCTCGGCCTCTGGCACAACTTCGGCGACGACAAGTCCCTGGAGTCCCAGCGGGCGATCCTGCGCCGGGCCTTCGACCTCGGGGTCACCCACTTCGACCTGGCGAACAACTACGGCCCGCCCCCCGGCTCGGCCGAGCTCAACTTCGGGAAGATCTTCGCGCAGGACTTCGCCTCCTACCGCGATCAGCTGATCCTCTCCACCAAGGCCGGCTACTTCATGCACGAAGGCCCCTACGGCGAGTGGGGCAGCCGCAAGTACCTGATGAGCTCGCTCGACGCCTCGCTCAAGCGGATGGGCGTGGACTACGTCGACATCTTCTACTCGCACCGCTTCGACCCGCAGACCCCGCTGGAGGAGACCATGGGCGCGCTCGCGTCCGCGGTCCAGCAGGGCAAGGCGCTGTACGTGGGCGTGTCCTCGTACACGGCCGCACAGACGGCCGAGGCCGCGCGGATCCTGCGCGAGATGGGCGTCCGCCCGCTCATCCACCAGCCCTCGTACTCCATGATCAACCGCTGGACGGAGGAGGACGGGCTGCTGGACACCCTGGAGGAGGCCGGCATGGGGTGCATCTCCTTCGCGCCGCTCGCCCAGGGGCTGCTGACCGGCAAGTACCTGAAGGGCATCCCGGAGGACTCCCGGGCCGCCGCGGGCAAGTCCCTCAACCCGGACCTGCTGTCCGAGGACGTGGTCCGCCGCCTGGCCGGCCTGAACGAGATCGCGGCGCGCCGCGGGCAGTCGCTGGCGCAGCTGGCGCTGAACTGGGTGCTCCGGGACGAGCGGATGACCTCGGCGCTGATCGGCGCTTCGAGCGTGTCCCAGCTGGAGCAGAACGTGGCCGCGCTGGGCGGTGCGCCGCTCTCCGAGGAGGAGTTGAAGGAGATCGACTCCTTCGCGGTGTCCACCCCCGGCACGAACATCTGGGCCCAGCGCGGCTGACCTGCGCTTTTCGGCGTGGGGTGGGGGAAAGAAAAAACGGGCCGGTCCGTGGGGGGGATACGGACCGGCCCGAGGGGGGGGTTCCACCATAACCCTTCGTAAAGCCTGATGCGTGCATCGGCGCAAGATGATTACGCTCCGAAACCACCCAGCAGCACTCCGGTGAGGGCTCCGGCCGCCATGAAGGGGCCGAACGGGAACGCCGTACGGCGGCCCGCGGAGCCCCGCAGCACAAGGGCGAGCCCGTACAGGGCGCCGTAGAGGAAGCCGAGGAAGGCTCCGGCGGCCCATACCCCCCAGCCGTACCACCCAATAGTGACCCCGAGCGCGAGCGCGAGCTTGACGTCGCCGAAGCCCATGCCGGCGGGGTTGAGGAGGAACAGCAGGAGGTACGCCCCCGCGAGCGCGCCGCCGCCGGTCAGCGCCCCGGTCCAGGAGCCGGCGGCGCCGGGTAGCAGCGCGGCCGCGCCGAGCCCGAGCGCGAGGGCCCCGGCCAGGGGCAGGGTCAGCACGTCGGGCAGCCGCTGTACGGCGAGGTCCACGAGGGCCAGCAGGAGCAGGACCGGCGCCGCGGCGACGAACACCGCCGCTTCGGGCCGCCCCCCGACGGCCGCCCCCAGCACCCCGCACAGCACCCCGGCGAGGGTGGCCGTCCCCGCGGGGGCCGTTCCGTACCGGTGGGCTGGGGTTGCGGCCCCGCCGCCGCGGCAGTGCGGCGGGCCCAGCCAGCCGGGAATCGGGTGGCCCTCGGGGCAGCGGTCCCGCCACCGGGCGTCCGGGTCGACCGACAGCCGGTACGCCGCCCGCGGCAGCAGCAGCCCCGCGGCCGCGCCGTAGGCGACCGCCGCGGCGGTGATCACGAGCAGACCCATCCGCCGACCGTAGGCGCGCAGTCCCCCGCCCGCATGGGCCCGGGGGCCCAACCGCCCCTACTCTGCCGCCATGAGCACCAGCAACGGCCTCCTCCGGCTCGGCCCGGACCTGCCGGCGGTACCCCTGGAGATCGCGGACACCTACCGGGCCCGCACCCGGGGGCTCCTCGGCCGCGACGGCATCCCCGGCGCCGCCCTGCTCCTGACCCCGGCCGGGAGCGTGCACACGTTCCGGATGCGGTTCGCGATCGACGTGGCGTACCTCGACCGCCGCCTGCGCGTCATCGCGCTGACCACCATGGCCCCGAACCGCCTGGGGCTGCCCCGACCGCGCTCCCGGCACGTCCTGGAGGCCGAGGCGGGCGCCATGGCCGCCTGGGGGCTGCGCGTCGGGACGCAGCTGTCCGTCGAGGGGCCGGCCGGTCCGACCCGTCTCGGCAGCGGCTAGGCCGTGGGCGGGGACGGCGGTAGGTTGGGGCGGTTGAGCTGGGGTCTCAGGGGAGCGGCATGACGGAGAACGCGCGGATCAAGGCGCTGGAGCAGATCATGCCGGCGACGCACGGCGCCGACGAGGACATCGACTGGCCGACCGCCGAAGCCGTTTGGCGCACCCGGTTCCCGGCCGACTTCATCGCCTTCATGGGCCGCTTCGGCGCCGGCTCCATCAACGGCGAGGCCAGCATCCTCCTCCCGCTGCCCAAGCCCGGCCTCCAGTGGGACCCGGCCGAGATGGCCGAGGAGACCGCCAACGCCCGCCAGCTCTGGGAGGCGGAGGGCGGCCGGGCCGCCTTCGGCGTCGACCCCGAGTCGATCATCGCGTGGGGGGTCACCGGCGGCTCCGACATCCTCTGCTGGCTCACGACCGACCCCGATCCGGACCGCTGGCCGGTCCTGGTGGCCGGCCGGCACACCGCCGACGCCTTCGCGGTGTACCCGTACGGCATGGCGGAGTTCCTGTACCGGCTCTGCTCCGACGAGTTCGACGTGAGCCCGGTCAGCATCACCTTCTGGGACGGCGGGCACCTCAGCTTCGTGCACTGGCGCAAGGCCCAGCGGCGCTGGCAGGAGGGCCGCAACCCCGAGACGGGCGAGCCCGACCCGTACGCGGGCGACTTCGCCGACTGAACCGGGGCCGCGGCCGCAGCCGGCCCCTGACCTGATCCGGCCCCTCCACCCGTTCCACCGCCCCAATGGGCCGGAACCGGGCGATTCGGCATGTCTACGCGCGTCCGATTTGTTGATCACATATCGGAAAACACCAGCCGGAAAAGCCGCACTTGGAGCATTGACCACAAGTTCCGCCCCAATGGAATCAACCGCCCGCGCACAGGAGAGAATTCCGGCCAACGGGCCACGGACGGACACCCCAGCCCGGAGCAACTCATAAGTAGTAACGGGACTCAAAAGAAATTCAGGGGAATACACCCGTGCAACGAAGAATTTTCGGCCCGAGTGCGACCGCGGTCGTGCTCGGTCTGCTGATCCCACTGTCCGGATGCGGCGGTTCAGGCAACAGTGCAGGTGACAGCGGTACGCTCCGTCTGGTCGCCGCGGAATACGGGGACAACCAGGCCACCAGTTCCAAGGCCTTCTGGGACAAGGTGACGGCGGATTTCACCAAGACGAACCCCGGCATCAAGGTCGAGGTCCAGCTCCTGCCCTGGGCGGACATCGACCGCGAGGTCTCCCGGATGGTCAAGTCCGGCAATGCGCCGGACATGGCCCTCATGGGCTCGTACTCGGACTTCGCGGCGCAGGACAAGCTCTATTCCGCGGACGAACTCCTCTCGGTCACCGCCGAGGCCAACTTCCTCCAGCCGCTGGCCGAGGCCGGCTCGGTCGGCAACACCCTCTACGGCCTGCCGTGGGTGGCGAGCAGCCGGCTCCTCTTCTACAACCAGGGCCTCTTCAAGCAGGCCGGCGTGAGCGAGCCCAAGACCTGGTCCGACCTGAAGTCCGCCGCCAAGGCGCTCAAGGAGAAGGGCGTCAAGTACCCGTACGCCCTCCCTCTGGGCCCCGAGGAGGCGCACGCCGAGGCGATGATCTGGGAGCTGAGCAACGGCGGCGGCTACGCCGACAGCAGCGGCAACTACAACCTGGCCTCCGACCAGAACATCCTGACCTTCCGCTGGCTCAAGGACAACCTGGTCGGCCCCGGCCTGACCGGGCCCGTCCCGCCGTCCCAGCTCAACCGCGCCGACGCCTTCGCCGCGTTCACCCGCGGCGAGGTCGGCATGCTGAACGGCTACCCGCAGCTCCTGCACGAGGCGCGTGCCAAGGGCATCGACGTGCGCACCGCGGCCATGCCGGTCGCGGACAACCTCGGTGCCGGGGAGAGCCCGCCGGCCGTGGGCGTCGCCGACTGGATGATGGCGTTCAAGCAGCACGGCAAGCGCGTGGAGATCGGCAAGTTCCTGGACTTCGTCTACCAGGACAAGAACCTGACGGACTTCGCGAACCGCTACCACTTGCTGCCCTCGACCGTCTCGGCCTCCCGCAACCCCTCCGGCGCCGGCCTCGACAGCAACGACCAGTTCTTCCTGACCGCCCTGCGCGGTGCGCAGTTGTACCCGGTGAACGACCCGTCGTGGGTGACGGTCAGCGACACCATCAAGCGCAACATCGGGCGCGCCGTGGAACCGAACGGCGACCCGAAGACCGTGCTGGACGAGATCGCCGCCACGGCGAACGAGGCGAGCAAGAAGCAGCACTGACCGCAAGAAACACCGAACTCCAGCTCCGACACAGGACTTTCGACCCTGCCGCACCCCATCCCATGCGACAGAATGACTGCGACGGCTCTTGATCCAAGGCCGCGGACCAGTCGCCGCCGACCACCCACAAGGTGTGCGGGGCGGCCGGCCCTCTCCCCCGTAGCCCCGCATCCCCGTGGTCCCGCATCCCCGTGGTCCCGCATCCCCCGTGGCCCCGCATGCCCCGTATCCGGGTCAGACCTTGCCGTTCTCCGTCGAGAACGCCGTCCGGTACTGCTCGCAGCTGGAGTCCCAGCGCAGCGTGCCCGTGAGCGTCCCGTAGCCCGAGCGCGTGACCGACCACTCCACCGTGTACTCACCGGTGTCGCAGGCGACCCGCTTCCCGCCCGGGACCTTGGCACGCCCCGTCGCCGGCCGGTCCGCCAGCTCCTGGTGCACCTCGACGGCCTTGGCGCGGTCCGAGGCGCGGCGCAGTACGGCGTGCACGACGATCGGGTGCTTGCCGTCCTTCGTGGTCACGGCCTTCTTCACCAGCGTCGAGTCCGACACCGCCCAGCCGAAGTCGAACGACGGCTGCCACGCGAGGGTCTTGGGGTCGGCGACGCGCCGCTCGTAGTCGGGGGCGCCCGACGGACCGGGGCGGGTGACCGTCTTGTACTGCACTCCGGGGTAGAAGCGGAACTGCCCTTCCACCTTGTGCATCTCGTCCTTGGTCCACTGCGACTTCATCGCCTTCTCGCCGCCGGACGGGTCCTGGAGGTACGAGCCGTCCGCGGCGGTGGCGGCCGCCTGGCCGAGGGCGGGGGCGAGGGCCGCCGCGGCGGCGGCGAGGGCGATGGCTGCGGTACGGGTGCGCTTCATGCCCGGTCCAACGGGGGCCAGCGGGGGCCGGAACGAGGCCGGGCGCGCTTTCACCCGTACGGGATGGACGTACGGGTGGCGCGTCGGCTCAGGCCTGGGCGGTCTCGAAGCGGGTGACGCGGCCGCCGTCGGTGACGAACCGCCAGGCGGTGCGCATCTCGCCCCAGGTGTCGTTGCGGTAGTCGACGACGAGGGCGAGGCCGTCGTCGGACTCGCTCGCGACGTCCATGTGCCCGTTGGAGGACCAGATCTCCTTCTCGGCCCACTGGGCGACGTCGCGGTCCGAGCCGTCGTCGGACATGGTGGCGTCCGGGGCGAGGACGGCGGAGAAGGCCTTCTGGTCGCCGGCGTTGACGGCGGTGACGAAGGCGCGGACGGTGGGGTCGGTCAGCTCGTTCGGCGCGATCACGGGGGCCTCCTGGGCGGTCGTACGGGCCGTCGCGCGGCCGGCGTGCGGCCGCCGTACGGGTGGGCTGTGTGCGCGACCAGGGAACACCGCGGGCGGCGGCGGGGCGGCGACCTTCACCCGTTCGCCGCCGGACGGCGTGTCAGGAGCCGTCCGGGGCCGTGCGGACGGGGAATCCGGTGGGGCGGCCCTGGTCCTTCAGCCAGGCCAGCACCTGGTCGAGGGCCTCGACGGTCTGGGCGCGGTTGCCGCCGCCGTCATGGAAGAGGACGGTCGGGCCGTTGCCGATCTCGCTCTTGACGGCCTTGACGATGGCGGCGGCGCCGGGCTTGCCGAAGTCCTTGGTGTCGACGTTCCAGCCGAGCGGGCGCATGCCGTTCTGGGCGGCGATGCGGCGGCTGTCGGGGGTGAACGCGCCGCCGGGGGCGCGGTAGTACTCCACCTCGGCGCCGCCGCCCGCCGCGTCCTCGATCATCTTCTTCGCCTCCAGGATCTGCCGCTCCTGGTACGCGACGGGCTTCTTGCCCATGCCCGTGTCGTGGTCCGTGGTGTGGTCGCAGAGCCGGTGGCCGGCGGCGACGACGCGCTTGACCAGGTCGGGGTGGGCCTTGGCCTGCGGCCCGATCATGCAGAAGGTCGCCTTGACGTCGTGCTTCTTCAGCACGGCGAGGACCTTGGGGGTCCACTGGGGGTCCGGGCCGTCGTCGATGGTGATGTTGACGGCGTCGCCTCCGCCCTCGGAGGCGTGGGCTATGTCCTCGGGTATCCGCGACTGCGGCGCGCCGCCCGCGCCTTGGGCATCGCCGCCCTTCGCCCCGCCGTCGGGGGTCCGGCGTGACGCGTTCTCGTGCGCGGGCTGCCGTCCGGCCCCGGCCCCTTGTCCCGGGCCGGCGAAGGTCGCCGCGCCCCACACCGTGCCCGCCACCGCTGCGGCTGCCGCCACCACGGCCACCCCGGCCCGGACGCCCTGCTTGTCCCCGCGCGCCTTGAAGCCCATGAACTGTCCCCTCCCGGTCCGTTCGCGTGTGCGCTCTCCTCTCCATGACGACCCGTGAGGCAGACGGGTTCCCGCCAATTCCCCCATAAAATCCGAATAACGGGACCTTGGTCCTTGATCCTCCCGATTTGGACCCCATCGGAAACGGGACGGAACCAGATCAACCTCCCCCGCATCACACGCGCTCACCCGCCCCGTGGGCCACTGCTTCAGCCCACGAAAAAGCCCGGCCCCGGCGGAAGATCCGCCGGGGCCGGGCCCGTGGTACTGGTGCGGTGCGTCAGTGGGCGAGCGACTGCGCCGGGGACTGGGCCGCGCTGCCGTCGGCCTCGTCGCCGGGCTTGGCCGGGCCCGCGCCCCGCAGCGGGACCTCCTTGACGAACCAGGCCGCGACGAAGCCCAGTACGGCGACACCCGCGCCGAGGAGGAACGCCGAGTGCGTACCGGCGGCGACCGCGTGCTGGTAGGCCTCGCGGATGACCGGCTTCAGCTTGGCAAGGCTGGCGGCGTCGAGCTGGGCCGAGCCCGCGGCGGTCGCGGCACCCGGGCCGAGGCGCTCGGTCATGGTCTGGGTGACCTGGCTGGTGAACAGCGAGCCCATCAGGGCCACGCCGAACGAGCCGCCGAGCGTACGGAAGAGGGTGGCCGAGGAGGAGGCGACGCCCATGTCCTTCATGTCCACGCTGTTCTGCGCGACCAGCATGGTGATCTGCATCAGGAAGCCGAGGCCGGCGCCGAGGATGGCCATGTAGACGCCGGACATCAGTCGGGTGGTGTCGGTGTCCATCTGCGCGAGCAGGAAGAGCCCCACGACCATGAGCGCGCCGCCGATGATCGGGAAGATCTTGTACTTGCCGCTGCTGGTGGTGACCCGGCCCGCGATCAGCGAGACGACCATCATCGAGAGGAGCATCGGCAGGAGCAGCAGACCCGAGTTGGTGGCGGAGGCGCCCTGGACCGACTGCTGGAAGAGCGGGAGGTAGAGCACGCCGCCGAACATCGCGAAGCCGACGAGGAAGCCGATGACCGACATGAGCGTGAAGTTGCGGCTGCGGAAGATGTGCAGCGGCATGACGGGCTCGGCGGCCTTGGTCTCGGCGAAGAGGAACGCGGCGATCGACACGATGCCGACGACGATCAGGCCGATGATCTGGCCGGAGCCCCAGGCGTACTCGGTGCCGCCCCAGGTCGTGACGAGCACGGTGGAGGTGATGGCCACGGTGAGGAGGGCCGCACCCAGGTAGTCGATCTTCGGGCGCTGCCCGCCGGTCTTCTTCGGCAGGTGCAGGACCGCGGTGACCATCGCGAGGGCGACGGCGCCGAGGGGCAGGTTGATGTAGAAGGACCAGCGCCAGCCGAGGTGGTCGGTGATGGTGCCGCCGACCAGCGGGCCGCCGATCATGGCGAGGGCCATCACGCCGGCCATCATGCCCTGGTACTTGCCGCGCTCACGCGGCGGGATCAGGTCGCCGATGATCGCCATGACGCCGACCATCAGACCGCCGGCGCCGAGGCCCTGGACGGCGCGGAAGCCGATCAGCTGGGCCATGTCCTGGGCCATGCCGCTGAGCGCGGAGCCGATCAGGAAGATCACGATGGAGGTGAGGAAGGAGCCCTTCCGCCCGTACATGTCGCCGATCTTCCCCCAGATGGGGGTCGAGGCGGCGGTGGCCAGCGTGTACGCGGTGACCACCCAGGAGAGGTGCTCCAGGCCGCCGAGCTCGCCGACGATCGTCGGCATCGCGGTACCGATGATCATGTTGTCGAGCATGGCGAGGAGCATTGCGATCATGAGAGCCATGAGGACGACACGGACGCTGCGTGGCTTCACCTCCTCGGAGATCTCCGCCGCACTTATGTTTTCAGCCATGTCACTCCCCGTTTACCCACGTGCTCCGGGCCCTTACTTGCCGCCCGGCTAGTTGACTACACTGGGGAAGGTAGACCCGCCACTAGCCGGGCGTCAAGTAAGTAGTTTGGGGAGAGCCATGTCCAGCAGCAGTCCGCAGGCGCGCCGCGGCAATACGCGCCAGCGCATCCAGGACATCGCACTGGAGCTCTTCGCCGAGCAGGGGTACGAGAAGACGTCGCTGCGCGAGATCGCGGAGCGGCTGGAGGTCACGAAGGCGGCGCTTTACTACCACTTCAAGACCAAGGAAGACATCATCATCAGCGTCTTCGAGGACCTGACCAGGCCGATCGACGAGCTGATCGAGTGGGCGGAGCAGCAGCCGCGGACGCTGGAGACGAAGCGCGAGGTGCTGCGCCGCTACAGCGAGGCGATGGCGGCGGGCTCGCCGCTGTACCGCTTCATGCAGGAGAACCAGGCGACGATGCGGGAGCTGAGCATCGGCGAGACGGTGAAGCGGCGGCTCTTCACCCTGGTGGAGCTGTTGCGCACGGAGGACGGGCCGCTGACGGACCAGGTGCGGTGCGTGAGCGCGCTGTTCACGCTGCACGCGGGGATGATGTTCCTCCAGCACGTGGAGGGCGACCCGGAGGAGACCCGGCAGGCGGCCCTGGAGGTCGCGACGGACCTGATCACCCAGGCCCACCAGGCGTCCTGAGGAGGGGGCCGGCGGTCGGGGGCCGGGGCGGGGCGCGGTTACCTGTCCCCGTCGCCCACGTCGCCCACGTCGTCCACGATGCCCATGAGCGGGGGGCTCATGCACGGTCGGGCTGCGCGGCAGCTCGGGGCGGCGCGTGGCGAGGCAGCGCGAGCCCGTGCCGCCGCGCCGGGCCTCCTCGCGGGGGAGGTGGCGAGTGCTCGCGCCGACACATACGGCGGTGCGGGACGCGGCACGCCCGGCGGCGGATCAGGTGAGTCGGCGCTCCTGCGCGGTGATCGGGATGTCGTTGATGCTGGCCTCGCGGCGGCGCATCAGTCCGTCCCCGTCGAACTCCCACTGCTCGTTGCCGTGGCTGCGCCACCACTGGCCGGAGGCGTCGTGCCACTCGTACTCGAAGCGTACGGAGATGCGGTTGCCGGTGTACGCCCACAGCTCCTTGCGGAGGCGGTAGTCGAGCTCGCGCTCCCACTTCTCTGCGAGGAACTCGCGGATCTCCTCGCGGCCGCTGAGGAAGCGGTCGCGATTGCGCCAGAACGAGTTCTCGGTGTACGCGAGGGCGACGCGCTCGGGGTCGCGGCTGTTCCAGGCGTCCTCGGCGGCCTGGACCTTGGCGCGGGCGGATTCCTCGGTGAAGGGCGGCAGGGGCGGGCGTACGGCGGCGGGGTCGGGCATGGCGGTCTCCTCGGTCGAGGGGGTGGAGAACGAACGTTCTCGACCATAGAGAACGGCCGTTCTCGAAGCAAGCGGTCCTGGGCTACGCTGCCTTCATGGACGACGAAGAGGCCCGGACCCGGCTGCTGGACGCGGCGGAGGCGCTGTTCTACGCCGAGGGCATCCAGGCCGTCGGCATGGACCGCATCCGCACGGAGTCCGGCGTCCCGCTCAAGCGGCTCTACAAGGTCTTCCCGGCCAAGGAAGCCCTGGTCACGGCCTATCTCGACCGCCGCGACCGGCGCTGGACGGCGAGCCTGCGCGGCGCGGTTTCGGGGGCCGCCGATCCGGTCGAGGCGGTCGGGGCGGTCTTCGAGTGGCTGGCGCGGTGGTTCTCGGAGCCGGACTTCCGGGGCTGCGCGTTCCTGAACGCGTACGGGGAGCTGGGCACCGGCCCCGCCGCGGTGTTGGACGTCGTACGCCGCCACAAGACGGAGCTGCGGGAACTGCTGGCGGACGCCGCCGGGCCGGGGCGGGGCGACCTGGCGGACCAGCTGCTGATCCTGGTCGAGGGCGCGACCGTGGTCGCCGCCCTCGACCCCGGCCCGGACCCGGCCCGCCGCGCCGCGGCAGCGGCGGCGACGCTGATGCGGGCGGGGGGCGGACGGGGTTAGCTGCCGCCGGCTGGGGTGGTGCGGGGGAAGGTGATCTCGACCCGGCGGTTCTTCTTGCGGCCTTCCTCGGTGCCGTTGTCGGCGATCGGGTAGTCCTCGCTGTAGCCGCGGACGTCGTAGACGACGCCGGGGCTGGTGACGGTCTTGGCGAGCTCGGCCTGAACGGCGTCGGCGCGCTGCTTGGAGAGCTCCTTGCCGTGCTCGTAGCTGCCCTGGTCGTCGGTGAACCCGAAGACCCGGACGCGGGTCGCCTTCTGCGTGTTGATCTCGTTGGCGATGGCCTGTATCCGGGCGGCGGCCTGGGCGTTGAAGACGGCACTGTTCTCGGGGAAGAGCACCTCGGACTGCAGGGCCATCATGACGGTCTGGTTGGTCTCCTGCCGCCGCTGCTCACCCCCGAGGTCCTCGACGACCTCGGCGATGTCCAGCACCTTGACCGGAGCCAGGGTCCCGCCCTGGGGGATCTTCAGGCCGGGCGCGTTGGAATCGATGGGCACCGGTGCGGCAGCGGAGGGTTCCGTGCCGGGGGGTGCGGACGGCTTCGCGTCGTCGGCGTAGGCGCTGGTCGCACCCAGCACATGGGCACCGGCGATGACGAGGCCGGCGACGGCTGTCGCTGCGGAGACGCGGTGGCGTTTATTCATGGGGTCACCCGGAGATTTTGATGGTGGCCGTGGCGAAGGTGGGGAGGTTGAAGTCCACCTGAGTGGTGTTGTTCGGAGGCACCGGGAACTGTGCAAAGAAGGGCACCGTCTGGCCGGCATCGATGACGGTCAGCCCGGTCGTGCACAGACATCTGCCGTCGGTGTCACGCAGCACGTAGTACCGCTTCTTGCCCGCCTTGTCGACCAATGTGACACCCGCGACCGAGGCTCCGCTGCTGTTGAGTTCGTTGCCCCGCCACGCCGCGGTACTGGCGAAGGCCTGGCTTCCCGTGTTCTTCAACTGGCCGCTGACCGTGAGGAAGCCGCCCGCGTCACGCACCGCCGAGTTGATGGTGAGGGTCATGCCGTTCTCACCGTTGACGGTGGCGAGCACTTCGGTCGGCGTGGGCGCGGGGCTGCCGCTCGGCTCCTGCGACCGAGGTGCGGCTCCCTGGGAGTTCGACGACGGGCTCTGGGCCGCCTTGGGCTTGCTGTCGTCACCCCCTCCGCATCCGGCCATCGTGATCGCCAGAACCGCCACAGACACGGCGGCCGCTCCCCCGCGGAACTTCGCCGAGTGCCGAATGCTCATCTATGCCGCTTCCTTCTCTCATTCACTGTCAATCGACCAAACGCACGTCAAACAGGGTCCTGGCGATCTTGCGCCAGGGGTCGGGCTTCGAAGGGTCCACCACCAGGTCTTTCCCGCCCTTGCACTTGAACGTCACCGGCAGCGCCGGAGTCGGGCCCTGGGTGGGCGTCGGGGACGGGGTGGGGGCAGGCGCCGGAGCGGCGTCCAGGGTGCAGCGCGGCTCGATCGCCGCGGTTGCCTTCGCCCGTCCATGCACGCTGCCGGTACCCGGAACGACGGACTTCCCGACCGTCCCGTTGGTCGTCGCCTCGACCGCGAACCCGCGAGCCCGTGGAGTGCAGGTCGCCGACGCGTCGTTCTTGGCTGCGAAGCTGCTCGCTTCCGCGCAGGAACCGGTCGAGTCCAGCAGTTCCCCACGAAGGATCCTCTCCCAGTCCTCGGGTTCGAACTTCGCGAAGTCCACGCCCGGGACCAGGTGGTCTCGGGCGTCCCGCGCGGCTGCGAGGGCGGCCGCGTCGGCGGCACCTTGCGCGTTGCTGCGCGTGAGTGCCGCCTGCCCGAAGACGAAGAAGGCGAACGCGGCGAAAAGCATCCCCGCCACCAGCACGATGTAGAGGGGGAATGCCTGTCCTCGTTCGTCGAACTTCGCCGAGATCACCGCCCCGCGGTGACCGCGGTGACCGCTGCGGCGATCCGGTTGGTGATGGCCTGGCCGATGCCCGTGCCCACGATCGCGCCGATGATCACTACGACCACCAGGATGATGCCCAGGTACTCGAAGGCCGTCTGGCCTCGGTCCTGGGTGGGCTTGGTGGCGTACCGCTTCCGCATCCTCGCCAGGGTGTTCTGCAACATGGGGGTTTCCTCCCGGGCCGGTGGCGCTGTTGGTTTGCGGACCGTACGGGGAGTCACCGGTGTTAACCAAGGGTCCCGGGGCCCAATTACGGACCCACTGCGCACTCCGTCTACCCATGGCCGCCCACTCCTGGACGGGCGGTTCCCAGCCAGCGGGCTATCGCCCCGCTGCGGCTCGTGCTCTGGAGCTTCGCGAAGATGCGGTTGATGTGGTTCTTCACCGTCTTCTCGCTGATGAAGCAGGTGGCGGCGATCTGCTGGTTGCTCATCCCGGACGCGATCAGATCCATGATCTCAACCTCCCTCGAACTCAGGCCGAAGAGAACCGAGTTGTGCAGCCGCTCAGGAGAGCGTGTCACATTTCGTTGCGGTTGCGAAGAGGCGCGGAGTTCCGCGAGGAGTGCGCTCGCCGCCGTCGTCGTGAAGTGGGCACGGCCCTCGCGGACGTCCCGGACCGCCCGGACCAGGTCTTCCGGCGTGAACTCCCCGTGGACCAGGTAGCCGCCCGCGCCCAGCAGGAGCGCTTCCCGGACCACCTCCGCCTCCTGGCTGTACGTCAGCATCAGTACGGGCGCCAGCTGTACGAGGTGCGGCAGCGCCGAGATGCCGTCGACGCCCGGCATGCGCACGTCCAGCAGGATCACGTCCGGGGCGTGGCTGCGGGTCAGGCTCAGGGCCTCGCGGCCGTCCGCGGCCTGGGCCACCACCTCCATGTCCTGGGCCGTCTCCAGGAGCGACGCCAGGCCCGCCCGTACGACCGGGTTGTCGTCCGCGATCAGGACGCGGAGCGCGGTCACGGGCCCCCCTCCCCCGTGGCCTCCGGGAGCGGGAGGTACAAGGCCACCGTCGTCCCGGGGCCGGGCCGTCGGGCCGCGACCGTCAGCCGGGCGCCGATCGCCTCCGCGCGTTCCTCCATGCCGAGCAGGCCGTAGCGGCCCGGGACGTGCCGGGCGTCCGGCGGGAGGCCGCGTCCGTCGTCCTCGACCGTCAGGGTGAGCTCCCGTCCGCTCGCCCGCGCCGTGACCGTCACCCGGGAGGCTCCCGCGTGGCGCCGGGCGTTCTCCAGGGCCTCCGAGGTGATCGACAGGATGTGGTGGGCGGTCCCGGCGGGAACCTCCGGAAGAGCGCCCCGCACCCGCAGCTCCGCGTCCGCGCCGGCCAGGCGGCGCAGTGCGGCCGGCAGGGAGAGCCCCGCGCCCTCCCCCCGCAGCTCCGTCAGCAGGTCCCGCGACTGCGCCGCCGCCGCGCGGGCCGCGCCCGAGAGGAAGAACGCCTGGCGGCGCACGGTCGCCGGGTCCGAGGTGCGGGCCAGGGCGTCCGCCGCCAGGGCCAGGCCGTGCAGGGTCTTCGCCACCGAGTCGTGCATCTCGCGGGCCAGGTGGTCACGTTCGGCGCGTACCGCCTCGGCCACCGCGAGCCGGGCCCGCGCCTCCGTCAGGGCCTGGCCGGCCGCGCCGAAGCGGAAGAGGAGGTCCCGCAGCGAGGCGCCGGCCGCGCCCGCCAGCAGGCACAGCGCGGGCAGCGTCGGGCCGCCGGCGAGGGCGGCCACGGCCACCGCCGCCGTCGCCGCGTACACCGCCGAGCCGCGCCACCCGTGGACCAGCCCGGCCAGCAGCGGAGTGCAGAGCACGGCGAAGCCGAGCGGGGACTGCGGCCTCGCCGTGACCAGCAGCAGCCCGCAGCACCCCAGGTCCGGGGCCAGCAGCCAGCGGTGGCGCAGCAGCAGCGGCCCGAAGCGCTCCCAGTCGCGGAAGAGCACGTACGAGAGCATGAAGGTGAGCAGGACCGCGCAGCCGACGAGGTACTTCGGCCCGCCGTCCGCCGTGCCGGCCAGCGCCAGCGGCGCGCCCAGGCCGATCATCACCATCCGGAACGCGAACACCCGGCGGCACAGCGCCCGGAGCGCATGGGACTGGAGAGCCGGGGACTGAAGTGCCGGGGGCTGGAGAGCCGGGGGCTGGAGAGCCGGGGACTGGAGTGCCGGGGAGGGCTCCCCCGACTCCCCCGCCTTCCCCGCCTTCTTTCCGCGTACGGACAGCCCCGCCAGGGGGACGTGGAGGACCGCCATGGTTCACCCGCCCCCGAGCAGCGCGCCGAAGTCCACGTCCGCGCCGTACACGAAGCCGCACACCAGCAGGATCAGCGTCCCGGGCAGCATGAACATGGTCACCGCGAAGGTGGCCTTGGGGACCGCCCGGGCCGCCCGCCGGCGGGCGTTCTGGGCGTCCGTACGGCGCATGTCCTCGGCGATCGCGATCAGCGTGTCGACGATCGGCGAGCCCAGCTCCTCGCCCTGCTGGAGCGCGGTCACGAACTGCGCGACCTGCTCGGAGTCGTTGCGCCGGCGCAGCTCGTCGAAGGCCTGGCGGCGGCTGACGCCCATGTCCATCTGTTGCAGGGTGATCCGGATCTCGTCGGACCAGGGGCCCTCGTACTTGGCCGCCACCCGCTCCAGCGCCTGCCGGAAGCCGAGCCCCGCGCTGACCACGACCGCGAGTACGTCCAGGAAGTCCGGCAGCGTCCGCTCGATGTGGTCGCGCCGGACCCGGATCGCCGACCACAGGCCGACCTCGATCCAGAACAGACCGAACGCGACCATCAGCAGGGCCGGTACGAGCTGCCCGTTGATCAGCATCGAGAAGGCGCCGAGCGCGCCGAGGAACCCGTACACCGCGCGGCGCGCCGCGTACCGGTCGATGGTCAGGCCCGCCGGATTGCCCGCCAGGTCGATCTGGCGGCGTTTGCGGGCGACCCGGTTCGGGCCCATCAGGCGCAGGACGAGCGGCGCCCAGCGGATGCCCAGCCGGTCGACGGCCGATCCGACGGCGGTCGTCCGGGTGGCGCCGACCTCCAGGGCGAGCGCGAGGTCGCTCGGCAGTTTGACCTCGGCGCGGTAGAGGCGGATGCCGTGGAACACGCCGAAGACCGATGCGCCCAGCAGTACGGCGAGCAGCAGAGCCGTCATGTGCGTCGTCGCCCCCTCATACGTCGATCTTGGAGAGCCGGCGGATCAGGACGAAGCCCAGCGTGAAGAGCCCGATCGCCACCAGCACGGCCGTCTGGCCGACGAACGCGCCGGTCATCCGGTCCAGCGCGCCCGGCATCATCGTGTTGACCAGCAGCAGCGAGCCGAGTCCGATCGCCGGTACCAGGTAGGCCGTCACGGTCACCTGGGAGAGCTGGGTGCGGACCTCGCGCCGCGTCTCCTTGCGCTGCTCCAGCGTCACGGTCAGGTTGCGCAGGCTGCCGACGATCGCGCCGCCCGCCCGCGCGGACAGCACGAGGGTGGAGACCAGGACGACGAGCTCGCGCGAGGGCAGCCGTTCGGCGATCTCGCCCAGCGCCTCGTCGATGGAGTGGCCGACGGCGAGGCGGTCGGCCACGCGTGAGAGTTCCTCGCCCGCCGGTGCCTCCAGCTCCTCCGCCGCTATGGCGATGGCCGTACGCAGGGCCAGCCCGGCCTGGGTGGCGTTGGCGAGGATGCGGGCGAGTTCGGGCAGCTGGTTGATGAACCGCTCGCTGCGCCGGGCCCGCTGCCAGTTGAGGAAGGCGTCGGCCGCCCACAGGCCGATCAGGGCGGCGACCGGGCCGAAGAACGGGGCCAGGAAGCTGGCCGCGACCAGCCACACCCCGGCCACCGACAGCAGCACGTAGACGAAGAACTCGCCGGGGGTGAGGTCCAGGCCGGTCACGGCCAGCTTCGTCTCGATCCGCTTGCCGAGCGCGGTCCGGCGCAGCCGCCGGTCCACCCCGGGGAAGCGGCGCCGGCGGCCCGACCGCTCCGGTGCGCCGTCGGCGGCGAGGCGCTCGATGAGGGCGGCGCGCTGGGCGCGGCCGGCGGCGTACGCCTGGACGCCCGCGACCACGAGGACGCAGGCCAGCAGGGTGGTGCCGAGGGTGAGGAGGATCAGTGGGTTCACAGGACGGTCCGGGTGATGCGGGTGGCGAGCTGGTCGTCGGACATGGCGACCCCGAAGGCCTGCGGGATCGGCTGGTTGTTCATGTAGAGGCGGTCCGCGATCCGGCGCGGCAGCGGGAAGTACTCGAAGTACCCGTGCACGCGGCCGTCGGCGCCCATCGGCTGGGCGGCGAAGCGGCAGACGGTGGTGATGCGGAAGGGTTCACGGCCGTGCGAGTCGAGGATGGCGATCTCGGTGAGGCGGCGCGAGCCGTCGCCGAAGCGGGTCAGCTGGACGACCACGTTCACGGCGCTGTTGATCTGGTCCTGGAGGGCCTCGAAGGGGACCTCCACCTCGGACATCGAGGCGAGGGTCTGCAGGCGCATGAGCGCGTCCTCGGCGCTGTTCGCGTGGACGGTGGCCAGGGAGCCGTCGTGGCCGGTGGACATCGCCTGGAGCATGTCGAGGGTCTCGCCGCCGCGGACCTCGCCGACGATGATGCGGTCGGGGCGCATGCGCAGGGAGTTGCGTACGAGGTCGCGGATGGTGATCCGGCCCTTGCCCTCCACGTTCGCCGGGCGGGATTCGAGGCGGATGACGTGCGCCTGCTGGAGCTGGAGCTCGGCCGAGTCCTCGATGGTGATGATCCGTTCGCCCTCCGGGATCAGGCCGGAGAGGGCGTTGAGGAGCGTGGTCTTCCCGGTGCCGGTGGCCCCGGAGACGATGACGTTCATCTTCGCCTGGACCAGCCCGGACAGCAGCAGGAGCATCTGCTCGTCCAGCGAGCCCAGGGCGATCATCTCGTGCAGGGTGAACGCGCGCGGGAAGCGGCGGATGGTGAGGGTGGCGCCGGTCAGGGACAGCGGCGGGATGATCACGTTGACGCGTTCGCCGCTGGGCAGGCGGGCGTCGACCATCGGATTGGCCTCGTCCACCCGCCGGTTGACGGTGGAGACGATGCGCTCGATGGTCTGCATCAGCTGCTCGTGCGAGGCGAAGCGCAGCGGCAGCTGCTCGACGCGGCCGGCGCGCTCGACGAAGATCTGGTCCGGTCCGTTGACCATGATCTCGGAGATCGAGGCGTCTTCGAGGAGCGGTTCGAGCACGCCGAGGCCGAGCGCCTCGTCCACGACCCGGCGGATCAGCTGCGCCCGCTCGACGGTGGACAGGACGGGGCCCTCACGGCTGATGATGTGTCCGAGTACGCGCTCCAGCCGGGCGCGGCGCTCGGCGGGCGCGAGCGCCGACATCTCGGCGAGGTCGATCTCCTCCAGCAGCTTCGCCCGGTACGCGGAGACCAGCCGGCCGTCCTCGCGGGGGCTGTGCCGGTCGTCCGGGGTGTTGACACGGGAACGCAGGCTCATGGTGCGCTCACCCCTCCGGATCGTCGTTGGGCATGACGGCCGTGGCCGTGGCCGGGTCGATGGAGAAGCCCGGCACGATGGACCTGATCGGGATGCTGACCTTCGCGGTCACCGCGTCGGAGCTCGACACCACGTCGACGGTCGCGTCGAGGCCCGAACTGATGGCCGCCGTTCCCGCCGCCGACCCGGCGCCCGGGTTGCGGGCCTCCACCCGGGCGGCGGTGCGCGCGGCGGTCTCGGCCTGCTGGTGGACGTAGCCCACCCAGCCGAGCTGGATCCCGCAGAGCGCGACGAACAGCAGGATCGGGATGAAGCCGATGTACTCCAGGGCCACTTGGCCCCGGTCCCGGTCTCGTCTCACCTCAGTCCTCCTCTTCCTTCGGGGAGCCGCCCTCGCCCGTGATCGGGATGCCGATGTCGAGGCCCGGGAAGAAGACCGGGAGGTTGAGCTTTACGGTCGCCTTGTAGACGTCGCCCGCCGCCCCGCACTCCACGCCCATGCTCCAGGCGCCCCCGACGTGCCGCCGGGCCGCGGCGTCACACGCCCCGCCGCCGTGCACCGCCCCCACCCGGGCCGCCTCGTCCGCCGCGTTGCCCGCCAGGGAGAACGCGTACCCGATCAGTACGCACTCCCACACCGCCGCCACGAGCAGCAGGATCAGCGGCACCATGCCGACGAACTCGACCGCCACCTGCCCGCGGTCCCGCCGCCCGGCAGGGGCGCCACGGGCGGCCCCGGCCCTCCCGGCGGGTCTGCGCGCGGGCATCCGTCAGCCCTCCCGGCCGCGGCGCAGCCGCGCCACCGGGCCCGCGGCCCGTACGGCCAGGGAAGCGCCCGGGGCCCCCGCGGCCGCGGCTTCGGGCTCCCCCTCGGACGGGGGTGTCAGCAGGCCGAGTTCGCCGGCCAGCGCCCACAGCGCCTGCTTCACGGTGGAGCGGTTGTCGAGGTCCTGCACCCGGCCCGCGTCCACCACCGCCTGGAGCTCCTTGAAGGCGGCCGGGACCGGGGTGCGCGTGACCCGCGTCTTGGTGATCTGCCCGATCAGGGCGGGCTGGATCTCCGTGTGCTTGCTCCAGCGGTTGACCACCATCGTGGTGTCCTCGGCCTTGCGCACCTGGAGCCGCTCCCACATCCGCACCAGCCGCTTGGCCGCCCGTACGCAGACCACGTCGGGCGTGGTGACGAGGACGGCCACGTCCGCCGTCTCCACGGCGGCCGCGTTCGCGCCGGTCACCTGGGAGCCGCAGTCGATGACGACGAGCTCGTACCGGCCGCGCAGGGCGCCGACGACGTGCCGGGCGGCGCGCTCGTCCACCTCCTCGCCCCGTTCGCCCTCCGCCGGGGCCAGCAGCAGCGCGAGGCCCGTGCGGTCCTCGTACACCGCGTCCTGGAGCACGCGCGGGGAGATGTCGTGGATCCCGGCGAGGTCGGCGATCGAGCGCCGGAACTGCACGTCGAGGTACGAGCCGACGTCGCCGGCCTGGAGGTCCATGTCGACCAGGGCGGTACGCCGCCCCGAGGCGGCCGCGGCCAGCGCGAACTGCACGGCGGTGAAGGTGGTGCCGACGCCGCCCTTGGCCCCGGTGACCGTGACCACCTTGCCGCCGGGCCCGGTGAACACGTCGGCCCCCCGCCCCAGGTGGCGGCGTACGCCCGCGGACCACTGGGCGGCGGCCTGGACGCGGGCGGCGAGCTCCTCGTACGCCAGCGGAAGCCCGATCACACCCCGCGCGCCCGAGTCCATGGCGGCGGAGAACACCGCGGGCCCGGCGTCCGAGGAGACCAGCACCACGCCCACCGCCGGGAAGCGCAGCGCGACCTCGCGGATGAGGTCGAGCGCGGGCACCGGCCCGATCCGCTCGTGTACGAGGACCACCTCGGGCAGCTCGTCGATCGACTCGGCGGCCAGCCGCCCCAGGGTGTCGAGCAGGGTCGTGGAGTCGGGGACCGGGGCGCCCGGCTCGGCGGCCGGGAGCTGGCTGAGGAGGGAGGAGATGGCGCGGGCGGCGTCCGGGTCGGCGGCCGCGGGGAGGATTCGGGTGGTCATCCGGGCCTCACTTGTCCCCGTCGAGGGTGTACGTACGGTCGCCCGGGCCGGGCGCGGAGTCGGTGCCGGGGGCCACCAGGGCCAGGCGTACGTGCTCCGCGAAGGACTCGGCGTACGCGACGCGCTGGGTGTCCTTGGTGTTCAGGGCGAAGGTGATCGGGACCGCCTCGGCGGGGCCCTTCTTGTCGCTGTCCTTGTCGAGCGCGGTGAGCTTGCCGACGTTCAGGACGCGGGCGTTGGCCACGATGATCACCGAGCGGGAGGGCTCGGTGTCCTTGGCGCCCTTGAAAGTGGCGATGATGTTGACCTTGGCGCCGGAGTAGATCTTGCCGGCCACGCCGGTGGCCGCGTCGATCATGATCGCGATCTCCTGCTCCCCGGGCTGGAGCTGCGGTTTGTCGACGAACATGCCCGCCTGGAGCAGGGAGCCCTTGCGCAGGGTGGTGAGCGTGATCTTGTCCTTGAGCTGTCCGAGGTCGGTGACGGCGGTGTCGGACAGCCAGCGCTTGGGGATGGAGACTTCCTCGAACTGGCCCGCCGACAGCGGGCTGTACGGCGCGATGTCGCCCTTGGCCCGATAGGCGGTGACCTCGGCCCCGACCTTGGAATTGACGTCGCCGATCACCACGAGGACCCCGCCGAACGCCGCGAGGGCGCACAGGACCGACAGGAGCAGCAGGATGACGCCGCGGCGCTGGCGTGAGTTCATGAGCCGTACTACCTCGCCGTTCTTCGATCGATCAGCCGGTCAGTGTCTAGGTCCGGGGACGCCGGCGAAGGCCGGCGGTGTCGTCCGCTCCCCGCTCCCGGCCGGCGGCGGGGCGGCCAGGGGTGCGGCGCAGAAGCCGCAGCGGTCGCCGATCAGTTCGAGGCCGCACCAGTGGCACTCCTCACGGCGGACGGAGGCGACCAGCTGGTAGAGCACGGACGGGTCCGGGATGGCGGCGGCGAACTCGACCAGCTTCGCCGTGGCCCACCACAGGGGCGAGTCGGCGGGGAGCGGGTTCTCCATCACGCCCTGGACCCGCCAGGCGGGGGCGAGTTCGGCCGCGACCCAGTCGGAGGAGAGCTGGCCGCGCGCGAAGGTCAGGTGGGTGGCGTACGCCGGGCCCGGCGGCAGCGCGGAACCCCCGGCGTGCGCGCCGCCCCCGCCGGAGCCGGTCAGCCTGGCCAGGTACGGGGTCGGGTGGGCCAGTACGGCGAACTGCGCGCCCGGCGACCAGGAGCGGGCGTGCGCCTTGAGGCCGACCGGGACCCGGTCCAGTTTGGCGACCGAGCCCAGCAGGGCCCCGGCGTGGATGTAGTGGGACAGCAACCGGGCGGCGGAGGCGATGACCCCGGGGCTGAAGTCGCAGACGCTGAGCTGGCGCAGCTGACGTACCAGCAGGGCCGTGGCCAGCGGCGGCAGGTCGATGTCGAGGAGGGCGATCCGGTCGGTCTCCAGGATGGCGCGCACGGTGTGCAGCCGCTGGACGGTGGCGGTCGGCAGCCAGGGCGGCACGAGGGCCACGAGGTGGCCGTGGCGCTCCAGCAGGGCGCTCGTCTCGGCGAGGGCGCCCGCGAGGTCGAGCTGTCCGGGCGGGTGCAGGACGACGGCCGGCGGTGTGTGCCGGTCGGGGGCCGGCAGCACCAGATCGGCGCTGGTGACGGCAATGGCGGTCGGCACGCGAATCCCCCTGTTCACCCCGTACGCCCCATACGTCGGCGCCGCCGTCGCGTACGCGCACCCCTGCGCGACCGCAAACGATCGGCGCCCTTCCCCCCTTGCCCCAGCACCATATCCGCGTCGTCCCTGGCAGGGCAGGGCCTTGGGAATTCCCGTACCGGCGGCCCCGGTCACAGGTGGCGGGAAACCCGGACATCCGGGATCGGAGGGCCAATCAATTCAAGCCACATTGCAAAGGGTCTTGACAGGGAGATTGGTCTGGACCAACTTGGGCCCCACGCCGCGACGTTCCCTCCGGGCCTCCCCCACCCACGGCCCCGGGTGCGTTCGTCCACCTGTTCCACCTCCCCCTTCACATCCCCTTCTCCCCCCACGGAGACCACGTGAACCGCATACGCTCGCTCGCCCTGCTGGGCGCCGCCACCCTGACCGCGGGCGGCCTGACCGCCCTCGCCGCCGGCACCGCGCAGGCCGCCGACGTCAACGTCGTCCGCAACGGAGGCTTCGAGTCCGGCCTTGCCAACTGGACCTGCACCTCGGGGAGCGGCTCCGTCGTCTCCTCGCCCGTCCACGGCGGGGCAGCCGCCCTCAAGGGCACTCCGGCGGGCCAGGACAGCGCGCAGTGCAGCCAGACCGTCACGGTCAAGCCGAACTCGACGTACACGCTCAGCGAGCAGGTGCAGGGCTCGTACGTCTACCTCGGCGTGACCGGGACCGGCACGCAGGACGTGTCCACCTGGACCCCCGGCTCGGGCGGCGGCTGGCAGCAGCTCTCCACCACCTTCACCACGGGCCCGAACACCACCCAGGTCACCGTGTGGACGCACGGCTGGTACGGGCAGCCGGCCTACGTCGTCGACGACTTCAGCGTCTTCGGCCCGGACGGGGGCGGCGGCACCGACCCCGGCCCGTCCGTCCCCGGCGCCCCGGGCGGGACCGCTGTTTCCGGCCAGAGCACGAACGGGCTCACCCTTTCGTGGAACGCGGTCAGCGGGGCGACCGGCTATTACGTCTATCAGGACGGCGTCCGCGTCAAGACCGTGACCGCGTCCCCCGCGCAGCTCACCGGGCTCGCCGCGGCCACCTCGTACTCCTTCCAGGTGAGCGCCTACAACGCGGCCGGCGAGGGCCCGAAGTCGGCGGCGGTGACCGGTACGACGACCGGCGGGGGCAACCCGGACCCGAACCCCTCGGTGCCCAGGCACGCGCTGACGGGCTACTGGCAGAACTTCAACAACGGCGCGACCGTCCAGAAGATCTCCGACGTCCCGTCCCAGTACGACATCATCGCGGTCTCCTTCGCCGACGCCACGGCCACGCCCGGCGCCATCACCTTCAACCTGGACTCGGCGGGCCTCGGCGGCTACACCGTCGCGCAGTTCAAGGCCGACGTCGCCGCGAAGAAGGCGGCCGGCAAGTCCGTCATCCTCTCCGTCGGCGGCGAGAAGGGCACCATCTCGGTGAACGACTCGGCCTCCGCGAACAACCTGGCGAACTCGGCGTACGCCCTGATGCAGGAGTACGGCTTCAGCGGGATCGACATCGACCTGGAGAACGGCCTCAACCCGACCTACATGACGCAGGCGCTGCGCTCCCTGTCCGCCAAGGCGGGCTCCTCGCTCGTCATCACGATGGCCCCGCAGACCATCGACATGCAGTCGACGGGGGGCGGCTACTTCAAGACGGCCCTGAACATCAAGGACATCCTGACCGTCGTCAACATGCAGTACTACAACAGCGGCTCGATGCTCGGCTGCGACGGCAAGGTCTACTCGCAGGGCTCGGTGGACTTCCTCACCGCACTGGCCTGCATCCAGCTGGAGGGCGGGCTCGACCCCTCGCAGGTGGGCATCGGCGTACCGGCCTCGCCGAGCGGCGCGGGCAGCGGGTACGTCTCCCCGACCATCGTGAACAACGCGCTGGACTGCCTGGCCAGGGGCACGAACTGCGGGTCCTTCAAGCCGTCGAAGACCTACCCGGGGCTGCGCGGCGCGATGACCTGGTCGACCAACTGGGACGCCAAGGCGGGTGGCGCTTGGTCCAACTCGGTGGGTCCGAAGGTTCACGCCCTGCCCTAGGCGGTACGTGTGGGGGTGGCCGTCCCGGAAATGTGGCCGGTTTGCAGTTCTTGACCGGGACATGCCATAAGAGCACGCTGTGCGCGTCCGCACGGCTACCCCACACTCCCACCCAGGAGAACGCATGCGGCTCCACACACGACGCAGGGCCGCCGTCACGGCGGCCCTGCTCGCTCTCGCGCTCGGCGCGCCCGCCTACGGCATGAGCGCGACGGCGGCACCGCCCCCCACCCCCTCGACGGCCACCCAGGACGAGGCGATCGCCCAGTACGAGGTCAAGGGCCCGGCCACGGCGGCCGAACGAACGGCCCTGCTCCGTACGGGCGTCTCGATCGACGAGGTCGACGCCCGCTCGGTCGTCGTCAGCGCCGACCCCATGCAGGCCAAGGAGCTGCGGGCGCTGGGCTACAAGCTGACCGCGCTGCCCGGGCCCCCCGACCGCTCCGAGCGGGGGGTCGCGGCGACCCCGATGGACTTCCCGTCCAAGGACTCGATGTACCACAACTACGCCGAGGCCAACGCGGAGATCGACCAGCGCATCGCGCAGTACCCCTCGATCATGAGCAAGAAGGTGATCGGGAAGTCGTACCAGGGCCGGGACATCGTCGCCATCAAGATCAGTGACAACGTCGCGACCGACGAGAACGAGCCCGAGGTGCTCTTCACGCACCACCAGCACGCCCGCGAGCACCTGACCGTCGAGATGGCGCTCTACCTGCTCAAGGAGTTCGGCTCCAAGTACGGCACCGACTCGCGGATCACCGACATGGTCAACGGCCGCGAGATCTGGATGGTGCCGGACCTCAACCCGGACGGCGGCGAGTACGACATCGCGACCGGCTCGTACCGCTCCTGGCGCAAGAACCGGCAGCCGAACGCCGGCTCCTCGTACGTCGGCACCGACCTGAACCGCAACTGGGACTACAAGTGGGGCTGCTGCGGCGGCTCCAGCAGCAGCAAGAGCTCCGAGACCTACCGCGGCGCGGCCGGCGAGTCGTCCCCCGAGGTGAAGGTGGTCGCGGACTTCGTGCGCAGCCGCGTGATCGGCGGCAAGCAGCAGATCACCGCCTCGATCGACTTCCACACGTACAGCCAGCTGGTGCTGTGGCCGTTCGGGTGGACGTACAACGACACGGCGCCGGGCCTGACCGCGGACGACCTGGCCGTGTACAAGACCATCGGCACGAGCATGGCCCGCAGCAACGGCTACACGCCGGAGCAGTCGAGCGACCTGTACATCACGGACGGGACGATCGACGACTGGCTGTGGGGCAACCAGAAGATCTTCACGTACACCTTCGAGATGTACCCGTCCGAGTCGGGCAGCGGGGGCGGCTTCTACCCGCCCGACGAGGTGATCGAGCGCGAGACGTCGCGCAACCGCGACGCCGTGCTGCAGCTGCTGGAGAACGCGGACTGCATGTACCGCTCGATCGGCAAGCAGGCGCAGTACTGCACGTGATCCGGGACCGGATCGGGGCGCCCCACCGCCAGGGGGGCGCCCCTCGCCGTGCCTACGGCCTCATCCGAGGACGGCGAGGGCGTCGATCTCGATGAGCAGGCCGGCGGGCAGGCCCACGTAGACCGTGGTGCGGGCGGCCGGGGCCTCCTTCAGGCCCTGCTGCTCGAAGTAGGCGTTGTAGAGCTCGTTCATCTCGGCGAAGTGACCGGTGTCGGTCAGGTAGACGCGGATCATCATCACGTCGTCCCAGCCCGCGCCGCCGGCCTCCAGTACGGAGCGGACGTTCTCCAGCGTCTGGAGGGTCTGCTCGCGCAGGGTCGGGCCGGCGGGCGTGGGCGCCTGGCCGTCCACGTGCGGGAGGAAGCCGACCTGGCCGGCGACCTGGAGGATGTTCCCCTTGCGCACGCCGTGCGAGAAGCGGGCCGGCGGGGTGGTGTGGGTCTCGGGGGTGATGGCGGTCTTCTCGGTCACGGGGTGTCCTCGTCGTGGTGTGGGGCGTGCGGGGAGCCGGAGTACTCCCGGCTGATGGTGTCTGCGGTGCGCCGGACCAGGGGGAGCAGTTCGAGCAGTTCCCCGGCGGTGACGACGACGCTGGGCGCCGAGACGGACAGGGCCGCGACGGCCCGCCCGTCCGGCCCGCGCACGGGCGCGCCGAGGCAGTTGACCGACTCCTCGTGGCCGCCGAGGTCAGTGGCCCAGCCCTGTTCCCGTACGAGGGACAGCTCGCGCAGGAAGGCCTCCGCGTCGGGGGTGGAGCGGGCGGTGTGGCGGGGGTATTCGATGCGCTCGGCGAGGGCCCGCCGCTCGGCTTCGGGGAGGTCGGCGAGCAGCAGTTTGGCGACGGCGGCGACGGTGAGGGGGACGGGCCGGCCGATGCGGGAGTACATGCGGACGGGGTAGCGGCTCTCCACCTTGTCGATGTAGACGACCTCGTCGTCCTGGTGGAGGGCCAGGTGCACGGTGTGGCCGGTGAGGCGGTTGAGCTCGACCAGGTGGGGGTGGGCGACGGCGCGGACGTCGAGGTTCTCCACGGCCTCGGCGGCGAGCGCGATGAGCTGGGCGCCCAGGCGGTACCGGCCGTCGTTCTGCTGGCGGTAGACGAAGCCGTGCTCGTGCAGGGTGCGCAGGAGCCGCAGGGCGGTGCTCTTGTGGACGCCGAGCTCCTCGGCGACCTCGCCGAGCCCCGCCGGACCCCGCGCGAGCAGCGGCAGGATCCGCAGCGCCCGCTCCACCGACTGGCTCACGCCGTGCCCTTCCCTGCCGCCGTCGCCGTTCGGAACCCGTGCGCGTGGCCGCCCGTTGACCCCTCGTACGCAGGATGCTAGACAGCAAGCGGCACAACACGCAACGGGCGTTGCAGAGCATGCAACGCGAGGAGGAATCCGCATGGGCAGCGACGCAGTCCGACGGCTCGCCGACGAACCGCTCGACCACCGGTTCAAGGGGCTGCCGCCCGACGCCCAGCGGGCGGGCCTCACCGTCGGGCAGCTGGCCGCCGAGAAGCGGGACCTGTACGGCGGCGGGTTCACCACCCCCGTACTGACCCTCGACGCCGAGGCGCTGGAGCACAACCTCACCGCCCTCGGCGCGTACGCCGCCCGCCACGGCCTCGCCTTCGCGCCCCACGGCAAGACCTGCATGGCCCCGCAGCTCTTCGAGCGCCAGCTGGAGCACGGCGCCTGGGGCATCACCGCCGCCGTCCCCCACCAGGCCCGCGTCTACCGCGCCTTCGGGATCCGGCGGATCTTCCTCGCCAACGAGCTCGTCGACCCGGCGGCGCTGCGCTGGGTGGCCGCCGAGCTCGCCGCCGACCCCGGCTTCCGTTTCGTCTGCTACGTGGACTCGGTGCGCGGGGTCCAGCTGATGGACCGGGCCCTGCGAGGGCAGCCCCAGGTCGTCGACGTCGTCGTCGAACTCGGGGCCGGCGAGGGCGCCCGCACCGGCGCGCGCACCGACGAGGACTGCCGGGCCGTCGCCGACGCCGTGGCCGGGGCTGCGACCCTGCGCCTGGTCGGCATCGCCGGGTACGAGGCCGAGGTCCCCGGCGCCGACCCGGAGTCCGTACACGCGTACCTGCGCCGGATGACCGCGCTCGCCGTCGAGTTCGACCGGGCCGGGCGGTTCGCCGCCGATCTCGACGAGATCGTCGTCAGCGCCGGCGGCTCCGCCTGGTTCGACGCCGTCGCCGACGTGTTCGCCGAGCTCCCGGAGCTCTCCCGGCCCGTGCTCAAGCTGCTGCGCTCGGGGGCGTACGTCTCCCACGACCACGGCTGGTACACCCGCCTCACCCCCTTCAACCGGGTCCCGGAGGAGGGCGGTCTGCGCCCCGCCTTCCGGCTCTGGACGCAGGTCGTCTCCCGCCCCTCCCCCACGCAGGCCTTCGTCAACGCCGGCAAGCGCGACATCGCCTACGACCTCGGCCTGCCCGAGGCCGAGCTGGTGCGCGACGCGCTGACCGGCGAGGAGCGCCCGGCCACCGGGGTCCGCGTGGTCAAGCTGTCCGACCAGCACGCCTGGCTGGAGACCGACTCCGAACAGGACGTACAGGTCGGGGACTGGGTGGCGCTCGGGATGTCCCACCCGTGCACGATCTTCGAGAAGTGGCCGCTGATCCCGGTCGTCGAGGCCGACGGCACGGTCACCGACTACGTCCGCACCTTCTTCTAGCCGAGCCGGGCAGGTGGACCTGGTCATCCGCGGGGCCCGCGTCGTCGACGGCACGGGCGGGCCCTCGTACACCGCCGACGTGGGCGTCCACGAGGGCCGCATCGCCGAGATCGGCCGGATCCGCTCCGGCGGCCGGCACACCGTCGACGCGTACGGGCTCGCCCTGGCCCCCGGCTTCGTCGACATGCACGCCCACAGCGACCTCGCCCTGCTCCGCGATCCGGACCACAGCGCCAAGGCGGCGCAGGGGGTGACCCTCGAAGTCCTCGGCCAGGACGGGCTCTCGTACGCGCCGGTCGACGACCGGACGCTCGCCGAGGTGCGGGCGGCCGTCACCGGCTGGAACGGCACGGGCGAGGACATCGACTTCGACTGGCGCGACGTGGGCGGGTACCTGGACCGGCTCGACCGCACCGGCATCGCCGTCAACGCCGCGTACCTCGTCCCGCAAGGCACCGTCCGCGCGTACGCCCTCGGCTGGGAGGACCGCCCCGCCACCCCCGCCGAGCTCGACCGGATGCGGACGCTGGTCGCCGAGGGCCTCGCCCAGGGCGCGGTCGGCATGTCGTCCGGGCTCACCTACACCCCCGGCATGTACGCGTCCGGCGCCGAACTGACCGGGCTGTGCCGGGTGGTGGGCTCGTACGGGGGCTACTACTGCCCGCACCACCGCTCGTACGGGCGCGGCGCCCTGGCCGCCTACGCCGAGATGGTCGCCCTGGCCCGGGAGGCCGGCTGCGCGCTGCACCTCGCGCACGCCACCATGAACTTCGCGGAGAACGAGGGCCGGGCGGACGAGCTGCTGGCCCTCCTCGACGAGGCCCTCGCCGCCGGGGCCGACATCAGCCTCGACTCCTACCCGTACACCCCCGGCTGCACCACCCTCGTGGCGCTGCTGCCGAGTTGGGCCAACGAGGGCGGTCCGCGGGCCGTGCTGGCCCGGCTGCGCGACGACGCCGAGTCGGAGCGGATCCGGCACGCGCTGGAGGTGACCGGGGCGGACGGCTGCCACGGCGTCCCCGTCGACTGGTCGACGATCGAGATCGGGGGAACGGCGGACCCGGCGCACGGGGCGTACGTGGGCACGCGGTTGCGGGACTGGGAGAGCGCGCGGCGGCTGCTGCTGGCGGACCGGCTGGGACCCACGGTCCTCCAGCACGTCGGCCACGAGGAGAACGTCCGGGCGATCATGCGCCACCGGGTGCACACCGGCGGCTCCGACGGGATCCTCCAGGGCGCGAAACCGCATCCGCGGGCGTACGGGACCTTCCCGCACTACCTCGGCCACTACGTGCGCGAGCTCGGCGTGCTCTCGCTGGAGGAGTGCGTGGCCCATCTGGCGGGCCGCCCGGCGGCCCGACTGCGGCTGGCGGAGCGGGGGTTGGTGCGGGCCGGGTACCGGGCCGACCTCGTGCTGTTCGATCCGGACACGGTGGCGGCCGGGGCGACGTACGAGAACCCCCGCGTGCTGCCGAGCGGCATTCCGCACGTGCTGATCGACGGCCGGTTCGTGATGCGGGACGGGCGCAGGACGGAGGTCCTGGCGGGGCGGTCGGTCCGCAGGACTCCGTACCGGGGCCGTTGACGGCTTCCGCCTACGATGGGCGGCATGCTCGCCTTCGTCCCCGCCGCGCTGTTTTTCGTCCTCTTCTGCGTGAGTGTGCGGGAGGACCGCCGGCGCTTCCGGAACGCGGTCCTCCTGGGCCTCACCCTCATGTGCGGGTCGATCGGCCTGCTGTTCCAGATACCCGGACTGCCGTCCCCACTGGACGCGATCGCGGTCCTGCTGGTGCTGGTCGTGCCGACCCTCGGCACGCTCGTCCTCGGCGGCTACCTGATCCGCAACGGCCTGACGATGCTCCGCAAGGAGGGCCGCAGTCCGACCAACATGCTGTCCATGGCGGCGGGGCTGGGCATCTTCGCGCTGATCGCGCTGGTCCTCGGGGTGGCGGGGCGGGGCTCCCGGACCCTGGACACGGTGGTGGCGGGCCTCGTCATGCTCGTCGGTTACGTCTCCTTCCTCTTCCTCTGCTTCCTCGCCTACGCCTTCCTGTACGGGCGGATCACGGTGCGCGGGGACGTCGACTACGTGGTGATGCTGGGCTCCGGGCTGATCTGCGGCGAGCGGGTGCCGCCGCTGCTGGCGTCCCGGCTGGAGAAGGGCCGGCAGATCCACGCCGCCCAGGTGGCCCGGGGCGGGCGGACCCCGCTGCTGCTGGTCTCGGGCGGGCAGGGGTCGGACGAGAAGCTCTCGGAGGCCCGGGCGATGGCCGACTGGCTGATCGCGCGGGGCGTCCCGGAGGAGCAGATCCGGCTGGAGGACCGCTCGGCCACGACGAAGGAGAACCTCGCCTTCAGCCGCACGATCATGGCCGGTGCGGACCCCGGCTACCGGTGCGTGGTCGTCACCAACAACTTCCACGCCTTCCGGGCCGCGATGACGGCCCGCGCGGCCGGGGTCAACGGCCAGGTGCTCGGCTCCCCGACGGCCACGTACTACTGGCCGAGCGCCACCCTGCGCGAGTTCGTCGCGGTGTTCTGGGAGCACAGGACCGTGAACCTGAGCATCTGCGCCGCGATAGCGGCCGTGACGGCCTTGGCGGCGGTCGCCACGGCTTAGGCCGTTCAGGCCGTGTCTTCGGGGGTGCGGGGCCGCGCGCGGGGGCGGCGGTCCAGTAGCCGACCTCCGCGGACGCGGCTCCGGGGGCGGCGCCCTTGAGGACGACCTGGCCCAGGATCCGCCCCCCGTCCCCCACGGCCACGGCCTCCCGGCCCGCCCCGGACTACACGACGGCGAAGGCGAAGCGGCTGCCCGTCTCCCATCCCTCCTGCTGCTCGCGGACCCACCGCGCCGCGCTCGCCTCGTCGCGGACGTCGGCGCGGGCCCAGCGGCGCAGGGCCTCGTCCCGGTACGCCTCCACCAGGTCGGCGGCGTCGGACGGCCGCCACCGGCGCAGCAGGAGGGCGGGGGCGGTCGGCGTGGCGGCGGCCTCCAGCCGCGGAACGATCTCGTCCATGGGCCGAGGGTAGGGGTCCGAAGTGCGTTCATGGCGATGCCGCCGGAGGATGAGGGGACCGGGGGCCAGGAAACCGGGGGCGATTGCGAGGAGGTATCCCGATGGACAGTGAATCGGGCCAGCAGCCCAAGCGGCCGGCGAAGCTCTTCAGTGGCGGGGAACGGCCGTACGACCCTGAGGACCTCGTGATGGTGCAAGGCATGGAGCCGACTCCGGAGCGGCTCGAAAAGGCGCGCCAGCTGATCGAGAAGGAGGGGCCGCAGGTCATCGAGCGCTACCTGCCCTGACGGGGCGGTGGCACGCACGAGGCTGCTGGTGGCCCCGACCGCGGGCGCCGTTCCCGGGCCGGGGCCGCGCGGGCCGTCGCGAAGGGCTGCCGTCGGCGGCGGGAGCCCCGACAGGTGTGCTCGCGGGCGGCCGCATCCAGAATCGGCGAAGGATCGTTAAGCCGCGCGGGGGTCTGATTTCGGAGGCACCGCCATGCAGACGATCACCATCGACTGGGACCACCCCGCCGACCCGCGCCGGAGCCGCGAGCGGGACCACGTACGGGACTACGTGACCACCGGCGGACTCGACGGCCACCTGTGGCACGGGGTCCCCACCCTCCTGCTCACCACGCTCGACCGGACCACGGGCCGGACCTCCCGGACCCCGCTGATCTACGTCGAGGACGCCGGCCGCCACATCGTGCTCGCCGCCGACTGGGGCGCCGCGGAGCACCCGGCCTGGTACCGGAACCTGACCGCCCACCCGGAGGTCCGCCTCCAGGTCGGCGCGGCCGTCTTCCAGGCCGAGGCCCGCACCGCGTGCGCGGTGGAGCGCGAGGTCTACTGGCCCGCGATGACGGCCCTGTGGCCCCTCTTCGAGGACTACCAGGCGGCCGCCGCCCCGCGCGAGATCCCCATGGTGATCATCGGCAAGTAGCTCCGCTCAGGCGTGGTCGTAGACGGTGACGGCCACGCCCCGGGCGCACAGGGCCCCGCCGATCAGCGGTTCGACGCGCTCCCACTTCCCGCCGGCCAGCCCGCAGCCGATGCGCGGCATGTGCACCGAGGCGCCCAGGCCGAGCGCCTCCCCGCCGAGCGCCGCCAGGCAGCGCTCCAGCGCGTCGTAACGGATGGGCGGGCCGCCGCTGCCCGTACGTATGCCGCGCTGGGCGACCATGTTGGCCACCCAGGTGTCCGGCCGCACCTGGACCAGCCGCAGCGCGCCGAGCCCGAAGTCGTTTCCGCTGCGGCTCCGGTGCCACGCCCGGTAGTCCCGCTCGGGCTCGGGCCAGCGCTTGGAGAGCGCCAGCACGAAGCCCTTGCCCCAGCCCCCGATGTCGTTGCACACGTGCGCGATCACCTTCGGCCCCTTGGCCTGAGGACTGGTCGCGTCCCCCGCGATGATCCGTAGCTCCTTCATGTCCCGCCCCTTCCCCCTGCGACGAGCCTAGGCGCGGCCACTGACAACGGCCCCGGCCCCCGGCAACGGCGCCCGGCCGGGGGCTCGGGGTCAGAGGTATTCGCGGGCGAATTCCATCGCCCACTCCACCGCCGCGATCGGGACGCTGCCCGACAGGGGGTCGATGCTCAGCCGGGCGACCTCCCAGCCCTGGTCGTGCTCGCGGTGGATCGCGAAGTGCGCCTCCTCGGCCCACCCGGCGCCCTCGCCGCCCGCCCCGCCCCGCGGTGCCACCAGGAACTCGATCGCCCGGTCGTCACCGTCCGTGCCCTCCGTACGGATCGCCATGTCGCCGACCGTGAACTCCACCGCTGTGCCCCCACCTTCTCGCGCCTTCGACCCTCCGTCGGGTCAAGCCTGCGCCGGGGCGGCGCCACGACGCATGAGTGCGCGTACTCATGCCCGTACTCAGGCCCCGTACGCGCCCCCCGGGCCCGCCCCCCGACGTGACGAGTGCAACACCACGGATCCGGCGCCGTCCGGATCCACGTATTCCGCAGGCCGCATCGCGTCGGTGGCCGCCGTTTCGAAGGGCGGACCGGGCCGCCACCGTCCCATCATGCGAAACGGGACATATCCCTCCCCCACTCCCGTCCGGAATACCTCGGCGGACCGGCCGCGCGGCCCGTAAGCTCCCGTCATGCAGGTGATCCAGTCAACGAAACTCGCCAACGTCTGCTACGAGATCCGCGGGCCCGTGCTCGAAGAGGCCATGCGGCTCGAAGCAGCAGGTCATCGCATCCTCAAGCTGAACACCGGCAACCCCGCGGCCTTCGGCTTCGAGTGCCCTCCGGAGATCCTTGAGGACATGCTCCGCAACCTGGGCAACGCCCACGGGTACGGGGACGCGAAGGGGCTGCTCTCCGCGCGCCGCGCGGTCATGCAGCACTACCAGACCAAGGGCATCGAGCTGGACGTCGAGGACATCTACCTCGGCAACGGCGTCTCCGAGCTGATCCAGATGTCGATGCAGGCGCTGCTCGACGACGGCGACGAGGTGCTGGTCCCGGCCCCGGACTACCCGCTGTGGACCGCTTCCGTCAGCCTGGCCGGCGGCACCGCCGTGCACTACCGCTGCGACGAGCAGTCCGACTGGATGCCGGACCTCGCCGACATCGAGCGCAAGGTCACCGACCGCACGCGCGCGATCGTGATCATCAACCCGAACAACCCGACCGGCGCCGTCTACGACGACGAGATGCTGCGCGGGCTCACGGACATCGCCCGCCGCCACAACCTGGTCGTCTGCTCCGACGAGATCTACGACCGGATCCTCTACGACGGCGCCACGCACACGAACACCGCCGCCATCGCACCCGACCTGCTGACGCTCACCTTCAACGGGCTCTCCAAGAACTACCGCGTCGCCGGCTACCGGGCCGGCTGGATGGCGGTCTGCGGGCCCAAGAAGCACGCCTCGTCGTACATCGAGGGCCTGACGATCCTGGCCAACATGCGGCTGTGCGCGAACATGCCCTCGCAGCACGCCGTCGCGACCGCCCTCGGCGGCCGGCAGTCGATCGAGGACCTGGTCCTGCCGGGCGGGCGGCTGCTGGAGCAGCGCGACACCGCGTACGACCTGCTGACGCAGATCCCCGGCATCACCTGCGTGAAGCCCAAGGGGGCGCTGTACCTGTTCCCGAAGCTGGACCCGGCCGTCCACAAGATCAAGGACGACCGGCAGATGGTCCTCGACCTGCTGCGGGCCGAGAAGATCATGGTCGTGCACGGTACGGGCTTCAACTGGTCCGAGCCCGACCACTTCCGCATCGTGACGCTGCCGAACGCCAAGGACCTGGCGGACGCGGTGACCCGGATCGGGAACTTCCTGGACGGGTACGGCCAGCCGTAGCGGGCCCGGCGGCAGTCGTTGCCGGATCGAGGACAACTTTAGAACCGATCCAATGTAGGATGGCCTCCTGACCACGCAGGAGGCCTCCTCATGTACGAGCCGATCCGCACGAAGCCGGTCGTCCACCGTGTGGGCGGTCACCACTCCGACAGCCACGCGGGGTACCCGCAGAGCAGCCGCGGCGAGGCGCTGGACATCCAGCTCGCCGGGCACCTGGCGGCCCTCCTCGCCGTCACCGACGAGCTCGGCCTCGACGGCGCCGCCGCGCGGATCGCCGCGCAGGTGGCCCGGCTGCGGGGCACCGACCCGGTGCGGGTGGCCCACGCCGACACCGCGGATGCCGGTGAGCTCGCCGCCCTGCACCAGCGGGCCCACGACCTCGCCGGACGGGCTCTGGTCGTCGCCGCGTCCCGCGCCGACACCACCGTCGCGATCCTCGCCGCCGAGCGGATGGACGCCCACGCAGCCGCGCTGAACCTGGCCGGCAGCCACTGATCGGCCCCGGTCCGGGGCCGCGGAGGCTCCGGACCGGGTGCCATGCCTTTCTATGGGGTCGTCGTGAAGTCCGCGGCCGCCACCCCGCACCAGGGGACGGTGGACGCCGGCCAGATCGGCCCCAGCGCCTCGGCGCGCTCCCTGGCGGTCGGGGCCACGTTCGGGAGTTTCACCAGGGCCTGGGGCGAGCGGCCGGCGGCCGGGTCCCGGTCGGCCTTCTCGCGGAACTCCACCGTGACCACGTACGCGCCCGTGCCCTCGGGGCGGCCCGAGACCTCCACCGTCGCCACCACGCGGCGGCTGCCCGGGTCGATCCGGCAGCCGGTGACCCGTACGTCCTCCACCGCCGGCCGCGGCGGCGCCGCGCCCGGCTCGCCGCTGGCCCACACGTACAGGCCCAGCGGGGCGAACACCAGCAGGCCGGCCAGGACCGTCAGACCGACCGCCCAGCCCTGCCACTTCAACGCGCTCACGCCCATGGGACGATCCTCCCGGCCCGCCGCCCCGCCTGCCAGCACCGGCCGATCCACACAGCATTTCGAAGTGGGACCGCCTGGACACCTGACGTTCATGCAACCTGACGCGGAACGTGGGTTTCCGCGAGCACGCTGCACCCGTGAGACGCATCCTAGGAATCGCACTGGCGGTCCTCCTCCTCGGCGGCGTGATCGCCGTCGCGCTCGCCGGAGGAGAGGACGAGCCGCCCACGGCAACGAAGACCGTGAAGGGCGTCATCGGATCCGAGAAGTCCGAATACTTCCGCGACCCCGACGTCGTCAAGGCCCTGGCCGACAAGGGCTACACGGTGAAGACCGAAACGTCCGGCTCCTGGGCGATGGACCAACTCGCCCTCAAGGACTTCGACTTCGCCTTCCCCGGCAGCAGCGAGCCCGCACCGGAGATCGAGGCCGCGGCCGGCGTCAAGGGGGCGCAGACCACCAAGCCGTTCTTCTCCCCGCTCGTGGTCATCGCCCGCTCCAACGCCGCCAAGGTGCTCGTCGACAACGGCCTCGCCACGACGAACGGCAAGAACTCGGGGACCCTCCTCATGGGCCCCTACCTCAAGGCGGCCGCCGAGGACCGCAAGTGGCAGCAGCTGTCCGGCTCCGCCGCCTTCGCCGAGCTGACCGGCACGGTGTTCATCAAGACCACCGACCCGACGACCTCCAACTCCGGGGCGCTGTTCCTGGCCGCCACCTCCAACGTCGCCAACGACAAGACGGTGGTCTCCGACGAGGCCGGGATCGACCGCACCGCGCCCCTGATGCAGAAGCTGATCCGCGTCCAGGGCGCACTGGAGCCGAGCACCGACGACCCCTTCCGGGCCTTCATCTCCGGCAGCGGCGAACCGCTCATCCTGGCGTACGAATCGCAGGTGGCCTCCCTTCTCCAGCAGAAGCCCGGACCGGGGGCCACCGACGGCATGGTGGTCCTCTACCCGGACACCACCGTCAACTCCCCGCACACCTTCGTGCCGATCAGCGAGAAGGCCAAGGAGCTCGGCTCCCTCCTCGCCAACGACCCGAAACTGCGCGAGCTGGCCGTCCGGCACGGGTTCCGGCCGCAGAACGGCGTGGCCGAGTTCACCGCGGCCACCGCCGCGCACGCCGCGTACCTCAACCCGGAGCTGACCGGCATCCGCCAGGTCAGCGCACCGACCGTCAAGATCCTCATGGCGCTTGCCGCGCGCGCCAAGAGCTAGGGGGCCCACACATGACGCTGACACCACCGCAGGACGGCCCGCTCGTCCTCACCGCCCCCGAACCCGTCTCCCCCGTCGAGCGGGAGCAGGCCTCGGGCCTCGTCCCCCTCCAGGACGGGGTGCGCGAGGAGATGGCCCGCCGGGCCGGGGAGTACGTCGGCTCGCTCGCCGGGGTCGACACCCGCTCCCCCGAGTTCGCGAGCCGGATCGGGGAGATATCCGCACTCGGCGCCGGCGACATCCGCAACGCCGCCCAGCAGTCCAACCGGATGCTGGACCGGGCCGTACGGTCGCTGGGCACCGACGGGGGCGGCGACGCCCAGGCCCGCGTCGCGGGCTCCCTCGTGGAGCTGCGCCGCACCGTCGAGGACCTCGATCCGCGGGACACCCCCGCCAAGGGGGCCCGCAAGCTGCTCGCGAGGCTGCCCGGCGGCAACAGGTTCCGCGACCACGTGGCCAAGTACGCCTCCTCGCAGGCCACGCTGAACGCCGTCGTGGGCGCGCTGCGCAGCGGCCAGGACGAGCTGCGCCGCGACAACGCGGCCCTGCACACCGAGCGGGCCCGCCTGTGGGAGACCATGGGCAAGCTCCAGGAGTACGCCGTCCTCACCGAGGCCCTGGACACCGCCGTCGAGGAGCGCATCGAACAGATTGGGCGCACGGATCCGCAGGCTGCCGACGTGATGCGCGCCGACCTGCTCTTCCCGGTCCGGCAGAAGCGGCAGGACCTGCTGACCCAGCTCGCGGTCTGCGCGCAGGGCTACCTGGCGATGGACGTGGTCCGGCGCAACAACGACGAGCTGATCAAGGGCGTCGACCGGGCCGCCATCACCACCGTGTCCGCGCTGCGCATCGCCGTGATGCTGGCCTCGGCCCTCGACAGCCAGCGCGCGGTGGTGGAGCAGGTCAACGCCCTGAGGGGCACGACCGAGGAGCTGATCCGGGGCAACGCGGACATGCTGTCCACGCAGAGCGGCGAGATCCAGCGGATCGCGGCCGATCCGGCGGTGGGCGCGCAGACGCTGCGCTCGGCCTTCGCGCAGATCTACGAGACGCTGGACGCCATCGACACGTTCAAGGCGCAGGCGACCGAGAACATGGCCGTCACGGTCGAGTCCCTGACCGGGGAGCTGCAGACCGCCTCGGCGTACCTGGCCCGTACCCGCACCGCGGGTGTGCTGGAGGGTGGGCAGCGATGAGCGTGCGCGGCGCATCGGTGCGCGGACGGCTGGCGGCGGCGGTCGCGCTCGCCGCGACCTTGCTCGGGGCTTCGGCCTGCGACTCCGGCTCTCCGGATCCGGCGAAGCCCACCCGGTCGGCGTACCAGGAGGGCAAGCTGCGCGTGCTGGCCTCCAGCGAACTGGCCGACATGGAGCCGGTGCTGAAGGCGGCGAAGGCCGCCACCGGGGTCGGCGTCGAGTTCACCTGGTCGGGCACCCTGGACGCGGCCGAGCAGGTGGCCTCCGGGAAGGCCGACGGCAAGTACGACGCGATCTGGCTGTCCTCCAACGACTATCTGCGGCTGCGCCCGGAGGCCGCCGGGAAGCTCAGCAGCGAGACGCCGGTGATGTCCTCGCCGGTCGCGCTGGGCGTGCGGGCGGACGCGCTGGCCCGGCTCGGCTGGAAGCCGGAGGAGGTGACCTGGTCGACGGTGCACGAAGCGGTCGCCGCCGGGAAGCTGACGTACGGGATGACCGATCCGGTGCGCTCCAACTCAGGTTTCTCCGCGCTGATCTCGGTGGCCTCCGGGCTGTCGGGCGCGCAGGCGGCGCTGACCGACGCGGACGTGAGGACGGCGCAGCCCAAGCTGAAGGAGTTCTTCGCCGGGCAGAAGCTGACCTCGGGCTCCTCCGGCTGGCTGGCCACCGCGTACGCCAAGCGCGGGGACGTGGACGCTCTGGTGAACTACGAGTCCGTGCTGCTGTCCATGAACCGGGACGCGAAGACGGACCTGACGGTGATCCGGCCGCGCGACGGGGTGGTCACCGCCCACTACCCGCTGACCCTGCTGACCTCCGCCCCGGCCGGGGCGCGCGAGTCGGGGCGGGCGCTGACGGACTACCTGAGCGGGGCCGAGGCCCAGAAGGCGATCACCGAGAAGACCTTTCGCCGGCCGGTGGCGGCCGGGGTTCGGCCGGCGGCCGGGCTGAACGCGGACAAGCGCCGCGAGCTGCCGTTCCCGGGCACCCGCTCGGTCGCGGACGGGCTGCTGGCCTCGTACGAGAACGAGCTGCGCCGGCCCTCCCGGACGGTGTACGTGCTGGACACCTCGGGCTCGATGGAGGAGGACGACCGCATCGGGCGGCTGCGCTCGGCGCTCACCGAGCTGACGGGGACGGGCGATTCGGGGACCGGGCAGCGGTTCCGTGACCGTGAGGAGGTGACGCTCCTGCCGTTCGGCGACAAGGTGAAGAAGGTGCTGACGCACGTCGTCGAGCCGGGCAACCCGGGGCCCGCGCTGGACGCGATCCGGGGCGATGTGACATCGCTGCGGCCGGAGGGGGGTACGGCGGTGTACGGCAGTCTGAAGGCCGCGTACGAGCACCTGGGCAAGGGCAACGCGGACGCGTTCACCTCGATCGTGCTGATGACGGACGGGCAGAGCGGCGACAAGGCGAAGGACTTCGACTCCTTCTACGCCGGGCTGCCGGACGCGCAGAAGCACACGCCGGTCTTCGCGGTGCTGTTCGGGGACTCGGACCGCAAGGAGCTCACGCACATCACCGAACTGACCGGCGGGCGGCTCTTCGACGCCACCGACGGCAACGGCTCGCTGGACGGGGCCTTCGAGGAGATCCGTGGCTACCAGTAGATCCCTCGCGAGAAGGCTCGGCGCGCGTCTGCTCGCCTACGCGGAGTCGAAGAAGAACCTGGCCGCCAGCGCCTGCGGGGTGGCCGGGCTGGGCCTGACCGTCACCGGGGCGGCGGGTACGTACTGGCCGGTGGTCGTGGCGGGGCTGTACGCGGCGGGCGCGCTGATCGCCCCGCCGGAGCGGCCGGCGCCGCCGCCGCCCGGGGGCCCCACCGAGCAGCTCAACGACGTCCGGGAGCGGTTCGGACGGCTGCGGGAGTACGTGGCCGAGGTGGACCTGCCGGATCCGGCCGACGGCCGGCTCGCGGAGCTGATGGAGCTGTACGGGGCGCTGCTGGAGCCGGGGTGGGTGGCCGATGTGCTGGCCGCCGACCCGGAGTCGGTGCACGCGCTGTCGCGGGCGATCGAGCTGGACGTGCCGGAGTGCGTGGACACGTACAACCGCACGCGCTGGTGGACCCGGCTGACGCCGGGCGGTGAGTCGCCGGAGCGCCACCTGGAGCGGCAGCTCTCGCTGCTGTACGAGGAGGCGGAACGCCTGACGGCGGACCTCCGCGAAGCAGAGGTCCGCCGTCAGCAGACGCACACGACCTACCTGGAGGAGCGCGGACAACACTCCTGACAGGTACGGGGCCGGTGCTGCGGTGGGAACCGCTTGGTCGGGGGCTCCCACACCCAGGTGCCCGGAGTCTCCTCCGGACAGGTCTTTCAGCCCAGGCGCTCGACGAGCGCGTGGTACTGGTCCCACAGCTCCTTGGGAGTGTGGTCGCCGTAGGTGTTCAGGTGCTCGGGGACCAGGGAGGCCTCGTCGCGCCAGACCTCCTTGTCGACGGTGAGCAGGAAGTCGAGGTCCGCCTCGGGCAGGTCCAGGCCGTCCAGGTCAAGGGAGTCCTTGGTCGGCAGGATGCCGATGGGGGTCTCGACGCCGGCGGCCTTGCCGTCGAGGCGCTCGACGATCCACTTCAGGACGCGGCTGTTCTCGCCGAAGCCGGGCCACACGAACTTGCCCGCGTCGTTCTTGCGGAACCAGTTCACGTAGTAGATCTTCGGGAGCTTGGACTGGTCCTTGCCCTTGGCCACGTCGACCCAGTGGCCCATGTAGTCGCCCATGTTGTAGCCGCAGAACGGCAGCATGGCGAACGGGTCGCGGCGCAGCTCGCCGACCTTGCCCTCGGCGGCGGCGGTCTTCTCGGAGGCGATGTTCGAGCCGATGAAGACGCCGTGGTTCCAGTCGAAGGACTCGGTGACCAGCGGGACGGCGGAGGCGCGGCGGCCGCCGAAGAGGATCGCGGAGACCGGGACGCCCTTGGGGTCCTCCCACTCGGGGGCGATCGTCGGGCACTGGGAGGCCGGGACGGCGAAGCGGGCGTTGGGGTGGGCCGCCGGGCTGTACCCGTTTTCCGTCTGGGCGGACTCCGGGGTCCAGGCGTTGCCCTTCCAGTCGATGAGGTGCGCGGGCGCCTCTTCGGTCATGCCCTCCCACCAGACGTCGGAACCGTCCGGGGTGAGCGCGACGTTGGTGAAGACGGTGTTGGCGTACATCGTCTTCATGGCGTTGGCGTTGGTGTGCTCGCCGGTGCCGGGGGCCACGCCGAAGAAGCCGGCCTCGGGGTTGATCGCGTACAGGCGACCGTCCTCGCCGAAGCGCATCCAGGCGATGTCGTCGCCGATGGTCTCGACCGTCCAGCCGGGGATCGTGGGCTCCAGCATGGCCAGGTTCGTCTTGCCGCAGGCGCTCGGGAACGCGGCCGCGACGTACTTCGCCTCACCCTGCGGCGGGGTGAGCTTGAGGATCAGCATGTGCTCGGCGAGCCAGCCCTCGTCGCGGGCCATGACGGACGCGATGCGCAGGGCGTAGCACTTCTTGCCGAGCAGGGCGTTGCCGCCGTAGCCGGAGCCGAAGGACCAGATCTCGCGGGTCTCCGGGAAGTGCGAGATGTACTTGGTGGTGTTGCAGGGCCACGGCACGTCGGCCTGGCCCTCGGCGAGCGGAGCGCCGAGGGTGTGGACGGCCTTGACGAAGAACCCGTCGGTGCCGAGCTCGTCGAGGACGGGCCTGCCCATGCGGGTCATGGTGCGCATGGCGACGGCGACGTAGGCGGAGTCGGTGATCTCGACGCCGATCGCGGAGAGCTCGGAGCCGAGGGGGCCCATGCAGAAGGGGACGACGTACATCGTCCGGCCCTTCATGGAGCCGCGGAAGATACCTTCCTGCCCGGCGAAGACCTCCCGCATCTCCGCGGGGGCCTTCCAGTGGTTGGTCGGGCCCGCGTCCTCTTCCTTCTCGGAGCAGATGAAGGTCCGGTCCTCGACGCGCGCGACGTCGGACGGGTCGGAAGCGGCGTAGTACGAGTTGGGTCGCTTGCCCTCGTCCAGCTTCTTGAACGTGCCCTTGGCGACGAGCTCCGCGCACAGGCGCTCGTACTCGGCCTCGGAGCCGTCGCACCAGACGACCTGGTCCGGCTCGGTGATCGCTGCGATCTCGTCCACCCAGGAGATCAGCTCCTGGTGGGTCGTCGGGAGGGGAAGGGGAGCCGCGTTCTCGCGCGCCACGATTGCTCCTTGAAGAGGGGTTGTTTGGTGTTTGCCCCGTGGGGGCTGCGACCCGGATGCTTCGCGCTCCGCTCATCCGGTGCCGACCGCACTCATCTGATCATCCGGTGCATGTGCGCATATGTCCAGGGGGCCTCTCACGTGAGCATCGCCACTCCCGTCAATCTTCCGTAAAGCGCACTAACGGAAACCTACGGACCCGTAGGTAGCATGGCGGCCATGACTTCTGACGCCGCCGCCGCTCCGGCCGCACCGGAGGCCAAGCCGCTGATGCGCGGCTGGCTGCACACCGGGATGTTCCCTGCCGTGGTCATCGCGGGCCTGGTGCTGATGGCCTTCACCGAGTCGACGCGGGCGCGGGTGGCGTGCGGGGTGTACGTCCTCACGGCCTGCCTGCTCTTCGGCGTCAGCGCCGTGTACCACCGCGGCACCTGGGGGCCGCGGGGCGAGGCGATCTTGCGGCGTCTGGACCACGCCAACATTTTTCTGATCATCGCAGGGACCTATACCCCGCTGACCGTGCTCCTGCTCCCGCCCTCCACCGGACGGACGCTCCTGTGGGCCGTGTGGATCGCGGCCGCGGCCGGCATCGCCTTCCGGGTCTTCTGGGTCGGCGCCCCGCGCTGGCTGTACACCCCCTGCTACATAGCGATGGGCTGGGCCGCGGTCTTCTTCCTGCCCGACTTCCTGCACACCGGCGGCATCGCGGTCCTCGTGCTGGTGATCGTCGGCGGGCTCCTCTACAGCGCGGGCGGCGTGATCTACGGCATCAAGCGCCCGAACCCCTCGCCCCGCTTCTTCGGGTTCCACGAGGTCTTCCACTCGCTGACCCTGGCCGCCTTCGTGGCCCACTACGTCGGCATCTCGCTCGCCGCGTACCAGCACTGAGCCGGGCCGAACCCCCGTCAGGAGCCCCGGCGCCCGTCGGCGCCGGGGCTCCTGACGTCACGGGCGGCTACGTGCAGGCGTAGCCGTCGCCGTCCGGGTCCAGGCGCAGCGGGTCGCTGCCGTTGACCTTCATGCGCTTCGGGTACTGGTGGGCGGCCAGCCAGTCGCAGCGGGCCTTCGTGGTCTCCTCGACCTCCGCCGGGAACCTCGTCGGCACGCACTGGCTCGCCGAGCCGTAGTGCCGGTCGCAGCCGGCCACGGTCGGGGCGACGGGAGCCGAGTCCCGCTTCGCGGGGTTCGGTTCGGGGGCGGCCCGCGGGGCGTCCGCGAAGTCGTGGACGTGCGGGGACGGGGCCTCCTCCGCGGCCGCGAGCGCCGAGGCGCCGCCCAGGTGCACCCAGGTCGCCACCGACGGGACGCCGTTCGCGTCGACGCCGAAGAGCATGTACCAGCCGGGCGGGGCCAGGTTCGGGTTGCTGGTGACGTTGAGGTCGACGGTCGTGTCGTTCACCACCGACAACGGCAGGTCCACGTACCGCTGGTTCGGGTCCGAGGAGTGCGTGACCGCCGCCGGGCGGATCAGCTCCGCCTTGGCGATCGGCCGGTCGACGGTGATGCGCTGCGTGTCCCCGTACACCCACTGCGTGTCGATCACCGACGTGAGCTTCGGGCGCGCGCCCTTGAACAGGTACGGCGGGGTGTAAATCGACACGTTGTGGTTGTACGTGCCGTTGCCCGGGTTGTCGCCGACCGCCATGACCCGGCCGTCGGGCAGCAGGAAGGCGCCCGAGTGGTACGTCCGCGGGATCGGGTCGGCCGGCAGTCCGGCCTTGTAGGTGTTGGTCACGGGGTCGAAGAACGAGGCCTCGAAGACCGGGTCGGCCCGGTCGTGCAGCCCGCCGCCGGTCTCCAGCACCTTGCCGTCCGGCAGCAGTACGGCCGACACGTACATCTTGCCCTCGGCCCCGGTCTGCGCCCGCCTGACCCCGCCCACGTCGACCAGGCCCTGCGGCAGGTCGGGGCCGGCGGTGTACGCGGGGCTCGGCGCCTTGAGGTCGATCAGCTCGGTGAGGCGGTGGGCCGCCGGGTTCGACTCGTTGTTGCCGCCGCCGATCGTCAGGACCCGCTGGTCCTGGGCGGGCGGCAGCAGCACGCTCGCCGACTCGTCGCGCTCGTCCTTCTTGCGCAGTCCGGGTACGTCCGTGACCGTGTTCGCGCCGTAGTCGTAGACCGACGCGCCGCTGCCCTGGGTGCCGTTGCCGAAGGTGTGGCTGCCGGAGTAGAAGAGCCGCCCGTCCTGCATCAGGATCATCGAGGGGTACAGACCCCAGTACGACCAGGTCTGGTTGACCTCGTTCAACGGCAGCCACTTGTTCTGCGCCGCCGAGAACCTCTCCGCGGTGACGTTGCCCGTCGAGTCCTCCTTCAGGCCGCCGAAGGAGATCACGTCGCCGTTGCCGAGGACCGTCGCCGACGGGTACCAGTGCCCGCCGTTCATGTCGTTGGTCCGCGTGTACGCCTCGGTCGCCGGGTCGAAGACGTAACTGTCCCTCAGCCCCTGGTAGCCGATCTTGCCGTCGGCGGACGGGTACCCCTTGTTGCCGCTCATCACGAGCACGCGGCCGTCCGACAGCTGCACGTGGCCCGAGCAGAACATGTCCACCGGCGTCGGGATCGTCTTGAAGGACCCGTTCGCCGGGTCGTACACGGCCGAGGTGAACGTGCCCGCATTGAACTGGGCGATGTCGTTGCCCGAGCCCGCGATCAGCAGCACCTTCCCGTTCTTCAGCACGACCGCGTGCATCGAGCGGATCGGGTTCTTGGCGGGGATCACCTCCCACCTGCCCTTGGCGCACTCGTCGGGCGTGCCCGTGCAGGCGGGCTGCGGCGGGGCGGCGCCCACTTCCTCCAGCGCGTAGTCGTCGGTGGTGAGCGTGCCCACCCCGTAGACCGAGAGCCCCCACGTGATCTTGTCGGTGCCGGGCGGGACGGCGGGCGTACGGACCTCCGTTCGCGCCCACGCGGCGCTGACGGGCGGGTTCTGCAGGTCCGTCCAGTACTGCCAGCCCGCCGTGGTGTCGTGGCGGAAGACGGTCACGGACACGTCCGGGGTGTTCGACTTGTACCAGGCGGACAGGTCGTACTGCCTGCCCGGTACGACGGTGGGCGCACACGTGGTGTTCTCGGTGACCAGGGCCTTGCGGTCGCCGCTGAGGCGGCGGGTGAGCGAGACCTTCATGGCCTTGGTGCCGCTGTGCGCGTCGGCGACGGTCGCGTAGGTGAAGTCGTTGTCGCCCCAGCCGGACTTCTCCCAGCAGGACGGCATGTCCGCGCCGGGTGCTCCGGCGGTCTCGAAACCGGCATTGGTGAGCAGATTGGGCGGTCCGGCCGTGGCCTGCTGCGGTGCGGTGAGCAGCAGGCCCGCGGTCATCGCCCCGACGGCGGCCAGGGCGGCGCGCCGCCCGGCCTTCCGCCGGATGTTCGCTGGCATGGACGGTTCCCTTCTGTCTGTTCCGTGCGGCGGCTCGGTGGAACTCAACTCCCGTCGCCGCGAGTGGTACGGGTCGTGCGCGGCAGGTAGACGAGGGCCTCGGTGGCGGCGAACCGCAGGACGAAGGTGGTGACCAGGGCCAGGGCCGTGGCGGGCAGCACCTGCATGCCGAACCGGGCGACGAACAGGGCGATCAGCGGGATCCGCAGCAGCAGGTCGGCATTGGCCAGCAGGGCGAAACGGCCGACCCGGTCGGCCCAGTGGCGGTGCCGGCGCCGTTCGCGGAAGAGCAGGATCTCGATGAGGACGAAGTTCCAGACCACCCCGGCCTGGTTGGCGGCGATCTCGGCCGGCAGGTAGTGCACCCCGGCGTGCGTGAGCAGCCACAGCGCGAACAGGTTCGGGACGAAGCCGGAGAGCCCGATCAGCCCGAAGCCGATCATGCGGGCCAGCGGGGTCGCGGAGCGCAGCGCGGCAAGGTGGGCGAGGAACCGCAGCCCCTCGCGGGCCCCGGACTTGGACTCGCCGCAGTAGCGGTCCTGGAAGACGAACGGCACCTCGGCGACCTTGGCGGGCCGGCAGCGCACGGCCAGCTCCAGCAGGATCTTGTAGCCGAGGGGTTTGAGGGCGTCCGCGGTGACCAAGGGGCGGCGCATGGCGAAGAATCCGCTCATCGGGTCGCTGATCCCGCGCAGGGCGCGCGGGAAGAGCCCCTTGGTGAGCCAGGTCGCGCCGCGCGAGACGGCCACGCGGTAGTTCCCTGCGAGTCCGGCCCGGCTGCCGCCGGGCAGGTAGCGGGAGGCGACGACGAGGTCGGCGCCGGTGCGTTCGCCCTCCCCGACGAGCTCGGGCACCAGGTGGGGCGGGTGCTGGAGGTCGGCGTCCATGACGACGATCCAGTCCGTACGGGCCCGTTTCACCCCTTCGACGACGGCGCCTCCCAGCCCCCCGACCGCCCGCTCGCGGTGCAGGACGGAGACCGGGAAGGGCAGGTCGGGGGCGGCCTTCTCGATGACGGCCGGGGTTCCGTCCGTGGAGTCGTCCACGAACAGCACCGCGCAGGGCAGGTGGGCGGGGAGCGAGGCGGCGAGCCGGCTCAGCAACTCGCTGATGTTCCCCTCCTCGTTGAAGGTCGGGATGATGAGGGTGACGCTGCCCGCCGCGCGCTCGGCCTCCTCCTGCCGCTCACCCGGAATGGATACTTCCGGATCGCTCAGGGCGTGCGGGGTCCACAGGTCCTCGCTCATGGCGGTCAGCTCCCGTCGGCTCGGTCGGTCCTGCGGATCTCGATGCGGTCCTCGCCGGAGCCGAAGACGGCCACCACGCTCGAATGCTCCAGCGCGGCCTTCACGTTGGGCAGGTCCACCGCGTCCCGGCGGACGGTGGGCGAGGAGACCACGTAGTCGATGTCGCGCCAGCCGCGCGGCAGGGTCTTGGTGACGGCGGGGTCGAGGTCGGCCTTGTAGAACCAGACGGCGCCGAGCCCGGGCTGGAAACCGTGGTGCACGGCGTCCAGCCAGAGCGCGTCGTCCACGAGGACCCGGGTGCGCCCGGGATCGGGGACCTCCCGGCCGAGCCAGGCGGCGGCCTGCCGGTACGGGGCGTTGGCGTCGGCCGTGAGCGCGGTGCGGTCGCCCTCGTACCAGCGCGGCAGGACGTACACCGCGGCCGACAGGGCGAGTACGCCGATCAGCGCGCGGCGCCCGATCAGGCGCGACCGGCGCTCCCCGGGCGCCCGGCGGCGACGCAGCACCGCGTGCGTGACGCTGGCCGCGCCCCCTGCGAGGACCAGCGCGAGGAAGGGCAGCGCCTGGATCACGTACATCGCGGGCAGGTAGCCGGAGGGCCGCATCGCGACGGCCGCGAGGATCACGGCGGCGAGCGCCGGGCCCGCGAGCGCGCGGGCCGTGACGGACCACCTGGGGGTGGCGAGCAGCAGGAGCGCTCCGGCCAGCCCGCCGAGCGGCAGGACGGTGTCGTAGTACAGCCAGGACCGGAGCACGCCGTTCGAGCCGGATCCGGGGGTGAGGACGAAGCCCGAGCCCGGGCGGCTCATCTGGTACGTGATGCCGTCGATCAGCGAGACGTGCCCGGCACCGGGCAGCAGTTCGCTGTTGAGCAGCGCGTACAGGGGATAGGAGAGCCCGATGAGCGCGCAGGCGGTGACGGCCCCGGTGACGGCGAACTTGCGGGTGTCGCGGTGGCTGTGGCGCCACATGGTCACCAGCAGCGCCGGGAGCACCACCAGCATCGTCTCCTTGGTCAGGACGGCGGTGGCGGCGGCGAGTCCCGATCCGAAGTGGTGCCACAGGTGGCGGCTGGGGGACGCGGCCAGGCAGAAGGCCAGCAGCATCCACAGGACGGCGAGGTTGTCGAGGAAGATCTCCCGCTGGAGCACGACGGAGAGCGGGGAGAGTCCGAAGAGGGCCATCGCGAGGGCCCCGGCCCAGCGCGGCAGCCAAAGCCGGCGGGCGAGCACGTAGATCAGTACCGAACTCGCGGCCGAGACGGCGAGCATCGAGAAGCGCATCGGCGCGACGGTCATCCAGTCGGGCACGAGGAGCGAGGGCAGGTAGGTCAGGCCCGCTATCTGGATCCAGCCGAGCGGCGGATGGTCGTACCAGTACGTGTAGTGCGCGAGGCCGTCGCCCTGCTGGACGGCCCACGCCTGGGCGAGGTACGTGCCCTCGTCGTCGCTCAGGGTCGGGAAGTTCGTGATGTTCCAGCCCTGGACGAGGACGATCGCGAGCAGGACGGCCCCGCAGAGCAGCAGGTCGGGGCGGGAGGAGCGGAACCGGACGAGGGGGTGGGCCGGGGCGGGCGGCCGGACCCCGAGTCCGCCGGGACGGGTTCGCTGCTGCGGGATCAGAGGTGCGGTGCCGGCGGCCGTGGCGGTGCCGGGCCGGGGATCAGTGGCCGTGGGCAGGGTGGCGGTCACTGGTGGCCGTCCTCTCGGATCGCGGTGGACGCGCCGGCGGCGGAGACCGCGGCGGTGGCGCTGATCGGAGCGAGGTGGGCGCCGGTGTGGCTGGTCAGCTCCCACTCGTTGCGGCCGCGCTGCTCGCGCCAGACCGCCCGGATCGCGGCGCCGGCCAGCATCACCTGGTAGAACGGGCCGCCGACGACGAGCTTGAGGTAGTGCACGAAGCGGACGCGCAGCCCGTACTGGCGGCCGAAGTCGTGCAGGCCGACGATCTCGAAGACGAACGTCACCATCGCCGTGATCATGGGGAGGAAGGTGATGATCGCGATGCCGACGGGCACGTCGAGCAGGACCGCGACGGCGAAGTTGAGCGGGATGATCACCCCGGAGGCGGCCTGCATGAACGGGGTCATCAGCGTGTAGCGGGCCAGCCAGCGCTGGCCGCGGCCGGGCAGCCGCTGCCAGTCCTTCTTCCGGTAGACCTGCAGGAAGCCCTGGTTCCAGCGGGTGCGCTGCTTGAGCAGGCTCATCAGCGAGCCGGGCGTCTCCTCGCGGGTGACCATGTCGCAGTCGTACGCGACGACCACCTTCTTGCCGGCCGAGGAGAGGCGCACGCCCAGGTCGCAGTCCTCGGCGAGGCAGTTCTGGTCCCAGCCGCCGGCCTCGCGGAGCACCTCGGTCCGCACGAAGACGGTGTTGCCGCCGAGTGGGATGAACCCCTTCTCGGCGTGCAGGTGCAGCCGGGAACGGAACCAGAAGAAGTACTCCAGGCAGTTGCGCAGGCTGTACCAGGAGGAGTGGAAGTTGATGAGCTGGACCCCGCCCTGGACCACGTCGGCCGCGGTGGCGCGGAAGGCGTGGTCGACGTGGGCGAGCAGTTCGGGATGGACCTGGTCCTCGGCGTCGAAGACCCCGACGATGTCGCCCCGGCAGTGCGGGAGGGCGGTGTTGAGGGCCTTCGGCTTGTTCTTGGTCTCGTGGTGGTCGACGACGACCCGTACCCGCTCGGGGGCCCGCGCGGCGGCGGCCTCGGCCACGGCGGCGGTCGCCGGGTCGTCGTGTCCGACGATGACGATGATCTCGTAGTCGCCGTGGCTCGATTCGAGCAGCCGGTCGATCGTGTGGCTCAGGACCGCCTGCTCGTGCCGGGCCGGCAGCAGCAGCGAGAAGGCCAGCCGGCCCTCGCCGTCGGGGCGGTCGAACCGGGTGGAGGCCAGCGTCTCCGGCGTGCGCCACGCGTGCATCTGCCACCACAGCGTGAAGGCGGCCATCCAGAACAGGGCAAACGAAATCCCGAATATGACAACAGAGGTGTACAAAACGTCCCCCACAGACATGCCGCGGCACCCGGCGGCGATCGGCAAACCCCCCAGGGGATCGAGGCGGGCCCCCCGGCCCGCCCGCCCCTGCTTCCCCCAGCTCCCCCTGCTTCCCCCTCGGGCGCACCCCCCGGTGCACCCGCTCGGCGGCTCCCCCTGACGTCCGCAGACACGAGAGTAGGCAGCGAAAATGAAACCCAGGAGCCGCGGGGATAAAAACCAGGTTTCCGAACTGTCGGACCAGCAACTGGAATTGACGCTACTCCGGCGGATTCAGGGGCGAACCGCACCCAACTGACCAGCCAGCTCGACCGGGTCCGTCGTAGGCCGCGCGCAGACGAAATGTCGACACACATACGCCGTCGGAAGGTCGTGTACGAGTGTGCGCTCGTCCAGGAGGGGGAACTCGCCCCCGCTGCCGTCGGCCGCCCGCGGCAGCCCGGCCGCCACCACCGCCCCGGGAGCCGTCCCCAGCAACGCCGCCCGGTGCAGCGCGGCCAGCGCCGGATCCTCGGGGTGGCCCACCACGGCCACCTCGCGCGGACCGTCGAGCAGCGCCTCCGCGACCGCGAGCCCGTGCCCGATGAACCGCGGGACGCGCGGACCCAGCGCGTGCACGACCCCGAGGGCCCGCTCGGCCGCCGTACGGTGCGCCTCGGACCCGGTGTGCGCGGCGTACGAGAGCAGCGCGCCCGCCGCGGCCGTCCAGCCGGAGGGGGCCGCGGTGTCGGTCGGGTCCTGGGGGCGCCGGATGAGCCGCTCGGCGTCGTGCGCGGTGTCGTAGAGGGAGCCGTCCTCCGCGGTGAACCGGTCCAGGACGAGGTCGACCAGGAACCCGGCGAACTCCAGCCAGACGCCCTCTCCGGTCACGGCCGCGAGCGCGAGGAAGCCCTCGGCGACGTCGCCGTAGTCCTCCAGGACCCCGGCATTGGCGCCGACGCGGCCGTCCTTGCTGGTCCGGGCGAGGCGGGCCCGGCCGTCCATGTGCACGCGCACCAGCAGGTCCGCCGCCTCGGTCGCCCGCTCGATCAGGTCCGGCCGCTCGAAGTACGCCCCGCACTCCGCCAGCGCCGCGATCGCCAGCCCGTTCCAGGCGGCGACGACCTTGTCGTCGCGGCCGGGCGCGGGCCGCTCGGCGCGCGCCGCGAGCAGCCGCCGCCGGATGCCGTCGATCACCCCGGCGTCCACGACGGGCCCGTCCTGCGGCAGCTGGAGCACGGACTTCCCGTGCTCGAAGGTGCCCTCGTCGGTCACCCCGAAGTAGGCGGCGGCCAGCGCCGCGTCGTCCGCGCCGAGCACCTCGGCCAGCTGGGCGGGGGTCCAGGCGTAGTACGCCCCCTCGACGTGCTCGCCGCTCTGCGGGTCCTCGCTGTCGGCGTCGAGCGCGGAGGCGAAACCGCCCTCGCTGGTGCGCAGCTCGCGCACCATGAAGTCGGCGGTCTCCAGGGCGACGCGCCGCGCGAGGTCGGAGCCGGTGGCCCGCCACAGGTGCGCGTAGACCCGGCACAGCAGCGCGTTGTCGTAGAGCATCTTCTCGAAGTGCGGAACGACCCATTCCCGGTCGACGGAGTACCGGGCGAACCCGCCGCCCAGCTGGTCGTAGATCCCGCCGCGGGCCATCGCCTCGCAGGTGTCGGCGGCCATCTGGAGGGCCCCCTCGCCGCCGGTGCGCGCGTGGTGGCGCAGCAGGAACTCCAGCACCATGGACGGCGGGAACTTCGGCGCCCCGCCGAAGCCGCCGCGGACGGCGTCGTACTCGCGGGTGAGCCTGAGCAGGGCCCCGGCCAGCTCCTCGGGACCGGGCGTGCCGGCCTTGCCGTAGTCCAGCTGCCGCCCGGCGAGGTCCCGTACGATCCGCTGCGCGACCTCGTTCACCTCCTCGGGCCGCCCCACCCAGGCGGTCCGCACGCCTTCGAGGACCTCCATGAAGGAGGGCATCCCGTGCCGGGGCTCGGGCGGGAAGTACGTCCCGAAGTAGAACGGCTCGGCGTCGGGGGTCAGGAACACGGTCATGGGCCAGCCGCCCTGCCCGGTGGCGGCCTGCACGGCCTCCATGTAGACGGCGTCGACGTCGGGCCGCTCCTCGCGGTCCACCTTGATGTTGACGAAGTGCTCGTTCATGTAGGCGGCGGCCAGCTCGTCCTCGAAGGACTCGTGCGCCATGACGTGGCACCAGTGGCAGCTGCTGTACCCGACGCTGAGCAGCACCGGCACCCCGCGCTCCCGCGCCTCGGCGAAGGCCTCCGGCGACCAGGGCCACCAGTCGACGGGATTGTCCGCGTGCTGCAGCAGATACGGCGAGGTCTCATGGGCGAGGCGGTTCGACATGGCCCCATCCTCGCGCACGGGACGGGACGCCGCCGGGAGCCCGGAACGGCGTGCCTGCCGGGCGCCGGCCGGGCGCCGAGCGGGGGCCACGGCACGCCGGGTGCATCGGGGGCCGCTTGCGCGAGGTGGAACGTACATATATGCGCGGGAGCGGGGGGAGTTGGGTCAACTCCCTCTGATCTAGCTCAGATTCCTCGCGCTCGCGGCAGTCCCGGCGGACACTTGGGGCCACGTTGCCGGAGCTCTCTTGAGGGGGATGCCGATGCGGGACAGCCATCGCGGTGAGGCCGAGCGACTGTTGGAGCGGGCCGTGGACGAGGAGGCCCGGCGGGGGGCCGGGACCGGCACGCCGGTCGACACGGCGGCGCTGACGGCGCGCGGCCTGGAGGCGCTGGACGCGCTGGCGGCGAGCGCCGCCGAGGAGTACGCGGCGTACGTACGGGCCCTGGACGAGGCGGCGGCCGGGGACGAGTCCCTCGGCGAGGCCTTCCGGCGCGGGAACACCTCAACGGCCCTGCTCGTGACGGCGGTTGCGGCGGCAGCGGCCGTCGGGGCGGACCTGTCGCTCGGGGTCGGGGCCGGTACGGCACTGGCGGCCGGCGCCGTCACCGGCCTCGCCGGGGCGGTGGCCACGGTCGCCAAGGTGACCGCCCTGCACCTGCCCGCCGCGAACCGGCGCGCCGGGGTGCGCGGCCGGCCCGGCGGGCCGGAGCAGCTGCGGCTGCAGTGGCTGACGGCGCTGGAGGTGCGCGGGATACGACCGTTCCTGGAGCAGCAGCGCACGGTGGCCGCCGCGGCGCGGGGGCCCCGCCAGACCTCCCGGACCGCCGCCCCCCAGCTGCGCGGCACCGACCGCAGCGCGGAGGCCCGGCGGCGCAGCGTACTGGAGCAGTCCTTCGGTCAACTCCCCCAGACGGCCGTCTCGTTCTCGGGCCGCCGCGCCGAGCTGACCCGGATCGCGCAGTGGGTCCAGGCGGCCCGGGCCAGTACGGAGACCCGCCCGGTCGTCGTGGTGCTGCACGGCGAGCCGGGCGTGGGCCGCACGGCCCTCGCCCTGCGGGCCGCCGGCGCGCTGCGCGACCAGTTCCGCGGGGCCTGCGTGGTGGACCTGCGGGGCGGCTCGCTCAGCGGGGAGGCGCCGCTGCCGATCCGGGAGGCGCTGCTGCACCTGCTGAACCGGCTCGGCGCACCGCGCGAGCAGCTGCTGTTCCGCGAGGGGTCCTCGGCGGAGCAGCAGGTACGACGCCTGCACGAGCTGTACCACCAGCACCTCCAGGGGCTGCCGGTCACGGTGCTGCTGGACGACGCCGTGGACGCGGAGCAGGTGCGGATGCTGGTGCCGGAGCGGTCGGAGAGCCTGGTGCTGGTGACGTCCCGGAAGCCGCTGGAGCTGCCCGGCCTGTCGGCGTGGGTGCACCAGCTGCCGGTGGAGCGGCTCGGGGAGGCGGAGAGCGCGGAGCTGGTGCGCGCGGGGGCCGAGGCGGCCGGTGCGGTCCCGGCCCCGACCCCGACCCCGACCCCGGTCCCGGCCCCGGTCCCGCAGAAGGAGGACGGGGCGGACGCCCTGCGGGCCCTGCTCGCGCTCGGCGGCGGGCTCCCGCTGGCCCTGCGCGTCCTGGCCCCGCTGGCCCCGCTCGCTCCGGCCGAGGCGCAGCCCCCGGCCGGTCCCGACGCGCTGGAGGGCGCCCTCGCGCTGGCCTACGTACGGCTGCCCGAGGAGCGGCGGCGGCTGCTGCGGCGCCTGACCCTGGCCGGGCGGGCCTCGCTGGGGCCCTCGGCCGCGGCGGCGCTGATCGACGCCGACCGGGCGGCCGCCGGGCTGCTGCTGCGCGAGCTGGCGCAGGCGGGCCTGCTGGACCACGTGCGCGGGGAGCGGTACCGGATGCACGACGCGGTGCGCTCGTACGCGGCGGCGCGGCTCGCGGCGGACGAGGACCGGGCCGAGGCCTCGGCGGCGCACGGCCGGCTGATCCGCAACTACGCGCAGCTCGCCGACGCGGTGATCCGCATGGTCGACGGGAAGATGTCGACCCGCGCCCACCACTTCGGCGGCCACGGCTTCGCCTCGCTCGACGCGGCGCTGCGCTGGCTGGACGACGAGTCGAGCTTCATCACGGCCGCGCTGCGGCACTCCGAGGACGTGGACCAGCAGGCCGTACTGGACCTGCTCGGGGCGCTCTGCGACTTCTGCCTGCTGCGCGGGGACCTGTACCGGCTCGGCGAGATCAACGAACTCACCCTGGCGGTGGAGGCCGCCCGCCAGGGCGGTCCCGGCGAGGGGCGCCTGGTCCGCTCCGTGCAGTGGCGCACCGGTATCGCGGCCCGCCAGCTCGGCGAGCTGGACAAGGCCCGGACCACGCTGACCTCGGTGGTCGACCAGTACCGGGAGGCCCACCAGGACGCCGGCGCGGGCATGGCCCTCATCTCGCTCGGCATCACCTTGCACCACCAGGGCCAGCTCCCGGAGGCCGCGGCCCGCATCCGCGAGGCGCTGGTGCTCCAGGAGCCGGACGAGCTGGCCGGCGACCGCGCGTGGGCCCTGCACGCCCTCGCGGCGGTGGAGCGCGACCGCGCGCACCTGGCGGAGGCGGCGCAGCTGCTGGAGCGGTCGCTGGCCCTGCACCGGGAGAGCGAGAGCGTCCACGGTGAGGCGTGGGCGCACTTCCAGCTGGGCCAGGTGCACCTGAGGCTCGGCGACGTCCCGGCGGCGGAGGCGGAGCTGAAGCTCGCCCTCGACCTGTACGGGCGCACGCGCGACGAGCGCGGCCAGGCCTGGGCGCTGACCCAGCTGGGCCGGGCCCGCGTCGTCGACGGGGACACCGGCCCCGCGGTGGAGCGGCTGCGCGAGGCGCTGGCCAGGCACCGGGAGCAGGAGGACGCGCGCGGCGAGGCGTGGACGCTGTACTACCTCGGGCAGGCGCTGGAGGAGGGCGGCGAGCGCGACCAGTCGGTACGGGAGCTGGAGCGGGCCCGCACGATGTTCTCGCGGATGCGGGACGTGTACGGGCTGGCCCACGCCCGCCATCACTCGGGCCGGGTCACGCGCGACCAGCGGGCGGCGCAGACGGGGAACCTGCGCAACTCGGGGTTCGCCCGGCAGCTGCTCATGGACGCCCGGGCGGACTTCCGGCGGATCGGGCTGGCCCACGGGGAGGCGTGGACCTGCCTGGAGCTGGCGGTGATCGACGCGGGCAACGGACGGGTGGCGCAGGCGCTGGGTCTGTGCGAGGAGGCGGCCCGGCTGTTCATCTCGTACGGGGACCGGCGCGGGGAGGACTGGGCCCGCTTCCTGCGCTGCACGCTGCTGCCGTACGCGCTCCCGGGCGGTGCGGGCGTGGAGGAGGCCCGGGCGGAGCTGGCCCGGCTCGCCGCCGCGCCGCACACGATGCGGGACGGGCGCCTGGAGGACGGCCTGGACGCCTACGCCGTGGTGCTGGGGCGCGGGGTGGATCCGGCGGAGGGCTGGCAGGCGTGGCGGCTCGGGCTGGTCCCGAACCTGCACTCGCGGGAGATCATGGGGGTCCCCATGCCGCCCGCCTCGCCGGCGTGACGACCGGGCGGGCCGGCCGTGCGGCCGCGCGGGCCGGAGCCGGTCGCGGCCGGCCGCCGTACGGACCCGCCCGCTGCGGACCGGCCTGACGGGCGAGCCGCGGGCAGCCCGCGCTCACCGCCCCGCCCGTGGCGGGGCGGCGGCGGGCCGGCACCCGGAGCCCGGGCGCGACATGCCGGTGGAACGGCTCCCTACGGGGCCTTCTCCGCCGCCGGGGCGGCGACGGCGGCCGCTCCGGCCTCCGGGGCCTCCTTGAAGTCGACCCGGCCCATGTGCCGGCTCATCGACTTCATCAGGCCCCACACCGCCAGGGCGAGGGCCGCGAACACGATGAAGCCCAGGACGCCGGGGGTCACCTTGTTCTTGTCGAAGGTGTCCCCCGCCAGCGGAAGGAGCTCGGTCAGTGCTGCCTGCGTAGCGCTCATGGCTACGCATTCTCCCGGATGCCCTCGAAGAGGTCGGACTCGGGGAGGGAAGTGTCGACGAGCGACTTCGCGAGCTCGTACTCCTCCGTGGGCCAGACCTCCTTCTGGATCTCCATCGGGACGCGGAACCAGCCGCCGTCCGGGTCGATCTGCGTGGCGTGCGCGACGAGCGCCTTGTCACGGATCTCGAAGAAGTCGGCGCACGGCACGTGCGTGGTCAGGGTCCGCTCCTTGCGCTCGAACTCCTTCCAGCGCTCCAGCCACTCCCCGTAGGGGGACTCCATGCCGCGCGAGAGCAGCGCCTCGTGCAGGGCGACGGTGCGCGGCTTGTTGAAGCCCTGGTTGTAGTAGAGCTTCTGCGGCTGGTACGCCGGGCCGAACTCGGCCTCCGGGTACTTCTCGGTGTCCGCGGCGCCCTCGAAGGCCACCATCGAGATCTTGTGGGTCATGATGTGGTCGGGGTGCGGGTAGCCGCCGTTCTCGTCGTACGTGGTGATGACCTGCGGCCGGAAGGCGCGGATCTTCTTCACCAGGCGGCCGGCCGCCTCGTCCACGTCCTCCAGGGCGAAGCAGCCCTCGGGCAGCGGGGGCAGCGGGTCGCCCTCGGGCAGCCCGGAGTCGACGTAGCCCAGCCATTCCTGGTCGATGCCGAGGATCTGGCGCGCCTCGTCCATCTCCTTGGCGCGGACCTCGTGGATGTTCTCCTCGATGTACTTGTCACCCTGGAGCTTGGGGTTGAGGATCGAGCCCCGCTCACCCCCGGTGCAGGTCACCACCAGCACGGGAACCCCTTCGGACACGTACTTGGCCATGGTGGCCGCGCCCTTGCTCGACTCGTCGTCGGGGTGGGCATGGACGGCCATCAGTCGAAGCTGCTCGGTCAAGACAGGATCCTCTTTGAGTCGTCAGGGCGTTCGCCTCCTATAGTGACCGAATCGGGGGGTGGAAAAATTCCGGGGCTGCCCCTGGGAACCTTCAGTTCTGCCCTCCCGAAAGGAACGATCAATGAGCGCGGTGCGCGAGGGGCTGCCCGAGGGCCGGTACGGCCGGTCGGCGGACGAGCGTGCGGACCGCAAGCTCAAGATCGTCGGCTCGGTGCTGGGCGTCGGGCTGCTGGGCCTGGTCGGGTGGATCGGCTGGGACTACGTCGCGGGCCAGAGCGTCAGCGCCGAGGTGATCAAGTTCCAGGTGGTCTCGGACACCGAGGTGAAGGTGCACCTGGAGGTGCGCAAGGACGCCGGGGTCACCGGGGTGTGCACCCTGAGCTCCCAGAACGAGGAGCACGCCGAGGTGGGCCGCGCGGACTTCACCTTCGGGGCGAAGGACACGCGCGTGGACGAGATGCTCTCGCTGAAGACCACGGGCCGGGCGACGATGATCGAGCTGGTGGGCTGCCAGGCCGCGGACAAGGGCACCACGCCGACGGCAGGCTGACCTCTTTCCTGCTCACGGGCCCGATGACACACTTCATACACATGGTGTCCTCCCCCTTTTCTTCCCGAATTGTTAGGCTCGTGGTTTCGCCCGCCGCTGGCGGACAAGTAGTCCCCTGTACCGACGAGGAGCACCCGTGACCCAGACGAGCGAGAGCGTCACCTGGCTGACCCAGGCGGCGTACGACCAGCTGAAGGCCGAGCTGGACTACCTCTCTGGTCCCGCACGCACGGAGATCGCCACCAAGATCGCAGCCGCCCGCGAGGAGGGCGACCTGCGCGAGAACGGCGGTTACCACGCGGCCAAGGAGGAGCAGGGCAAGCAGGAGCTCCGCGTCCGCCAGCTGACGCAGCTCCTGGAGAACGCCAAGGTCGGCACCGCGCCCGCCTCCGACGGCGAGGTCGCGCCCGGCACGGTCGTCACCATCGCCTTCGACGGCGACGAGGACGACACCATGTCCTTCCTGCTCGCCTCGCGCGAGTACGCGTCCTCGGACTTCGAGACCTACTCCCCGCAGTCCCCGCTGGGCACGGGCGTGATGGGCAAGAAGATCGGCGAGAACGCCGAGTACGAGCTGCCGAACGGCAAGAAGGCCACGGTCAAGATCCTGGACGTCAAGCCCTTCCAGGGCTGATCACCCCACCCGTACGAGGAAGCCCCCGCCGGATCTCCGGCGGGGGCTCTCCCGTGTCCGGGGACCCCGGCGCGGCCGGCCTACGCGCTCGCCGAGCGGTACTTGCGGACCGACAGGGTCCGGAAGACCACGATGATCAGCACCGACCACAGGACCGAGGCCGTGACCGGGTGCTGCATCGGCCAGGCCGCGGGCGCCTCGTACCCCGGCGGGAAGTTGCCGAACAGCAGCCGGGCCGCCTGCACCGTGGCGCTGAACGGGTTCCACTCGGCGATGGTCCGCAGGAAGGGCGGCATGTTCTCGGCGGGGACGAAGGCGTTCGAGATGAACGTCAGCGGGAAGAGCCAGATCAGCCCGCCCGAGGTGGCCGCCTCCGGGGTGCGCACCGACAGGCCGATCAGCGCGCCGATCCAGGAGAACGCGTACCCGAGCAGGAGCAGCAGCGCGAAGCCCGCCAGCACCTCGCCGGGGCTCGTGTGGGTGCGCCAGCCGACGAGCAGGGCGACGACGGCCAGGACCACCAGGGTGAGGGTGGTCTGGACGAGGTCGGCCAGCGTGCGGCCGGTCAGGACCGCGCCGCGGGCCATGGGCAGCGAGCGGAAGCGGTCGATCAGCCCCTTGTGCATGTCGTCGGCGATGCCCGCGCCCGCGCCGGCCGTGGCGAAGGTGACGGTCTGGGCGAAGATGCCGGCCATCAGGAACTCGCGGTAGGCGGCGGGCGAGGTGCTGCCGCCGACGCTGATCGAGCCGCCGAAGACGTAGCTGAAGAGCACGACGAACATGACCGGCTGGATGACCCCGAAGATGATCATCTCGGGGATCCGGGACATCCGGATCAGGTTCCGCTTGGCGATGACCAGGGAGTCGCTGACGCCCTGGACGATGCCGCCCCGGGGGCGGGGCGCCGCGAGCTCGGGGGTCGGGGAGGTGGTGCTCATTTCTGCGCCTCCTCGTCGTTCAGGGCCGCCGTGTGCCCGGTGAGGGAGATGAACACGTCGTCGAGGGTCGGGCGGCGCAGGGCGATGTCGTCGATCTCGATGCCGCGGGAGTCCAGCTCGCGGATGACCTCGGCGAGCAGCTTGGCTCCGCCGCTGACCGGGACGGTCAGCTTGCGGGTGTGGTCCTCGACGGTGGTCTCGCCCTTGCCGAAGCCGGCGAGCACGGCGCGGGCTGCGGCGATGTGCTCGCGCTCGTGGACCACGACCTCGACGCGCTCGCCGCCGGTCCGGGCCTTGAGCTGGTCGGAGGTGCCGCGGGCGATGACCTTGCCCTGGTCGACCACGCAGATGTCGTGCGCGAGGTGGTCGGCCTCCTCCAGGTACTGGGTGGTGAGCAGCAGGGTGGTGCCGCCGGCCACGAGCTCCTGGATGACGTCCCAGAGCTGCTGGCGGTTGCGCGGGTCGAGGCCGGTGGTCGGCTCGTCCATGAACATCACGGGCGGGCGGACGACGAGTGCGGCCGCCAGGTCCAGGCGCCGGCGCATGCCGCCGGAGTACGTCTTCGCGGTGCGGTCGGCGGCGTCGGCGAGGTGGAAGCGCTCCAGCAGCTCGCCGGCCCGGGCCTTCGCCGCCCTGCCCGTCATCTGGTAGAGCCGGCCGACCATCTGGAGGTTCTCGCGGCCGGTCAGGTACTCGTCGACGGCCGCGAACTGGCCGGAGAGGCCGATGGAGCGGCGGACTTCGTTGGGGTGCTTGAGGACGTCGATGCCGGCGACCACCGCCCTGCCGCTGTCCGGCCGGAGCAGGGTGGTCAGGACGCGCACCGCCGTGGTCTTGCCCGCGCCGTTGGGGCCGAGCAGGCCCAGCACGGTGCCTTCGGGGACATCGAGGTCCACGCCGTCCAAGGCCCGTACCTCGCCGAAGGTCTTCACCAGACCTTCGGCGTAAATGGCGCCTGGCATAGGGATTCCCCCTGTGGGTATCGGGCCGGTGAACCGGTACTTTCCCAGGCAAATCTTAGGGGCGCCGGTCAAGTACCGCCCGGGTGTCAGCCCGCGCCGAGGTACGTGACGTTCACGGTGAGCAGGCTCTCGTTCGACTTCAGGTTCACCGTGGTCGACTGCTTCGTGCTGCCGATCAGCAGCACCCAGTCCGTCTTCTCGTAGCTCTGCGGCGCCGTCTCCCGCCAGCCGAGGTGCTTGAGCTGCTCCCCCAGCCGCGGCAGGGCCCATTCCGCCTGCTGCGTGGTCGTGACCGCGGTCCAGTCGACGACGCTCGCGTTCTTCGTCGTGTTCGCGTCGCCCGAGCCCTTGCCCTTCTCGGGGTCCAGACCCGCCGCGCGCAGCGAGGACTTGACCTCCTCGTCGACGGTGTCGCGGCCGAGCGGCGCCCCGGTGGGCTTGGCGGAGGGCTTGGCGGAGGGTTTGGCCGACTGGCTCGCGGCCGGCTGCTGCGGCCCCGCCGCGCCGGATCCGCCGGAGGACGAGCAGCCCGCGAGGGCGAGGGCCGCCGAGGCCGCCAGAGCGATGACTGCCGCTGATTGCGGTCTGACGCGAATGTGCACCGAGAGACTCCCACCCCATGTGAATGTGGCCGGGAGTCTCACACAAACGGCCGGATTCCGCACCCCTGTGTCACCACCGAAGGGGACAAGACCTAGCTCATCACCGTGTATCCGGCACCGTGGAGGGAGCGCGCGACCTCGGCGCAGTGCTCCGGGCCCTTGGTCTCCAGGTGCAGCTCCACCTCCACCTCCGTGAGCCCCAGCCGCGGATCGGTCCGTACGTGGCTCACGTCCAGCACGTTCGCGTCCACCGTCGACAGCACCGCCAGCAGCCCCGCCAGCGCCCCGGGCCGGTCCGCCACCCGCAACCGCAGCGACAGGTAGCGGCCCGCCGCCGCCATGCCGTGGCGCAGGATCCGCTGGAGCAGCAGGGGGTCGATGTTCCCGCCGGACAGGACGGCCACCACCGCGCCGCCTCCCCCGTACAGCTCGGGGCGGCTCAGCAGGGCGGCCACGGGGCTGCACCCTGCCGGTTCGACGACCAGCTTGGCGCGCTCCAGGCAGAGCAGCAGGGCGCTGGAGAGGGCGTCCTCGGAGACCGTGCGGACGCCGTCGAGGAGCTCGCCGATGATGTGGAACGGGATGTCGCCGGGACGGCCGACCTTGATGCCGTCGGCCATCGTGACCGGGTTGTCGACCGAGACCGGGTGCCCGACGCGCAGCGAGGGCGGGTAGGCGGCCGCACCCTCCGCCTGGACGCCGATGACCTTCACGTCGGGGCGCAGGGCCTTCACCGCGACCGCGATGCCCGCCGCGAGGCCGCCGCCCCCGATGCCGACGAGGATCGTCCGCACCTCGGGGCACTGCTCCAGGATCTCCAGGCCGACCGTGCCCTGGCCCGCGATGACGTCGCGGTGGTCGAAGGGGTGGATGAACACCGCCCCGGTGCGGTCCGCGTACTCCTGGGCCGCCGCCAGGGTCTCGTCGACGACGTGCCCGTGCATCCGCACCTCGGCCCCGTACTCCTGCGTCGCCGCCACCTTCGGCAACGGCGCCCCGACCGGCATGAACACCGTCGAGCGGACGCCGAGCAGGGAGGAGGCGAGGGCCACGCCCTGCGCGTGGTTGCCGGCGCTGGCCGCGACCACGCCGGCGGCCCGCTGCTCGGGGCGCAGGCCGGCGATGCGCACGTACGCCCCGCGCAGCTTGAAGGAGCCGGTCCGCTGGAGGTTCTCGCACTTGAAGTGGACCGGGGAGCCGGTGAGGGCGCTCAGGTGCCGGCTGTTCTCCATCGGCGTGACCCGGGCGACGCCGGAGAGCATCTTCTGGGCCCCCCGGACGTCGTCGAGGATGACCTGCGGAACGGGCACGGGCACGCGGTAGTTCATGCGGCCAGTCTCGCAGCCCCCACCGGTCACGGCACCGGGCACGGCTCGGGCAGGGATCAGGGCAGGGATCCGGGGCCCGCACAGCGGCTACAGCGGCTACAGGGGCCCACAGGGGGCGAAATCACGCCATCCGGGACGGGCCCGCCGCCCGGGTCCGGACCGCCCGTATCAGTTCTCGTACGAGGCGTACGGGCCGCCCCACGGCCGCGTACTCTGTCCCCCAACCTTGTCGGCCCCACGCGAAGAGAGCTCACGGCCATGCCCTCCAACCCGGCCAATTCCGACCTGCCCACGGCGGCCGAGGCGTCCGCCGAAGCCGGGCTCCTCGACGCGCTCCAGCACCAGGTGGCCGTCTTCGCCCGGCGCGCGGAGCAGACCCGCCTGGGCGGGGTCGGCCAGGCCCGCAACTCGATGGACCGCGCCGCGTACCTGCTGCTGAACCGGCTGGACCTGGAAGGCCCGATGGGCGTCAAGGCGCTCGCCGGCGGCATGGGGATCGACTCCTCCACCGTCACCCGCCAGGTCGCGCCGCTCGTCGACAGCGGCCTGGTCAAGCGCACTTCGCACCCCGAGGACGGGCGGGCCGTGGTCCTCGCGCTCTCCCAGCGGGGGCTCGCCCGGCTGGAGGAGGTCCGCTCCTCGCGCCGCGAGCTGATGGCGCGGGTGACCGAGGACTGGTCCGAGGAGGAGCGCGAGTCGTTCACCGGGCTGCTGACCCGGTTCAACGGCTCGCTGTCGGAGCTGATGGGCGCGGCTTCCGAGGCGGGCCCCGCCTCCTGAGGTCCGGGGCGCTCCGCCGGCCCGATCCGGAGTCCGTCCGACCTCTTGGCCGGGCGGCCCGCTGCCCGCACTATGTGGCCTGTGGACGACCACGGGCCGGGCACCTACGCGGAGTTCGAGGCCTTCGTCGCGGGTGCGGCGGGGCGGCTCCTGCATGTCGCCGTCCTGCTGACCGCCGAGCCCGAGGCCGAGCCCGCCGCCGCCCGCCGGCTGCTCGCCGGCGCGCTGGCCCGTACGTACGCGCAGTGGCGCCGGGTCCGCCGCGACGACCCGTACGACCGCACCCGCCAGGAGCTGTGCGCCGCCTTCGCCCGCACCGGCTGGCGCCACCACGGCGGTACGGGGCTCCTCGCGCCCCTCGGCCCGCTGGAGCGGCTCGTCCTGGTGCTGCGCGTGTACGAGGGCGTCGCCGAGGAGGTCACGGCCGCCCAGCTGGGGCTGCCGGTCGAGCGGGTGCGGGCGCTGTGCACCCGGGCCGTGGCGCAGGTGCGCTCCCGGGAGGCGGCGTGAGCGCCGCCGACCGCAAGGAGGAGCAGGTCAGGCGGCTGCTGGAGGGTCCGCGCCCGGTGGTCCCGGCCGGGCTCGCGGCGAGCGCCGCGGCCCGTGGGGACCGGCTGCTGCGCCGGCGGCGGGCACTGCGGCGGGCCGGCTGGACGCTGCTGGCCGCCGCGGCGGTGGCCTTCGCGGTGTGGGCCTCGCTGACCCGGCCGTGGGAGGTGCCGCCGAGCGGTGTGTCCCCGCCCCTGGAGGGCTGGTAGCCACCGCCCGGCGGCTCTCGTCGTACGGGTCGGCTAGCCGAGGGCCCGGGTCAGGTCCGCGATCAGGTCGTCGGCGTTCTCGATGCCCACCGAGACGCGGATCAGGTCCGCCGGGACCTCCAGGGCCGAGCCGGCCACCGAGGCGTGGGTCATGCGGCCCGGGTGCTCGATGAGGGACTCGACGCCGCCGAGGGATTCGGCCAGGGTGAAGACCTTGGTGCGGCCGCAGACCGCGACGGCCTCCTCCTCGCCGCCGGCGACCTGGAAGGAGATCATTCCGCCGAAGTTGCGCATCTGCTTGGCGGCGATCTCGTGGCCCGGGTGCTCGGGCAGGCCCGGGTAGAGGACCTTGGTGACCTTCGGGTGGCGCCTCAGCACCTCCACGATCTTCTCGGCGTTCTCCGCGTGCCGGTCCATGCGGACGGCCAGCGTCTTGATGCCGCGCAGCACGACCCAGGAGTCGAAGGGCCCGGCCACGGCGCCCATCGCGTTCTGGTGGTAGGCCAGCTCCTCGCCCAGTGCCGCGTCGGCGGCCACCAGCGCGCCGCCGACCACGTCGGAGTGGCCGCCCATGTACTTGGTCAGCGAGTGCACGACCACGTCCGCGCCGAGCGCGAGGGGCTGCTGGAGGTAGGGCGAGGCGAAGGTGTTGTCCACGACCAGCTTGGCGCCGGCCGACCGCGCGATGTCGGCGACGACGGCGATGTCGGTGATGCCGAGCAGCGGGTTGGACGGGGTCTCGACCCAGATGACCTTGGTCTTCGGGGTGAGGGCGGCCCGTACGGACGCCGCGTCGGAGGTGTCGGCCACCGACCACTCCACGCCCCAGCGGGAGACGACCTTCGCGAACAGGCGGAAGGTGCCGCCGTAGGCGTCGTTCGGGATGACCACGTGGTCGCCCGGGGAGAGCAGCGTACGCAGCAGGCAGTCCTCGGCGGCGAGCCCGGACGCGAAGGCGAGGCCGCGGGCGCCGCCTTCCAGCGCCGCGAGGTTCTCCTCCAGGGCGGTGCGGGTCGGGTTGCCGCTGCGGCTGTACTCGTAGCCGCCGCGCAGTCCACCGACGCCGTCCTGCTTGTACGTGGACACCTGGTAGATCGGGGGCACGACCGCGCCGGTCAGCGGGTCCGCGGTGTTGCCCGCGTGGATCGCGCGGGTCTCGAAGCTCTGGTGCTCGTGGCTGTGGTCGCTCATGGGCAGAGCTTATGGGAGGCCGGGCCGGAGGGCGGGGTGGGGCATTGGCCTTCGCGCGGGTGCGTCTGGTTCGCTTGGGTGCATGGAGATTCTGTGGTTCCTGATCGCGCTCGGCCTGCTCGTGGCCGCCTTCAGCCCGTACATACGGCGCAGGCGGGGCGGCGGCCTGCGTCTGGTCGCGCCGGGCAGCCCCGACGCGGCCGACCCCGAGAACTACGGTTTCGCCCGCCAAGAGCACCTGGACATCCGGGTGCCGGGTCCCGACGAGGACCTGATGGACGCCCTGGACACCGTGCAGCGCACCGGGCAGTGGCAGGCGGCGTCCCAGCTGCTGGCCGGCACCCCGAAGGAGGGCGAGCTGCGCTGGCAGCGGGTCCAGGCCTTCGGCGGGGCCGCGGCGCTGGAGCTGGTCGCCGAGCCGGGGGCCGGCGCGCGCTGGCTGAAGGCCTGGCGGCTGGAGGCGGAGAAGGACGCCGGCGGCGCGCAGGTGCACGCCGAGCTGCTGGTGCAGCAGGCGTGGCGGCATTCGGGCGGCGTGGGCTCGACCGACCACCGGATCATCCTGGAGGAGGCCCGGGAGGCCTGCCGCAAGGCGGCGCTGCTGGCGCCGGGCGACCCGGTCCCGTTCATCACGGAGCTGGCGGTGGCGCGGGCGCTGGGGTACTCGGAGGCGGAGTTCGACGCCCTGTGGGCGAAGGTCATCGACGTCGCGCCGACGCACATGGGCGCGCACCTGGCGGCGCTGCACTACTGGTGCGAGAAGTGGCACGGCTCGCGGGAGAAGGCGGACGCCTTCGCGCACGCGGCCGCCGCCCGCGCCCCCAAGGGCTCGCTGCTGGCGGCGCTGCCGCTGTTCGCGGTGTACGAGCACGTGCCGGACGTGGTCCTGACGAACTACTGGCGCGGCGCGGTGGTGACCCGGGCCGTCGAGGGCGCGCTGTACGCGGTGCACACCGCCCGCCAGGACGACCCGATGCTGGCCCACGTACGGCACATGCTGCTGTCGTTCCTGGTGCCCATGGAGCGCTGGGCGGAGGCGATGGAGCAGATCCGCCACGTCGACGGCTGCGTGGGCGCCCTCCCGTGGTCGGTCTCCGCGGACCCGGCGGCCCAGTACGCCGTCTTCCGCGCCCTGGCGGTGGCCGGCTACGAGGCCAACGGCGGCTCCCCGGCCACCCTCCCCCACTGACACCGCCGCGCCCGCGGGTGGCAGCCCTCCCCCCTGACTCCCACCCGCGGCAGCCCGGCACATAAGGTTGCTGTAAAGGCCCTAGGGGCCGTACGTGTGCCCAGAGCCGCAAGCCGCACCCGCTCTCTGTACCGCGCACCCGTACTCGTCACTCGCACCTGCACCGTTTCGTCCCGTGGGGGGATCTGTCCATATGGGCGCATCACTGCGCGCGCTGCGCGCCCTCGTCCTGCTCGCAGGCTTCTACCTGCTCGGCTTCATCCTGCTGGCCGTGCTCGCGGCCGCCGACTGGGCCACCGTCACCTGGCTGCACGGCGGCGTGGCCGCCAAGGTCCTCATCGTCTCGGCGGTCCTCGCGGTCCCGATCGTGCGCGGCATGTTCATGCTCCGCACCCCCAAGGGCGACCCCCTGCGTGGCGTCCCCGTCACCGAGCAGCAGGAACCCCTCCTGTGGCGGACGGTCCGCCACATCGCCGACCAGGTCGGCACCCGCGCCCCCGACGAGATCCTGCTGATCGACGAGGTCAACGCCGCCGTCAGCGAGGACGCCCGGCTGCTGGGCCTGCTGTCCGGCACCCGCCGCCTCTACCTCGGCCTGCCCCTGATGACGGGCCTGGACGAGATGCAGCTGCGCGCCGTGCTCGCCCACGAGATGGGCCACTACGCCAACCTCGACACCCGCCTCACCCCGTTGATCGTCCGCGGCCGCGCCCAGCTGATCCGCACCATCGAGCACTTCCACGAGCGCGCCGACGCCAAGGTCGCGGGCGAGCGCGCCCGGCAGGAGAAGGCCGCCGAGAAGCGGCTCGCCAAGGGCAAGCAGGCCAAGGAGGTCGACACGGCCGGCCAAGGCGCGATGTACCGGGCCATGGCGAAGATCTACACGGGGTACGCGCACTTCTACATGCGGGCCACCCTCTCCGGCAGCCGCCGCCAGGAGCTCGCCGCCGACATGGCCGCGGTCCGCGTCGCCGGCCGCGACTCCGCCGCCTCCGCACTGCGCGAGCTCAACGCCCTCGGCCCCGCGCACGACTTCTACATGGACTCGTACGCCACCCTCGGCGTCGGCGCGGGCCTGCTGCCGCGCTCCGGCCAGGTCTTCGGCGGCTTCCGGCAACTGCTCGACGCCCGCGCGCAGGAGCTGGAGGGGCTGCGCCGGGAGCTGTCCACCGAGCCCGCCTCCGCGTACGACTCCCACCCCGCGCTCGCCGAGCGCGTGGCCCGCATCGAGGCCCTGCCCGACGACGGGCGGGCGGCGCAGGCCACCCGCCCGGCGATGGAGCTCCTCGCCTCCCCGGATGCGGCGCTGGCCGCTCTGGAGCAGGCGGTCCTGACCCCGCAGGCGCTCGCGCTGACGCGGCTGGACTGGGCGGACCTCGTCCACGAGAGCATGACCGCGTACGTGGGCCGGGGCGCGCAGGAGGTCCGCGAGGCCATCACCGCCGAGGGCGTGTCGCCGGAGCCGGCGGCCCTGCTGGACGCGATCGACGCCGACCCGGCGCTGCGCTGGCGGATCGCCGACCGCTTCCCGAAGTCCGAGGAGGCGGCGGCCGCCACGGGCCGCGCGGCCCGCGAGTTCACCCGGCCCGTCCTGCGGAGCGCCCTGAGCCGGCTGGTCACCGCCGACCTCACGGCCCGCGGCGCCGCCCGCTGGCAGCTGTCCTGGTCCGACTCGGCCGAGTTGCGGTTCGCGACCGAGGGCTTCGAGGACCAGCTGGAGCTCGCCCTGGACGCCCTCGTGGCGGACCGTCCCGACACCGAACCCCTTCGAAAGCTGGTGCTCGTCCGATGCTCGGCCTGATCGTCTTCGGCGTCCTCCTGCTGGGCGGCGCCGCCTACCGCTTCATGACCGCCCGTACGAAGACCCTCCAGGGCCGGATCGCCGCCGCCGAGGCGGACAGGGGGGCCGCGCAGGACCGTACCGCCGCCGAGAAGGCCGAGAAGAAGGCGCGCGAGGCGGCCGCGGTCGTCGCGCTGGGCTTCGTCGCGGAGGAGGACCTCGACACCGAGCAGGCGCAGCCCGCGCCGCCGGAGCGGACGGCGGCGATCGCGGCCGTCCGCAGCGGCGACTGGGAGGCGGGCGCCTCCTACGTGGAGGCCGCCGGCTCGGACTGGGAGGAGCGCTGGCAGCGCGTGCGCGCCCTGGCCGAGGTCGCGGCGGAGGACGACGCGTGGCTGCTGGCGTGGCACGCGGCGCGCCCGTCGGACCCAACGGCGGCCCTGGTCGATGCCGACACCGCCGTGCAGGTCGCCTGGAACGTGCGCGGCAGCCAGGCCGGCAGCCGCACCACGCAGGAGCAGTTCCGGCTGTTCCACGAGCTGCTGGTCAAGGCACAGGCCGCCGCCCACGAGGCCCAGCGGCTGGCCGACCCGGCCGACCCGGTCCCGTACATGGTGGAGCAGCCGATCGCGCAGGGCCTGGGCTACCCGCACGACCGGTACGAGAAGCTGTGGGCCGAGATCACCGGGCGCGACCCGAGGATCCTGACCGCACACACCACGGCCCTGCAGTACTGGTGCCAGAAGTGGCGCGGCTCGCACGAGCTGGCGCTGGCCTTCGCCCATGCGTCCGCGGCCTCGGGCGCACCCGGCGAGCTGCTGTCGCTGCTGCCGCTGGTGGCCTACGTCGAGCAGGAGCTGCACGAGCAGGAGCTCACGCCGGAGACCTTCTTCAAGGAGCCGGGGCCCCGGGCGGCGGTCGACGCCGCGCTCATGGACCTGGCGGCGGCCGACCCGGCCGACCGGCGGGCGGTCCGGCTGCGGCACGTCCTCGCGTGGCTGCTGTTCTGGCAGGACCGTGACGCGGAGGCCGTGGAGCAGTTCCGGGTCATCGACGGGTACATCGGCGCGCTGCCCTGGTACTACTCGGGGACGCCGAAGGGCCGGTACCTGTACGCCCGGAACTGGGCCGTGCTGGCCACCACGGCCGAGCACGGCGCGTGAGCGGCGCGGAAGCAATGACGGAAGTATGACGTGGCGGGCGGGGGCGGGCCCCGGGGGAATCCCGGTCCGCCCTCGCCCGTTGAAGGGAGCACCCACTAGGAGGGAATCATGTTCTCGTACCGCCGCACGCCCGAGCTCCCCACCCGCGAGGAGGCCCTGCCGGGCCGCACGACCCCGCAGTTCTCGCTCCCGGACCGGCACACCGTCCTCGGCAACCCGCTCGCCGGCCCCTACCCGGCGGGGCTGGAGGTCGCCGACTTCGGCCTGGGCTGCTTCTGGGGCGCCGAGCGCAAGTTCTGGCAGACCCCGGGGGTGTGGACCACGCTGGCCGGCTACCAGGGCGGGTTCACCGAGAACCCGACGTACGACGAGGTGTGCTCGGGGCAGACCGGCCACACCGAGGTCGTACGGGTGGTCTTCGACCCGGCGCAGGTCTCGTACGCCACCCTCCTGAAGCTGTTCTGGGAGTCGCACGACCCCACCCAGGGCTTCCGCCAGGGCAACGACGTCGGCACCCAGTACCGCTCGGCGATCTACACCCACTCCGAGGCCCAGCAGGCGGAGGCCGAGGCCTCCCGCACCGCGTACCAGCAGGTCCTGACCGCGTCGGGGTACGGCGAGATCACCACGGCGGTCCTCCCGGCCGCGGAGCGCCCCTTCTGGCCCGCCGAGGCCTACCACCAGCAGTACCTGGACCGCAACATTGACGGCTACTGCGGCATCGGAGGCACGGGGGTGGCCTGCCCGATCGGCATCGCCAAGGCTCCAGGGGAATAACCGCCCACTCCGCCGACCCGGCGCCCGAGCGGCTGGCCCGGCTCTGGCAGGGCCTGACACCTGCCGGACCGCTGCTCCTTCATGAGGCTGAAGACCGCATACAGCGATCGGTGGGTGCGCTTCCACAGCCTTCCGGAGCCGAAGCGCTACGCGGCGGACGAAGAGGAGTACGCGATCGTCCTGGACCGGTACAACACGGTCCTGGACGAGCTCTTCGCAGGCGGCGAGGTGTACGTCGTGACGCCACCGCCACGCCGACTGGCTGTCCTCCCACCCCTCCGGCTACTGATCAGGACGGGTTGTATCCGTATGCCCGCATCGCGTCCAGGTGGAGCTCGTACGGACCGAAGCAGTCCGCGGCCAGGGTGGCCACCCGGGCGCCACAGGGGCAGGCACGGTTGAGTCCGCGGTCGCCGGACGGACCGCAGCATCCGCCGCTCTTCTCCCCATCCGGTAGCGGCCGGAGATCAGGTGCGTCTTCCGGGTGGATCACGATGTTGTTGCGCGGCCCGGCGGAGACCATTGCCACCCCTTCGTCGCTCCGCCAGGGCCCACGCGGTTGGGCAGGTCCGCCTTTTTCCTGGTCGGGATGCGGCACGTACGGAGCGCCCCAGGGTTCGGTCTCGATCGCGTAGTGCCCTTGCGGCAGTGGGGCCGGAGCCCGCCGACTCTCCTTGTCGCGCGCTTCCTCGTCGGGCGCCGAGGGAACGGCGGGCAGCGGCGTCAGGTTTGGCGTGAGGCTGCCGCCGCAGTTGACACACAGGAAAACGGTCATGCTGCCGTTGTAGCCGCCGCGCACGTCCCCACGCATCATCGATTCCAAGCGGAAACGACTGTCCCATTGCGGAAACGCCGACATCTGGCGGCAAGGATGCTGCGGAAGCTGTCCGGTGGCCCGGAGTGCCGGAACGGAACGTGCCCAACCCTGGGGGCTGCCCGAAGGTGAGACTGCCGTCGTGGTCCCGGCAGCCGTCCTGGAGGAGTACTTCGGTGCTCAGCGGTGAGGAGTTCGGCCGACTCTTCGAAACCTTCGAGCAGACCGCGTTCCGACTGGAGACGCTCAGCGTCTACGACGCGAAGGAAACCACGTGCAGGCAGCGGTAGTCCATATCCACATGACGAACAAAGGGGTACCAGCCAGAGGGCGGTGCCCCTTCCTTTTCGGCTCCCCGTCACTCCCGCCAGTTCGGGACCAGCAGGTCAGGGTTGAACGGGCGCCGACCTCCGCCACCCACGGGCAGGACGATCACCGCGTGCAGTGCCTCCCTGATCAGGGCACGCTTCTGCGCCAGGTCCAGCTGGCCGGAGGTCCAGCGCTCGCGCACGTCGCCGGTTACTTCGGCTGCACGCTGCTGGTTGAGGACGTGACGGGTACGGTCCGCGCGGAGTTCCTTGACGCGCGCTTCCATTTTCTGATTCTGAGGGAAGAACAGCTCATCCGAGATCTGGTCCTCCTGCCACGCCTGGAGCAGCTTGCGCTGCTTCTTCGTCAGGCGGGCCAGCTCTTCCTCCCCCACCCATTCATCGTCCGCATGCTTCGTCCTGGCCGCCCGTTCCTCCAACTTCGCGAGGACTGCCTCCGTGACGAACTCGTCAATCTTGGCTCCATTGCGACCCGTGCCGCCACAGCCGCCCATTTCCTTGCTGGGGCACTGGTAGAGATAGCCACCGGAAAGGTCCGGTCGGGCAGTGGCGCGGAGCGGCGCATTGCAGATCGGTCCGTCCGCACTAGGCTTTCCGCATCGGAGGATTCCCGTCAGCAGGTAGGACGGAGTGCGGTAGTCAGTGACCGATCCGCCGGACTTCACGTTGGGTCCGACGCGCGCCGAGAAGATGGCGTCGATAGCCATCCACTCCTTCGGCGTGATGACGGGCTCCCAGCGACCCACGATCGGCACGCCGTTGGCATCACGCACCAACTCGCCATTGTGCTTCCGCCAGCCGCACAGCCGCGGGTTCCACAGCGCGAGCTTGAGGGAGCGACTCGCCCACTCCTTGTCGTTGATCGTGCGAACGCCGGCTTCCCGCCACTCGCGGAGGATCGAGTGCAGGGACTTGCCCGCGATCACCTCGCGAGCGCCCTTCGCCAGCCACGCCGCCTCCTCGGGATTCAGCGCGAGCTTGTCGGGCTGCCAGCCGAAGGGGCGCTTCCCACCCACCGGAATGCCCAGCTCGGCGCGGGCGCGGTGCGAGCGCCGCGCACGCCGCTGCATCTTGCGCACCTCCATCTTGGAGATGACCACGCCGAAGAGCCCCATGGACTCCACGTCCTCGCTGTAGAGGTTCTTCGGCCCCTTGGCATCGGCGTAGAGGCGGCCCTCCTCGTAGGTGAGCGCGTCCACGAACCGCTCGTAGTCGCCGGCCCGCCGCGTGAGCCGGTCGTCCGCGACGACGACGACGCCGCGCACCGGCTGTCCGTCCGGCAAGTGGCCCGCCTTGAGGGCCTTCACCAGCGCCTCGAAGTCCGGGCGAACCACGCCCGCCTTGGCCGCGGACAGGTCGTTGTCGGTGTAGTGGTGCACGATCGTCCAGCTGAGACGGGCCGCCGTCGCCCCGTTCACCTTGTGCTGGTCCTCGACGCCGTGGCCGTCCCTGGCCGTGTCGGCGGAGATACGGGCGTACGAGACAACCGGGATCACCGGTGCCGCTTCGTTCACTTCCCACCCCTTTACGAAGAGTCACTAATTCTCCGCAAAGAGGGGTGGTACCTCCAGCAGTACCTGGTTAATAACCCGGACGGGTACTGCGGCATCGGCGGTACGGGCGTCAGTTGCCCGATCGGCGTGGCCAAGGCCAACGGCTGACCCTCCCGCCCGGCCCTGCACCCGTGTCCGGGCGGAGGGCCGCGGCGCGCGATCCGAGCGGTGCCCGGCGGCCTGGAGGCCGGGGGGGGGCGGCGGCCGGAGGCGTCAGATCGTCGAGGCGTCGATCACGAAGCGGTAGCGGACGTCGCTGGCCAGGACCCGGTCGTACGCGGCGTTGATCTCCGACGCGGGGATCAGCTCGATCTCCGAGCCCAGGCCGTGCTCCGCGCAGAAGTCCAGCATCTCCTGCGTCTCCGCGATGCCGCCGATCATCGAGCCGGCCAGGGTCTTGCGGCCCTGGATGACGGAGAACAGGTTCAGCTCGACCGGCTCCTCCGGGGCGCCCACGTTCACCAGCGCGCCGTCGACCTTCAGCAGGCCGAGGTACGCGTCGAGCGCGAGCGGGGCCGAGACGGTCGAGACGACCAGGTCGAAGCTGCCGGCCAGCTCCTCGAAGGTGGCCGGGTCGCTCGTGGCGTAGTAGTGCGAGGCGCCCAGCCGCAGGCCGTCCTCCTGCTTACGCAGCGACTGCGAAAGGACGGTGACCTCGGCACCCAGGGCCGACGCGATCTTCACGCCCATGTGGCCGAGCCCGCCGAGGCCGACGATCGCGACCTTCTTGCCGGGGCCCGCCTGCCAGTGCTTGAGCGGGGAGTACAGGGTGATCCCGGCGCACAGCAGCGGGGCCGCGACGTCGAGGGGCAGCCCGTCGGGGATGCGGACGGTGTAGTTCTCGTCGACGACGAGGTGCGTGGAGTAGCCGCCGTAGGTCGGCTCGCCCTGCTTGTCGCGGTCGTTGTAGGTACCGGTCATGCCCTTGACGCAGTACTGCTCCTGCCCGCGCAGGCAGTACTCGCACTCCCGGCAGGAGTCGACGAAGCAGCCGACGCCGACGTGGTCGCCGACCGCGAACTTCGTGACGCCCGGACCGACTTCGGCGACGACACCGGCGATCTCGTGGCCCGGGACCATCGGGTAGATGCCCTCGCCCCAGCCGTCGCGGACCTGGTGGATGTCGGAGTGGCAGATGCCGGAGTACTTGATCTCGATGAGGACGTCGTGCTCGCCCACGGGGCGTCGCGCGACGGTGGTGCGCTCCAGCGGGGCCTTCGCGGCGGGGGCGGCGTAGGCGGCGACCTGGGTGGCGGCTGCGGCATTGTTGAAGGACATGGTGGGGGCTCCTCGGGCACTGCTGACGGTCTGCGTGCGGTGAACGATTCCGTACCGGGCCGCCGGCAGCCACGCCCCTGTCCTGCCTAGGACCGGCGGTCCTACCCCTGACGGGGTCAGGCACACGGCCCCGCCGTCCCGGCCGCCCGGGGATACTGGCGTCATGGACCAGCTTGATCAGCGTGCCGAACTGGGCGAGTTCCTCCGCTCCCGCCGGGCGCGGCTGCGCCCCTCGGACGTCGGCCTGCCGGACTACGGCCGCCACCGCCGCGTACCGGGGCTGCGGCGCGAGGAGTTGGCGCAGCTGGCGGGCGTCTCGGTGGCGTACTACACGCGCCTCGAACAGGGACACGGGCAAAACGTTTCCGTGGAGGTGCTCGACGCCATCGCCCGGGCGCTGCGCCTCGACGGCACGGAGACGGCCCACCTGACGCACCTGGCCCGCCCCAGGCCCCGCCGCCAGCGCGCCAAGCAGTACCGGGCCGAGCACGTGCGCCCGGAGCTGCGGACCCTGATGGACGCGATGGACGGGGTGCCGGCGTACCTCCTGGGGCGGCGGCAGGACGTCATCGGGTGGAACCGCCTGGCCGCGGCGGTGTTCGGGGACTTCGGCCTGCTGCCGCCCCAGGAGCGGAACCTCGTACGGCTGGTGTTCCTGGACCCGGCGGCGGCCGAGCTCTACGCGGACTGGGACTGCCTGGCCTGCCGGGTCGTGAGCAGTCTGCGCATGTACGCGGGCGAGCACCCGGACGACGAGCAGCTGTCCGCGCTGGTCGGTGAGCTGTCGGTGAAGAACGAGGAATTCCGCCGGCTGTGGGCGGCGCACACGCTGGCGGACAACAAGACGCACGGGGTGAAGAACCTGCGGCACCCGCTGGTCGGCGAGCTGTCCCTGTCCTTCGAGACGCTGGCCCTGCCGGGCGATTCGGCTCAGGTCCTGGTCACCTACCACGCGGAGCCGGGTTCCCCCTCGCAGGACGCCCTGCGGATGCTGGCCTCGTGGTCGGCGCCCGACGCGCCCGGCGCCACCGCCTTCCCCGCCTCGCCCGCCTTCCCCGCCTCGCCCGCCTCGCCCTCTTCCTCCTCCGCCGACGGGGCCGCGGCCTGAGCCGCAGCCCCGGCGCCGGTCGGGGTCCCGGTCCCGGTCCCGGTGCCCGGAAACGACGGATGGCGGGGAGCCCCCGCCGTTTCCGGGGGGCTCCCCGCCATCCGCGGGGTTCGGTCGGGACCGGGGGTCAGGGGGCCGTCAGGAGGCCGCGCCGGCCTTCCAGTCCGCCCAGCTCATGTTCCAGCCGTTGAGGCCGTTGTCCGGCTTGATGGTCTTGTCCGGCGAGTTGACCACCGTGACCACGTCACCGATGAGCGAGTTGTCGTAGAACCAGGCCGCCGGCTGGTTCGGGTCGTTGGCACCCTGGGCGTCGTTCAGACCGACACAGCCGTGGCTCGTGTTCACGCTGCCGAAGATCGAGTCCGATCCCCAGTAGTTGCCGTGGATGAACGTGCCGGACTGGGACAGCCGCATCGCGTGCGGGACGTCCTTGATGTCGTACTCGCCCTTGCCCTCGCTGTTCTTGAAGCCGACGGTGGAGCCGTCCATGCGGGTCTCCTTGAACTTCTCGGAGATCACCATCTGGCCGTTGTACGTCGGGTTCTCCGGGGAGCCCGCCGAGATCGGGATGGTCTTGAGGACCGCGCCGTCCCGGGTGACGGTCATCTTCTTCGTCTTCGCGTCGACCGTCGAGACCTGACTGCGGCCGATCTTGAAGGTGGCGGTCCGGTTCTGCACGCCCTTGACGCCGGGGGCGCCCTGCACCCCGTCCAGCGCCAGCTTCAGCGTGACGGTGGAGCCGGCCTGCCAGTACTGCTCGGGGCGGAAGTCCAGGCGCTGCGCGCTGAACCAGTGCCCGACGACCTCCTGGCCGCTGCTGGAAGTGACGGTGATCGCCGCCTGGACCGCCTTCTGGTCCTTGATCGCCTTGTTGAAGGTGATCGAGACCGGCATGCCCACGCCGACGGTCTGGCCGTCGTCCGGTATGAACGAGCCGACGAAGCTGTTCTCCGGGGAGACGGTGGTGAAGGAGGCGTTCTCGTGCGCCTCCTTGCCCGCCTCGTCCTTGGCGGTCGCGGACAGGGCGTACTTCGTGGAGCGCTTCAGCGCGGCGTCCGGCTTCCAGCTCTTGCCGTCGGCGGCTATCTTGCCCGCCACGGCCGCGCCCTCGGAGGTCTTCAGCTCGACCGTCGTGAGGGTGCCGTCGGTGACGGCGACATTGGCGGCGTCGTTCAGGCCGACATTGGTCGCGCCGTCCTTCGGCGTGATCGTTATCTTGGCCTTGGAGGCGTCCTTGGCCGCGGCCGCGTCCACGTCCGACTGGGACTTGCTGCTGCTCGTGTCGCCGCCCTTGGCCTTGCCGTCGTCGTCGCCACCGCCGCAGGCCGAGAGCACCAGCACGCCACCGAGTACGGCGGATATGGCCACCAGGGACCTCCTCCGCCGCTTCTTGTCCGTCCTCACACGCCACTCCATCGTTGCCAGAACCCCCGAGCTTCCCCCGGCCAGCGCCGGGTGGTGCCCCGATCAAGGCAGGGAGACAGGCCCCCTGCCTCGCACCAGTCAACGCGTTCCGGGCCCGGACGGTTCCACATCACGTTTGAATGTGGGCAACCACACGGTCAGGCGTTGTCGGTCGTCTCTTCGTCGTACTCCCCATCTTCCTCGCCGAGGTCCCACTCCATCGACTCGGGGTCGTATTCGACGGGCTCGCTGCTCCAGGAGGCCTGGGCCAGCTCCACGCCGGGGATGTCCGCGACCAGGTCAGTGGGGTCGACTAGGTACGCGAGCGCCTCCGATTCGTCTTCCCGTACGGCCGATTCGGCGTGGCCGCGCTCCTCGTCCGGCATGAACTCGTCGGCCTCGATGTGCGCGAGTGCGGCGCCGGTGAGCGCCTCGGCGTCGGGCACCTCCAGTACCAAATCAACGCGAAGGCGGACGTATCGTGATGTGTCAGAAGGGTTCATACGACGGAGACTAAGCCCGCGGCAGCCCCGACTTTCCCACGACCCGCCCTTGTCCGTAGCATCACCGCACACGGCCAATTCGCTGCGTCCGCAAGGGGGATCGCACCGTGTCCGCACGTCGTCCGCTGCTCACCGCTCTCGGAGCGACCACCCTCCTCGCCGCCCTGTGGTTCGTCCCCTCGGCCGGCGCAACCGCACCGGGGCCCACGGGATCCGATCCCTCCGCCTCCACCACGTCCTCCGGTTCCGGTTCGGATTCCGGTTCCGATTCCGCCGCGCCCGGGTCCGCCAACACGGCCGGGGCCGGTTCGGTGACCACGCTGGTCTCCGGTTCCCACGACGGCTCCGGCGACGCCGCGCAGAGCGCCGGCCAGGTTCCGCTGGGCCTCGCCGACACCGGCGGCATCGACACCACCCCGTACCTGCTGGGCGGCACGCTCTGCCTGGGCCTCGGGGCCGGGTTCGTCACCTTCTCCGTACGCCGCTCGCAGGCGGCGTAGGCCCCCGGGCCCGTACGCCAGTACGTCTGTACGTCTGTACGTCTGTACGTCAATACGCTCGTACGCCCGCACCGGCCGACGCCGAAGGGCCGTCCCGGAAAGACTTCCCGGGACGGCCCTTCGCGGTACCTGTACGGCCGCCGGCCGCCGACCGCCCGCTAGGCGAGCGGGCCCGTGACCGGCTCCACCGCTGCGACGAGGCCGCCGGAGCGGACGAACGCGTCGGCCGCGGCCAGGTCGGGGGCGAGGAAACGATCCGGCCCGGGACCCTCCACACCGGCCGCCCGAGCCGCCGCGATGGCCGCCCGGCTCGCCGGGGCCGGGGTCAGCCCGTGCCGCAGCTCGATGGCCCGGGTGGCCGCGTACAGCTCGATGGCGATGATCCGGGTCAGGTTGTCGACGGCGGTACGGAGCTTGCGCGCGGCCGACCAGCCCATCGAGACGTGGTCCTCCTGCATGGCGGAGGACGGGATCGAGTCGGCGGAGGCCGGCACGGCCAGCCGCTTCATCTCGCTGACCAGGGCGGCCTGCGTGTACTGCGCGATCATCAGACCGGAGTCGACGCCGGCGTCGTCCGCGAGGAACGGCGGCAGCCCGTGCGAGCGGTTCTTGTCGAGCAGCCGGTCGGTGCGGCGCTCGGCGATGGAGCCGAGGTCGGCCGCGGCGATCGCCAGGAAGTCCAGGACGTACGCCACCGGCGCGCCGTGGAAGTTGCCGTTGGACTCCACGCGCCCGTCGGGCAGCACCACCGGGTTGTCGACGGCCGAGGCCAGCTCGCGCGAGGCGACGAGGGCGGCGTGCGCCATGGTGTCGCGGCCGGCGCCGGCCACCTGCGGGGCGCAGCGCACCGAGTAGGCGTCCTGCACGCGCGGGGCGGACTCCTCCTGGAAGTGCCCGGTGAGCCCGGATCCCTCCAGGACGGCGGCCATGTTGGCGGCGGAGGCGCCCTGGCCCGGGTGCGGGCGGATGGCGTGCAGCTCGGGCGCGAGCACCTTCTCGGTGCCGAGCAGCGCCTCCAGGGTCAGCGCGGCGGTGATGTCGGCCGACTTGTAGAGCTTGTCGAGGTCGGCGAGGGCCATGACCAGCATGCCGAGCATGCCGTCGGTGCCGTTGAGGAGGGCGAGGCCCTCCTTCTCCTTGAGCTCGACGGGCCGGATCCCGGCCTCGGCGAGCAGCTCGCCGGCGGGGCGCACGACCCCGTCCGGACCCTCGGCGTCGCCTTCGCCCATCAGGGTGAGCGCGCAGTGCGAGAGCGGCGCGAGGTCGCCGGAGCAGCCGAGCGAGCCGTACTCGTGGACGACGGGCGTGATGCCCGCGTTGAGCACGTCGACCATCGTCTGCGCGACGGACGGCCGGACGCCGGTGTGGCCGGAGGCGACGGTCTTCAGGCGCAGGAACATCAGGGCGCGCACGACCTCCCGCTCGACGCGCGGGCCCATGCCGGCGGCGTGCGAGCGGACGATGTTGCGCTGGAGCTGGGCGCGCAGCTCGGGGCTGATGTGCCGGGAGGCGAGGGCGCCGAAGCCGGTGGACACCCCGTAGACGGGTTCGGGCTTGGCGGCGAGGGCGTCGACGATCTCGCGGGCGCGGGCGAGGGCGTCGAGCGCCTCGCCGGACAGCTCGATCCGCGCGTTGCCGCGGGCGACGGCGATGACGTCCTCGGCGGTGGTCCCGGACGTCCCCACCACGACAGTGTGCATATCCATATTCAGCACCCTACGGACTGAATCGCTTCATGTCACTAGCGAGTTTCACGGGCGCCCCTTACGTCGCCTGCACGGCTCACGCCCGGCCCCGGAAGCGGCGGCGCTCCCCGGCCGCCTCCCGCGGGGCGGCGTCGGCCAGGCGGACGACGGCGGTGTCCCGGCCGGCGACGACGGGCTTCGGGGAGCGGGCGGCCTTGGCCTTGTACTGGGCGGCGTCGGCCAGCCGGAACAGCCTCCGGGAGGACTTCACGGGCCCGATCGGGTCCCCGGTCGAGGCCACCCCGCAGGCCACCCCCTCCCCGAGGTCCAGCTCGGCCGCGCGCAGGCACAGCTCCTCGGTGACCCGTACCACCTCGTCGGCCGGGGGCCCCACGCTGACCAGGCAGAACTCGTCGCCGCCGAGGCGGGCGGCGAGCGCGCCGGGCAGCATGGCCCCGCAGAGGCTGAGCACGGACCCGAACCGCTCCAGCAGCCGGTCGCCCATGGCGTGGCCGAGGGTGTCGTTGACCTTCTTGAGCCCGTTCAGGTCGCAGACGACCAGGCTGACCACGGCGGCGCCCCGCCGGTGCTCCTCCAGGGCCTCGTCGAGCCGTATGTCGACGGCTCGGCGGTTGGCGAGGCCGGTCAGGGGGTCGGTGAAGGCGAGGCGGCGGGCCTCTTCGAGCCGCTCGTTCTGGGCGAGGCCGGCGGCGACCACGGCCGCCAGGACGGTCGCGAACTCGGCGTCGTCCTCGTCGAAGTCGGGCAGGCCGGCGTCGCGGGCGACGTACAGCTCGCCCCAGGCGCGGCCGCTGAGCACGATGGGCGCCACGACGCAGGTGCCGCGCCCGCGGCGGCGCAGGGCCTCCCCGCGCCGCCCGGGGCGGCCGCCGCCGGCGGCTTCCACCCAGGCGTGCGGGCCGCCGCCCCCGGCCCAGCGCTCGTGCAGGAACTCGGTGATCTCGGGAAAGTCGTGGACGGGATAGGACTCGTCCTCGGGGAACTCCTCCTCCCCGCCGCGCAGCGCGCCCTCGTTCACGAGCACGCGCAGCCGCCCCCGCTCCCGCTCCCAGGCGGAGATCGCGGCGAACGAGCCGTCCAGTGCGAGCCGGGCCCCGCGGGCGGCGGCCCGTACGCTGTCCCGCGGCGCGCATGCGGCGGCCATGGCCTGCGCCAGGCCCACGACGGCTCGCAGCCGCCCGTCGACTCCCATCACCCCAGATTAGGGAGTTTTGCCCCCTAGTGCCCCGGCCAGTTCGGGCGGCGCTTCTCGTTGAAGGCCGCCACGCCCTCCGCGCGGTCTCCCGAGAAGGCCACCGTCCGCCAGGCCGCGTCCTCGATCTCCAGGCCCGCCGCCAGGTCCATCCCGTGGCCCAGGCGCAGGGCCCGCTTCGCCGCCCGCAGGCCCACCGGGGAGTTCGCCGCTATACGGGCCGCCAGCGCGAGCGCCTCCGCCCGGTCCGTACCCGCCGCGACCACCGAGTCGACCAGGCCCAGCGACAGCGCCTCCGCCGCCTCCACCCGCCGCGCCGTGAAGATCAGCTCCGCCGCCCGCGCCGCGCCGACCCGCCGCGGCAGCAGCTGCGTACCGCCGCCGCCCGGGATCACGCCCACCGAGACCTCCGGCAGGCCGACCACCGCGCTCTCGTCCGCCACGATCACGTCGCAGGCCAGCGCCAGCTCGAAGCCGCCGCCCAGGGCGAAGCCGTGCACCGCCGCGATCGTGGGCATCGGCAGCTCCAGTACGCCCCCGTACGCGCCCCGCGTGGTCGGCCGCTGGCGCACCAGCTCCGCGTCCGAGAGGGAATTGCGCTCCTTGAGGTCGGCGCCGACGCAGAACGCCCGCTCCACCGCCGACGACAGCACGACCACCCGCACCGAGGCGTCCGCCGCGAGCTCCGCGCACGCGTCGCCGATGGCCCGCGCCATCTCCGTCGACACGGCGTTCATCGCCTTCGGCCGGTCCAGGACCAGCTCCGCGACCCCGTCGTCATGCCGGCGCACAGCCACGAACTCAGACACGAAAGACCCTCCCGGTTAACGAACGTTACCCGGGGATCTTAGGCTTCCGCCGGGTCAGCGACCAGGGCTCCACGACCCCCAGACCGCGCACCGGCCGCTGCCACATCGGCTGGAGCGCGAAGCGGTACGCCTTCCCGCCGCCCTCCTCCGCCTCGGCCTCCTTCTCGGAGACCGGCGCCGCGCCCGTCCGGCCCAGTTCCTCCGCCATCGCCCCGTCGACGAGCACCGCGTCCTTCGGCGCTATCGACGTCAGCCGCGAGGCCAGGTTCACGGTGGTGCCGAAGACGTCGCCCATCCGGGTCGTCACCGTCCCGAACGCCATGCCCACGCGCAGCTCCGGCATCTGGGCGTCCGCTTCCATCGTCTCGATCAGCCGCAGCGCGATCTCCGCCGCCGTCGCCGCGTCGTCGGCGCAGTACAGCACCTCGTCGCCCAGCGTCTTGATCAGCCGGCCGCCGTGCGCGGCCACCAGGTCGGCCGAGGTCGTCTCGAAGGACTCGACGAGCTCGCCGAGCTCCTCCTCCTCCAGCCGCCGCGTCAGGCGCGTGAAGCCGACCAGGTCCGCGAAGCCCACCGCGAGCCGCCGGTCGACCATCTCCTCGTCGTCCGCCACCTGCACCACGCGGCCGGTGGCCGCCGCCAGCTGGCGGCGCCACACGTAGACGAGGAACTCCTCCAGCTCCGGCAGCAACAGCTCGACCAGCGGGTACGTGACCTCCGTACGGGTCATCCCCGGCTCCGGCGGCTCCGTCAGACCCTCCAGGAAGGAATCGATCTGCCATTCCGCCAGCCGGGCGGTGGTCTGCCCGGTGGACCGCGCCACCTGCACGGCCATCGGCTCGCTCAGCAGCCCGGCCTCGACCAGGCCGGCGAGGCGGCGCAGCGCCAGTACGTCGGCCTCCGTCAGGGCCTTGGCCTGGCCGATGTCCGCGAAGCCCATGGCCCGCCAGAAGCGGGAGGCGAGCTCCATTGAGACCCCGGCGCTGCGGGCCGCCTGGAACGGGGTGTACCGGCGCTCCGCGCCCAGGATCAACTGCTCCAGGCGGATGGCGAGCGGGTCGGCCGTCGGCTGCGCCGTGTGGTCGACCTCGTGGTGGGGAGTGTGCTGGTCGCGTCCGATCGGGGTGCCGGGACTGCCGGCCCCCTGGCCGGACTGGCCCGTACCACCCGTCCGGGAGGCGGACGCGCCGGACGTAGGGTCGTCGACGGTCAAGGGCCGCCTCCTGTCCATTCCGTGCGCACTGCCCTGCCGAACCGGGTGATCACCGGTAGGACCGGGATCGCCTAAACCATACGGCAGGTGTGCCGTAGCTCACTCCCCACTCCCCGCGGCGGGGGCCGCGACGCCGGGCCGGCCAGGGGGCGCCCCCAGGGGGTGTCCGGCGGGCCATGGCCGGGTCCGGGGCGGACCGACCCCGATCCGAAGGACACTCCCTAGCGCACCGACCTCAGGTGCACCACGTCCCCGGCTCCCACGGCCTCGTGCTCGCCCTCGGCCGTACGGACGACGAGCCGCCCGTCCGCGTCGACCGCTTCGGCCGTACCGGTGAGCGTGCGCCCGCCGGGCAGGTCGGCGCGTACGTGCCGGCCCAGGGTCACGCAGTCCGCCGCGTACGCCTCCTGGAGCCCGCTGGCGGCCGGATCGCCGCCCGCCGCCCGCCAGTCCCCGTACCACTGCTCCAGGGCCCGCAGTACGGCCTTGAGCAGGGGTTCCCGGTCCGTCACGGTGGCCTTGGCCAGGACCAGCGACCCGGCTTCCGGCACCGGCAGCTCGTCCTCGGTCAGGGTCACGTTGAGCCCGATCCCGATGACGACGCCGTCGCCGACGCGCTCCGCCAGGATGCCGCCGGTCTTGCGCTCCTCGCCGTTCACGTGGACGAGCAGGTCGTTGGGCCACTTGAGGACCGTGTCCACGCCGGCGGCCCGCGACAGCCCGCTCGCGGCGGCCACCCCGGCCAGCAGGGTCAGCCACCCCCACCGCTCCTGCGGTACGGAGTCGCCCGGCTTGAGCAGCACGGAGAAGAAGAGCCCGGACCGGGGCGGCGCGACCCAGCTCCGGTCGAGCCGGCCGCGCCCGGCGGTCTGCTCCTCGGCGACGAGCACGGCCCCCTCGGGCAGCCCCCCGGCCCGGGCCGCGAGATCGGTGTTGGTGGACCCGGTGGAGGCGACCACCTCCAGGGAGGTCCACAGCCCCCCGTCGCTCACGAGGGCCCGCTCCAGCGCGGCGCCCCCCAAAGGCGGCCGCTCAAGGTTCGACCAACGACCGGCGGAAGCCGCACCTGATGCATCTGATGGCGTCATGCAAGCCAGATTAGGTGTGTCAAACGCCGCACTGCCGAGCGCCATGCCCGCCGATACGCTACGCACCAGTAGCCAGCAGTAGTCAATCAATTGACCAGGCAGTTGAGACCACACAGGGAGCCGCGACCCCGATGTCACAACCCTCAGAGCCGATCGACATGCACACGACCGCGGGCAAGATCGCGGACCTGCAGCGCCGCATCGACGAAGCCACTCACGCCGGGTCCGCGCGCGCGGTGGAGAAGCAGCACGCCAAGGGGAAGCTGACGGCGCGTGAGCGGGTCGCCCTGCTGCTGGACGAGGGGTCCTTCGTCGAGCTCGACGAGTTCGCCCGCCACCGCTCGACCGCCTTCGGGCTGGAGAAGACCCGCCCGTACGGCGACGGCGTCGTCACCGGCTACGGCACGGTGGACGGCCGCCCCGTGGCCGTGTTCTCGCAGGACTTCACGGTCTTCGGCGGCGCCCTCGGCGAGGTCTACGGGCAGAAGATCATGAAGGTCATGGACTTCGCCCTGAAGACCGGCTGCCCGCTCGTCGGCATCAACGACTCCGGCGGCGCGCGCATCCAGGAGGGCGTCAGCGCGCTGGGCATGTACGGCGAGATCTTCCGCCGCAACGTCCACGCCTCCGGCGTCATCCCGCAGATCAGCCTGATCGTGGGCCCGTGCGCCGGCGGCGCCGTGTACTCCCCCGCCATCACCGACTTCACCGTGATGGTCGATCAGACCTCGCACATGTTCATCACCGGCCCGGACGTCATCAAGACGGTCACCGGCGAGGACGTGGGCTTCGAGGAGCTCGGCGGCGCCCGCACCCACAACTCCACCTCGGGCGTGGCCCACCACATGGCCGGGGACGAGAAGGACGCCATCGAGTACGTCAAGTCCCTGCTGGCGTACCTGCCCTCGAACAACCTCTCCGAGCCGCCCGCCTTCCCCGAGGAGGCGGACACCGAGGTCGGCGACACCGACCGCGAGCTCGACGTCCTGATCCCGGACAGCGCGAACCAGCCGTACGACATGCACACCGTGATCGAGCACGTGCTCGACGACGCGGAGTTCCTGGAGACGCAGTCGCTGTTCGCGCCGAACATCCTCACCGGCTTCGGCCGGGTCGAGGGGCACCCGGTGGGCATCGTCGCCAACCAGCCGATGCAGTTCGCCGGCTGCCTGGACATCGACGCCTCCGAGAAGGCCGCCCGCTTCGTGCGGACCTGCGACGCCTTCAACATCCCGGTGCTGACGTTCGTGGACGTGCCGGGCTTCCTGCCGGGCACGGACCAGGAGTACAACGGAATCATCCGGCGCGGCGCGAAGCTGATCTACGCCTACGCCGAGGCCACCGTCCCCCTGATCACCGTCATCACCCGCAAGGCGTTCGGCGGCGCGTACGACGTCATGGGCTCCAAGCACCTCGGCGCGGACCTGAACCTGGCCTGGCCGACCGCCCAGATCGCCGTCATGGGCGCGCAGGGCGCGGTCAACATCCTGCACCGGCGCGCCCTCGCCGAGGCGGAGGAGGCCGGCACCGCCGAGGAGACGCGGGCCCGGCTCATCGCCGAGTACGAGGACACGCTGCTGAACCCGTACACGGCCGCCGAACGCGGTTACATCGACGCGGTGACCATGCCGTCGGAGACCCGGGCCCACGTGGTCAAGGGGCTGCGGCAGCTGCGCACCAAGCGCGAGTCGCTGCCCCCGAAGAAGCACGGCAACATCCCCCTCTAGGACGCTGGGAGGCAGTCCCGTGGTGATCAAGGTCGTCAAGGGGAATCCGACGCCCGAGGAGCTGGCCGCCGCACTGGCGGTGGTCCAAGCGCGCGCGGCGGCGCTGGCGTCGGCGCCGTCGGGCGCCGCGCCGGTGGCCGACGCGTGGTCGGCGCCGGCCCGGGTGGCGCGGCGGACGCTGCCGCAGCCGGGGCCGCGCGCGTGGGCCCGTACGTACTGGCCCGGATAGCCGGCCCGGTCCGTACCGACCGGCCCGGACCGGCCCGGACGGGCCCCCCTCCGGTCGTGAAGATGACGTGAACGGACTGCGGCGCCTGAGTACCCGTACTCAGGCGCCGCACCCGTCGGCGGGGCCAGGATCGGGGCATGCTCTGGTCAGACCCGAAGAACGAGCCGCCCAAGGACATGCGCGACGCGCAGGCGATGGTCCGGCGGATGACCGTCGTGGTCGTCCTCGCGATGCTGGTGGTCGTGTACGTGCTGGGAGTGGGCTTCTGAGGCGTGTTCCGGGCGGGAACCCCGCGCCTACGATGGCGGGCATGACTGCTGCTGCCCAGGCCCCGGCCCACGCCCTCGTCCTCGCCTCCGCCTCGCCCGCCCGGCTCAACCTGCTGCGGCAGGCCGGGCTGGCCCCGCACGTGATCGTCAGTCACTTCGACGAGGACGCGCTCAGCGCGGATTCCCCGTCCGAGCTGGCCCTGGCGCTGGCCGAGGCCAAGGCGGGGGTCGTGGCGGCCCTGGAGGAGGCCGCGGGCGCCCTGGTGATCGGCTGCGACTCGGTGCTGGAGCTGGACGGCGAGGCGCTCGGCAAGCCGGCGGACGCCGCGGAGGCCACGGCCCGCTGGAAGTCGATGCGCGGGCGGGCCGGCGTACTGCGCACCGGGCACTGCGTGATCGACACGGCGACCGGCCGTCAGGTCTCGGCCACGGCCTCCACGACGGTCCGGTTCGGCGAGCCGACGGACGCCGAGGTGGCCGCGTACGTGGCGAGCGGCGAGCCGCTGCACGTGGCCGGGGCCTTCACCCTGGACGGGCTGTCGGCGCCGTTCATCGAGGGCATCGACGGGGACCACGGGAACGTCATCGGGCTGTCGATGCCGCTGCTGCGCTCCCTGCTGGCCGAACTGGGCGTGTCGATCACGGATTTGTGGGCTTGAGCTCCCCGAACCCCGCAGGCGGGGCGCCAGGGCCCGCGGGGGCGCCCCCTGCGGGCTCCCCGGCCGCGCCCTGGGCCGCGTCCCCGGCCGCGCCCTGGGCCGCGTAGAGCATCAGGGTCAGCACCAGCAGGCACAGGATCACCATCGTCACCGCGAAGGCGCCCCAGCCGACCAGCCCGACGGCGAGGGCGCCGAGCACCCCGTGGGTGACGGCGGCGGTGACGAGCACGACGCGGGCGAAGGTGCCGGGCGCGCGGTCGCGTACGGCCGCCACGGCGAGGAGTACGGCGCACAGCAGCAGGAACGCGCCGATCCCCGCCCCCATCGCGTAAGTCGCCATAGACATGACATTCGGATCCATGCCCGCTATGGACATCGACTGGTTGCTGGTGGTCTTGCCGAGCACGACGTGGACGAGGACCAGCACCGCCGCCTCGGCGACGAGCACGACCGCGGCCAGCCCGGCCACGAGTCTGCGCAGTACGACGCCCACGGCGAATCCACCCCCCACAGCGACCACGAGCCCGTCCGACGCCCTGGAGGCTACTAACGGGTAAACGTATGGACAAGGGGTCCGGGCAGCTTCGTTACGCGGGGTGCGCTCTCCGGCGATCACGCAAAGAATGTGTGGGCCGTTCGTAGGGACTCGACAAAGAATCACCGGGGCCCGCTGACCGGGCGAACAGAGACCTCGGATGGGTGACGGGGTTACTGTGCAGTCGGGGATCCCCCTGACCTGGGGCGCCACAAGGGCTTTCCTCACTCGAGGTGGACTCGAATCACACTCCGTGTGGGCAAGGTCACCTCTAGGGAAGGGTCGAAACGCCGTGTGGGCTGTCCCTAAACTCAGCTTGTTTCAAGGAGGGAGCCATCGTGCGCAAGGTGCTCATCGCCAACCGTGGCGAAATCGCTGTCCGCGTTGCTCGGGCCTGCCGGGATGCCGGAATCGCAAGCGTAGCCGTCTACGCCGATCCGGACCGGGACGCTCTGCATGTCCGCGCGGCCGACGAAGCGTTCGCGTTGGGCGGTGACACCCCGGCCGCCAGCTACCTGGACATCTCCAAGGTCCTGCAGGCCGCAGCCGATTCCGGCGCGGACGCCATCCATCCCGGATACGGCTTCCTCTCCGAGAACGCGGAGTTCGCCCAGGCCGTGATCGACGCCGGCCTGACCTGGATCGGCCCGCCCCCGCAGGCCATCCGCGACCTCGGCGACAAGGTGGCCGCCCGCCACATCGCCCAGCGCGCCGGCGCCCCGCTCGTCGCGGGCACCCCGGACCCGGTCTCCGGGGCCGACGAGGTCGTCGCGTTCGCCCAGGAGCACGGCCTGCCGATCGCGATCAAGGCCGCCTTCGGCGGCGGCGGCCGCGGCCTGAAGGTCGCCCGCACCCTCGAAGAGGTCCCCGAGCTCTACGACTCGGCCGTCCGCGAGGCCGTCGCCGCCTTCGGCCGCGGCGAGTGCTTCGTCGAGCGCTACCTCGACAAGCCGCGCCACGTCGAGACGCAGTGCCTGGCCGACTCCCACGGCAACGTGGTCGTCGTCTCCACCCGCGACTGCTCGCTCCAGCGCCGCCACCAGAAGCTGGTCGAGGAAGCCCCCGCGCCGTTCCTGTCGGAGGCCCAGAACGCCGAGCTGTACGCGGCGTCGAAGGCCATCCTGAAGGAGGCCGGCTACGTCGGCGCCGGCACCGTGGAGTTCCTGGTCTCCGCCGACGGCCTGATCTCCTTCCTGGAGGTCAACACCCGCCTCCAGGTCGAGCACCCGGTCACCGAAGAGGTCTCCGGCATCGACCTCGTCCGCGAGATGTTCCGCATCGCCGACGGCGAGGAGCTCGGCTACGGCGACCCCGTCCTGCGCGGCCACTCCATCGAGTTCCGCATCAACGGCGAGGACCCGGGCCGCGGCTTCCTGCCCGCCCCCGGCACCGTCACCAAGTTCGCCCCGCCCACCGGCCCGGGCGTCCGCCTCGACACCGGCGTCGAGTCCGGCTCGGTCATCGGCCCGGCCTGGGACTCCCTGCTGGCCAAGCTGATCGTCACCGGCGCCACCCGCGAGCAGGCCCTCCAGCGCGCGGCGCGCGCCCTGGCCGAGTTCGAGGTCGAGGGCATGGCCACGGCCATCCCCTTCCACCGCGCCGTCGTCGTCGACCCCGCGTTCGCCCCCGCCGACGGCAACCCGTTCACCGTCTACACCCGGTGGATCGAGACCGAGTTCGTCAACGAGATCCCCGCGTTCGCCGCCCCGGCGGCCGAGGACGCGGAGGACGAGCCGGGCCGCGAGACGGTCGTCGTCGAGGTCGGCGGCAAGCGCCTGGAGGTCTCCCTCCCGTCGTCGCTGGGCATGACGCTGGCCCGTACGGCAGCGGCGGGCGGTGCGAAGCCCAAGCGCCGCGCGGCGAAGAAGTCGGGCCCGGCCGCCTCGGGCGACACCCTGGCCTCCCCGATGCAGGGCACGATCGTCAAGGTCGCGGTCGAGGAGGGCCAGCAGGTCAACGAGGGCGACCTGATCGTCGTACTGGAAGCCATGAAGATGGAGCAGCCGCTGAACGCGCACCGCTCCGGCACCATCGTCGGCCTCACCGCCGAAGTCGGCGCCAGCCTCACCTCGGGCGCCACCATCTGCGAGATCAAGGACTGACCCCGCAGACCGTACGGAACGAAGTCGGCCCCCAGGACCCTTCCGGATCCTGGGGGCCGATCTCATGTCCGGCTCCCGGCGGCTACCAGGTGCCGGGCTGTGCCGTCCAGCTCTTCACCGGAGGCTCGAACCCGCCGTCGGCCTTGGCCTTGAAGCCGAAGAACGCGTTGCTTCCGGCGGAGTAGTTGTACATGATCGCGATGTCGTCGCGACCGTCCTTGTCGAGGTCGCCGGAGACCGGGTTCCCGGTGTTCTCCAGGTACCAGGAGTTCTCGGCGCTCTCCCAGCTCTTGACGGGGGCGTTGACCCCGCCGTCGGCCTTGCCCGTCAGGGTGAACGCGGCCGCGCGGCCGTTGTCGTACCTGTACAAGATGGCGGCGTCGGCCCGGCCGTCGCCGTTGTAGTCGCCCGACGTGAGCTTGGAGCGGTTGTAGTCCCATACGCCCGGAGCGGCGCTCCACGACTTGACGGGAGCCGCGAAGCCGCCGTCGGGCTTGCCGAACAGGGTGTACATCTCGACGGAACCGTCGCCGTGGCCGTACAGGGCGAGGATGTCGTCGCGACCGTCCTTGTTGAAGTCGCCCGTGACGTGCTTGGACTCGTTCCAGCACCAGTTGCCGGCGCCGGAGTTCCAGCTGCCGAACTGCTGCTCGAACGTCCCGTCGGCCTTCGCGAGGAAGGTGTGCGTACCGGTGGAGCAGCCGCCGTGGTCGAACATCATGGCCACGTCGTCGCGCTTGTCACCGTTGAAGTCGCCGGCGACGAGCTTGGCGGCCTTGGCGTTCCAGTTGCCCGCGGGGACGTAGGCGCTGCGCGGCAGGCTGGTGAAGGTGCCGTCGGCGTTGCCGAGGAAGGTGAACAGGGCGTTGGCGTCCTCGTAGTCGTACAGTGCGGCCAGGTCGTCGCGGCCGTCGTTGTTGAAGTCGCCGACGACCCACTGCGACTGCTTGACGCGCCAGTTCCACGCGCCGCTGTTGAAGCCGAGGACCGGGGCGCCGTATCCGCTGCCGTCGGCCTTGCCGGGCGCCAGGTAGAGCGCCATCGCGTCGCTGCCGAAGTCGTAGACGGTGGCCACGTCGGCCCGGCCGTCGCCGTTGAAGTCACCTCCCAGTTCGGTGCGCTTGTCCATGGTGCGATCGTTCGCCTTGTGCTCGACGCTGACGCCCGTGGTGTGGTTGTGGCGGATGTAGCCGCCGGAGAAGTCCTCGCGGGGGCCGCCGTAGACGTCGTACTCGTCCGACTGCGGGTAGCCCAGCCAGCTCTTCTCGGCGCCGAGGCTGACCCACTTCTCGCGGATCGTGCCGCGCACCGACCAGGCCTTGGCCGTCGTGGTGGTCCAGTAGATGGACGCCGTGTCGGAGGTCTGGCCCTTGTGGCGGAAGTGGTTGTAGCGGCCGACGTTGTCGGGGTGGTTGATCTCGTCGGTGGTCGGGTAGCCGAGCGGGCCGCTGGGGCCGCCGAGCTCGATGTACTTCTTGTAGATGGTTCCGCGCACCGACTGGCCGCCGAACTCGAACGTGAAGTAGATGGCCCCGCCGCCACCGCCGCTGAAGGTGCTGAACCAGCCGTTGTTGTCGAAGGTCACGGCCTCGTCGGAGGTGGGGTAGCCCATGACGCCCCGTTCGGCGCCCAGGCTCATCCACTTCTGGCGGATACCGTTGATGATGGTCCAGGCACCGGTGTTCGGGTGCCAGTAGATGGAGCCGTTGTCGCTGCTCTCGCCGTCCTTGCGGAAGTGCACGAAGCGGCCGACCGCATCGGTCGATTCGGTGATGTCGGTGGTCGGGTAGCCGAGCGCGGCGGTGCCGCCCGCGGCGTTGAACTTCGCCAGGATCGGTCCGCACAGCTGGCGCGGGGTGGTCGTACCCGGCTTGGTGAACGCCTGGCACTCAGACCACGGCGTGCCGCCGAGGACCAGCTTGCGGCCGGGGCCGAAGACGGACCCGCCGCTCAGGGCGCGGCCCGGGAACTCGGTGATCTGGCCGTTGCCGTCACGCGACCAGAGGTCGGCGTACCCGTCCTTCTCGAAGTCGCCGTCGCTGGACAGGTGCGGGTAGGCGGCGCCGGTGAAGCCGCTGCCGATGGAGGCGGTCCGGGCGGCCGGATCCGCGTACACCGTCAGGTCGATCAACGCGGGCGAGGTGTTGGCGGTGGTCTTCTTGCTGGTGTACTGGTGGATCTTGCCGCTGACCGTGTCGCGGGCCCAGATCTCCGGCAGCGCGTCGCCGTTCAGGTCACCGGGCGTCATGATCGTCATGTTCTGCCAGTCGGCGTTGCCGAGCAGGATCGGCTCGAAACCGGGGAAGGCGAGATCGCCGGTCAGCGTCCCGAGGTAGAGCCACAGTTTGGGGCCCTCCTTGATCAGCACGTCGGGCACGTCGTTGTCATCGGTCTTGCCGTCGCCGTTGTCGTCGTTGACGCTGCCGATCGACACCACCTGGTCAGCCTGTGCCCAGTGGTTGTGCTCCTCCGCCCCGGCGAAAGCCGTCATCTCGAAGCCCTTGGCGTCCAGGGGCTGCAGGTCGCCGTCACCCTTGCCGGGGTATACCCACAGCGTGTTGCGACTGGGGTCGCCGTTCTGCGGCCGCAGGACGAGGAGGTCCTCGATCAAGTCCTCGCTCCAGCTGTTGCGATGACTCATCGACTTGACGTTGGCGAAGGAGGCGTGGTTCAGCTTCCTGGACAGGCCGAACGTACCGTCGCCCTTGCCCGGGTGCATCCACAACTGGCCGGAGCCCGGGTCGACGCTCCACAGGTCGACGGTGCCGTCGCCGTTGAGGTCGCCGGGCTTGTCGCGCACCGGCTGGCGCTTGGCGTAGAAGAGGTAGGACTTCAGGTCCGAGCGGTTGTTGGAAGCATCCAGGCTGCGGACGTACATCACCTGCGGGCCGGCCGCGGTCGGCGTGTACTTGACGTCCACCGAGCCGCCGGCGGTGGCCGGGCTGGCCTCCTGGACCTTCGGGTCGGACTCGGTCCACCACTGGTACTTCGTGATGTCGTTCTCGCCGCCGGAGGTCAGCTTGAACGTTCCCTCGGTGCGGGCGTAGCCGGTGTTGTCCGGCTCGTTCTCGGGGAACTGCACCGAGGACACGCCCGGGAGCGAGGCGGGGCGGGTCGCGTCGATGGTGAACAGGCACTGGCCGGCCCAGGGGCCGTCCGCCGTCCCGTCGTTGCCGCGGACGTCCCAGCGGTAGGTGTTACTGCCCAGGCCCGCGGCGGGGATCGTCAGCTGGGCCATGTTGCCGTTGGCCACGGGGACGCGGGCGGTCTTCAGCGTGCCGTAGTCGTTCGCGTTCCAGTAGTGGAACTCGGCGGTCAGCGCGTTGTCCTCGGCGTCGGAGACGCGGGCGCGCAGCACGACGTTGTCGGTCGTGCCCATCTGGCCGCCGTTGCAGGCCACCGACGGGCTGGAGCTGCGCTCGTACGGGGTGGTGGGCAGCGTGTTGAACTTGGTCGAGATGCGGGCGCTGTCCGGGTTGAACTTGCGCCACGACACGTCGACGGTGTCGTTCGCGGACTTCAGGCCCATGGTCCACGCCGGCCAGTGGTAACGGGCGGCGTCGGCGACCGCGGAGGTCACGTTCAGCTCGATGGTGTCACCGTCACCGGGGCAGTTGCGGCCCCCGAAGGACTGGCCCGAGGCGTCGACCAGGCGCTTCCAGGCGGGCTGGTTGTTCCAGGTGGTGCCGCCGCCGATGGCGTCGGTGTCCCAGATCTGGAGCTGACCGGACTGGCAGCTCCAGGAACCCGCGTACTTCTGCTGGATGCGGAAGGTGGATTCCAGGATCTGCTTGTCCCACATGGACCCCATGCCGACCTGGAAGAAGGTCTTCGCGCAGACGGTGCCGCCGTTGGCGCCGTCCTTGGCGCAGCCGACGCGGGCCTCCTTGCTGAGCGTGCCGCCGTTCCAGTAGTTGGTGTTGGCGGAGTTCGCGTAGGCGGTGTGCTTGTAGGCGATCGCCCAGGCCGACTTCCAGTCGTCCCGCCACACCGGGTCGATGACGACCGGGTAGGTGGTGGCTGCGTCCGTGAGCAGCTTGCGGTCGGGCTTCAGGGTGAGCTTGGAGCCCTTGAGGTCGACGCCGAGGTCGGCCTCCTTCGACCCGTTGGAGATGCCGTCGACGGCGGGCACCGGCGGAACCGGGGCCGGGGCCTGGGCGGCGGCCCCGGCGGCCGGGGCAGCCCGCAGGCCGGAGGTCTTGGCGGCGTCCGCGGCCTTGGGAGCGGCAGCCTTCGGGGCCGCGTCGGTCGTCGGGCCCGTCGTCCCTGCGGTGGACTCGGGGAGGATCTTCTCGGCGCCCGAGTCCCACATCTGCGGCTTGGCGGCGCTGAAGAGGGTCTGTCCGGCCGGATCCACCGCGCGGAGCTCGCCGCTCGCCTCCTTGCGGACGGTGACGCCCTTGCCTTCGAGACCGAAGTCGAGGCTGGCGAGGGCCGGGTTCTCGGCGGCCTTGCGCGTCTTGACGACGATCTGGTGCGAGAAACCGCTCACGTCGGCGCTGATGCGCAGGTCCACGTCCTCCAAGACGTTCGCGTACGTGGCGCTGTTGCCCTCCAGCTTCGGCGCGGGCAGCGGCGTCGGCCAGGTGAGGGAGACGTCCCGGCCGTCCTTGCGCATGGTGGCCAGCGCGCCCGTGCCCCCGCCGGAGAAGGACAGGCCCACGGCGGTCGCGGCCGGGGCTATGCGCCCGCCGTCCACCTTCGCGAGCGTGGTGTCCGCGTCGACGAGCTTGCCGCCGCGGTAGACGCGTACCGGCACCAGCGCGTGATTCGCGGTCAGCGTTCCGTCCGGGTTCGCCCAGACGTCGTCCGTCTCCGTGCGCTTCGACTCGATCTCGACGGGCTTACCGGACTTCTTCGCCTCGCCCTTGGCCTTCGTCTCCGCCGCGGCGTCGGCCAGGCGCTCCTTGACCTTGTCGGCAGCGGCGGCGCCGGCCTTGCCCGCGGCCACGGCGGGCAGGCCGCCGAGCAGCGTGGAGGTCAACGCGGCGGTCAGCACGGTCGCCGTGGCGAGCACCGGCGTTCTGCGGGAGGGCGGATCGTCGACGCGGGCGCGCGTCGTGAATGGTCTCACTGACAGGTCCTCAACGGTTGGTGCGGTGGCCGCGCCGGAGCGGCGACCGATGACTGGGACGACCCTCCCGCCATGGACGAATTTGAGCCATCCTGGCGGTCGGCCACCCCGACTGTTCGAATGATTTGTAGCAGTCGGCGGCGCCCTTTCCGGACGGAAGTCCTCGAAGGGCGGCGACCGTCGGAGGTTCCACAAGATTGCCGCGAGAAATTCGACACTTTCGCTGTGCAACCTTTTCGCAACTCGCTGACCTGCACCCGGACGCCAATATTCCGCTTATAGGGACCCCAGAAGACTTCGACGCACCGCGCACTCCCTTGTTAAGTTCAGCGCCGTTGCCCATGAGCGCGGTGGACCGAACCGTCGCGCGCGACGACTTGGAGTGTTCGAATTTTGAAGAGATCCCAGGCGCACGCTTTGCGTGCGCCTCTGAGGCGTGTCTGGCGGTGGCCGATACCGGTGCTGGCGCTCAGCATGCTGACCGCCGGCCTCACGGCCACCCCCGCCATGGCGGCCGGTTCCGACCTGAAGAAGCCGGGGCTGCAGAAGCTCACGAAGGTCGGCGGAGCACCCGTCACCGGCAAGCCCGCAGCGGGCCCCGCCGAGTCGCAGAAGAAGGCGTGGAAGTCCTCCGCGCCGAAGATCGCCTGGCCGAAGGCGGGTTCGGCGGAAATCGCCCTGCCTGACGCGTCCGCACCGCCGGTCGTCAGTCTGAAGTCGGCCCCCCAGGGCGCGGCGGGGGCATTCGCCCTGGGCCCGTCCAAGGCCCCGGGCAACCCCGTCAAGGCGGGCACCCTCCCGGTGACGGTCGCCGCGCTCCCGGCCTCGTCGGCAGCGGGCCCCAAGGCCGGTGCCAAGGCCGGCGCCGCCCCGCAGAGCCTCGCGGCCGACGCGCCCGCCGAGCAGGTGAAGCTGAAGGTCGACCTGCTCGACCAGACGGCGGCCAAGAAGGCCGGCCTGGCGAACAGCCTTCTGCTGAACGTGAAGCGCACCGACACGGGCAAGGCCGCGGCGCCCGTCTCCGTCGAGCTCGACTACGACGCGTTCAAGAACGCGTACGGCGGCAGCTGGGGTTCCCGGCTCCGGTTCACGGCCGTTCCCGCCTGCGCGGTGACGACGCCGAACAAGCCGGAGTGCAAGGGCAGCATCCCGGTCACCACGAAGAACGACCCGGTGACCGGCAAGCTCGTCGCCACGTTCACGGCGCCCTCGCCCTCCGCCCCCGCCCAGTCGGCCGTCCCGTCGGACAAGGCCGACATGAACCTGTCGGCCGCGAACACCGCGAACACCGCGGTCTTCGCGGCCGCCGCGGGCAGCCAGGGCATGATGCTGGCCGCGAGCCCGGGCGCCGACGGCGCGAACGGCACGTTCAAGGCCACTTCCCTGAACCCCTCGGGCGCCTGGCAGGCCGGCGGCTCGGCGGGTGACTTCTCCTGGTCCTACCCGCTGGACATCCCCGCCTCGCTGGGCGGTCCGAGCCCCTCGCTCTCCCTGGGCTACTCCAGCGCCCAGATCGACGGCCGTACCTCGGCCTCCGCGCAGCAGACCTCGTGGGTCGGCGACGGCTGGGACCTGGCCTCGAACTACATCGAGCGGGGCTACGTCCCGTGCAGCCAGGACAAGAAGGCCGGGTCGGGCTTCAACAACCCGAAGGACGACACCGGCGACCTGTGCCACGGCGCACCGATGGTCACCATGTCGCTGAACGGCGGCTCCACCCAGCTCGTCCTCGACGACACCACGAAGAAGTGGCGGCCGGCGAAGGACGACGGCTCGCGCATCGAGCTGCTCCAGGGCGCCTCGAACGGCGACAAGGAGGGTGACCACTGGCGGTTCACCAACCCCCAGGGCATCCAGTTCTACTTCGGTCTGAACAGGGTCCCGGGCTGGACGACGGGCAAGCCCGTCACCAACTCCACCTGGAACGTCCCGGTCTACGGCAACCAGCCCGGTGAGCCCTGCTACAACGCGACGTTCGCCGACGCGGTGTGCGACCAGGCGTACCGCTGGAACCTCGACTACGTGGTCGACCCGCGCGGCAACGCGATGACCTACTGGTACCAGAAGGAGGTCAACCACTACGGCTCGAACTACAAGATCGCGGGCGGTTCGACCGCCCGGGCGTACGACCGTTCCGGCTGGCTGGACCACATCTCGTACGGTCTGCGCAGCGACAACCTGTTCGCCGAGGCCCCGGCCCAGGTGAACTTCGCCGTCGCCGAGCGCTGCCTGGTCACGTCCTCCTTCGACTGCGACCCGGCGAAGCTGAAGCCGGAGGTCGCCTGGGACATCGCGAAGAACTGGCCCGACACCCCCGGTGACCAGCTCTGCGCCGCAGGCGAGGAGTGCAAGGGCCGGTTCACGCCGACCTTCTTCACCCGCAAGCGCCTGACCGAGGTCAGCACCTCGGTGTGGAACGGCACCGCCCGCAAGCCGGTGGACTCCTGGAAGCTGACCCAGGACTTCCCGATGACCGGCGACGGCACGGACTACCCGCTGTGGCTGGGCGAGATCAAGCACACGGGCAAGAACGGCATGGACACGGCGCTGCCGCCGGTGAAGTTCCGCGGCAAGCAGCTGCCCAACCGCGTGGACGGCGCCGCCGACGGCAAGCCGCCGTACCTGCGCTACCGCATCGAGGCGATCGACAGCGAGACCGGCTCGACGATCCTGGCCCACTACAAGGACCCGGAGTGCCGCGCGGCCAACCCGCGCGTCATGCCGACCTCGCCCGAGTCGAACACCCTCCGCTGCTACCCGGTGATCTCCGAGATCCCGGACCCGACCGATCCGCAGCACGAGAAGAAGCTCTACGTCACCGACTGGTTCCACAAGTACGTCGTCGACTGGGTCCAGGAAGAGGACCGCAACGGCAACTCCCCGACGCGGCGCACCGAGTACGAGTTCCTCGGCAACCCCGCGTGGGCGTACGACGACGAGACCGAGATGATGCGTCCCAAGACGCGCACCTGGTCCCAGTGGCGCGGCTACGAGAAGGTACGCACCTTCATCGGCCAGGCCCCCGACAAGCGCTCCATGACGGAGACGCTGTTCTTCCGGGGCCTCGACGGCGACCGGCTCTCCCCCTCGGGCGGCAAGAAGTCGGTCAAGGTCAAGGACTCCGAGGGCAACGAGATAGCGGACCACCGCCTCTACGCCGGCCAGACCCGCGAGGTCCTGGCGTACAACGGCGAGGGCGGCGCGCTCGAAGCGGCGACGACGTACACCCCGTGGCTGTACGGCCCGACGGCGACGCGCCTGCGCAAGGGCGCCGTGCCGGAGGAGGACATCGAACCCCAGCAGTCCTTCGTCCAGCAGACGACGGGCGTCAACTCCCGCATCCTCCTGTCGGAGGGCCGCGGCTGGCGGCGTACGGCGATGAGCACGACGTACGACAACCGGGGCTTCGCCCAGTCGGTGTCGAACCTGGGCGACGTCGCCGACCCGTCGGACGACAGCTGCACCCGCTACGAGTACGACGAGGACCAGACCCGCTGGATCATCGCCCGCCAGAAGCGGGTGGAGACGGTGGCGAAGGCGTGTGACGCCACCAACGTGCAGCGCCCGGCGGATGTCACTGCGGACGCGCGGATGTACTACGACGCGGCGGGCAACCTGAAGTCCACCGAGTCGCTGTCCGGCTACAACGGGTCCACCCCGGTCTACCAGACGGACGGCAGCGCGACCTTCGACGCGTACGGCCGCATGAAGACGACCACCGACGTCTTCGGCAAGACCTCCAAGGTCGACTACACCCCCGCTTCGGGGCAGATCGTCACCAAGGTCGTCTCCACCAACTCCGCGGGTCACACCGAGACGACGGAGACCGACCAGGGCCGCGGTTCGGTCCTGGCCAAGCAGGACACCAACGGCCGCCGCCAGGTCATGGAGTACGACGGCCTCGGCCGGCTCCTCAAGGTCTGGTCCCCGGACCGAGACCCGCTCTCGAAGTCCCCGGACGGCGAGTTCTCGTACGACGTCCGCACCGACGGTCCGGTCGTCATCAGCAACAAGAGCCTGCTGGACGACGGCACCTACCGCACCAGCTACGACATCTACGACAGCAGCCTGCGCATCCGCCAGACCCAGATGGAGGCCCTCGGAGGCGGTCGGCTCATCACCGACACCTTCTACAACAGCCTCGGCCAGGTCTGGAAGTCCAACGGCGCCTACTACACGGCCGGTGCTCCTTCCGGCGTCCAGTGGGAACCCAAGGACAACGAGGTCCCGTCCTCGACGGTGACCGAGTACGACGGCTCCGGCCGCTCGACCGCGCAGATCTCGCGCAAGTTCGGCGAGGAAACCTCGCGTACGACCACCTCGTACGGCGGCGACAACATCACCGTCGACCCGCCGAAGGGCGAGACCCCGACCCGGGCCTTCCTGGACGGCGCGGGCCGCAAGACGGAGCTGCGCTTCTTCCGCTCGGACTCGCCGACGGGGGCGTACGACAAGACGACGTACGCGTACAACCAGCGCGGTGCGCTTGAGTCGGTCGTCAACCAGGCGGGCGACAAGTGGGGCTTCGAGTACGACATCCGCGGTCGCCAGACCAAGCAGACGGACCCTGACAAGGGCACGACGACGATGACGTACGGCCAAGGCGACCGGGTTGCTACCGTCACCGACGCCCGCGGCAAGGTCATCGCTCCCGAATACGACGGGCTGGGCCGTGTCGTGGCCACCCATGAGGGGTCGCTGACTGGTCCGACGCTGATGTCAACCACCTTCGACACCCTTCCGGGTGCCGTCGGCCTGCCGGTCGCCTCGACGCGCTACGTCAATGGCAAGGCCTACACGCAGGAGGTGACCGGCTACGACAGCGAGTACCGCCCGACGGGGACGAAGATCACCATCCCCGACTCGGAGGGCGCACTCGCAGGTTCGTACAGCTTCGGCAGTGGGTACCGGCCGAACACCGGTCTGATGGCATGGACGAGTCAGCCTGCCGTGGGCGGGCTGCCGTCCGAGACCACCAGCATGAAGTACAACCATCTCGAGCTGCCCACCATCATGGGCATCCAGGGAAAGACCTTCGTCGGTAGCGTCGACTACTCGCCCATGGGTGACGTGTTGCGCACGGAGGCCGGCCCGGCCGGATCCCAGGTCTACTCGACGAACTTCTACGACGAGCAGACTCGCCGCCTCACTCGGACGGTGAACGACAAGGAGAAGGCACCCAGCCGGATCAATGACACGTCGTACGAGTACGACGCGGTCGGCAACATCCTGAAGATCACGGACAAGGAGGGCCCGGAGGCCTCCGCGACCACCGACACCCAGTGCTTCGCATACGACTACCTGCGCCGCATGAACGAGGCGTGGACCTCGACGGACGACTGCGCGGCCCAGCCAGGCGCGTCCGGTCCCGACTCGAAACCCAAGGTGGGCGGCCCGAGCGCGTACTGGAGCTCGTACAGCTTCGATGCTGCGGGCAATCGCACCAAGGAGGTCCAGCACTCCCCGACCGGTGACCTGACCAAGGACGTCGTTCGCACCTACACGTACGGCACTCCCGGTCAGGCCGGCGCCAACGGTCTGAAGAAGGTCGACACCACCGGGCCGGGCGGCTCCCGTACCGAGTCCTACGGGTTCGACGAAGCGGGCAACACCAAGTCCCGCACGATCCAGGGGAACACGCAGAACCTGGAGTGGGATGCCTCGGGCAAGCTGGCGAGGGTAGTCAAGGGCTCCGAGACGACCGAGTTCGTCTACGACGCCGGTGGCAACCGACTGATCAAGCGTGAGCCGTCCGGCACGACGCTGTACTTGCCGGGCACAGAAGTCAAGCTCACGGCCGCGGGCAAACTGGAGACCACGCGCTACTACGCCCACCCAGCCGGCGCGACGATGGTTAAGACGGCCAAGGACGGCGTCATCACGACGTCGTACCTGATGGGCGACCAAAACGGCACGGCGACCACGGCCGTGGACACCACCACCATGGCGGTCACCCGCCGCAAGTTCACGCCGTACGGGGAAGCCCGCGGAACGACCCCGTCCATATGGCCGGGCAAGGCGAACTTCGTCGGCGGTGAACTCGACGAGTCCACTGGCCTCGTCCATCTGGGTGCTCGCGAGTACGACCCTGCGACGGGCCGGTTCCTGTCGGTCGACCCGGTGCTCGACTTCAACGAGCCCAAGCAGATGAACCCGTACGCCTACGCGAACAACTCGCCGGTGACGTTCAGCGACCCGAGTGGTCTGTCGATCGCGCCGCCTGTGATGCCGATCAAGGACTTCTCGGACGCCGAGGCGGCCTGGGCGAACATGATCCAGGGCAAGAGCGCGCTGGACATCGCGCTCGAAGTCGCGATGGGAATCCTGAAGGACGCATCGGGATACAACGACATCCGTGACTGCCTGGGCGGCGACTGGGGCGCGTGCGCCGGCCTCGCCCTGGATGCGGCACTGCCGTTCGCCGGCCGCGCCAAGCGCATCCTCAAGGCGCTGGATCGAGCCTGGGATGCCTTCAACAGCTGGTCGCACAAGCTCGCCCTCGCCCGGGACATCCTCAGGCGAGTCGAGCGTTACCAGCAGGCGATGGCCAAGTATGCCGAGGACCTGGCCGAGTGGAAACGGCAGATAGAGGAGGCCGCCGAACGCGCGAGAAAACTGGAGGAAGAGGCAGCAGCGGCCCGAAGAAGGGTGCAGGAGGCAGCAGCCGCAGCTGCAAAAAAGGCCGACGAGGCCAAGGCCACAGCAGCCAGGCAGGGCAAGTCCTCCGCGACGAAGGCGAAGAAGGCCGACGGCGACGGCAAGGCTTCGAAGTCCGCAGAGGCGAAGAAGGGTGACGCTCCGAAGAAGTCAAAGGCCAAGGAGACGGACAGCGGCGGCTCCGAGCAGGGCGAAACCTGCAACAGCTTCGTCCCCGGCACCGAAGTCCTGCTGGCCGACGGCTCCTCCAAGCCCATCGAGGACGTTGCCATCGGCGACGAGGTCGTGGCGACCGATCCGGAGTCCGGGGCCACCACGGCCCAGCCGGTCGTCGCGCAGATCATCGGCGAGGGCGAGAAGAAGCTCGTCGAGATCACGATCGACACGGACGGCGAGAGCGGTGACGCGTCCGAAAAGCTGACCGCGACGGACGGCCACCCGTTCTGGGCGCCGAGTCTGGACAGGTGGCTGCAGGCGACCGATCTCACGGCCGGCGACTGGCTTCGGACCTCGTCCGGAACCTGGGTCCAGGTCACCGAGGTCAAGCGCTGGGACCAGTACCAGAAGGTCCGCAACCTCACGGTCGCCCGTGAGCACACTTACTACGTGCTCGCTGGAGCCAGTCCGATCCTGGTCCACAATTGCGATCACGTAGCACTTGGTCGTGACACCAAGGAAGCCAACGTCAAGGAGTTCGCCGAAGCGATCGGCGCCAGGCACCTCATGGGCGCCCTCTCGTCCGAGTGGCGGAACGAGGTCCACAAGGCCATCGCCAACGTCGCGAGCGGAGAGGGCAAGATATCCTTCCTGCTGGACGGGTTGGACGGCGGTAAGCAGGGTCCGGCCGCTGCACTCAAGAAGGCCCTTGAGGCGGCAGGGTCAAAGGGGGGCGCGATGCATACCCAATGGGAATTGATCCAAATCCATGAGGCAGGCCTGATGGACAAGGTCGACTTCTATCGCTGGAATCGAAGGGCCGACGCGTACAAGGTGGTGAAATGAACCTCCTCCGAGCCGAACCCGACATAATCGACGATCGGGAATTCAGCCTGATCGACTACCGCCACGGTCATACCTATGCGGTCGTCCGCGGCTTCCCCGAACCCGATGACGACGCCCCGGGCGGGGCACCCACGAGGGTCCTCGACCTGCTCTTCGCGGGCGTCGAGAGGATCTCCTGCGGCAAGGACGTCGGGACCGTACGGGTTCACCGGGCCAGCGCTTCCGAACGCCAGGCCCTCGCGGCCAGGATCGGAAGGATTCGTGCGGATGATTCCGTGTTCTTCTTGAAGGCGGACTCCACGGAGGACTACATCATCGCCTCACGGCTGTACTGGGCTGAATTCGATCTGCCCTACGGGTCCATGAGTCCACTGGCCTCAGAGGATTCCGATTACCGAAGAGATCATCCCGCCGTGGGCGACACGGTGAGATTCTCTGACTGACGAGCTCGTCAACTGAAGCGCCCGGCCGGGGTTTCCTCCGGCCGGGCGTTTTCGCTGTCCCGCCCCTCCGAGGCGACAGAACGGACGGTGGTCACCGCCGCCGGAGGTCCGCCACCCTTGCTCGGTCGCGGTCTCCCGGCTGGGGGTCCGGGAGGGGGGCCGTGCTGCGGAGTTGGTGGGCGCCCCGGCGCTGGACCGGGAGGGGGGACTCCCGGCGCGGGCGGCGGCCCGCCATGCCCTCGCCCGCGCCGCCGGGGGCCACGGCTCCGGCGATCGTGATCTGGACGCCCTGGTCCGCGAGGGCCTGGAGCTCCGTGGCCGCGCGGTCGTCGTGCGGCGGCGGCTCGTCCGTGACCAGGCGGGTCATCACGTCGGTCGGCACCGTCTGGAACATGGTGTCGGTGCCCAGCTTGGTGTGGTCCGCGAGGACCACCACCTCCGCCGCCGCCTGGACCAGGGCCCGGTCCACGCTCGCGCTCAGCATGTTGGACGTGGACAGACCGCGTTCCGCGGTCAGACCGCTGCCCGACAGGAAGGCCCGGGAGACCCGCAGCCCCTGGAGGGACTGCTCCGCCCCGCTGCCGACCAGCGCGTAGTTGGAGCCGCGGAGGGTGCCGCCCGTCATCACCACCTCCACCCGGTTGGCGTGGGCCAGGGCCTGGGCGACCAGCAGCGAGTTGGTGACGACGGTCAGGCCGGGCACCCGGGCGAGCCGGCGGGCCAGCTCCTGGGTCGTGGTGCCCGCGCCGACGACGACGGCCTCGCCCTCTTCGACGAGGGAGGCCGCGACATCGGCGATGGCGGTCTTCTCCGCCGTCGCGAGATGGGACTTTTGCGGGAAGCCGGATTCGCGGGTGAAACCGCCCGGCAGCACCGCACCGCCGTGCCGGCGGTCGAGGAGTCCTTCGGCCTCCAGTGCCCGCACGTCCCGCCGTACGGTCACTTCGGAGGTCTGGACGACGCGGGCGAGCTCCCGGAGCGACACCGCTCCGTTGGCCCGCACCATTTCGAGAATCAATTGGCGACGTTCTGCAGCGAACACGAAACTGACAGTAACCCCAACGACCGTCTTGTTTCAGCTCCTTGCGCCGGAATACCGAAGTTGTCCATAAAACAGGGCGACTAGTGGTATACGCGGCGAGGCGGTTGAGTGAACGTCACTCCACCGCCCCGGAGCCCGCCCCAAGTCCCCCCTGACGTGGGGCGGTTGCCGTGCTCAGACCTCGCCGGCCGCCTTGCGCGTGTGCAGCTGCCGCGCCACCTCGGCGATCGAACCCGACAGCGAGGGGTACACCGTGAACGCGTTTGCGATCTGCTCGACGGTCAGGTTGTTGTCGACTGCGATCGAGATCGGGTGGATCAGCTCGCTCGCCCGCGGGGAGACCACCACGCCGCCGACCACGATTCCGGTGCCCGGACGGCAGAACAGCTTCACGAACCCGTCCCGGATCCCCTGCATCTTGGCGCGCGCGTTGCGCAGGAGGGGCAGCTTCACGACACGGGCGTCGATCTTCCCGGAGTCCACGTCGGCCTGGGTGTAACCGACAGTGGCGATCTCCGGGTCGGTGAAGACGTTCGACGAGACCGTCTTGAGGTTCAGCGGGGCCACCGCGTCGCCGAGGAAGTGGTACATCGCGATGCGGCCCTGCATGGCCGCGACGGAGGCCAGCGCGAAGATCCCGGTCACGTCGCCGGCCGCGTACACGCCCGGCGCCGACGTACGGGAGACCTTGTCGGTCCAGATGTGCCCGGACTCCTTGAGCCGGACCCCGGACTCCTCCAGGTTCATGTCCTTGGTGTTCGGGATCGCGCCGACCGCCATCAGACAGTGCGTACCGGTGATGACCCGGCCGTCGGACAGCGTGACCTCGACGCGGTCGCCGACCCGCTTGGCGGACTCGGCGCGCGAGCGGCCCACGACGTTCATGCCGCGGCGCCGGAAGACGTCCTCCAGCACGGCCGCCGCGTCCGGGTCCTCGCCGGGCAGCACGCGGTCGCGCGAGGAGATCAGCGTGACGCGGGAGCCGAGGGCCTGGTACGCACCGGCGAACTCGGCACCGGTGACGCCGGAGCCGACCACGATGAGCTCCTCGGGGAGCTCGTCGAGGTCGTAGACCTGGGTCCAGTTCAGGATCCGCTCGCCGTCGGGCATGGCGTCGGGGATCTCGCGGGGGTGGCCGCCGGTCGCGATCAGCACGGCGTCGGCCGTCAGGATCGTCTCGGTGCCGTCGGCGGCGGTGACGATGACGTCGCGCGTGCCGTCGATGCCCTGCGGGCCGCCCAGCTTGCCGCGGCCCCGTACGACGCGGGCGCCGGCCCGGGTGACGGAGGCGGTGATGTCGTGCGACTGGGCGAGCGCGAGGCGCTTGACGCGCCGGTTCACCTTGCCGAGGTCCACGCCGACGACGCGCGCGGCCTGCTCGATGTGCGGGGTGTCGTCGGCCACGACGATGCCGAGCTCCTCGTACGACGAGTCGAAGGTCGTCATGACCTCGGCGGTCGCGATGAGGGTCTTGGAAGGTACGCAGTCGGTGAGGACGGACGCGCCACCGAGGCCGTCGCAGTCGACGACGGTCACCTCCGCGCCGAGCTGGGCCCCCACGAGGGCCGCCTCATACCCGCCGGGTCCGCCGCCGATGATCACGATCCGGGTCACGAAAACTCCGCCTCACGTCTACCCGGCCGGCTGCCGCCCCGGCCGGGGCTTCCGGGGGTCTCCCCGGGGGATGCATTCCGTGCCCCATTGTCCCGCACGCTTCAAGGTGCTTCTCCCCCGGTCCGGCCATCCGTGAGGACGGCCGGGCACGCGGCCCGCCCCGCCCCTCCCGTACCCTCGACCTCATGTCGCTCTACGCCGCGTACGCCGGCAACCTCGACCCGCGGCTGATGACGCGCCGCGCTCCGCATTCGCCGCTGCGCGGCACGGGCTGGATCAACGACTGGCGGCTGACCTTCGGCGGCGAGCAGATGGGCTGGGAGGGCGCCCTGGCCACGATCGTCGAGGCCCCGCGCCACCAGGTGTTCGTCGCCCTGTACGACATCGCGCCGCTGGACGAGGACTCGATGGACCGGTGGGAGGGCGTCGGGCTCGACATCTACCGGCGGATGCGGATCCGCGTCCACACGCTGGACGGCGAGGAGCCGGCGTGGTGCTACGTGCTGAACGGGTACGAGGGCGGCCTGCCCTCGGCGCGCTACCTCGGCGAGATCGCCGACGCGGCCGAATCGGCCGGGGCCCCGCACGACTACGTGATGGAACTGCGCAAGCGCCCCTGCTGACCGCGCGAGCGTCCCGACCGACCGCGCTAGCCTCCCGGCCGACCGCGCGAGCGCCCGACCGACCGCGCCATGGGCCCGACCGACTGCGCGAGCGTCCCCGCCGGGCGAGGCGAGCCCCCCCCCCTGACGGCGCGGGTCCCCCTGACGGCCGCGGGCCGGGGGGTGAATCCCGGGGGGCATTTCGGCGGAAACGACAAGGCAACGATCCGAACACCGTGAGCTGCGCCATCTACGCGCGTAGGCAATGCTCGGTTACGCTCGTCTGCGTGAACGCATCTGTTACCGACCCCTTCGCCGACGCCACCGCCGCAGCCGCCCGCCTGCGTGAGCTGACCGGCGCCGAATCCCACGATGTCGCCCTCGTCATGGGCTCCGGCTGGGCCCCCGCCGCAGAGGCGCTGGGCGCCCCCGAGGCCGAGTTCCCCGTCACCGAGCTGCCGGGCTTCCCGCCCGCCGCGGTCGAGGGCCACGGCGGCAAGATCCGCTCGTACAAGATCGGCGACAAGCGCGCCCTGGTCTTCCTCGGCCGGACCCACTACTACGAGGGCCGCGGCGTAGCCGCCGTCGCCCACGGCGTGCGCACCGCCGTCGCCGCCGGCTGCAAGACCGTCGTCCTGACCAACGGCTGCGGCGGCCTGCGCGAGGGCATGAAGCCCGGCCAGCCCGTCCTGATCAGCGACCACCTCAACCTGACGGCCACCTCGCCGATCGTCGGCGCGAACTTCGTGGACCTGACCGACCTGTACTCGCCGCGCCTGCGCGCGATGTGCAAGGAGATCGACGAGACCCTCGAAGAGGGCGTCTACGTCCAGTTCCCCGGCCCGCACTACGAGACCCCGGCCGAGATCAACATGATCCGCGTCATGGGCGCCGACCTCGTCGGCATGTCCACCGTGCTGGAGGCCATCGCCGCCCGCGAGGCCGGCGCCGAGGTGCTCGGCATCTCCCTGGTCACCAACCTGGCGGCGGGCATCTCCGGCGAGCCGCTGAACCACGAAGAGGTGCTCCAGGCCGGCCGTGACTCGGCCGCGCGCATGGGCAAGCTGCTGACGCAGGTCCTCGCCCGCATCTGAGCCGGCACCCGAGGCATCGGCACCGTACGAGAGACAAGGCGGAAGCAGTGGCAGTGCAGGAACAGGACGACCTGATCACCCGGGCGCGGACCTGGCTGGCGGAGGACCCGGACCCGCAGACGGCGGCGGAACTCGCCGCGCTCGTCGAAGCCGGGGACGTCACCGAGCTCGCGGACCGGTTCTCCGGCACCCTGCAGTTCGGCACGGCCGGGCTGCGCGGCGAGATCGGCGCGGGCCCGATGCGGATGAACCGCTCCGTGGTCATCCGGGCGGCGGCCGGCCTCGCGGCCTATCTCAAGGCCCAGGGCCACGCCGGCGGCCTGGTCGTCGTCGGCTACGACGCCCGGTACAAGTCCGCGGACTTCGCCCGCGACACCGCCGCCGTGATGACCGGCGCGGGCCTGCGCGCGGCCGTCCTGCCCCGACCGCTGCCGACGCCGGTCCTCGCGTACGCCATACGGCACCTGGGTGCCGTCGCCGGCGTCGAGGTGACCGCGAGCCACAACCCGCCCCGGGACAACGGTTACAAGGTCTACCTCGGCGACGGCTCGCAGATCGTCTCCCCCGCGGACGTCGAGATCGCGGCGGAGATCGCGCGCGTGGAGACCCTCGCCTCGGTCCCCCGTCCGGAGTCCGGCTGGGAGGAGCTCGGCGATGAGGTCCTGGAGGCCTACCTGGCCCGTACGGACGCCGTCCTGACCCCCGGCTCCCCCCGGGGCGTGCGGACGGTCTACACGGCCATGCACGGCGTCGGCAAGGACGTCCTCCTGGCTGCCTTCGCCCGGGCCGGCTTCCCGGAGCCGGTGCTGGTCGCCGAGCAGGCGGAGCCGGACCCGGCCTTCCCGACGGTGGCCTTCCCCAACCCGGAGGAGCCGGGCGCGATGGACCTGGCCTTCGCCAAGGCCGCCGAGGTCCAGCCCGACATCGTGATCGCGAACGACCCCGACGCCGACCGCTGCGCGGTGGCCGTCCCCACCGCGGACGGCTGGCGCATGCTCCGCGGCGACGAGGTCGGCGCGCTGCTGGCGGCCCACCTGGTCCACAAGGGCGCGACGGGCGTCTTCGCCGAGTCCATCGTGTCGTCCTCCCTCCTGGGCCGGATCGCCGAGGCCGCGGGCGTCGGCTACGAGGAGACCCTGACGGGCTTCAAGTGGATCGCCCGCGTCGAGGGCCTGCGGTACGGCTACGAGGAGGCGCTGGGCTACTGCGTCGACCCCGAGGGCGTCCGCGACAAGGACGGCATCACGGCCGCCCTGCTGGTGGCGGAGCTGGCCTCGAAGCTCAAGGAGCAGGGCCGTACGCTGACCGACCTGCTGGACGACCTGGCGATGGAGCACGGCCTGCACCACACCGACCAGCTGTCGGTCCGCGTGGAGGACCTGTCGGTCATCGCCGACGCGATGGCCGCGCTGCGGGCGCAGCCGCCGGTGGCGCTGGCGGGCCTGCGGGTCGCGTCCGCCGAGGACCTGACCCGGGGCACGGAGGCGCTGCCGCCGACGGACGGCCTGCGCTACTACCTGGAGGGCGACTACAAGGCCCGGGTGATCGTGCGCCCGTCGGGCACGGAGCCCAAGCTGAAGTGCTACCTGGAGGTCGTGGTCCCGGTGGCCGAGGCCTCCGACCTGACGGCGGCCCGCGTGCGCGGCCAGGAGATCCTGGACGCGATCAAGAAGGACCTGTCGGCGGCCGCCGGGATCTAGGGGGCCGGACACGGCCCGGCCGGCACCCGCCCCGCGACGGCCCCCCGAGCTCCGGCCCGGGGGGCCGTCGGCGTTGCCGGGACGTACGCGCGACGGGCCGCGTCCGCACGCACCGATCGTTGCCACCCCGGCTTGATGATCATTAGGTTGGGCCCCATGCAGCCGACTTTCGTACTGGTTCACGGAGCCTTCTCCAACTCCTTCGCCTTCGCACCGCTCCAGGCCGAACTCGGCCTCCTGGGGCACCGTTCGGTCGCCGTCGACCTGCCCGGCCACGGTTTCGCGGCGACCTACACCCGCGCCTACCAGACGCCGCAGGACCCCGCGGGCCTCGCCGCGGCGCCCGGCTCGATCAAGGGCGTCACGCTCGCCGACAACGCCGCGCACCTGATAGGGATCCTGGAACGGGCCAAGCGGAACGGGCCGGTGATCCTCGTCTCGCACAGCCGCGGCGGCATGACGGCCACGGTCGCGGCCAACGCGCGGCCCGACCTGATCGACCGCATCGTGTACGTCTCGGCCTGGTGCCCCGTCGATCTCCCGGTCGGCGACTACTACGCCGAGCCGGAGATGGCCTCGGTCGACTCCGCCGCCCTGGGCCTGGCGCTGGCCGGCAACCCGGCCGAACTCGGCCTGCTCCGCGTCAACTTCCGCACCGCGGACCCGGACGCCCTCGCGGCCTTCAAGGCCGCCTTCCTCGCCGACGGCACCGAGGAGGAGTTCCTGGCCTTCCTCAACACCTTCCAGCCCGACGAGAACCTGGACACCGGCACCTCTGACGACCGGGCGCAGGCCGGGACCTGGGGCCGCATCCCGAAGACCTACGTCCGCCTGGCCGGCGACGCGAGCCTTCCGCTCGCCCTGCAGGACCGGCTGATCCGCGAGGGCAACGCGCTGACGCCGCAGAACCCGTACGACGTCCGCACCCTCGAAGGCAGCCACCTGAAGTGGCTGGTCGACCCGGCGCCGGCGGCCCGCGTCCTGGGCGAACTCGCGGCGCAGGCGGGCTAGCGGCCTAGCCGTCTGGCGGGAAGCCGCCTAACGGGAAGCCGAGGGCGCCGGGGTCGGCGTCGGGCGGACGAGTTCGCCCAGCGTGGGGACCGACTCGGGGCGGGAGCGGACCGCCTCCGTGCACTCCCACGCGCGCGGCGGGTCCGTGTCCGGGCCGCCCAGGACGACCGGGCCCGGGCCCGCCGAGACGGCCTCGCTGCCGGCCAGCGTGCACACCACCTGCGACAGCGCCACCGGCGGCAGGTCCTCGGGCTTCCGGCTGATCCGTATCGTCCCCGCCGGGTCGCCCGCCCGCGCCGGGGCGACCGTCAGCCCGCCCGGGACCCCGGTCGTGAACCCGGCGTCCCGCTCCTGCGCCGACGGCTCCCGCTCCAGCGCCTCCAGCAGCGCCTCGGCCACCAGCACCACCGGGTCCCGTACCGGCTTCTGCTCCGGTACGGGCACCACCCGTTCCACGCCGACCAGCTGCGATCCGCACACCAGCTCCACCGTGGCCCGGAAGCCCTGCACCCCGCTCTGCGGCTGCGGCGTGTCGCACGACACCCGCGAGGGCGCCGCGCCGACGTCCACCGGTACCGTCGTCGCCCTGATCCCGCACGCCGAGGTCAGCAGTACGAGGAGTACCGCCCCGGCCCTACGCGTCCGCTTCACCGGCGATCACCTTTCCCACGTCCACCGGCAGCCGCAGCGTGAACAGCGCACCGCCCCCGGGCCCGTTGGCCGCGGTGATCTCTCCCCCGTGGATGTGCGCGTTCTCCACGGCGATCGACAGGCCCAGCCCGCTGCCGTCCGACTTCGGCCGCGAGGCGCTGGCCTTGTAGAACCGGTCGAAGACGTGCGGCAGCACCTCCTCGGGGATGCCCGGCCCGTTGTCCTGGACCGCGATCACCAGCCACTCGCCCTCGACGACCACCGACACCCGTACCGGCGAGCCGCCGTGCTTGAGCGCGTTGCCGATCAGGTTGGCGAGGATGACGTCGAGCCGGCGCGGGTCGAGCCGCGCCACGATGCCCCGCTCCGCGTCCAGTTCGACCGCGTCGAGCCATGCCCGCGCGTCGATGCAGGCCGTGACCTGGTCGGCGACGTCCACGTCGTCCAGGACCAGCTTGGCCGTCCCCGCGTCGAAGCGGGTGACCTCCATCAGGTTCTCCACCAGCACGTTCAGCCGCCGGGTCTCGCTGACCACCAGCCCGACCGCGGGCGCGACCATCGGATCGAGGTACTCGACCTCCTCCTCCAGCACCTCGGCGACCGCCGTCAGCGCCGTCAGCGGAGTGCGCAGTTCGTGCGACATGTCCGCGACGAAGCGCCGGCTGGCCTCCTCGCGGGCGCTCATGTCGGCGACCTTCTTCTCCAGCGCCTCCGCCGTCTTGTTGAACGTGTGCGACAGGTCGGCCAGTTCGTCCGTACCCGACACCTCCAGCCGGTGGTCCAGCTCGCCCTCGCCGAGCCGCCGCGCCGCGTCCCCCAGCCGCTGGACCGGCTTGAGCACCGTACGGGCCGCCGCCTGCGCCAGCAGCGCGGACCCGAGCAGCGCGAGGCCCGTCGCGATGGTCAGCGACCAGCCGAGCGCGTTCAGGTCGTCCCGCTCCTGCGCCAGCGACTTGTACATGTAGCCGGTGGGCCCGCCGCCCACGATCCGCGTGCCGCCCACCAGGTACGGGTTGCCGCGCGGCTTCGTCCGCTGCCAGTACACGTGGTACTCGGCGTCGTTCGCGGCCGTCGCCTTCTGCCGGTCGTTCACGGCGCGTTGCAGCGAGCCCGGTACGTCGTCCAGCCCGAAGGAGTCGGGACCGGCCGCGCCGAACACCTTGCGGCCGCCCTGCTCGTCGACCAGCAGCACGCTGTAGCCGGGGCTGCTGCCCGCCATCAGCTCGGCGGTGCGCTGCATCTCCTCGGGCGTCGGGTCGGCGGGCAGCGCCGCGGCCCGGTTCTGCATCTCCTGGCGGAAGTCGCCGAGGGCGGCGTCCTGGGTACGGGTGAGCACGGCCTCGCGGTTGAGCCAGTACGCGATCCCGGACGCGGACACGGCGGCCACCAGCGCGACCAGGGAGAACACCATCAGGAGCCGCAGCCGCAGGCTGGTCCAGCGCCGGCCCGCGAACAGGGCTTTGATCACTGCGGCGAGTCCAGCCGGTAGCCGACTCCCCGGACGGTCCGGATGAGGGTGGGCGAGGAGGGCACTTCCTCGACCTTGGCCCGCAGCCGCTGCACGCAGGCGTCCACGAGCCGGGAGTCGCCGAGGTAGTCGTGCTCCCAGACCAGGCGCAGCAGCTGCTGGCGCGAGAGCGCCTGGCCGGGCCGGCGGCTGAGCTCCAGCAGCAGCCGCAGCTCGGTCGGGGTGAGCTGGAGGTCCTCGCCGTTCTTGGTGACCGTCATGGCGGCCCGGTCGATGACCAGGGAACCGAACACGGCGGAGTCGCTGGCCTCCCGTTCGCCGCGGCGCAGGACGGCCCGGATGCGGGCGTCGAGCACCCGGCCCTGGACGGGCTTGACGACGTAGTCGTCGGCGCCGGACTCCAGGCCCACGACGACATCGATGTCGTCGCTGCGGGCGGTCAGCAGGATGATCGGCAGCTGGTCGGTGCGGCGGATCCGCCGGCACACCTCGAAGCCGTCGATCCCGGGCAGCATGACGTCCAGCACGATCAGGTCCGGCCGCTGCTCGCGCAGCAGTTTCAGGCCGTCCTCGCCCGTCGCCGCGGTGGCCACACGGTGGCCCTGGCGAGACAGGGAGAGTTCGAGGGCCGTGCGGATGGCGTCGTCGTCCTCGATCAGCAACAGGAAAGGCACGGGCTCATTCTGTCCCATCGACCGTTCGGAGTTCGACCGTCGGGTCCAAGGGATCGCACGGGCGCCCCGCGGGAGTCGCTGTGACAGGCCTGTGACAGTCGGCGGACACCGCGGTTAAGTCGGCCGGGCAGTCTTCTACCAACGAAACCGAGCAGGATCCGAAGCAGACTCCACGACGGGGGGCGCGAGATGAACACGCTGCACAGCACCACCACCAGCGCGGTTGTCACGCGGCTGCACGATGTGAACCGCCGGGCAGGTGCCCGTTCGGTGACGGTCGCCCGTCCGCGGCCGGCGCACACGGTGGCCATCGACGCGAACACGTACCAGACCGCCTCCGCCCTCCCGGTGCAGCGCACGCCCGAGCTCTCCGCCACTTCGGAGGCCGAGTTCACGGCGTACGTGCAGGAGCGGCGGGCCGCCCTCTACGCGACGGCCTTCCACCTGACCGGTGACCGTTACGAAGCCGAGGACCTGCTCCAGAGCGCGCTGTTCTCCACGTATCGCGCCTGGGACCGGATCAGCGACAAGGCCGCCGTCGGCGGGTACCTGCGCCGCACGATGACGAACCTGCACATCAGCGCCTGGCGCCGGCGCAAGCTCAACGAGTACCCGACGGAGGAGCTCCCGGAGACGGCCTCCGACACGGACGCGATGCGGGGTACGGAGCTGCGCGCGGTGCTGTGGCAGGCGCTGGCCCGCATCCCGGAGCCGCAGCGCACGATGCTGGTGCTGCGGTACTACGAGGGCCGTACGGACCCGGAGATCGCCGAGATCCTGGGCATCAGCGTCGGCACGGTGAAGTCGAGCATCTGGCGCTCGCTGCGTCGGCTGCGGGACGACGAGGCGCTGAGCTTCGGCAGCGACGAGGCGGAGTCCTTCGGGGAGCTCGTCGCGTAACGCGGCACACCAAGACCATGGGCCAGGGGGCCCGTCCTACGGGGGTGGGACGGGGGCCTGCGGGGGGAGAAGGCGGGATCGGGCGGCCGGGGGTCCGCATGGTCCCGCCTTCTCGTACGTCCGGCGCGGCTACGGGGTGTCCGGTGTGTGAGGTGCCCGGCGCTACCGGGTGTCCGGCGCGTCGGCTGTCCCCTGCTACCGGGTGTCCGGTGCTACGGGGTGCCCGGCGCTACGCCGCGGCCGTCGTGCGGTGGCGGCCCGCCGCGCAGGCGGCCAGGCGGCCGAGCGCCTCGTCGCGGGCGCAGGCGTGCGCGCCCAGGGCGGTGTGCCGGGCCACGATGCCCCGCTCCGCCCGCATCAGCCGCCATCCCCTGCGCAGCAGGAACGGCAGCGACTTGCGGCCCTCGCGCAGGTCGCGCGCGAGCCTGCGGCGGAACGTCGTCGAGGGCCGCCCGCGCAGGCAGATCGCGTCGGCCAGCAACCCCATCTCCTGGCACCGGGCCACGATGTCGGCCGCGAAGATCCCCTCCGCGATGAACAGCGGGGTGCGGGAGATGTCCAGCGTCTCCGTACCGGTACGGGAGGAGGTGGCGATGGAGTACACCGGCACCTCGGTACGGCCGCCCGCGCACAGCTCCACGATCGCGGTGACCGCCGCGTCCGCGTCCCACGACTGCGGCGAGTCCCAGTCGATGTCGGAACTGCCCTCGACCAGCGGGAGGCTCGGGTCGTCCGCCTCCTTGTAGAAGTCGTCCAGACGCAGCACCGGCAACCCGGAGCGGGCGGCCAGCCTGGACTTGCCGGACCCCGAGGGCCCGGTCAGCAGGACGACACGCGTAGGCAAAGGAGAGGAGGCGCTCACAGGACACCAGTGTGAACCATTCCCCCGCGCAGGGGATGCCTCCGGTGGGCGGTTGGTATCGAGGATCACACCTCAACTACGCTGCGTACGCACGCGACTACGACCTCAGGCGGGATCCCCATGGCACGTCACGCAGCCCCCGGCAGCTCCACGCTGCGCTCCGCAGGCATCACGCTCTCCATGGCCGGTGCGGCCCTGGCCATGGCCGCCGGTGGCGCGCAGGCCGGTGAGCTCTCCGTACCCGCGGCCCTCGACGGGGTCGCGAACCCCATCGCGAACCTCAAGGTGAACCCGCTGGCGCACACCGGCGTGGATCCGCTCGACAACGGCGTGGCCACCAGGGTCGCCGACTTCCCCGCGGTCGGCACGACCATGGTCACGGGGATCCTGACGCAGGGTCCGTCCGTCGGCGAACTGCCGCAGGCGGCCGCGTCCTCGCTGCTCGGCCCGCTGCTGCCGCGGTAGCGGTCACAGCCGCAGCGGCCGTACCAGGGCGCGAAAAGGCCCCGGCAGCGAGCACCTCCCAGCGCTGGCTGGGGGGAGGGACGCTGCCGGGGCCGGTTTCGCAGGGGGATCCGTCAGTACGAGGATCCGCCCGAACCCAGCGAACCCGTCGGGTGCCAGACCGTCTTCGTCTCCAGGAACGCCGTCATGCGCGACGTGCCCGGGTCGGCGCTCCAGTCGTCCACAGGCTGTGGACGCAGGACGCGCTTGAGGTTGTCGGCCGCCGCGATCTCCAGCTCCTTGGCCAGCGCCGCGTCCGCGCCCGCCAGGTCGATCGCGTTGACGTCCTGGTGGGACGCCAGGTGCGGGCCCATCTCGCCGGCCTTGCCGGACAGGATGTTGACCACGCCGCCGGGCAGGTCGGAGGTGGCCAGCACCTCGCCCAGGGAGAGCGCCGGGAGCGGCGCCTTCTCCGAGGCGATGACGACCACCGTGTTGCCGGTCGCGATCACCGGGGCGATCACCGAGATCAGGCCCAGGAACGAGGAGTCCTGCGGGGCGACGACCGTGACGACGCCCGTCGGCTCCGGGGTGGAGAGGTTGAAGAACGGACCCGCGACCGGGTTGGCCCCGCCCACGATCTGGCCGATCTTGTCGGTCCAGCCCGCGTACCAGACCCAGCGGTCGATGGCCGCGTCGACGACGGCGCCCGCCTTCGACTTGGACAGGCCCTCGGCCTCGCCGACCTCGCGGACGAACTGCTCGCGGCGGCCCTCCAGCATCTCGGCGACGCGGTAGAGGATCTGCCCGCGGTTGTACGCGGTCGCGCCCGACCAGCCACCGAAGGCCTTGCGGGCCGCGACGACCGCGTCACGCGCGTCCTTGCGGGAGGACAGGGGGGCGTTGGCCAGCCACTTGCCCTTGGAGTCCTGCACCTCGTACACCCGGCCGCTCTCGGAGCGGGGGAACTTGCCCCCGACGTACAGCTTGTAGGTCTTGAAGACGCTCAGACGCGCCGACGACGACTCAGACATCGAGGTAGCCCTCCAGGCCGTGGCGGCCGCCCTCGCGGCCGAAGCCCGACTCCTTGTAACCGCCGAAGGGCGAGGTCGGGTCGAACTTGTTGAACGTGTTGGCCCAGACGACGCCCGCGCGGAGCTTGTTCGCGACCGCGAGGATGCGCGAGCCCTTCTCCGTCCAGATGCCGGCGGACAGGCCGTACTGGCTGTTGTTGGCCTTGGCGACGGCCTCGTCGGGCGTACGGAACGTCAGCACGGACAGCACCGGGCCGAAGATCTCGTCGCGGGCGACGGTGTGCGCCTGGGTGACGTTCGTGAAGAGCGTCGGGGCGAACCAGTAGCCGGAGGACGGCAGCTCGCACGCCGGGGACCAGCGCTCGGCGCCCTCGGCCTCGCCGGTCTCCGCGAGCGCGGTGATCCGGGCCAGCTGCTCGGCGGAGTTGATCGCGCCGATGTCGGTGTTCTTGTCGAGCGGGTCGCCCAGGCGCAGCGTGGAGAGGCGGCGCTTGAGGGAGTCCAGCAGCTCGTCGTGGATCGACTCCTGGACGAGCAGGCGCGAGCCCGCGCAGCAGACCTGGCCCTGGTTGAAGAAGATGCCGTTGACGATGCCCTCGACGGCCTGGTCGATGGGGGCGTCGTCGAAGACGATGTTGGCGCCCTTGCCGCCCAGCTCCAGGGTGACCTTCTTGTCCGTACCGGCGATCTGGCGGGCGATGGCCTTGCCGACCGCGGTCGAGCCGGTGAAGGCGACCTTGTTGACGTCCGGGTGCTCGACGAGGGCCGCGCCCGCGTCCCCGTAGCCGGTGAGGATGTTCACGACGCCCTTGGGCAGGCCCGCCTGGCGGCAGATGTCCGCGAAGAACAGCGCGGTGAGCGGGGTCGTCTCGGCGGGCTTGAGGACCACCGTGTTGCCGGTGGCGAGCGCCGGGGCGATCTTCCACGCCAGCATCAGCAGCGGGAAGTTCCACGGGATGACCTGGCCGGCCACGCCGAGCGGGCGCGGGTTCGCGCCGTAGCCCGCGTGGTCGAGCTTGTCGGCCCAGCCCGCGTAGTAGAAGAAGTGCGCGGCGACGAGCGGGAGGTCCGCGTCGCGGGTCTCCTTGATCGGCTTGCCGTTGTCCAGGGTCTCCAGGACGGCCAGCTCGCGGCTGCGCTCCTGGATGATCCGGGCGATGCGGAACAGGTACTTGGCGCGCTCGGAGCCGGGCAGCGCGGACCAGGTCACGAAGGCCTTGCGGGCGGCCTTGACGGCGCGGTCCACGTCGGCGGCGCCGGCCTGGGCGACCTCGGAGAGGACCTCCTCGGACGACGGGGAGACGGTCTTGAAGACCTTGCCGTCGGCGGCGTCGGTGAACTCACCGTCGATGAAGAGCCCGTACGAGGGGGCGATGTCGACGACGGAACGCGACTCGGGGGCCGGTGCGTACTCGAAAAGGGATGCCATGGTGATCAGTCCACCGTCACGTAGTCGGGACCGGAGTAACGCCCGGTGCTCAGCTTCTGGCGCTGCATGAGCAGGTCGTTCAGCAGGCTGGAGGCGCCGAAGCGGAACCAGTGGTTGGACAGCCAGTCCTCGCCCACGGTCTCGTTGACCAGGACCAGGAACTTGATGGCGTCCTTGGTGGTCCGGATGCCGCCGGCCGGCTTCACGCCGATCTGGATTCCAGTCTGCGCCTTGAAGTCACGGACGGCTTCGAGCATCAGCAGCGTGTTGGCGGGGGTGGCGTTGACGCCGACCTTGCCGGTGGAGGTCTTGATGAAGTCGGCGCCCGCGAGCATGCCGATCCAGGAGGCCCGGCGGATGTTGTCGTACGTCGACAGTTCGCCGGTCTCGAAGATGACCTTGAGGCGGGCGGCGGTGCCGTCGGGGCGTACGCACGCCTCCTTGACGGCCTTGATCAGCTCGTACGTGTCCAGGTAGCGGCCGGCGAGGAAGGCGCCACGGTCGATGACCATGTCGATCTCGTCGGCGCCGGCGGCCACGGCGTCACGGGTGTCGGCGAGCTTGACGGGCAGCGCGGCGCGGCCGGCCGGGAAGGCCGTCGCGACGGAGGCCACCTTGACGTCGGCGCCGTTCAGGGCGGCCTTGGCGGTGGCCACCATGTCGGGGTAGACGCAGACCGCCGCGGTCATGGGCGTGCTGCGGTCGGTCGGGTCGGGGTTGACGGCCTTGGCGGAGAGCGCTCGGACCTTGCCCGGGGTGTCCGCACCCTCAAGCGTGGTCAGGTCGATCATCGAAATGGCCAGGTCAATGGCGTACGCCTTGGCCGTGGTCTTGATCGAACGGGTACCGAGCGCGGCCGCGCGGGCCTCCAGGCCGACGGCGTCTACGCCGGGCAGCCCGTGCAGGAAGCGGCGCAGCGCGCTGTCGGACGTCGTCACGTCAGCGAATGCGGTGAGGGTGGTGGGCATGGTCACCAGATGAGCATATCTACGCGCGTAGCGGCCTGTCACCCCCCACGGGCGCACATCTGTGCGGACCGGGGCACATCCGGGCGTGGCGGGGGCCGGGGTGCGGACCGAACCGCGGACCGCTGACCTCCGCTTTTCCTGTTACATGGCGGAGACAGGAAGCCCATGGTTCAGTCGAACAAGATCCGTAAATTTCTCTTCAGCAGCCCGCCAGACCTCACCGGATGAAAGCCTCGGCAGAGAACCCGTAGAGAAAAAGGGGCATGCGACTCTCCCACCTTCCCGCGACACAGCTTCCAGGAGTCGTTATGCGTTCCGCCCTCCGCACCTCGATCGTCACCGCCGCCCTCGCCGGGGCCCTCCTCGCACCGGCCGCGACCGCGCTCGCCGCGCCGGCCGCGCCGGCCGTGACGCATTCGGTGTACGGGACGGTCTCGGACGACGACCGCTACGCGGGCGAGCCGGTCTACATCGGCGGGGGCCTCGTCGCGGTGCTGCGCAACGGGCCCGAGGGCCCCGAGGCCTGGATCCGCGCCGTGGGCGAGCAGTGGAAGCCGGGCGACGTCTACATGGTCCGCGTCCTGACCATGCTGGACCGCTCCCACACCGGCGACACGGTGGGCGGGCTCAGCCTGAAGCTCACCAAGGCGGACACCAGCACCCCGGTGCTGACGGTCACCAAGGACGGCGCCACCGCGTCCTACCCGCTGCCGAAGGCCGAGTCCCCGAAGGCCCCGGAGGCGCCGAAGACCCCGGTCGAGCCCGCCCCGCAGGACCCGAAGTCCCCCGAGACCCCGAAGACCCCGGTCACGACGGCCGACGACGACCGCTACGACGGGGAGATGGTGCTCGTCGGCAAGGGCCGGCTCGCGGTGCTGCGCAACGGCGCCGAGGGCCCCGAGGTCTGGATCCGCGCCGTCTCCGAGGACTGGAAGCCGGCCGACGGCTGGGCGGGCCGCGTGCTGGCGACGCTGAACCCCTCCGCCCCCCACGCGGTGGTCGACGGCACCGACTACCGGCTCGCGAAGACGGACGACGGCCGCTACGGCCTCACCGTCCGCGTGCAGGGCGCGGGCGCCTCGGACTTCTACCTGCTGCCGGCGGCCGCGCCCACCACCAAGGCCCCCGCCAAGGCCCCCGCCGAGGCCGCCTCCGTGAAGCAGGCCGCCGACGTCAAGCCGCAGACCGGCGCGCAGACGGTGGTCGTGCCGCAGGGCGCGGTCGCGGCGGGCGCCGAGGTCGCCGCCGAGGACACCGACGACACCACCACCCTGGCGGCCGGCGGCGGTCTGCTCGCGATCCTCGCCGGGCTCGGCGCGGCATGGGCCGCCCGCAACCGCGGCTCCCGCGGCCGCGCCTGACCCGCCTCGGTGACGGCCGGGAGGCACGCCCCCTGCACCTCCCCCGCATCGCCGGCAAGATCCGCATCACCGCATCGCCGGCATCACCGCAACACCCGGAGCACCCGGAGCACCCGGAGCACCCGCAACACCCACAGCACGTCACGGCCCTCCTCAGGCCACGCAGTACCGCACCACCCACACCCCTTCCGGCGGGCCGCCTCCACGGTGGCCCGCCGGGCCCGTTTCCCCGGAGCTCCCCCATGGCCCGCCGCCCCCGTACCCCGCTCGCCGCCGCCCTGCTCGGCCCGCTCGTCCTCGCCGCCCTGAGCGGCTGCACCGGCACGGCGGCCGCGCCGGCGCTCCCGCCCGCGCCCCGCATCGCCACGGCCCCGGCGCCGGCCCCGTCCGCCGGGGCGGCGTCGGCCGCGCCCGCCGCCGCGCTGCCCGCCTCCGAGCCCGTACGGGTACGGATCCCCGCGGCCGGCGTGGATACGGGACCGCTGCTGAAGCTGGGGCTGGCCGCCGACGGCACGGTCGAGGTGCCGTCCGTCGCGGACGGGGACCGGATCGGCTGGTACACCGGGGGCGTCACCCCGGGCGAGACCGGCCCTGCCGTGCTGATCGGGCACTACGACACCGCGCGCGGCCCGGCCGTCCTGCGCGACGTGGCCAAGATCCACGCCGGGGACGAGATCACCGTCTCCCGGGCGGACGGCGGCGCCGCCGTCTTCCGGGTGCGCGCGCTGGAGCAGGTCGACAAGAGGCAATTCCCGACCGCCCGGGTGTACGGGAACACCGCGCACCCCGAGCTGCGGCTGATCACCTGCGGCGGCGAGATCACCGACGGGCACCGCCCGGACAACATCATCGTGTACGCCGATCTCGTCGGCTGAGATGACGTGAGGCAGAATCGGCCCCATGAGCAGCCAGCAGCCCCCTGAAGAGCCGGCGTACGAAGACCGGGTCTACCGCTCCCCCATGGCCGTCGTCACCGGGGTCCTGCTGCTCGCGCTCATCGCGTGGCTGTGCGGGGACGCCCTCGTGCGGGGCTCGGGGAACACCCCCTGGTTCGCCGCGGCGATCGGCCTGCTGGCCGTACCGCTGACCGTGGCGTTCACCGTCCGCCCGGCCGTTTTCGCCAATGCCGACCGGATGCGCGTGCGGAACCCGTTCCGGGTCATCGAGCTGCCCTGGGGCGCCGTGGACGCGGTGCGCGCGGGGTACTCGGCGGAGGCGCTGGCGGACGGGTCGAAGTACCAGCTGTGGGCCGTCCCGGTCTCGCTGCGCGCGCGGAAGAAGGCGAACCGGCAGCAGAACCGGCAGTCGCTCCCCGGGCGCGGCGGGCTCGCCGGCCGGGGCGCGGGCTCGGCGGGCGGGTCCGGGGCGGCGGCCGCCGCCGATCCGCAGCTGGCCCCGGCCGATCAGGTGGTCGACGAGCTGCGGCAGCTGGCCGAGCGCGGTGCCTCGCGGCCCGGCGCCCAGGGCGGCGTGCGCGTGCGCTGGGCGTACGAGATCATCGCCCCCGCGGTCCTCGGCGCCTTGTCCCTGGTCGTGCTGATCGCCGTCCGCTGACGCCGGCCCCCGCGCCCGGCAGTCCCGGCCGCGCCCGGCCCTGATGGGCCGTACGGGCCGGTGCGGGCCCGCTCACGGCTTGCGACCGGAACCGCGGCCACCGGGGTCTGCGTCCTCGCACATGTGCAGCGCAACGAGGTCGGCCGCAGTGCCGCCACCGCCATTCACCTCCGGCTCCGGCTCCTGGGCGGGGGGCTGCTGGTCGCCCACCTCCTCCTCGTCGGCTGGCTCACCCTGCGGCCGCTGGACGTGCCCTGGGCCGCCGCGGCCAATCTGACCCCGCTGGAGGGGATCCGCGCGGACCTCTCGTACGGCCCGCTGGAGGCGGCCCGGCGGATCGGTGAGAGCCTGGCGCTGCTGGCCCCGCTCGGGGTGCTGCTGCCGCTCGCCAACGGGAACCTGGCGCCGTCGCCGCTGGCCGCGTGGTCCTCGCTGGGCCGTACCGCCGCCGCGGGCCTGCTGGTCTCGCTCCTCATCGAGATGCTCCAGAGCGGCGTTCCCGGGCAGGTGGTCGACGTGGACTCGGTGCTGCTGAACGGGCTGGGCGTCGTCCTCGCGCACGTGGCCGTCGTACCGGCGCTGCGTGCGCGGCTGCGGCGCGCGCGCCGCTCCGAGCGGTCCTCTCAGGGGTCCACCCCGAGAATTCCCAGGGTCGGGCTCGGCCCCTGGACCGACGTCCTGTCCGCGGTGCCGCGGGAGTATTGAGGCATCGCGGGAAAACCTCCCGCCGAATGCCCCGGAGGAGAACCCATGAGCGCCATTGTCCGCCCCCGTGACGGTCGCTGGATCGGCGGCGTCTGCGCCGGACTGGCGCGTCGCTTCGGAATATCCGCGAACACGATGCGCCTTATTTTCGTCGTCTCGTGCCTGCTGCCCGGTCCGCAGTTCCTGATCTACCTGGCGCTGTGGCTGCTCCTGCCGAACGAGAAGTCCGCCTCCAACGCCTGGTAAAGCGGAAGAGGCGGGGATCCCGGGTCGTCAGCCCGCGCCGCGGACCTTTTCCAGCTGCTTGTCCGCCACCTCTTGCGGGACCAGCGCCTTCTGCTGGCCCCCGGCGACGTTGAGGGCCATCAGCCGTACGACGGTGGCGCCCTGGCGGACGACGACCACGTGGACCTGTGCCGAGACGCTCTGGGCGGCCGCGGTGGTGGTCCAGCTGACGGTCTCGTCGCCGGCCGTCTTGTACTCGGCGGCCCGTACGTCGCGGTAGCTGCCGCTCTGCTTGTCGACGGTGGCGGTGAAGCCCGTGCCGCAGGCGCCGACGGCGCTCTTGAGGCGGGCGATGAGCGCCTTGGCGTCGCCCTCGGCGTACGAGCTGACGGAGGCGGAGACGGCGAGTCCGACCTGCTTCTGGGAGCCGATGCCGCGGTTGACGGTCTCGCGGGCGGCCGGGTCCGGCTTGTCGCCCATGATGTCGGCCAGGGGCTGGCAGGCCTTGCGGTCGGCCTGCGGCTGACCGTCGGGGGCGTTCGGGTTCTTGCCCTGCGCCGAGACCTGGTAGCCGGGCAGATCGCCCTGTTCGAGGGCGGAGCGCTCCAGCTTGCTCGCTCCGGCCTTCGGTGCGGCCGCGCCGCTCGGGGTGGTGCCCGGGGTCGCGGCGGCCGAGCCCGAGGGGGCCGAGCCCTTGGGGTCGGGCGTCTTGCCGGCCGCGGGGGCTTCCTTGTTGCTGCTGCACCCCACGGCCCCCAGGAGGAGGGCGGGGAGCAGTGCGGCGGTGGCCGCTCCGACCGTGACTCGTGCCTTCAAGCGCATGACCGATGACCTCATACCCAGTGCGTCGGCGGGCAGTTGGTGGTGATCGTGGCACACGCCACGACGTGGCACACACCCGATCGAACGAGCGTGCGCCACGTGCGTGCGCGTACGAAAATCCGCGGGGGTTCCGCGGAGGGCCGGCGGGGATCAGCCGCCGAGCGGCGGTGGTCAGCCGCCGAGCGCGCCGCCGATGGGCAGGCCGCCGAGGGTGGGGCCGACCGCGTCGGTGAGCTGGTTGAGGGGGGCGGCCGGGTCGCTCGACTGCTGGCCGTCCTCGGCGCTGACCTTCTGCTGGCTCGTGAGTCCCTGCGCGGCGCCGGTCACGGTGCCCAGCGCGTCGCCGAGGCCGACCGCCGGCAGGGCGGGGGCGGCGGAGGCGGTGCCCGCGGCGGCGGCGACGAAGGCGGCGCCGATGACGGCGGCACCGAGGGTCTTGGCAGCTGACTTCTTCATGAAGATTTAGTCCTTGCGACGGGGAATTGAGCGGCTCCGCAAACTAGTCACTTCAAACCCCAGCCCGCAAACATACGTAAATACGAGAAAGCGCCCGGGAATTGCTCCTCCCGGGCGCTTTCCGTCTGTCATGCCATGGCCTAGGCCACGACAGAACCGCTGGTCGAGACGGTCTGCTGGAACAGCCATTCCGACTTCAGCTCGGCATAGCCGGGCTTGATGACCTCATTGATCATGGCCAGTCGTTCATCGAAAGGAATGAACGCGGACTTCATCGCATTGACGGTGAACCACTGCATGTCGTCGAGCGTGTAGCCGAAGGTGTCGACCAGGTGCTCGAACTCGCGGCTCATGCTGGTACCGCTCATCAGGCGGTTGTCGGTGTTGACCGTCAGCCTGAAGTGCAGCTTGCGCAGCAGCCCGATCGGGTGCTCGGCGTACGAGGCGGCCGCGGCGGTCTGCAGGTTCGAGGTGGGGCACATCTCCAGGGGGATGCGCTTGTCCCGGACGTACGAGGCCAGCCGGCCCAGCTTCACGGAGCCGTCGGCGGCGACCTCGATGTCGTCGATGATCTTCACGCCGTGACCCAGGCGGTCGGCGCCGCACCACTGCAGGGCCTGCCAGATCGACGGCAGGCCGAAGGCCTCGCCCGCGTGGATCGTGAAGTGGTTGTTCTCGCGCTTGAGGTACTCGAACGCGTCCAGGTGGCGGGTGGGAGGGAACCCGGCCTCGGCACCGGCGATGTCGAAGCCGACCACGCCGTTGTCGCGGTAGCGGTTGGCCAGCTCCGCGATCTCCAGCGCGCGGGCGGCGTGGCGCATCGCGGTGAGCAGGGCGCCGACGCGGATGCGGTGGCCGTTGGCCTTCGCGCGGCGCTCGCCCTCGCGGAAGCCCTCGTTCACGGCCTCGACGACCTCTTCGAGGGTCAGGCCGGCTTCCAGGTGCTGCTCGGGCGCGTAGCGGATCTCGGCGTACACGACGCCGTCCTCGGCCAGGTCCTCGGCGCACTCGGCGGCGACCCGGAACAGCGCCTCCTTCGTCTGCATGACGGCGCACGTGTGCGCGAACGTCTCCAGGTAGCGCGGCAGGGAGCCGGAGTCGGCGGCTTCGCGGAACCAGATGCCCAGCTTGTCGGCATCGGTCTCGGGGAGGTTCTCGTAGCCGACCTCGCGGGCCAGCTCGATGATGGTCCCGGGGCGCAGGCCACCGTCGAGGTGGTCGTGGAGCAGCACCTTCGGGGAGCGGCGGATCTGATCCGGGGTCGGCAGGTTGGGGGTCTCGCTCGTCATCCGGGCACTCTACTCCTACGCGCGTAGAGCAGCGCGCCGGCGACAGGGGTCGATACGTAACAGAGACCGTACGGACGGGTCGCGTACACCTGTCAGTCTGAGACTGTTCCGCCATGGCACAGCATGCGCCGCCGGCGCGCGGGGCCCGCCTGGGGCGGGCGGCCGGCGCGAACGGCTCGGTCTCAGAAGGCAACACGGTCAACGGGGTCGTCCTCTTACTTCCCGGCGGGTCCAGATGGTCCCCCGGCCCGGTACGCCCGCTGGCCCGGGCGCTGGTCCGGGCGGGCGGGGCGGACGGGCTGGTCACGCACACCGTGCTGCACGCCAGGGGCGCCTGCCGGGAGGACGATGCCCGGTGGGCGGCCGACGAGGTGGTGCGCAGGTACGGGGACGTGCCGGTGTGCCTCGCCGGGTACGACGCGGGAGGCCGGGCGGCGCTGCGCGCGGCGGGCCACGAGGCCGTCAACTCGGTGCTGGCCCTTGCCCCTTCCCTGGGTGAGGCGGTCTGCGCGGACTCCCCGGAACCGGTGAAACAGCTGTCGGGGCGGCAGGTGCTGATCGTGCACGGGACGAACGACGCGCACAGCGACCCGGAAGCATCGTTTCGGCTGGCGGCGCAGGCGAAGAAGGCGAACCGTTCCACTTGCCGGTTCGAGGTGCACTCGGACGGGCACCGGCTGCGCGAGCACCAGGCGGAAGTCGTGGCGCTGTCCGTGGATTTCGTGCTGGGCTCGATGTTCACGGGGCGGTTCTCGCGGCCGGTGACGGACGCGCTTGCCGCGCCGCCGCCGCTGGGGCTGCGCATGCCGCTCGCGAGCGGGTTCGGGCGTTCGCTGCGGGGATGAGGCTCCGGGTCGGCCGAGCGTAGAGTGAGGAGTGGACTCGGGGCGCTTCTCCGCGGGAGGCGATGCGGTATGGCCGCGATCGTGCGCAAAAGCTTCGACCAGGCGGACGAGACCCGTCCGTTCGCTGACGGCAAGGGCCGGCTCGACGTGATCCAGACCGACGGCGGGGCCGTGGGCCGTGCGGTGTTCGAGCCGGGCTGGCGCTGGTCGCAGCACATCAAGCCGCTGGCGGGTACGGACAGCTGCCAGGCCGCCCACACGGGTTACGTGGTGAGCGGCCGGATGAAGGTGGTCATGGACGACGGGGCGAGCGAGGAGTACGGCCCCGGCGACTTCATGCAGGTCGAGCCCGGCCACGACGCCTGGGTCCTCGGCGACGAGCAGTGCGTCGCCGTCGACTGGACCGGCTTCGGCGCGTACGCGCAGCCGGCCTCCTGACCTGACCCGCGCCGCTCTCAGCCCGCCGGCAGCCACACCGGGTTCGTGAACGCCGCCAGGGCGCCCGGCAGGGGTGGGAGCGTGGCGGGGTGGCGGACCTCGGCCCGTACGTACGCCGAGCGGGCGGGGCTGGTGCGCCATTCGAGGGCCGCGTCCGTCGAGGTCAGGGCCAGGCCCTGGTCGGTGACCAGCCTCAGTTCGCAGCCGGGGGCGCCGGTGACCGCGAGCCGGATCAGGACGTCCGCGTCCGGGGCCGCGCGCAGCCGTTCCCCGACCCCGGCGCGCTCCCCGCGCGGGCCCACGGCCTCGAAGGCCACCGAGACGCCCGCGGACTCGGCTCCGTAGGACCGCCCGGCCCGGATGCCCGCGAGGATCGCCTCCCGCGTCAGGTCCTCGGCCAGGACCACGGTCTGCGGGCCGCCGACCAGGTCCGGGTCGCGGTGGTGGTCGCTGTTGGCCACGGCCGGCAGCCAGTGCTCGCCGTCCGCGCCGCGCAGGGTGGCGTCCCAGGAGGCCAGGGAGACCTCGTCGTCCGGGGTCCAGGGCCCGTTCCACACCTCGACGGCGTCGGCCTCGCCGAAGCCGAACTTCCAGGCGCAGCCGATGCAGGTGGCGTGCGGGTGGGCGGGTACGACCAGGCCGCCCGCGCCCCGGATCGTACGGGCGAACCGGCCGAAGCGGTTCTCGCGGGCCCGGTAGCGCCAGTCGACGAAGGTGCCCGGGTCGGTGCCGACGGCCAGGACGTGGCCGGTGCGGGTGGTGATCTCCTCGCCGGTCATGATCAGGAGGTCCGGGGAGAGCGCGTCGGCCCAGGCGGCGTGCGCGCTGTGGGTGTTGTGCTCCGAGGAGTTGATGAAGTCCAGGCCGGCCGCGCGGGCCAGGGCCGCTATCTCGGCGGGGGTGCGCCGCCCGTCGGAGTGGACCGAGTGGATGTGGCAGTCGCCCCGGTACCAGGCCCGGCCGCGGCCCCGGGCGCGCTGGGGCGGGTGGACGGGGCGGGGGGTGCGGCCCGGCTCGCCGAAGGTGAAGCGTGCGGTGATCTCGTACGGCAGTCCCTGGGGGGCGACGGTGTACGGGCCGAGCAGGACGTGCCAGCGGCCGGCGCCGATCGGGCCGGGCAGGTAGCCGGGGGTCGCCTCGTCGGCGCGGAGGAAGAACTCGCTGCGGGCGCCGCCGGACCAGCCGCGGAAGCCGCGGCCGCCGAGGCCGGTGCCGTGCTCGTCGAAGATGCCGATGTCGAGGGCGTTGCCGGGGGTGCCGGGCGGTACGGGGGGCCTGCCGTACGTGTACGACACCCGTAACTCGCGTACGCCGCGCGGTACGTCGAGGGGTATTTCGACGAAGTCGGGGGCGCCCGGGGGGATCGTGCCGCTCAGGATCCTGGTGTCCGGCGAGGGCGCGGACAGGTGCGGGGTGGTGACCGCGGCGGCGCCGGAGACGCCGCTCGCCAGAACTTCACGCCGAGTGAGGGCCATGTCCCCACGGTGGCGGCGGTACGTGAATCCCGCGTGAATCCGGGGTGAGGGGTCCCGGGCGGCCGCCGAGCAGGGCCGCGGACCGGTCCAGGGCGCGGGCCAGGGAGCCCGCCGTCGGGGCGGTGGCCAGGACGTGGGCGTGGTGCAGCGAGCCGGTCGGGGGCCCGAGCACCGTCGCCCCCGGCGGCACCTGGAGCCCCACCCGGAACACCCCCGGCACGGCGCGGGCGGCGGCCAGTGCGGGGCGGGTCCGGGCGAGGCGGGTGCCGGGCGGGAAGTCCACGTAGCGCAGACCGGCGTACGCGGCGCGCGGGTGGTGCGCCGGCTCGGGCAGTCCCAGTCCGGCGGCGACGCCGAGGGCGAGCACGTCGGTGCCGTGGGCGAGCCGGAGCAGCGAGACGAGCTCCTCGGCGCCGGGGTGGGCGTGCGCCTCGATGAGGCGGGGGCCGTACGGGGTGAGGACGAGCTCGGTGTGGGAGGGCCCGTCGCGGTGTCCGGCGAGGTCGAGGACCCCGCGCACCAGGGCCCGTACGGACGCCGCGGCCTCGGCCGGGAGCGCGACGGGCAGCTCGTGCCCGGTGGCGGTGACGGCGGCGGCCCCCGGACCCGGGATCCGGCGGGTCCAGCCGAGGACGCGGTGGCGGCCCTCGCGGGAGAGGGCCTCGACCGCGAGCTCGGGGCCCTCCAGGTACTCCTCGACGAGGAGGTCGGTGACCTCGGGGTAGTCGCGGACGGCGGCCTCCGCCCCGGCCGGGCCCGCCAGCAGCCGCACTCCCTCGCCGAGGACGCCCGAGCGGGGTTTGACCACGCAGGGGAAGCCGATCAGGGCGGCGAGGAAGGGGATCAGCGCGGCGCGCCCGCAGCGTACGAAGGAGACGGGCCGCACGGCGTGTAACGCGTTGGAGCGGGCGCGCAGGGCGGCCTTGTCCATGAGGGCGGCGACGGCCGCGGCGGGGGTGCCCGGCAGGCCCAGGGCCTCGTTGGCGCGGGCGGCGGCCAGCGCCGCGGCCGGGTCGAAGCCGAAGACGCGGGCCCGTCCGCGGCGGACCGCGTCCAGCCGGCCGACGGCGGTCACCAGGCGGCCGTGGTCGCGCCAGTCCGCCGGTACCCGCCGCTCCGCCCCCTCACGGTCGGACGGCACCGGCGGACCCGGCGCGACCACCACGGTGCGCGCGCCCGCCCGTCGGGCGGCGGCCACCACGGCGGGGCGCGGGCTCAGCAGGACCGCCATGGGCCCCCGCCCGGTCCTCCGTGCCCGCTCCCGCTCCCCCGTCACCGCGTTTCCCCCTTCACCCGGTGTGACCACTGTGCCGGTTCGGCATATGCGCCATGCGCCGAATCGGGCGTCGTCTTGCCGCCTTGCGGGAATACGAGGGGTTTATAAACATCCACAAGCCGGGACGAATACGCCTATGCCAGCCGTGCCAGCCGACGAAGCCGATCCGCCGTCCGGGGGCGACCTGAGCCGCGCAGCCCGGCGGCTGTACGCGTACGCCGTGGAGCGGCACTCCTTCGCCGAGGCCGAGGCCACCGCGGACCTCGGGGCGCGGGCGGCCGCCGCGATCACCGAGCTGGCCGCCGCGCACCTGCTCCAGCGGGCCCCCGGCAACGGCCGGGACCGGTGGAGCGCGGTCGCGCCGCGGGCGGCCGCGGCCCGGGCGCTGGCCCCGCTGGCCCTGCTCGTACGGGAGACCCACGACGAGATGGACCGGCTGCGCGGCCGGCTGGAGGCGCTGGTCCCGGCCTACGAGGCGGGGGCGGCGCACCTGGAGCGCAACGGGTCGGGGCCGGCGGAGCTGGAGCTGGTCACCGACCTGGGGGCGGTGCGCGGGCTGATCGCGGAGCTGGTCGCCGGATGCGGGCAGGAGCTGCTGACCTCGCAGCCGGGCGGGGGCAGGCCGGTGGAGACGCTGGAGGAGGCGATCGGGCGGGACGAGTCGCTGCTGGGACGCGGGGTGCGGATGCGTACGGTCTACCAGCACACGGCGCGCTACTCGCGGCCCACGGCGGCGTACGTGGAACGGGTGACGGCGCTGGGGGCGCAGGTGCGGACGCTGGGCGACGGGCTGATGCGGATGCTCGTCTTCGACGGGCGCACCGGGGTGATGTCGGTGCCGGACCGCGCCGGGGCGGCGCTGGTGGTGCGCGAACCCGCGGTGGTGCACTTCATGGCGGCGGCGTTCGAGCGGGCGTGGGTGGCGGCGGAGCCGTTCCCGACGACGGTGGGCCCGGAGGCGGCGCGCTCGCTCTCGGACGAGCTGCGCCAGCTGATCGTACGGCTGCTGGCGGAGGGCCTGGAGGACAAGGTGATCGCGCGCCGGCTCGGCATGTCGGAGCGCACCTGCCAGCGCCACATCGCGGAGATCATGCGCGCGGTGGGCGCCAAGTCCCGCTTCCAGGCGGGCTACTTGCTCTCCCCGGCCGCCCCGCCGGCCGACGCGGGCGGCGCGGCCGACGCGGACGACACGGGCGGCGCCGGGTCCTGACCCGGCTGCCCGAGGTGCCCGCCGTGCAGTTCGGGGATGAGGCGGCCGCGGCGGGAGAGCAGGAACCGTTTGAACTCGGCCACCGGGCGGGTGTCGCGGTGGCCGTCGAGCCAGGCCACGCCGATCTCGCGGACCGCGCGGGGGGCCGTCACCGTCAGCTCGACCACCCCGGGACGGGGCACGGCCGGGGGCGGCAGCAGGGCCACGCCCAGGCCCGCCGCGACCAGCCCGCGCAGGGTCTCGGCCTCCTCGCCCTCGAAGGCGACCCGGGGGGTGAACCCGGCCTCCGCGCACAGGTCGTCGGTGATGCGGCGCAGACCGTAGCCGGCCTCCAGGGTGACGAAGGTTTCCTCGGCGGCCTCGGCGAGGCGGATGCGCTTGCGCGTGGCCAGGCGGTGGTCGTCGGGGACCACCAGGCGCAGCCGCTGCTCGTCGAGGCGGCGGGCGACCAGGTCGGGGGCGTCCGGAAGGGGCGAGGTCAGGCAGAGGTCGAGCTCACCGGCCCGCAGTTTCTCCAGCATGGCCTCGCCGTAGTTCTGCACCAACGAGAAGCGCACGCGCGGGTGGTCGGCGCGGAAGGCGCGGATCAGCCCGGGCACGGTCTCGGGGCCGAGCGTGTGCAGGAAGCCGAACGCCACCTTGCCGAGGGCCGGATCGGCGTCCAGCTGCACCGACTCGGCGGCGCGGGCGATCTCGGCGAGGGCCCGCTCGGCCGAGGCGAGGAAGGTCCGCCCGGCGGTGGTGAGGGCGACGGTGCGGCCCTTGCGGGCGAACAGGGTGACGCCGAGGTCCTGTTCGAGGCGGACCATGGCCCGGGACAGGGTGGACTGCGGGACGCCCAGCTCGTGGGCGGCGCGGGTGACGTGCTCGTGGCGGGCGACGGCGGCGAAATACGCCAGTCGCGGGGCCAGCAAACCTGTCACCGCCATGTCTTCTTCGTAACGGTTCATTGACAGGCACCCTTCCGAGCTGCACTCATGCACCAGTGGATCGATTATCGCGGTTCTGTGCATTGGACGCATGAAACGAGGCGGGTCTACGGTTTTGGCATGCCTCCCGTTCATACCGGGGCACCTGTCACCACGGGTGCCTCCACCCCGTCGTCTCCTGCCGCACCGGAAGCCCACGCCCCCGGCCGCCCCGGCTACCGCCGCATGAGCCTCGCGCTCTTCGCCGCCGGCCTCGCGACGTTCGCCCTCCTCTACTCCACCCAGGCGCTGCTGCCCGCGATCTCCGACGGGTTCGGGGTGACGGCGGGTCAGGCCAGCTGGACCGTGTCCGCGGCCACCGGCGCCCTCGCCCTCTTCGTCCTGCCGCTCAGCGCGCTCTCCGAGCGCTTCGGGCGGACGCGGATGATGACCGTCTCCATGCTGGTCGCCGTCGGCGTCGGCCTCCTCGTGCCGTTCGCGCCGAACCTGGAGTGGCTGGTGGTGCTGCGCGCCGTCCAGGGCGCGGCGATCGCCGGCATCCCGGCCTCCGCGATGGCGTACCTGGCGGAGGAGGTCAAGCCGAAGGCGCTGGTGGGCGCGATCGGCCTGTTCGTGGCGGGCAACTCCATCGGCGGCATGAGCGGGCGGCTCGTCACCGGCTGGGCGGCCCAGGCCTGGGGCTGGCGCGGCGGACTGCTGGCCGTCGGGGTCATGGCTCTGGCCTGCGCGGTGGCGTTCCTGGTGCTCCTGCCCCGGGCGCGGTTCTTCCGCCCGGCCTCGCTGAACCCGCGCGCGGTGGGCCGTACGGTCGCCGGGCACCTGCGGGATCCGCTGCTGCTGCGCCTGTACGGGATCGGCGCGCTGTTCATGACCGTGTTCGGCGCCGTGTACACGGTCATCGGCTACCGGCTGGTGGACGAGCCCTTCTCCCTCGGACAGGGCGTGATCGGGTCGATCTTCCTGATCTACCTGGTCGGTACGGTCTCCTCGGCGGCGGCCGGGCAGCTGGTGGCCCGGGCGGGGCGGCGCGGGGCGCTGTACCTGGCGGTGACCACGACCGCGCTGGGCCTGCTGCTGTCCCTGGCGGACTCGCTGGCCGCGATCCTGGCCGGGCTGGTCCTGATCACCGCCGGTTTCTTCGCGGGCCACGCGGTGGCGTCGGCCGCGGTGAGCCGGACCGCGGCCTCGGGCCGGGCGCAGGCCTCGGCGCTGTACCAGTCCGCGTACTACCTCGGCTCCAGCGCGGGCGGCACGCTCGGCGCGCTCGCCTACCACTCGGCGGGCTGGGCGGCGACGGTGGGCATCGCGCTGCTGGCCGTGCTCGGCGTCGTGTCGATCACCCTCTACGGATCGCACGCGGCGCGGGCGGAGCGGCGCCACGAGCGGCGCCACGGTTCGCTGGCCGCCGCACGCTGATACGGAGGCGGCGGGACCGGTGCATACGGCATCGGTACGAGCGGAATTACGGAGCCCGGAGGCACAAGCCGCCCCGGGCTCCGGCGCGTTGCGCCTCCCCGCCGGGAAGGAGTGGGGCGGGAGGGAGTACGACGTGACATACATGCGGATGCGTACGGGGCGGCGGGCGGCGGCGGTGGTCTGCGGGGCGGTGGCGCTCGCGGTCCCGCTGGTGGTCGGCGGGGGCGGCGCGGCGCGGGCCGCCGGCTCGTGCAACATGACCACGGGGCCGTACCAGCGGCAGGTGGAGCAGTTCCTCGGGCGGCCGGCCGACGGGTCGCAGTCCGCGGCCGACTGCCAGGCGATCAAGGCGTTCCAGGCGAAGCACGGGATCACCCCGACCGCGGGGTACGCCGGGCCGCTCACCTGGCAGACCATGAGCACGATGCTGGCGCAGCGGGCGGCGGGCACCGACCCGAACAAGGACGGCAAGTGCCCGGTGGACCTGGGCCGGATCGCCTGCGTCGACCTGACCCGCCAGCTCAGCTGGGTCCAGGACGGCGCCGCCCTCACGTACGGCCCGGTCCCGGTGCGGACCGGGAAGGACGGCACCGAGACCCGGACCGGCCTGAAGCGGATCTACTACCGCAGCATCGACCACTGGTCGACGATCTACGACGTGTCGATGCCGTACGCGCAGTTCTTCGACGGCGGGATCGCCTTCCACTCGGTGGAGAAGAGCATGTGGAACCCTCCGGGGTCGGGCGGGTGCGTCAACATGCGGTCGGCGGACGCCAAGGCGTACTGGAACCTGCTGGCCAAGGGCGACGACGTGTACGTCTACGGGCGCAAGCCGGGCACGTAGGCGGGGCCCGCGGGGCCGTCCGGCTGCCGTTGTCAGACCCCTCCGGTAGCTTTCGAGGTATCGGACCTACTGGGGGAAGACAGTCATGAGTGACGTCGCCACGAGTATCGAATCCGACCTGGACGCGGCGATGGACCGCTACCGGGTCGAGCTCACCGGCTACTGCTACCGCATGCTCGGCTCTTCGTTCGACGCCGAGGACGCGGTGCAGGACACGTACGTCCGGGCCTGGCGAAGCTTCGACAAGTTCGAGGGCCGCTCCTCGCTGCGCTCGTGGCTGTACCGGATCGCCACGAACGTCTGCCTGGACCTGCTGAGCGCGGGGAAGAAGCGGGCCCGCCCGATGGACCTCAGCGCCCCGCAGCACCAGGCCTCCGCCGTGCTCAACGAGCGGCCGGAGGTGACCTGGCTGGAGCCGGTGCCGGACGGGCGGGTGCTGCCGCAGACCGCCGATCCGGCCGAGATGGCGCTGGCGAAGGAATCCGTACGGCTGGCGTTCGTGGCGGCGCTCCAGCACCTGCCGGCGAAGCAGCGCGCGGTGCTGATCCTGCGCGAGGTGCTGGCGTGGAAGGCGGACGAGGTCGCGACCCTGCTGGACACGACGGTGGCCTCGGTGAACAGCGCCCTCCAGCGGGCCCGGGCGACGCTCTCGGCGACCCGGATGCGCGAGAGCCAGACGGCGGACCCGCTCGACGCGGAGCAGGTGAAGCTGCTGGAGCAGTACCTCTCGGCCTTCGAGGCGTACGACATCTCGCGGCTGACGGCCTTGCTGCACGAGGACGCGGTGCTGTCGATGCCGCCGTTCGACCTGTGGCTCCAGGGGCCCGCGGACATCGCGGCGTGGCATCTGAACCAGGGCATCGGCTGCAAGGGCTCCCGCCTGGTGCCGACCACGGCGAACGGGCTGCCGGCCTTCGGCCAGTACCGGCCGCGGGAGGACGGGGCCCCGGGGTGGACGCCGTGGGCGCTCCAGGTCCTGGAGGTCTCAGACGGGCGGATCACCGGACTGAACGCCTTCCTGGACACCGCCCGCTGGTTCCCCCTCTTCGGCCTCCCCGAGCAGCTGGAGGAGTCCGACCAGGCCCAGCAGGGCGCGTAGCGCGGGCGAGGCCCCGACCACCCGCAGCGGCCGCCCGCGCGCGGCGAGCCGCAGCCGGGCCAGGGCCTCGACGAGCGCGAGGTCCGGCGCCGTGACGGCCCCGACGTCGCATTCCACGGCGTCCGCCCCGTCCTCGTACAGCTGCGTCAGCCGGGCGCAGAGCAGGGCCGCGTCCCGCCGGGTCGGGGCGGGGCCGGGCAGTACCAGTCGGGTGATCTCCACGCAGGGGTGACTGCCCGGGCCGCCGGAACTCATCGGCAGCGTCACCGGTCCCACCCTGCGGAACGGGACCGGCGGGCGTCCGCCGGTCCCGTTCACCCGCAAGGGAAGCCGCAGGTCAGGCGATGCGGTCCAGGACGATCGGCGTGGCGGTGAACGCCGTGCCGGCCGGGGCGATGTCGTACGTGCCCTCCAGGGAGGCCAGGGCGTACTCGAACTTCTCCGGGGTGTCCGTGTGCAGGGTCATCAGCGGCTGGCCGGCGGTGACCGTGTCGCCCGGCTTGGCGTGCAGCTCGATGCCCGCGCCCGCCTGCACCGGGTCCTCCTTGCGCGCGCGGCCGGCGCCCAGGCGCCAGGCGCCCACGCCGACGCCGTACGCGTCCAGGCGGGTCAGCACGCCCGAGGAGGGGGCGGTGACCACGTGCTGCTCACGGGCGACCGGCAGGGCCGCGTCCGGGTCGCCGCCCTGGGCGGAGATCATCCGGCGCCAGACGTCCATCGCGGAGCCGTCCGCGAGGGCCTTGGCCGGGTCGGCGTCCTTGATGCCCGCCGCGTCCAGCATCTCGCGGGCCAGCGCCAGGGTCAGGTCGACGACGTCGGAGGGGCCGCCGCCGGCCAGGACCTCGACCGACTCGCGGATCTCCAGCGCGTTGCCGGCCGTCAGGCCCAGCGGGGTGGACATGTCGGTGAGCAGGGCGATCGTCTTGACGCCGCTGTCCGTGCCGAGCGCGACCATCGTGGAGGCGAGCTCGCGCGCGTCCTCGATGTTCTTCATGAACGCGCCGGTGCCGACCTTCACGTCGAGGACGAGCGAGCCCGTGCCCTCGGCGATCTTCTTCGACATGATCGAGGAGGCGATGAGCGGGATGGCCTCGACGGTGCCGGTCACGTCGCGCAGCGCGTACAGCTTCTTGTCGGCCGGGGCCAGACCGTCGCCCGCCGCGCAGATGACCGCGCCGGTGGTGTCCAGGACGTGCAGCATCTCCTCGTTGGAGAGCAGCGCGCGCCAGCCGGGGATGGACTCCAGCTTGTCCAGGGTGCCGCCGGTGTGGCCGAGGCCGCGGCCCGACAGCTGCGGTACGGCCGCGCCGCACGCGGCGACGAGCGGGGCCAGCGGGAGGGTGATCTTGTCGCCGACGCCGCCGGTGGAGTGCTTGTCGGCGGTCGGGCGGGACAGGGAGTCGAAGTTCATCCGCTCGCCCGAGGCGATCATCGCGGCGGTCCAGCGCTTGATCTCGGCGCGGTTCATGCCGTTGAGCAGGATGGCCATCGCCAGCGCCGACATCTGCTCGTCGGCGACGACACCGCGCGTGTACGCGTCGATGACCCAGTCGATCTGCTCGGGGCTCAGCTCGCCGCGGTCCCGCTTCGTACGGATGACGGAGATGACGTCCATGTGGTGCTTCCTTCTACGCGCATAGAGAGGGTGGTGAGAGAAGAGAAGAAGAGGGAAGTGCGACGGCCCCCCGCCCGGCAAGGGGCGAAGGGCCGTCGCACGGCTATCCGAGGTGGTCCGGACCGAAGGACTGCGGCAGCATCTCGGCCAGCGGAAGGATGCCCTTCGGGGTCTCCACCAGCAGGTCCGGGCCGCCGAACTCGAAGAGCAGCTGGCGGCAGCGGCCGCACGGGACCAGGATGTCGCCCTTGCCGTCGACGCAGGTGAAGTGCGTCAGGCGGCCGCCGCCCGTGGCCTGGAGGGAGGAGACCAGCCCGCACTCGGCGCACAGGCTGAGCCCGTAGCTGGCGTTCTCCACGTTGCAGCCGACGACCACGCGGCCGTCGTCGACGAGGGCGGCTACGCCGACCGGGAAGTGCGAGTAGGGGGCGTACGCCCGGGACATGGCGTCCCGGGCGGCCTCCCGCAGGGCCTCCCAGTCGGGGTGGATCGCCGTCGTCACTTGCCCTGGCCCTTGCGGTACGGCAAGCCGTCCGCCTTGGGCATCCGCAGTCGCTGCGCGGAGAGCGCGAGCACCAGGAGCGTGGTGACGTACGGGGCGGCGTCGACGAACTGGCTCGGGACGGCGTCGGTCAGCGCGTACCAGAGGAACAGGCCGGCCGCGCAGGCCGCGGCGATCGCGCCCTGGACGTACTTCTTCTTGTACAGCTGCCACACGAGGACGATCACGAGCAGGATCGCGAGGAGCAGCAGCATCGCGTGGACGTTCTCGGAGCCGCCGCGCAGCCGGAGGCTGTAGGTGAAGCCGAAGAGGCCCGAGCCGAGGGCCATGCCGCCCGGCATCCAGTTACCGAAGATCATCGCGGCGAGACCGATGTAGCCGCGGCCGCCGGTCTGGCCCTCCTGGTAGATACCGGTGGAGACGATCGCGAGGAACGCGCCGCCGAGGCCGGCCATCGCGCCGGAGACGACCACGGCGATGTACTTGTACTTGTAGACGTTGACGCCGAGGGACTCGGCGGCGACGGGGTTCTCACCGCAGGAGCGCAGGCGCAGACCGAAGGAGGTCCGCCACAGCACCCACCAGGTGGCGGGGATCAGCAGAATCGCCACGATCGTCAGCAGCGACAGGTTGGTGACCAGGCCGCCGAGCACGCCGGCGAGGTCCGAGACCAGGAACCAGTGCTTGCCCTGCAGCGTCGCCAGCCAGTGCGAGAGCCCCGGGATCGTGACCTCGGTGATCGGGTCGATGCGCGGGGACTGCTTGGATGAGCCGCCGGGGGCCTTGTCGAAGGTGAAGTTCGACAGGTACTGGGTGAAGCCGACGGCCAGGATGTTGACCGCCACACCGGAGACGATGTGGTTCACGTTGAACGTGACCGTGATGATCGCGTGCAGCAGGCCGCCGAGGGCGCCGCCGACGATGCCCATGAGGACGCCGGTCCACGGACCCCACTGGTAGCCGGCCCAGGCACCGAACCAGGTGCCCAGGATCATCATGCCTTCGAGGCCGATGTTGACCACGCCCGCGCGCTCGGCCCACAGGCCGCCGAGGCCCGCGAGGGCGATCGGCACGGCGAGCTGGAGGGCGCCGGAGACCTGGCCGACGGAGGTCAGGTCGTCGGCGCCGGAGATGACCCGAACCAGCGAGATCAGGGCGAGGCCGCCCGCGATCATCAGCAGGATCCAGGGGAGGGTGACCTTGCGGCGTCCGCCGCCCTTCTTGGGCGCGGCGCTCGTCGCGGAAACGGTGCTGGTGCTCACGCCGCGACCTCCTTGTTGTCGGTCTTGAGGGCGTGGCCGGCGGCCAGCTCTTCGCCGACCTTCTGCTGCTGGCGGCGGATGCCGTAGCGGCGGACGAGCTCGTAGCTGACGACGACGGCGATGACGATCAGGCCCTGCATGATCGTGCCGATTTCCTTGGCGTAGCCGTTCTGGTCGAGGCCGGCCGAGGACTTGTCGATGAAGGCGAGCAGGAAGGCCGAGAAGAAGATGCCGACCGGGTTGTTGCGGCCGAGCAGCGCGACGGTGATGCCGGTGAAGCCGATGCCCAGCGGGAAGGACAGGTTGTACGTGTGGGACTCGCCGAGCAGCAGCGGCATGCCCGTCAGGCCGGCGACCGCGCCCGAGATGAGCATCGCGGTCATGATCATCTTCTTGGGCTCGACACCGGAGGCCTGCGCGGCGGACTCGCTGGCGCCGGAGGCGCGCAGGTCGAAGCCGAAGCGGGTGCGGTTGAGCACGAACCAGTAGACGACGCCGAGCGCGAAGGCCACGAAGGTGAAGCCGTAGATGTCGCCGCCGGGCAGCGAGAGGGCCGGGAACCAGCCGGACTCCGGGATGTCACCGGTGGTCAGGTCGTTCGAGCCGGCCGGCTGGACGCCGAGGTTCTTCGGCAGCAGCAGCCACGCGATCACGGAGGTCGCGATGGCGTTGAGCATGATCGTGGAGACGACCTCGCTCACGCCGCGGCGGGCCTTGAGGATGCCCGCGATACCGGCCCAGAAGGCGCCGGTCGCCATGGCGACGAGCACGATCAGCAGGATGTGCAGCGGACCGGGCAGCGCCACCTTCGCGCCGACCACGGCCGAGATCATCGCGGCGAGGCGGTACTGGCCGTCGACGCCGATGTTGAAGAGGTTCATCCGGAAGCCGATGGCGACGGCCAGGGCTGCCAGGAAGTAGATGCCGGCCTGGTTGACGATCAGGACCTGGACGTCCTCGTAACTGGCCTGGTCGATCATGATGCGCAGCGGGTCGATCGGGTCCACGCCCGAGGCGGCCAGCACGATCATGGTCAGTACGAAGGCGCTGAGCAGTGCCAGCGCGGGTCCGGCGACCGCGAGGAGCAGCCGGTCCTTGTCGAATTTCTTCATCGGGCCTCGTCCTCCGTCGTGTCACCGTCGGCAGCGGCGGAAGGGTTGTCGTTGGCTTCCAGGTGTCCGCGAGCGGCGCCCGTCATGGCGGTGCCGAGCTCCTCGGGCGTGATGGTCGCCGGGTCGGCGTCCGCGACCAGGCGGCCGCGGTAGATGACGCGCAGGGTGTCGGACAGGCCGATCAGCTCGTCCAGGTCGGCGGAGATCAGGAGCACGGCCAGGCCCTCGCGACGGGCCTCGCGGATGGCGTCCCAGATCTGCGCCTGCGCGCCGACGTCCACGCCGCGGGTGGGGTGGGCGGCGATGAGGAACTTCGGGTCGTGGCTCATCTCGCGGCCGACGATCAGCTTCTGCTGGTTGCCGCCGGAGAGGGAGGCCGCGGTGACCTCGATGCCGGGGGTGCGCACGTCGTACTCGCGCACGATCCGCTCGGTGTCCTTGCGGGCGGCCTTCGGGTCGAGGATGCCGCGCTTGGAGTTGGGCGCCTCGGTGACGTGGCCGAGGATGCGGTTCTCCCAGAGCGGGGCCTCCAGCAGCAGCGCGTGGCGGTGGCGGTCCTCGGGGATGTAGCCGATGCCGCCCTCGCGGCGCCCGCGCGTCGGCGTGGTGGAGATGTCCTTGCCGTCCAGGGTGATGACGCCGCCGTCCGGCAGGGTCATGCCCATGAGGGCCTCGATGAGCTCCGTCTGGCCGTTGCCCTCGACGCCGGCGATGCCGAGGACCTCACCCTTGTGGATGGTGAAGTCGATGCCGGCGAGCACCTCGCGGACGACGCCGTCCGGGTCGGTGGCGGCCAGCCGCAGGTCCTGGACCTTGAGCATCTCCACGTCCGTGACCGTCGACTCGCGGGTCTCGGGGGTGGGCAGCTCGCTGCCGACCATCAGCTCGGCGAGCTGCTTGGTGGTGGCGGTCTTCGGGTCGGCGGTGCCGACGGTGGTGCCGCGGCGGATGACGGTGATGTCGTCGGCGACCTTCAGCACCTCGCCCAGCTTGTGCGAGATGAAGATGACGGTCAGGCCCTCGGCCTTGAGCTCGCGCAGGTTGTCGAAGAGCGCGTCCACCTCCTGCGGTACGAGCACCGCGGTGGGCTCGTCGAGGATGAGGGTGCGGGCGCCGCGGTAGAGGACCTTGAGGATCTCCACGCGCTGGCGGTCGGCGACACCGAGGTCTTCGACGAGGGCGTCCGGGCGGACGCCCAGTCCGTACGCGTCCGAGATCTCCGCGATCTTCTTGCGGGCCTTGGCCCCGATCCCGTAGAGCTTCTCGCCGCCGAGGACGACGTTCTCCAGGACGGTGAGGTTGTCGGCCAGCATGAAGTGCTGGTGCACCATGCCGATGCCGCGGGCGATGGCGTCTCCGGGGCTGGAGAAGGAGACCTGCTCCCCGTCGACGGCGATGGTGCCCTCGTCCGGCTTCTGCATGCCGTAGAGGATCTTCATCAGGGTCGACTTGCCGGCACCGTTCTCACCGATGAGGGCGTGGACCGTGCCCTTGCGGACGCTGATCGCGATGTCCTTGTTGGCGACGACGCCGGGGAAGCGCTTGGTAATGCCGTTCAGTTCTACGGCGAGAGGGGGGCTGGACGCGTTGATGACGCACTCTCCTTGGCGCGGAAGGAGCTGGAAAAGCCAAGTTGGCAGGGGGCAGGGCGGGTATCGGCCGGGCGGGTGGGCGGGAGGAGGACGGTATCGCGTCCACGATGCCTCTACGCGCGTAGCACTGTCGAAAGTGAAAACTTGCGGCCAAGTGGCCACAAGGATCACAGAACACGGTTCGGGGTCCGGGAGCGGTGGAGACCGCTTCCCGAACCCCGGAGACCACTACTGCAGGTCAGAGACGGCCTTACGGGGCGGTCTTGACGGTGATCTTCTTCGCGATGATGTCGGCCTTGGCCTTCTCGACCGCGGCGGTGACGTCGGCCATCTGCTTGTAGGCCGGGTTGGAGTCGGCCAGGCCGACGCCGTCCTTGTCGAGGCCGTAGCGGATCTCACCGGTCTGCGGCTTGCCGTCCTCGACCGACTTGATCAGGTTGTAGACCGCGTCCGGGACGTCCTTGGTGACCGAGGTCAGGATCTTGTCCTTGTACTTCGACAGACCGGCCTGGTTGTACTGGTCGGAGTCGACGCCGATGGCCCACTTGCCCGCGTTGGCGGTGGCCTCGATCGCACCCGAACCGGCGAGGCCGGCCGCGGAGTAGATCACGTCGGCGCCGCCGTCGAGCTGACCCTTGGCGGTGGCCTTGCCGAGGTCGGGCTTGGCGAAGCCCGAGAAGTCCGGCGGCTGCGTCAGGTAGGCCGACAGCACCTTGGCGTTCGGGTTGGTGTCCTTGACGCCCTGGGTGAAGCCCGCCTCGAACTTCTTGATCAGCGGGACCTCGACACCGCCGATGAAGCCGACCGTGCCGCTCTTGGAGGCCTTGGCGGCGGCGACGCCGGCCAGGTAGGAGCCCTGTTCCTCGTTGAAGACCAGGTTCGCGATGTTCGGACCGGTCACCGAGGTGTCGTCGATGAGGCCGAAGGTGGTCTTCGGGAACTTCTCGGCGACCTTCTTGATGGCCGGGGCGTAGGCGAAGCCGACGCCGATGACCGGGTTGTTGCCCTTGCGCGCGAGCTCGGTGAGGCGCTGGACCTTGTCCGCCTCGCTCTCGCCCTCGGTGGGCTCCGCCTCGGCACCCTTGACCTTCAGGTCCTTCTCGGCCTTCTCCAGGCCGGCGAAGGCGGCGTCGTTGAACGACTGGTCGCCGCGCCCGCCGATGTCATAGGCGATGGCTGCGGACTTCGAACCCGCCGCCGACTCCGAGGAGGACGCGGAGGAGTCGGAAGACTTCTTTCCGCCACAGGCGGTGGCCGAGAGGGCCAGCGCCGCGGACGCGATGCCCACGGTGGCGATCCTGGTGATCCGGCGCAAGGGGAGGCTCCTTCAAAACCTGACCGAAGCGCCACGACCGGCGCTGGTTTCGCGGCGATCGTAACGCGCGTAGATGTCAGTTAAAGGGCCGTTCATGAGTCGTTATCGGATCGTCGCGAATCGGACAGTGACCGATCGGTAACTCTCCAGGCGTCCAACCCTTGTGTACCAAGGGCTGGACACCTGTGACGGTAGGCGCTCAGATGTTGTACAAATTTTTGCCCGCGCGCTACCCGGCAGGCCTGCTGCGGCGGCCGTCGAGCAGGGCGGCGGCCGTGAAGAACTCCACGCCGACCCCGATCGCGGACTCGTCCACGTCGAAGTCGCCCCGGTGCAGGTCCCTCTTGGCGCTCGCGCCCGGGGTGTGCACGCCGAGCCGGGCCATGGCTCCGGGCACGTGCTCCAGGTACCAGGAGAAGTCCTCGCCGCCGAGGCTCTGCTCGGTGTCCTCGATCGACTCCTTGCCGAGCCGGGCCGCCATCGCCTCGCGCAGCAGCTCGGTCACCACCGGGTCGTTGACGACCGGCGGCACCCCGCGCACGTACGTGATCTCCGACTTGGCCCGGTGCATCCCGGCGATCTCGTCGATCGCCGCGTGGATCTGGTCGGGCGCCTCGTGCCAGGCGTTGATGTCCAGGCAGCGGATCGTCCCGGACAGTTCGGCGTGCATCGGGATGACGTTGCAGGCGTGCCCGGCCTCGATCCGGCCCCAGGTGACGGACATGCCCGAGCGGGCGTCCATCCGGCGCGACAGCACGGCCGGGAGGTCGACGGCGACCCGGGCGGCGGCGGTCACCAGATCGGTGGTCAGATGCGGGCGGGCGGTGTGCCCGCCGGGGCCGGCCAGGGTGATCTCCAGCCGGTCGCAGGCGGAGGTGATGGGCCCGGTACGCAGCCCGATCTTCCCGGCGTCGACCCGGGGGTCGCAGTGCACCGCGATGATCCGGCCCACCCCGTCCAGGACCCCGGAGGCGATCGCGTCGGTGGCCCCGCCGGGGAGCACCTCCTCCGCGGGCTGGAACAGCAGCCGCACCGGGCGGGGCAGCAGGCCCTGCCGGTCCAGGTCGGCGAGGACCAGTCCGGCGCCGAGGACGACGGCGGTGTGCACGTCGTGGCCGCAGGCGTGGGCGCGGTCGGGGAAGGTCGAGCGGTACGCGACGTGCGTCTTGGCGTCCGGAATGGGCAGGGCGTCGATGTCCGCACGGAGGGCCAGCATCGGCCGGCCCCCGTCCCAGGTGCCCACGTCACAGATCAGGCCGGTTCCGGACTTCAGGACGCGGGGCCGCAGGCCCGCTTTCTCCAGCCGGGCCTTGATCGCCGCCGTGGTGCGGAACTCCTGGTGTCCTAGCTCGGGGTGCATGTGCAAGTCCCGGCGGAACTCGATCAGTTCGGCACGCAGGTGGTCCGGAATCTTGCCGGGCAGCTCGGGCCGGTCAGGCGTGCCGGGCAGGGCGGTCTGGGACTCGCGGGACATCAACTGGTTCACCCGTTGAAGGGTAGGCGCACGAATGGCCCAACTGGCCGGAGATCACCAAAAGTTCATGCCGTTAGGGGAAAAAAACCAGACCTCTGGACGCATGAGGGGATGCACCCGGGGGTAAACTCGCGCGCTCATCCCGCCGCGGAGGCGGTCTGGGCGGGGAGTCTGTGCACATCACGGGCAGTCTCGGTGACCCCGGCGAGGAAGCTGCGGGCCCGCGGCGAGGCGGAGCCGGTGAGCCAGGCCGCCTCGACATCGCATACGGCGACGGTCACACCGGTTCCGGTCAGTGCGTAGGGCAGCGTGTGGACGACCGTGGACGGAAAGCTGACGATCGTGCGGCCGACCGGGCCGCGCCGCGCGATCAGCTCCAGCGGCAGGTCCGGGCGGACGATCTCCAGTCCGGTCGCCTCGCTGAGCGTGCGCAGCTTCTGCGCGGACTCGCGGCGGTGCGCGAAGTAGCGGGTGGCCCCGTGCTCCAGGGTCAGCGCGCGTACGGCGTCCAGGTAGCGGTCCGGGTCGACCACTCCGGTCTCCACCAGGGAGGTGCCGACGAGGTCGGTGCCCTTGGTCAGGCGCGGCGGCCCGAACCGGGCGCGGGTCCAGGCGAACTCGTTGACCCGCAGGGTCATCCCGCTGTGGACGGTGACGGGCATCGAGCTGAACACCTCGACGCGGCGGCCGCCGCCCGCGGCCGGGGTGAAGCGGCGCCGGGCCGTGGCCGAGACCGGCGCGTACGCGAGCTCGCGGACGCGGCCGGGCAGGCCGCCCCCGCCGACGTGGTGCCAGCGTACGAGGCGCTCGCCCCGGGCGGTCTGGGCGACGAACTCCATGGTGGCGGTGCCGTCGTCGACCACCACGAGCTCCTCGGCCCGTACGAGGGTCAGCAGGAGCTGCACGTACCGGGAGAAGGGGTCGCCGACGACGACGCGGCGGGCCGCGCGCACGTCCTTGGCGAGCGCGGCGAGCGCCTTGAGCGGGGCGAGCCGGCCGCCGCGGGCCTCCTGCCAGACGACCTCGTACCCCTCGTCCCGGGCCAGGCCGGCCATCCGGCGCAGCTGGCCGCGGGACATCGGGTCGGTGGGCGGCAGTACGACGATCCGCAGCCAGGACCCGGCCCCCGCCGAGCGGTCGGGGGCGCGGGCGGCCGCGGCTGCGGTCGCGCCCGCGTCCGCACCGTCCGCGGCCGGGCCGCGGACGGCGGCGCGGCTGGGCTGGGCCGGGACGCCGTGGAGCAGCGGGGCGCCGCCCGGTGCGGACGCGGCTTCGGCGTGCGCCCACTCCAGGACGTTCAGGAGCTGGACCGGACTCTCGACGAAAGCCAGGGTGGAGGCGGAGGGGGTCACCACGTACTCCTCGTCAGGGGCGGGGCGGAGCGTCGTACCGGACGGACACCGGACGCGGGGGCCGGACGGCCGGGCGGGCCCCGGAGCGGGACCCCGGCCCGGACCGGCGGGGGGGCTCAGACCGAGGCGAGCTCGCCCCGGACCCGGCGGAGCTTCTTCATGGGGCCGAGCTCGGAGTCGTAGACGCGCTTGACGCCGTCGCCGAGGGCGGTCTCGATGGTGCGGATGTCGCGGACGAGGCGGGCGAGGCCGCCGGGCTCCACGGATGCGGCCTGGTCGGAGCCCCACATGGCGCGGTCGAGGGTGATGTGGCGCTCGACGAAGGTGGCGCCGAGGGCGACGGCCGCGAGGGTGGTCTGCAGACCCGTCTCGTGGCCGGAGTAGCCGATCGGGACGTTCGGGTACTCCTCCTGCAGGGTGTTGATCACCCGCAGGTTGAGCTCCTCGGCCTTGGCCGGGTACGTGGACGTGGCGTGGCAGAGCAGGATGTTGTCGCTGCCCAGCACCTCCACCGCGTGGCGGATCTGCTTCGGCGTGGACATGCCGGTGGACAGGACGACGGTGCGGCCGGTGGCGCGCAGGGCCCGCAGCAGCTCGTCGTCGGTGAGGGAGGCGGAGGCCACCTTGTGGGCGGGGACGTCGAACTCCTCCAGGAAGGCGACGGCCTCGGTGTCCCACGGGGACGCGAACCAGTCGATGCCGCGCTTGGCGCAGTACTCGTCGATGGAGCGGTACTCGGCCTCGCCGAACTCGACGCGGTGGCGGTAGTCGATGTACGTCATCCGGCCCCAGGGGGTGTCGCGCTCGATGTCCCACTGGTCGCGCGGGGTGCAGATCTCCGGGGTGCGCTTCTGGAACTTCACGGCGTCGCAGCCCGCTTCGGCGGCGGCGTCGATGAGGGCGAAGGCGTTGCCGAGGTCGCCGTTGTGGTTGATGCCGATCTCACCGACGACGTACACGGGGCGGCCGGGGCCGGCGGTGCGCGAGCCGAAGGTGCGCAGGCGGGAGTTGGGGGTGTCGACGGTCATGGCAGCTGGGGCCCTTCGTTCGGTGCGTGGGGGTGCTGAGGGGAGGTGAAGAGGGGAGCGAGGAGGCGGGCGCGCGCCAGGTCGTGCGGTTCGTCGATCTCCAGGACCCGTGCGGGGTCGGTGGCGACGGGGAGGGTGCGCCCGAAGAAGCGGTGTCGTGCGCCGCGGAAGCCGGCGGCGTCCATGGCGTAGGCGGCCCCGGTCTCCAGCAGGTCCTGGGGGCGGTCCTGGCGGCGGGGGCGGACGGCCTTGTCGTGGTTGACGCCGGTCCCGCCGGCGCCGTCGGCCGCCTCCCGCCAGAGGAAGCCGTGGAACGGGGCGACGGTCAGGGCCGAGTCGGCCGCGCCGGTGGCGACGGCGGCGGCGACCGACTCGACGTCGCAGGAGGTCAGGAAGGGGCTGGTGCACTGGACGAGGAGGACGACGTCCACGGTGAGGGAGTGCAGTTCCTCGAAGGCGTCGAGCGCGTGCAGTACGGCGGCCTCGCTGCTGGCGGTGTCCCCGGAGATCGCCGCGGGGCGGCGGATCGCGTCGGCCCCGGCGGACCGGGCGGCTTCGGCGATGGGGTCGGCGTCGGTGGAGACGACGACGTCCGTGACGGTGGCCGCGCCCCGGCAGGCCTGGACGGCCCGTACGACGAGCGGGACCCCGGCCACTTCGGCGAGGTTCTTGCCCGGGACCCCCTTGGAGCCGCCGCGGGCCGGGATCACGGCCAGCACGCGGGGGCGGGCGGCCTGACGCGGGACGGAGTGCGCGGCGGGGCTCACAGCTCCCCCATCCGGCGGATCATCGGGGCCACGCGCTGGACGCCGTGCCGGTACGCGCCGCGGGCGGCGTCGCGCAGGTGCGAGCGGAGCCAGCGGCGCAGCCGGGACTCCCCCTCGCTCTCGCGGACGGCGCCGGGCAGCGGGCTCCCGTCGGGGGCCAGGTGGTGGCGGGCCAGGATCCCGGGCAGGTACCGGGGCGCGGTGAGCCGCGTGTAGTACGGGGCGACGGCGGGGAGCACCGGGAGGTCCAGCAGTGCGCCGAGCCGCTCGCGCGCGGCGGCGAAGGGGTCGCCGGCGCCGGAGGCGCCCGTCACGCCCTGGTCGGCCAGCCAGTCGGGGTCGCCCTGCGGCAGCAGGCCGGCGTCGAGCTGGTCCCAGGAGGCCAGGCACCCCGAGCCGAGGAAGTGGTGGTTGCCGAGCACCTCGCGGACGCCGAGGTCGGTGAGGACCGCGGTCGGGATCCCGCGGTGCAGCGACTCCAGCGCGGCCGTGGAGGAGACGGTGACCAGCAGGTCCGTACGGTCCAGGACCTCGCCCATGTTCCCGTACACCAGGCGGCAGTTGGGGGGCAGTCCGCCCGGGATCCGCTCGGCGAGCCGCTGGTACGGCTGCTCCTCCAGGTGCGTGGTGTGCTCGCCGGGCCGGCTGCGCAGCTTGATCAGCACCTCGCGCCCGGGGTGCAGCCGGGCGTGCCCGGCGGCCCGCTCCAGCAGGTACATGCGGTCGGCGCGGCTCTCGGGGACGGACGGCTGGACGGCGAAGACGACCGTGTGCGCGCGGCTGCCGGCCTTCTCGTACTCCGCTCCGTCCAGGAACGGCAGCGCCGTCTCGGTGACGGCGCCGGCGTCCGCGCCGACGCCCTCGTAGACCGCGCGGAAGCGTCCGGCGTCGTAGCGGGAGTTGGCGAGGACGAGGTCGGCGCCGTGGCGCAGCAGCAGGCCGTCGGCGAGCTTCTCGTATACGACGCCCACGTACCCGGTGACGAGCACGGGGCGCTCGGCCGGCTCGGGCCACAGCGCGCGGATCCCGTGCAGGACGGCCTGGACGGCCCCGCCGACGAGGGCGAGGACGACGACGTCGTACTTCTCGCGCTCGATCTCCGCGAGGAACTGTGCGCAGGTCACCTCGGAGAGCCGGTCGGCCCGGACGCCCACTTCGCCGAGCTGGCGCGCGGTCGGGGTGGCCCGGCCGCGGAGCAGGAATCCGGTGAGCTGCGGCCCCTGCGACAGGCGGCGGGCGGTGAGTGCGCCCCATTTCCATCGCGTATCGGAATCGGCGAGTACGGCGACGCGGAGGGCAGTCGGGGGATGACTACGAGATGCTGCGCGATTACTGGCTGGCACCCGGCAGAAGCTATTCCGCAATTTCGGTGATCGGCCCAACGAGCGCACAACAGCGGGTTAACAACCCGTCTACGTCATGCGAAACCGCACCGGTTAACGTGCCCGCCCCGCTTCGTTCACATGGAATCCGCGTACGGGCCACGGTGAATGCCGGCCAACGCCTTAATGTCTCGCGGGTGCTCAAGCTCTCTGTTGTCGTGCCGTTCTACAACGTGCAGACATACGCACCGGATGCCCTGAAAAGCCTCGAACTGAACGCCCGGGACGATTTCGAGTTCCTGCTCGTCGACGACCGTTCGACGGACGGCACGCCCGAACTCCTGGAGCGGGCGGCGCGCGAGCTGCCGGGGGCGGTGCTCCTCAGACACGAACGGAACGGCGGCCTGGCCACCGCCCGGAACACCGGCCTGGACGCGGCGCGCGGCGAGTACGTCACGTTCCTGGACGGCGACGACTGGCTGGCGCCCGGCCACTTGGCCCGCACGCTGGCCGCCATAGAGTCCCTGAGCTGCGATTTCGTCCGCAACGACCATGTCCAGGTGACCGGTCGCACCCGCAGCGTGCAGCGCGTCCCCTACGGTCCGCAGCTGGTCGTCGGCGATCCGCGCGCCGGGATCCTGCCCTCCTCGCGGGCCACCTCGGTCGACTATCCGTACGCCTGGGCCGGCATGTACCACCGGCGGCTGCTGGACCGCGGGCTGCTGCACTTCACCGACGGGCTGCGCACGGCGGAGGACCGGCCGTGGATCTGGCGGCTGCACCGGGGGGCCGATTCGTTCGCCGCGGTCGGACTGCCGGGAATCTTCTACCGGCGCGGGGTCGCGACCTCGCTCACGCAGATCAAGGACGAGCGCCAGCTCGATTTCATCAAGGCTTTCGACCAGGTTCTGGCCGATACGGCCGAGGACCGGGAAAGCGATCTTCTTCTGCCGAAAGCCGTCCGAACATATTGTGCAATTATCGCGCACCATATCGGGACCATCGAGAGGTACGAACCGGCCGTGGCCAAGAAACTCCGTTCGATGAGCTCGGCCGCGCTCGGACGCATGCCCCAGGACGTACTCGACCGGGCCCTGAACTCGATGGACGCCGATCGCGCCGGAGTGCTGCGCCGCCTGCGCCGCCGGCCCGCACGAGCGGGAGCCGCGCTCTGATGGCGACTCACCACACCCCCTGTACGCAGATCTTCCTCGCCTCCACCCTCTACGGCACGGCCACGCTCGCCGCCGGCATCGACGCGGGGACCTTCCCGCCGGCCGGCCGGCGCATCCTGCTCACCAGCAACCACGCCCTCACCGCCGAGGTCTCCCCCGGCCTCGCCGACATGTCCGGCTTCGCCGCGCTCAGCACCCGCTTCGACGAGGTGCTCGACTGGAACGCCGCCATCGCCCCGCAGCACCCGAGCGCCTGGGCCCCGCGCCCCGAGGACGTCCCGCTGTGGGAGCGTCAGCTCCGGGCGCTCTGGGGACTGGGCGAGGACCGCGTCGAGATCATCGTGGAGTCGATCCAGGTCCCGCCCGCCCGGACCCTGTGCACGCTCTTCCCCGGCGCCGCCGTCGACGTCTACGCCGACGGGCTGATGAGCTACGGTCCCACCCGCTTCCGCCTCGACCCGCAGCTCGGCATGCGGGTGCGCCGCGTCCTGCACCTGGACCTGGTGCCGGGTCTGGAACCGCTGCTGCTCACCGAGTTCGGCGTACGGCCGGAGCTGGTGCCGACCCCGGAGTTCCTGAAGGTGCTCGCCGAGCTGCCCTCGTACGGGCCCGAGCTCGACGGGGTGGGCGAGGCCCCGGCGCTGCTGCTCGGCCAGTACCTCTCCGCGCTCGAACTCCTCTCCCCGCAGGAAGAGGAGGAGCTCCACGTGGAGATGGTCCGGGGCACCTTCGCCCTCGGCCACCGCGAGCTCGTCTTCAAACCGCACCCCAGCGCCCCCGCCGCGTACTCGCACCGCGCCGAGGCCGAGGCCGAGCGGCTCGGCGCCCGGCTCACCGTCATGGCCACCCCGGTCCTGGCCGAGACCCTCTACCAGCGGCTGCGACCCGCCCTGGTCGTCGGCTGCTTCTCCACCGGGCTGCTGACCGCCGCCACCCTGTACGGGCTGCCCGTCGCGCGCACCGGGACCGAGGCCATACTGGCCCGCCTCGCCCCGTACCAGAACAGCAACCGGATCCCGCTGGCGATCGTGGACGCGCTCCTGCCCGCGCTCGCGGACGCCGGGGCCGTCGCGGACTGGAGCGCGCCCGGCCCCGAGGAGAACCGGGACCGGCTGAGCGGGCTGCTCACCGCCGTCGGGTTCACCATGCAGCCCCAGATCCTGGCCTCGCGCCGCACCGACGCCGAACGGTATCTGGCAGCGCACCTGGACGACCGGACCTGGCGCTACTTCAAACGCCGGCGGCTGACCACCCTCGGGCTGCCCGGAGGCATCCCGGCCCAGCTGTCGTTCCTGCCGAACAGCCCGGCCGTCCGCCGCGTGGTGCGCCGGCTGAAGCGGCTGCGCGCGGCCCGCACGCGGTGACGGCGACCGCCGGCGCGTCCGCGGTCCCCAGTGCCGCGGTCCCCAGTGCCGCGGTCCCCGGCGCCGCGGTCCCCGGCGCCCGGGAGCGGACGGCGGGAGCGGAGGCGAGGGCTGAGGCGGGAGCGGGGCCCGGGGCGGCGGGGCGGCTTCGGGCGCTCGACGGATTGCGGCTGCTCGCCGCGCTGATGGTCGCCGGGTACCACTACGGCGGCCGCGGCGGTCAGATCTCCGACGCCTGGGGCGCCTCGCCGCGGCAGCTGTTCCCCGCGGCCGCGCCCTGGCTGGCGTACGGCTGCCTCGGGGTGCAGATCTTCTTCGTGATCAGCGGCTTCGTGATCTGCCTGAGCGCCGAGGGCCGTTCGGTGCGTGCCTTCGCCGCCTCGCGCGCGGCCCGGCTCTACCCCGCGTACTGGGCGGCGCTGGTCCTGGTGGCGGTGGCGGCCCGGGCCGTGTCCCCGTCGGACTTCCTGGTCAACCTGACGATGCTCCAGCAGCCGCTGGGGGCCGAGCGGGTCCTCGGGGTGTGCTGGACGCTCTGGGCGGAGCTGCGCTTCTACGTGCTCTTCGCGCTCTGCGTCGTCCTGCCGGGCGGGGGCCGGCGCCGGACCCTGCTGTTCTGCGCCGGCTGGATGCTGTCGGCGGTCCTCGCGGACGCGGCCGACCCGGGCGGGAAGGGGTTCCTCGTCCAGGCCCTGATGCCGCAGTACGCGCCGTTCTTCATCGGCGGCATCGGCCTGTACCTGGCGCACCGCGCTCCGCGTGACCGGCTCGCCTGGGCGGTGGCCGGGGCCGGGTGGCTGCTCGGACAGCACTACGCGGTGGCGGGTTTGTGGCACGCCCCGGATCCGCGGTTCTTCTCGTACCGCAGCGCGGTGGTGATCATCGCGGTGGTCACGGCCGGGTTCGCTGCGGTGGCCCTGGCCGCGCTCGGCCGGCTCGGCGGCCGGGCCGAGCGGCCCCGGTGGCGGTGGCTGACCCTGGCCGGGGCGCTGACGTACCCCTTCTACCTGGTCCACGAGCACCTGGGCTGGGTGCTCATCACCGCCCTGCACCGCCGGGCGGGGCTTCCGCCCGGGGCGGTGTTCGCGCTGACGGTGGCGGCCATACTGGCGCTGGCCTGGGCGGTCCACCGCGGGATCGAGCGCCCCCTGGGCCCGCGCCTGCGCCGGGCCCTCGGCTGACCGGCCGCCCGGCCGGCCGCTAGCTGACGGCCAGCTTGGCGGCGAAGCCGAGGAAGAGCACGCCCGCCGCCGAGGTGGCCCCGGCCGACAGCCGCCTGCGGCGGCGGAAGGCGGCGGACAGCCGGGTCCCGCTGAAGATCAGCAGCGTCAGGTACAGGAAGCTCCCGAGCTGGAGCAGCGCGCCCAGCAGCAGGAACGAGAGCGCCGGGTAGGCGTACGAGGGGTCCACGAACTGCACGAAGAAGGAGACGAGGAACAGGATCGCCTTGGGATTGAACAGGCTGATCAGCAGTGCCCGCCGGTACGGCCGCTCCCCCTCGGCCGCCTCGCCCGAGGCCGGGGCCCCGGCCACATCGTCCCGCTCGTCCCGCTCGGCCCGCGAGCGCAACAGCGCCCACGCCCCGCGCATCATCCCGACGGCGAGCCAGGTCAGGTACCCGGCGCCGAGCAGCTTGACGATGCCGAAGGCCACGGGACTGGCCTGGAGCAGCGCCCCGGCCCCGGCGGCGGCGAGCACCATGAGCACGGCGTCGCCGGTGAACACCCCGGCGGCGGCCTTGTACCCGGTCCGCACCCCGCGGCGCGCCGCGACGGAGAGCACGTACAGCGAGTTCGGCCCCGGCAGCAAAATGATCAGTATGAGCCCGACGAGATAGGTCGGCAGATCGGTGACACCCAGCATGGGCAGGAGTGTCCCACAAGGACGCACCTGTCGTCGTCGCCATTTCACCAGGTGGAATCGGTCGGCTGGTACGTCCCCCAGACCTCCCGCAGCGCGTTGCAGACCTCGCCGACCGTGGCCCGGGCGCGCAGGGCCTCCTTCATCGGATACAGCACGTTCGCCGTGCCCGCGGCCGCCTCGCGCAGGGAGGCCAGCGCCGCCGCCACCGCCCCGCCGTCGCGTTCCGCGCGCAGCGCCGCCAGTGCCTCCCGCTGCCGGTTCTCGATCTCCGGGTCGACGCGCAGCGGCTCGTACCGCTCCTCCTGCTCCAGCGTGAAGCGGTTGACCCCGACCACCACGCGCTCGCCGCCGTCCGTCTCCCGCGCGATGCGGTACGCGTTCCGTTCGATCTCCCCCTTCTGGAAGCCGGCCTCAATCGCGGCGACCGCCCCGCCGAGGTCCTCGACCCGTCGCATCAGCGCGAGCGCGGCCTCCTCGACCTCGTCCGTCAGCCGCTCCACGGCGTACGAGCCGGCGAAGGGGTCGACCGTGTGCGGCACGTCCGTCTCGTACGCGAGCACCTGCTGGGTGCGCAGGGCCAGGCGCGCCGATTTCTCCGTCGGCAGGGCGATCGCCTCGTCGAAGGAGTTGGTGTGCAGCGACTGGGTGCCGCCCAGCACCGCCGCCAGCGCCTGCACGGCCACCCGTACGAGATTGAGCTCGGGCTGCTGCGCCGTCAGCTGGACCCCGGCCGTCTGGGTGTGGAAGCGCAGCATGAGCGACTTCGGGTTCCGGGCACCGAACTCCTCGCGCATGACGCGGGCCCAGATCCGGCGCGCGGCGCGGAACTTCGCGACCTCCTCCAGCAGGGTGGTGCGGGCCACGAAGAAGAAGGACAGGCGCGGGGCGAACTCGTCGACCTCCATCCCGGCGGCCAGCGCGGTCCGTACGTACGCGATGCCGTCCGCCAGCGTGAAGGCGATCTCCTGCGCGGGCGAGGCCCCGGCCTCGGCCATGTGGTAGCCGGAGATGGAGATGGTGTTCCAGCGGGGGATCTCGGCCTTGCAGTAGCGGAAGGTGTCGGCGGTCAGCCGCAGCGAGGGCTCGGGCGGGAAGATGTAGGTCCCGCGGGCGATGTACTCCTTGAGCACGTCGTTCTGCACGGTCCCGGTCAGCTGCGCGCCTTCGATCCCGTGCTCCTCGGCGACCAGCTGGTACATGAGGAGGAGGAGCGCCGCCGGGGCGTTGATCGTCATGGACGTGGAGACCCGGTCGAGCGGGATCCCGTCGAAGAGCACCCGCATGTCGTCGACGGAGTCGACGGCGACGCCCACCTTGCCGACCTCCCCGTGCGCGAGCGGTGCGTCGGAGTCGTGCCCCATCTGCGTCGGCAGGTCGAAGGCGACCGACAGTCCGGTACCGCCGCCGGCGATGAGCTGGCGGTACCGGGCGTTGGACTCGGCGGCCGTTCCGAACCCGGCGTACTGCCGCATCGTCCACGGCTTGCCGGTGTACATGGTCGGGTAGACACCTCTTGTGTACGGATACGCCCCCGGTTCGCCCAGTTTGACCTCGGGGTCCCACCCCGTCAGATCCCCCGGCCCATACACGGGTTCGATGGGACTCCCGCTCTCGGTACTGGCCATGTGACCAAACCCTCCATGGAGCAAATGGCCCCGGGGCTGATACAACTCCCGGCGGCGGCTCCGGCTGTCGTCTGACGGCCGCTGGTCACAATGGCGCAACATCCCGGGATCGTCTGCAACTGTCCACGCCCGCCAGGCATCACCTACATACACGACGTAGATATCGGGGGAATGCAATGCTTCGCCAGAGAGTCATAATCCGCACGCTCGGGGTGGCCACCGCCGTCGCGCTCGCCGCGACCGCCTGCGGGCCCCAGAAGACGGAGCCGGCCGGCTCCGCTTCCACGGTTCCGTCCGCGTCCGCGGCGGGTTCCACCCCCGAAAGCTCCCCTTCGACGGACAACAAGCCCGCCGAGGCCTCGCCCTCGCCGTCCGCCTCGCAGTCGGCCTCGCCGTCCGCGTCCCCCTCGCCGACCGTCAAGGCCATCATGGCGAACGGCGACGAGAGCGAGCAGGTGCGCGAGCTCCAGGCCCGCCTGAAGCAGCTCAAGTACATGACGGTCGCGCCGACCGGTTTCTACGGTTCGAAGACGACCGCCGCGGTCAAGTCCTTCCAGACGAAGAACGGCCTGACGGCCTCCGGCGCGGTCGACGACGCCACCTGGAAGAAGATCCAGAGCGTCAGCAAGAAGCCCAGCGCCGACGAGCTGCGCCCGCCGACCGTCAACGAGGTCGACGCGCCGGACCCGCGCTGCATGACGGGCCGCGTCATGTGCATCAGCAAGGAGAGCCGCACGCTCGCCTGGATGATCGACGGCAAGGTCGTCTCCACGATGGACGTCCGCTTCGGCTCCGAGAACACCCCGACCCGTGAGGGCGTGTTCAACGTGGGCTGGAAGGCCAAGGAGTGGACGTCGACGATCTACCACACGCCGATGCCGTACGCGATGTTCTTCAGCGGCGGCCAGGCGGTGCACTACTCCGCGGACTTCGCCGCCCGCGGTTACGCCGGCGCCTCGCACGGCTGTGTGAACGTCCGGGACAAGGCCAAGCTGTCGAAGCTGTTCGACGAGGTGCAGGTCGGCGACAAGGTCGTCGTCTACTGGTGATCCCGGTGGTCCGGTCGGTGAAGCAACCGGTCGGTGAAGTAAAGGGCGCGGGCAGGGCCGGGGGAACGAACCCCGCCCGCGCCGGGTGCGCAGAGCCCAGGGGTACGGGGGGAACCCCGGCTCATGCGCGGCCGATGACCAGTCGGCTCGATATGTACTGCGCCGCAGGTTCGAAAAGTGTTACAGCCCGTTCGTGACGTCGCCCGGAACCCGTCCGGTGAGCCCGCGGGGACCACCCGAACGATGGCCGGAAACCGCCCCAGGCGGCAGCCTCAGCGCGAGGGCAGGCGGGCGGGCGCCGACATCCCCGGGCTGGCCGGGGCCAGCGTCGGGGCCTTGAGCACGTCGCCCCCGAGGTCCGAACCGCGCGGAACGGTCGGGGTGGTGCTCCTGGCCGCCCCGTCGAGCAGCTCCTCGCAGAAGTGCGGGATGCGCGCGAGCCCCTTGGCCAGCTTCGAGAGCTTGTCGCGGCGGTCCGAGTTCATCCGCCCCGAGCGGTAGGCCTCGCACAGCTCCACCGCCTTGAGGCGGGTCTGCCGGTCCGCGTCCTTCAGCGAGGTGGTCCCGCCCGCGAGGGCGTCCTTGCCGTCCGTGCCGTCCTTCGCGTCGTTGCCGTTCCCCCCGTCCCCGCCGGAGCCGCCGCCTGAGGCCGTGCCGGGGCCCGCCCCCGTTCCGGGGCCGAATCCCTGCGCCGCGCCGGAGTCCAGTCCGCCGGGGGTCGGGCCGGCGCCCGGGGTGGGCGGCACGCCGTCGGAGCCCCGGAAGGGGGTGGGCCGCAGCGGGGGACCCGGGGTCGGACCCCCGGCGTCGCCGGGCGGCGTCGGGTTCTCGTCGGCGCTGAGGGACACCGCCGGTACGGGACCCGCCGAGTCGTGCGTGCTCCGGTCCAGCAGGCCGGCCCCCGCGGCGACCGCCAGGCCTCCCACGGCGACGCTCGCCAGCGCGGCGACGAGCCCGAACCGCACCGGGCGACCGCGCCGGGCCGGGGACACCGGGGCGGCTAGGGGCAGGACCCTGCCGAGTTCCACGAGGGGGGAGGTGTCACCGCCGGCCGGCCCGGACGCCGCGGACGGGCCGGACGCCGCCGAAGCCTCGGTCCCGCCGCGCGCGGCGCGGAAGGCGGCCACCGCGGCAGCCTCGCCGGGCAGCTCCACCCCGGCGCACGACTGCGTCGCTGCCAACAGTTCGAGGGCGGTCCGAAGCCGGGCTTCCGCTTCGCGGGCGCTCGGGTCGCCGCCAGGTACGGCCGGGCCGCCGCGCAGCACTCGTTCCGCCGCGGCCTTGTCCAGCCACCTGTTGCGCTCGTCGGCCATCACATGTCCTTCTGCGTCCGCCAACGTGAATGCGTCACACCGGTTTGCTGTACGAGACCACCGCCCCTGCCGCGCTGAGCGGGCACGGCGTCGAGATCCCTCCCGCCCCCGCCGTCCCTCGCCTGGCCCCCGGCATTATGGCCGACGGGGCCCGCCGGATCCGAGTCCGTTTCCGACTCCGGCGCGAACCCGCCGTCCGCGCCGATCAGCTCGGCCAGTTTCTTCAGGCCCCGGTGGGCCGCGGTACGTACGGCTCCGGGCCGCTTGCCCAGCGTCTCGGCCGCGCTCTTCGCGTCGAGCCCGACCACGACCCGGAGCACCACGGCCTCCGCCTGGTCCTGCGGGAGCTGGGCGATCAGTGCCATCGCCCGGCCCGTCGAGAGGGCCTCCATCGCCTCGCCGGCGGTGTCGCTGTCGGCGGCGTGGCCCGTCAGCTCGGTCTCGTCGCCGCCGATGGCGGGACGGCGTCCGCGCATGCGGATGTGGTCGAGCGCGCGGTTGCGCCCGATGCGGGCGGCCCAGCCGCGGAAGCGGTCGGCGTCGCCGGTGAAGGAGTCGAGGTCGCGGGCGATCTGCAGCCATGCCTCGGAGGTCACGTCCTCCGCGTCGCCGTCCCCGACGAGCGTGCGTACGTAACCGAGCAGGCGTGGGTGCACGGCGCGGTACACAGTACGGAACGCGCTCTCGTCGCCGCCCTGTGCCGCGAGCACCGCGGCGGTCAGCTCCGCGTCGTCCCCCAGCAAAGTCCCCAACCGTTTCACTGTCCTGTACCTGTGGCGCAAATCAGCACGTTACGGCCTTCAAGTACCTTCGTCCACGAGTTGTACGGGGAGCAACCAATCGTGCGCGAAGCGGGGTGTGACACAAAACGCACTCGCGGCGCTGACAGGGGTACGGGCTTGTCGCACGAGCCCGTACGGACGGCGACCGGGGCCTCTCCTGTGGGGGGTGGCGGCCTCGGTCGTCTTCCTCCCTCCCCCGACGGGCCGTTCCCGCGCCACGCCCGTCATCCTTTCGGCTCACTTCCGGGTGAAAACCCCGGATCGGTACGACACACCCCGCCCGGCGTCGCTAGCGTGGCGGTACACCCGCGCCACGCCCCGAGGAGCCCCGCTGTCCAGCCACCTTCCGGCACAGGCCCGCGGCTGCTCCGACCCCTCCACCGGCTCCGGACTGGCGCGGTTCAACGCCCTCTCCCCCGAAGCCGCCGTGGCCGTGCTGCTGCACTGCTGCGGGAGCCGGCGCTGGGCGCAGCGGGTGGCCGCCCACCGCCCGTACCCGGATCCGGGCGCGCTGCTGGCCGCCGCCGACGAGGCCTCGTACGACCTCTCCCAGGCGGACCTGAGCGAGGCGCTGGCCTCGGAGGTCCCGGTGGAGCTGGACCACCGGGCCTCGTACGCCGCGCTCCTGGCGCTGGACGCCGCGCACGCCGAGTACGAGCGCAACTTCGGCCACGTCTTCGTCATCTGCCTGGACGGCCACCCGCCGGAGGAGCAGGCGGACCAGCTGCTCGCCGCGATCCGGCGGCGGATGGAGCTGGAGGCGGACGAGGAGCGGTCGATCTCGGCGGACGAGCTGCGCCGCCTCGCCCAGGTGCGGCTCGCCGACCTGACACATTGGCTGACCTCCCAGGACGGGGTAAACACCGAGGATTCAGGGCTATTCGCCCCTGTGGGATAGTCCGTCCGTGCCTGTTTGATCACACCGATGGACCCGGCGCGAGGGAACCGACAAAGCGTCGCTACGATGTCCGGGGCCGGAGGACCGTACCCGGCCGGGCCCGACCGACAAAGAAGCCGGCTGGCCCCCGCCCCGCTTCCGGAGGGTTTTCCGTGCCGGCTGGAACGTTGTACCGCGGCCGGGAAGGAATGTGGTCCTGGGTGGCTCATCGAGTCACCGGCGTCCTCATCTTCTTCTTCCTGTTCGTACACGTCCTCGACACCGCTCTCGTCCGCGTCTCCCCCGAGGCGTACGACGATGTCGTGGCTACCTACAAGACTCCGATCGTCGCGCTGCTGGAGTACGGCCTCGTGGCCGCCATCCTGTTCCACGCGCTGAACGGTCTCCGTGTGATCGCCGTGGACTTCTGGTCCAAGGGCCCCCGCCTCCAGAAGCAGATGCTCTGGGGCGTCGTGATCGTCTGGATCATCCTGATGATCGGGGCCCTGTACCCCGTCCTGGGCCACGCAGCTGCCGAACTGTTCGGGAAGTGACACTCATGTCTTCTGACACTTCTTCCGCCAAGGCCATCGGCGACGTGGAGGGCGTAAGCCTCTACGACGTCGACAACCCGGCGCCGTACATCGAGGCCCCGCGCAAGCGCACGGGCAAGACGCCGCGCTCGACCCGCGGCAACTTCGAGATGGCCGCCTGGCTGTTCATGCGCCTCTCGGGCATCGTGCTCGTCGTCCTCGTCATCGGCCACCTGCTGATCCAGCTGGTGCTGGACGGCGGCGTCTCCAAGATCGGCTTCGCCTTCGTGGCCGGCCGCTGGGCGTCCCCGTTCTGGCAGGTCTGGGACCTGCTGATGCTGTGGCTCGCCATGCTGCACGGCGCCAACGGTCTGCGTACCGTCATCAACGACTACGCGGAGCGCGCCAACACGCGGCTGTGGCTGAAGGGCCTGCTCTACACCGCCACGGTGTTCACCATCCTTCTGGGCACGCTGGTGATCTTCACCTTCGACCCGAACATCCGCTAGGCAACGGGGCTGAGGCGAAAAAGATGAAGATCCACAAGTACGACACCGTCATCGTCGGCGCAGGTGGCGCGGGCATGCGCGCCGCCATCGAGTCGACGAAGCGCAGCCGCACCGCGGTGCTGACGAAGCTCTACCCCACCCGCTCCCACACGGGCGCCGCGCAGGGCGGCATGGCCGCCGCGCTGGCGAACGTGGAGGAGGACAACTGGGAGTGGCACACCTTCGACACGGTCAAGGGCGGTGACTACCTGGTCGACCAGGACGCCGCCGAGATCCTGGCGAAGGAGGCCATCGACGCGGTCCTCGACCTGGAGAAGATGGGCCTGCCGTTCAACCGCACCCCGGACGGCACCATCGACCAGCGCCGCTTCGGCGGCCACTCGCGCAACCACGGCGAGGCGCCGGTCCGCCGGTCCTGCTACGCCGCGGACCGCACCGGTCACATGATCCTCCAGACGCTGTACCAGAACTGCGTCAAGGAGGGCGTGGAGTTCTTCAACGAGTTCTACGTCCTGGACCAGCTCCTGGTCGAGGAGGACGGCGTCAAGAAGTCGGCCGGCGTGGTCGCGTACGAGCTCGCCACCGGCGAGATCCACGTGTTCCAGGCGAAGGCCGTCATCTACGCCTCCGGCGGCACCGGCAAGTTCTTCAAGGTGACCTCCAACGCGCACACCCTCACGGGTGACGGCCAGGCGGCCTGCTACCGCCGCGGCCTGCCGCTGGAGGACATGGAGTTCTTCCAGTTCCACCCGACGGGCATCTGGCGCATGGGCATCCTGCTGACGGAGGGCGCCCGCGGTGAGGGCGGCATCCTCCGCAACAAGGACGGCGAGCGCTTCATGGAGAAGTACGCGCCGGTCATGAAGGACCTCGCGTCCCGTGACGTCGTCTCGCGCTCCATCTACACCGAGATCCGCGAGGGCCGCGGCTGCGGTCCGGCCGGTGACCACGTGTACCTGGACCTGACGCACCTTCCGCCGGAGCAGCTCGACGCGAAGCTCCCGGACATCACCGAGTTCGCGCGTACGTACCTGGGCATCGAGCCGTACACGGACCCGATCCCGATCCAGCCCACCGCGCACTACGCCATGGGCGGCATCCCGACGAACGTCGAGGGTGAGGTCCTGGCGGACAACACCACCGTCGTTCCGGGCCTGTACGCGGCCGGCGAGGTCGCCTGCGTCTCCGTGCACGGCGCCAACCGCCTCGGCACCAACTCGCTGCTGGACATCAACGTGTTCGGCAAGCGCTCGGGCATCGCCGCGGCGAAGTACTCGCAGGAGAACGACTACGTCGAGCTCCCCGAGAACCCGGCGCAGCAGGTCATCGACCTCGTCGAGCGCCTGCGCAACTCCACGGGCAAGGAGCGGGTCGCCGACCTGCGCCTGGAGCTCCAGGAGACGATGGACGCCTGCGTGATGGTCTTCCGTACGGAGCAGACCATCAAGACCGCGGTCGAGAAGATCGCTGAGCTGCGCGAGCGCTACAAGAACGTGTCCGTCCAGGACAAGGGCAAGCGCTTCAACACGGACCTGCTGGAGGCCATCGAGCTGGGCAACCTGCTCGACCTGGCCGAGGTCATGGCCGTGTCCGCGCTCGCGCGCAAGGAGTCCCGCGGCGGTCACTACCGCGAGGACTACCCGAACCGCGACGACGTCAACTTCATGCGCCACACCATGGCGTACCGCGAGGTCGGAGCCGATGGCTCGGACTCGGTCCGGCTCGACTACAAGCCGGTCGTGACGACCCGCTACCAGCCGATGGAGCGTAAGTACTGATGGCTACCCCGACCCTGTCCAAGACGGACAAGATGGAAGAGGCGGCAGCTGCCTCCCCGTACATCACGGTCACGTTCCGGATCCGCCGCTTCAACCCCGAGATCTCGGACGAGGCGCAGTGGCAGGACTTCCAGATCGAGATCGACCCGAAGGAGCGCGTGCTCGACGGTCTCCACAAGATCAAGTGGGACCTCGACGGCACGCTGACCTTCCGCCGGTCGTGCGCGCACGGCATCTGCGGCTCCGACGCGATGCGGATCAACGGCAAGAACAGGCTCGCCTGCAAGACGCTGATCAAGGACATCAACCCGGAGAAGCCGATCACGGTCGAGGCCATCAAGGGCCTCACCGTGATGAAGGACCTCGTCGTCGACATGGAGCCCTTCTTCCAGGCGTACCGCGACGTCATGCCGTTCCTCGTCACCAAGGGGAACGAGCCGACGCGTGAGCGCCTGCAGTCGGCCGAGGACCGCGAGCGGTTCGACGACACCACGAAGTGCATCCTGTGCGCGGCGTGCACCTCGTCGTGCCCGGTGTTCTGGAATGACGGGCAGTACTTCGGCCCGGCGGCGATCGTCAACGCGCACCGCTTCATCTTCGACTCGCGCGACGAGGCCGGCGAGCAGCGGCTGGAGATCCTGAACGACAAGGACGGCGTGTGGCGCTGCCGCACGACCTTCAACTGCACCGACGCGTGCCCCCGCGGCATCGAGGTCACGAAGGCGATCCAGGAAGTCAAGCGCGCGCTGATCACGCGCCGCTTCTGACCGCTTCGCGGTCGCCCGTACGAGGGCCCCGCCCCCCGGTTCCACACCGGGGGGCGGGGCCCTCGCCCGTTCGGGTGAGCACGCGGCTTCCGGCCGCGGGGCCCTTCCCCGTCCTACGATGATGCTCTCGACAGCAGCCCAACAACTGCTACGAGCCCGTCGTCTTCCGCCTGGTCCTGGAGGTCACCTCCAGCAACTACCAGGCCGACCTGCGGACGAAGGTCCGGGCCTACGCCAACGCCGAGGTCCCCGTCTACGTGATCGTCGACCGCCGGCACGACCGCCTGCACGTCCTCACCGATCCGGCCCAGGACGAGTACGCCACCCACCGCGTCCACGCCCCCGGTGAGCTCGTCACCCTCCCCGAGTCCATCGGCGCCAAGGTGACCCTGGACGTCGAGGCCGTGCTCACGGCTGCGGGGCGCGGGCCCGGGAGCGAGGGCGGCCTCGCCTGATCGGGTACAAGCCCGGGCGTGGCTGTGGAAAGATCGAGCGCATGAGCGAGCAGCAGCCGAATCCGTACTCAGGTGACAACGGGGCCCCCGGCGGCCCGGGTTATGGATATCCGCAGGGATATCCGGCGACTCCGGGGACTCCCGGGTACGGGTACCCGGCCACACCGCCCGCGTCCGGCTACGGGTACCCGGCCACACCGCCCGCGCCCGGGTACCAGCCGACCGTCGGCGGGGCCGGCATCCCCGCCCCCGTACAGCCCCCGGCGTACGGCAACGGGTCGGGCTTCGCCCTCGGCGACATCACCATCGCCGGGGACCAGATCATGACCCCGTCGGGCCCGATGCCGCTCAGGGGCGCGATGTGGAACGCCTCGGACCTCTCCCGCACCGAGACGAAGATCCCGGCGCACGCCATCGTGCTCGCGGTCATCTTCTTCCTGTTCTGCCTGCTCGGTCTGCTCTTCCTCCTCATGAAGGAGAAGACCACCACCGGCTACATCCAGGTCACCGTCACCAGCGGCGGCCGCCACCACTCCACGATGATCCCGGCGGCCGACGCGAGCACGTACCCCTGGGTGATGCAGCAGATCAACTACGCCCGTTCCCTCAGTATCTGACGGGTGATCGTCGGGTCGGTGATGCCGGTGTCGGCCGCCAGCATCATCGCCTTGCTGAGGATCAGCGCGAGCGTCCAGTCCCCCTCGAAGGGCAGGTAGCCGGTCTCCGGCCCGGAGGCCGAGCGCCCCGCCGGGACGATGCACAGGTACTGGTCGCCCGGATCCATGAGGATGTTCCCCGACCCGAGGTGGATCCGGTACGCGCGCAGCTCGCCCCGTACGTGCAGGAACCGGCCCTCGATCCGGCACCGGTCGGCGATGGCGAGCCGCGGTACCAGCCGCTCCAGCAGGCCCCGGCGGGTCTCGGCGGTCCGGCTCAGCTCGCCGAACCCGTACGAGGTCCAGTAGTCGCGGTAGCGGCCCTCGGGGCCGCCGTCCTGCCACGTCGGGTCGTTGCCGACGCTGGCCACCCCGACGAACAGGTCGACGTCGCGCAGGACTTCGCTGAGCACGAGCGCGGGCACCTCGGCCAGCGGAAGCGGGTCCACCGGGTCCGCACCGTCGCGCAGGTGCATCGTGTACGCGCCGCCGCAGGCGTGCGCCCAGTTGCGCGGGGCGCCGATCGGGTAGAAGCGCAGCTGGTCGGTGCGCAGCCGCAGGAAACTGCCCGAGTCGGTGAGGTGTCGGTAGTCGTCGCCGCCGTCGCCCTCGATCCAGTACTCGGCGCGCAGCCCCCACTGCGGCAGCTCGCGCACGGCGGGCGGGAGGCTGTCGTCCACGGCGAGGCGCAGCTTGTTGTGCCAGCCGCGGACGGCGGCCAGCGAGTGGAACTGGTGCTGGCGCAGGTAGTGCGCGGCGAACCGGTTGGAGTACGTGGCGGTGCGCAGCTCCGCGTCGGTCAGCGGGTACACCTCGCGGTGGGCCTGTTTGAACGGCTGGGTGATGCCGTGCCGTTCGATCCAGTCCCGCCAGGCGGCCGCCTCGGCCGGCTCGCGGTCGATGGGATGCCACAGCGTCACCTCGGCGCCCTCGGTGACCTCGGTGACCGGGGTGTCGTCGAGGGTGCGCAGCTCGCCGCCGGCGAAGCCTACCGGGGTGCCGTCCACCACCCAGAGCAGCCGCCGGGCCAGGGTCCCGACCAGCGGGTGGTCGACGTACCGTTCGCGCCACTTCCCGTACGCCCAGCGGCGGCGGGCGAGGAACTGCCGGTCCAGCCGCTCGGCCTGGGCCCCGAGCATCTTGTCGATGTCCTTGACGGCCGCCTTGAGCTCCTTGAGCTCCTCGGGGTGGTCGCGGCGCACGGCGGCGGGGACGCTCTTGACCGCCTTGCCGGCGGCGCTGCGCCAGCAGAGGACCGCCCTGGGGCCGCGGACCTCCACGACGGCGGTGGTCCCGCCCAGCGCCCGCTCGGCCCGGCCGACGCCGGTGAGCCCGTACGCCGGCACCGCGAGCTCCTCGATCTCCTCCCGGCCGAGGCCCAGGGCGACGGCCCGCGCCTCCAGGGCGGTGTCCAGCACCTTGAGGGTGCCCTTGAAGGTCACCCGGGTGGCCAGCCGGGCCAGCTCGGCCAGGGCGGCCTCGCTGTCGATGAGGGAGAGGGCGGTGACCCCGGCATTGGCCACCTTGGGGGCCCGCGGGCCCAGGCCCGCGACCTTGCGCAGCGAGGTCTCGACGAGCGAGCCGAGGACCCGCGCCGTCTCCGGGTGCGGGGGCAGGAAGGACAGCAGCCAGGCCAGGCCGCGCAGGGCGTTGGCGTTGTAGGGGTCGAACGTGTCGTTCGGGTTCGGCCCGAACCGCTCCTCGCCCAGGGGGAGGGTGCGGGGCGCGCCGACGAGCCGGAGCCAGCCGAGCAGCCGCTCGCGCACCTCGTCCTCCCCCGCCTCCTCGACCAGCGCCCGGCCGGCCTTCTCCCACGTGGCGGTGGGCCTGGCGGCGGTCGCGGTCGCGGCGTGCGCGAGGAGGGCGTGCCAGCGCTCCCCGTCGGCCAGCGCCCGGTCCGCCCAGGCCTCGCCGACGTTGAGCACGGGTTCGGTCAGGCGCGCGGCGATCACGACGACCGGCTGGTAGCCGTACGCGGACAGGGCGCTGCGGCGCAGGGCGGCGACGACGGCCGGCGCCACCGGACGGCCCGCGGCGAGCTCGGCGAGCACCAGCTCCGGCACCCAGCCGTGGTATCCGGTCCCGCTCATGCGGCCGATCTCGTCGAGCTTCTCGCGGCGGGCGGCGTGGAGCGCTTCGCCCCAGGGCAGGTCCCGGCCGACGGCGGCGGCGAGGCCCAGGGCGTTGGCCCGGGCGCCGGACTCCCCCGCCAGGGAGGCGAGGGTGTGGCCGAGCTCGTCCACGAGCCGCTGCCGGAACCCGGCGGGCCGGGCGTTCACGTCGGCGACGAGCTGCGCCGCCTCCTTGTTGTTCTGCCAGTGGCCGCTGTAGGCGATGGCGGCCTTGAGCAGCGCGGTCGCCAGCTCCGGGGCGTCCTCCTGCGCCAGGGCCCGGTAGGCGGCTTCGGCGTAGGCGCGGTCGGCCATGTCAGCCACCCGCCAGGGCGACGAGCTTGAGGAAGGTGACCTCGGTGCCGAGCGGCAGGTCGACGACCTCGTCGAGCTCGGTCACCTGGCGGTCCCCGACGAGCACGAGGATCAACTCGCGCAGCGCGAGCCGCTCTTCGGCCACCTCGAACTCCCACCCGCCGGCCCGGTCGCCGGAGGTCGCCTCGTCGACGAACGTCACCCTTGCCATGCCCGAAGCCTAGGGCCCCCCTCCGACAGCGCCCGCCGCGCTGGGTCGCAACGGCCGCCGAGATCGCTTGAACCTGTTCAAAAAGAGGTCTACAGTCAGTCCTGCCAACGAGTTGAACACGTTCAAGGGGGCAGAGGCAATGGACCTCACCGTCGTCGCATACGTCATCTACCTGCTCATCAGCATCGCGCTGACCGTCTGGGTCGCCCGTACGCTCAGCCGCAACGGCCGCATCTTCATCGCCGACGTCCTGCACGGGAACGAGAAGCTCGCGGACGCCGTGAACCACCTCCTGGTGGTGGGGTTCTACCTCGTCAACATCGGCTTCGTGACGCTCTACCTGCGTTCGGACGCCGGCATCGACTCGGCCCGCCGGCTGTTCGAGGCACTGTCGGTCAAGCTCGGCGTCGTCCTGCTCGTCCTCGGCGTCATGCACCTCGGCAACGTCTGGGTGCTGAACAAGATGCGCCGTCGCGGGATCATGGAGCGCCAGCAGACCCCGCCGGTCGCCCCGCAGGGGTGGACCGCTCCGGCCGGGGCCTGAGCGATGACCGCGGCCACGACGGTGCAGCCGACCCGGCACCTGACCGTGCTGTACGACGCCGACTGCCCGCTCTGCGTCCACATCCGGCACTGGCTCCTCGGCCAGCGCTGGCTGGTGCCGCTGCGGCTGATCCCGGCCGCGTCCTTCGCGGCGCGGGGGAAGTTCCCGCAGCTCGACCACGCCTCCACGCTCCGCGAGATCACCGTCATCGGGGACTCGGGGCAGGTGTGGACCGGGACCGATGCCTTCATCGTGTGCCTGTGGGCGCTGGCGGAGCACCGGCCGAAGGCCAACTGGCTCGCCACCGCCGCGGGCCGGCCCTTCGCCCGGGCCGCCATGTACACGGCCTCCGCCTGGCGGCAGGCGGTACGGACCGGACCCGGGCCCGAGGGCGAAGTGGAGCCGCAGGCCCCGGCCTGTGGCGACCACTGCGCCGTACCCGGCTAGGCTCGTACACCGTGACTGATCAGAAGGCTCCCAAGAGCGAGCAGACCCGCACGCTCATCCTCGAAACCGCGCTCCGTCTCTTCCAGGAGCGCGGCTTCGACAAGACGACCATGCGGGCCATCGCCAAGGAGGCAGGGGTCTCGGTCGGCAACGCCTACTACTACTTCGCCTCGAAGGAACACCTGGTCCAGGGGTTCTACGACCGGATCGGCGCCGCGCACCAGGCGGCGGTCCGGCCCATCCTGGACAGCGAGACCGATCTGCAGAAGCGGCTCGCGGGCGTGCTGACGACCTGGCTCGACATCGCCGCCCCGTACCACGAGTTCGCCTCCCAGTTCTTCAAGAACGCGGCGGACCCCGAGAGTCCGCTCAGCCCCTTCTCCCCCGAATCGGAACCCGCGCGCCAGGCGGCGATCGAGATGCACCGCGAGGTGCTGGCGGGCGCGAAGACGAAGGTGCCGGCCGAACTGGCCGACGTACTGCCGGAGCTGATGTGGCTCTCGCAGATGGGGCTCGTCCTGTACTGGGTCTTCGACCGCTCCCCCGACAGCGAGAAGACGCGGCGGCTCGCGGAGCGCGGCGCGCAGCTGACGACGCGGGGCATCGTCCTGGCCCGGTTCCGGGTGCTGCGGCCGCTGGTGCGCGAGGTCCACGAGCTGTTCGCGGACTTCCTGCCGGGGATGGCGCAGACGGCGGTGTCGAGGAAGAAGCGGGCGTCCGACCCGGATGCCGACTTCGACCCCACGGCCGGCGCCGACGGTGCGGCTACAGCCAGTTGAGCTCCCACAGGCGCCAGACCCCGGTGCCGTCGGAGAGGTACTGGGTGCCGGAGACGGACTCGCGCGACATCACGTAGTCCTTCTTCTGCCAGATCGGCAGCACCGGGATCTGCTGGGAGACCAGCTTCTGGAGCTCGCGGAAGTCGCCGGCGGCCTGGCCCCGGTCCGAGAAGGACTGGGTGCGGGCGATGAGCCCGTCGACGGCCTTGTCCGAGAAGCCGTTGTTCATGCTGGAGTCGGCGCCGACGAGCGGGGCGAGGAAGTTGTCCGCGTCCGGGAAGTCGGCGATCCAGCCGATGGTGTAGGCGTCGAACTCACCGGCCGCGTAGGCCTTCTGGAAGTCGGCCCACTGTTCGACAGTCTTGACCTTGATCTGGAAGAGCCCGGTGGCCGTGAGCTGCTTCGCGATCTCGTCCGCCTCGGCGACGTTCGGGCCGCGCGAGTACACGCCGAGGGTCAGGGAGACCGGGGCGGTGATCCCGGCGTCCTTGAGGAGCTTCTTCGCGGCGGCGCCGTTGGGCGTCGGGTACGTGTCGAAAAACGGGGTGCTGTGCGAGGAGATCCCGGCCGGGACGAGGGAGTAGAGCGGGGTGACCGTGCCGTGGTGGATGTCGCCGGCCACCTTGGAGCGGTCGATGACGGCGGCGACGGCCTGGCGCACGGCGAGCGGCGCGGCCGGGGAGCCGGAGCGCACGTTGAAGACGATGTTGCGGGTCTCCGAGCCTCCGGAGGCCTGGTACTTGGTGTCCTTCAGGCCGGGGTTGAGGCCAGCGAGCACCTCCGGCGGCATGTCGCGGTGGGCGATCTCGATCTGGTGGTCGGTCCAGGCCTGGTTGAGCTGGGCGGAGTCCTTGTAGTACCGGACGGTGACGGCCGTCTTGCCGGGCTGCCTGGGCTGGCCGCGGTAGGCCTGGTTCGGCTTGAGCTCGGCGCTGGTGCCGGCCTGGTACGCGCCGAGGGTGAAGGGGCCGGAGCCGTCGACCTTGCCGTCCTCGCGCAGGGCCTTCGCCGGGTACTTCTCCTTGTCGACGATCGAGGCGGCACCCGTCGCGATCTTGAAGGGGAAGGTGGCGTCGGGCGCGGAGAGCGTGAAGGTGATGGTGCGGCCCTCGGCCTTGACCGACTGGAGGGTGTTGAAGAGCGGCGCCGGACCCTGGTCGGAGTTGATCGCCTTGATCCGGTCGAAGGAGTGCTTGACGTCCTCGGCGGTGATCGCCCGCCCGTTCGAGAACTTCAGGTCGGGGCGGAGCTCGCACGCGTACGTGGTGAGCTGCGTGCCGGTGAACTTGCAGGACGAGGCCGCGTCCGGGACCGGGGTGTCGGAGCCGGACTTGATCGTCAGCAGCGACTGGTAGACGTTGCTGAAGAGGGCCCAGGAGCCCGCGTCGTACGCCCCGGCGGGGTCGAGGGACGAGACCACGTCGCTCGTCCCGACCCGCAGGGCGGTCCCGCTGCCGCGGCCCTCCTCCGGAAGCAGCTGCCAGGCGCCGGCACCGGCGACGCCGATCACCAGCCCCGCCGCGATGACCTTCGAGCGGACAGACTTCACCCTTGACCCCACCCCACCCATGAAAATGCCATGGTTTGACTCGCTGACCGGATCCCCATGTCCGATTAACGGTCATCCCATCATGGAAATTCAGCCCCGGGAAGGCCGATTCACGGCGGGTCGCTACCGGTTGCGCCCGGTCACGCCTGGTATGAGGCGAGTTCGACGACCGTGATGTCGGAGGGGGCGCCGACCCTGACCGGCGGCCCCCAGGCGCCGGCGCCGCGCGATACGTAGAGCTGGGTGTCGCCGTAGCGCTCCAGGCCGGCGACCGTGGGGTTGGCGAGTTCGGCGAGGTAGTTGCCCGGCCAGAGCTGGCCGCCGTGGGTGTGGCCGGAGAGCTGGAGGTCGACGCCGTGGCGGACGGCGTCGTGGATGACGACCGGCTGGTGCGCCATGAGCACGGCGGTGCGGGCCGGGTCGCGGTCGCCGAGGGCGGCCGTGAAGTCCGGCCCGTGGCCCTCCGTCTCCCCCGCCACGTCGTTGACCCCGGCGAGGTCGAAGTACGGGAGGGCCCGGCGGGCGTTCTCCAGGGGGGTGAGGCCGAGCTCGCGGACGTGGTCGACCCACTGCTGCGCGCCGGAGAAGTACTCGTGGTTGCCGGTGACGAAGTACGTGCCGTGCCGGGCGGAGAGCCGGCGCAGGGGCTCGGCGGCGGGGCCGAGGTCGTGGACGCTGCCGTCGACGAGGTCGCCGACGACGGCGATGAGGTCGGGCTGCGTGCGGTTGACCGTCTCGACGATACGGGTGGTGTGGGCGCGGCCGAGGACGGGGCCGAGGTGGATGTCGCTGACGACGGCTATGCGGAAGCCGTGGGCGGCGCGGGGCAGTTTGGCCAGGGGGACCTGGACGCGCTTGACGCGGGGGCCGCGCAGGACCCCGTACGTGCCGTGGGCGACGGTGGCGGTGGCCGTGAGGGCGGCCGCGCCGCCCACCGCCCGTGCGACGAACTGGCGGCGGGTGGCCCCGCCGGGGGCCGGCGCCGGCTCGGGCGCCGCGGCGGGCGCCCCGGCCGGCGGGGCCGGGGTGACCGGGGTGACCGGGGTGACCGGGGTGACCGGGGTGACCGGGGTGACCGGGGTGACCGGGTCGGTACCGGGCTTCCGGCGGAGCAGGAACGCGCGGACGGGCTCCGCCACTGCCATCGCGAGGCTCAGGTACAGCAGGACCGCCAGCCACATGTAACCCGGCCAGGCCACCGACTGTTGGAGCCAGAAGGGGGCGCCGGCGCGGCCCGCGGTGAGGGCGGCCAGGGAGAGGAGCGGGAGTGCGAAGGCCAGGGCGGTGCCGATGCGGCGCACCGCGGCGCGCGGGCGCGTCGTATCGCGGACCAGGCGGACCCACAGCCACCGGTGGACCAGCACCAGCAGGGCCAGGACCGTCAGCCCGATCCCCGCGAAGAGCACGGTCCTCACGCGCCGGGACCCCGGCGTGATGTGCGCCGCAGCGCGAGGAGGCCGCGCAACCCGATCACACCAACGGCCGTCCCCAGGAGAAAGGAGGCGATGGCCAGGAGAAGGTGGACCCAGAAGTAGGCCGTCGGCTCGCCCGCCGCGTCGAATGCCAGACCACTGGCGTCCTTCCACAGGTTCCGGACGAAAGTTGCCCAGATGAACCAGCTCCACACTCCGAAGGCGAGCAGGAACCAGGAGACGGCGCGGCTGAGTTTCATGCCCCCAGTATCGGTTTGGTCCCCAGGACGGACGCGCCGGGGTGGGCTGTCCCGGCGGTGGTTCGGCCGCGTTGGCCGGTCCCTGACGGCAGAGAGCCGATATGGATGTACTTTCACCTGCGTGTCTGCAAAGAAGACTGCACTGACGGTCCTTTCCGCCGGCCTGCTGGTCCCCGCGATGCTCGTGGTGCCCGCGCACGCCGCGCCCACCCCGCCCTCGGACGGGAAGGCGCAGCCGCCCAAGGCGCCCGCGGCGGCCGCGCCGCCGGCGTCGATGTCCACCGTCGGCGGCGCCCTGCTCGGCAAGCCGGGGGTGCAGGTGAACCCGCTGGCGGGGGCCCCCGCCCTGCCGACGAGCCTGACGGGGCGTTCGTGGATCGTGGCCGACGCCGACACCGGCGAGGTGCTGGCCGCCAACAACGCGCACTGGCGGCTGCCCCCGGCGTCCACCCTGAAGATGCTCTTCGCGGACACGGTGCTGCCCGGCCTCCCCAAGGACCAGGTCCACAAGGTCACCGAGCAGGAGATGGAGGGCGTCGGCGCCGGCTCCAGCCTGGTCGGGGTCAAGGAGGACCACGAGTACTCGGTGCACGACCTGTGGCTCGGGGTGTTCCTGCGGTCCGGGAACGACGCCGTGCACGTGCTGGCCGCCATGAACGGCGGCATCGACAAGACCGTCAAGGACATGCAGGCGCACGCCGAGGAGCTCCAGGCCCTGGACACGCACGTGGTCTCCCCGGACGGGTACGACGCCCCCGAGCAGGTGTCCAGCGCGTACGACCTCAGCCTCATCGCCCGCTCCGGCCTGCAGAAGCAGGACTTCCGGGAGTACTGCGGGACGGCCGAGGCGAAGTTCCCGGGGCGCCAGGAGCCCGGGAAGCCCCGGGAGTACTTCGAGATCCAGAACACCAACCGGCTGATGACGGGCTCCGGCGGGCTCTCCCCGTACAAGGGCATCGCGGGGGTGAAGAACGGGAACACCACGATGGCCGGATCGACCTTCACCGGCGCGGCCCAGCAGGGCAACAAGAAGCTGCTCGTGACGGTGATGAACCCGGCCGCGGGCGGGCTGAACTCGGTCTACGAGGAGACCGCCGACCTCTTCGACTGGGGCTTCGCGGCGATCGGCAAGGTCAAGCCGGTGGGCGAGCTGGTCCCGCCGAAGAGCGCGGACACCTCCTCGCTGGGCTCCCCCGCCCAGTCGCACGAGAAGAACCCCTCGGCGGCCGGTGCGGGTGCGGGGGGCGGTGTCGGCACCGCGCTCGGGGTCGCGGGCGGGGCGCTGGCCGTGATCGCGGGCGGGGCGTACGCGGTCAACCGGCGCTGGCCGCGGGGCCCGCGCGGCCGCCGCACCGGCGGCGGCCACACGTCCTAGGCGCCCGACGTCCGGGGCGCCCGACGTCCTAGGCGCCCTTGGCCTCCGTGGGCGCGGGGGCCGCAGGCTCCTGCGGGTCCTGTGCGCCGTCGCCGTTCGCGTCGCCGTCCGCGCCGGCGCGGGTGGCCGTCCAGGCGGAGCAGAACAGCAGCAGCTTCGCCATCAGGTTGATCCAGATCAGCAGGGCGACCGGCACGCCGAAGGCCCCGTACATGCTCTTCGCGGCGACCCCGCGCATATAGCCGCTGAGCAGCAGTTTCAGCAGTTCGAAGCCGGCCGCGCCGATGAGGGCGGCCTGGATGAGCCGGCGGCGCGGCGGTTCGACGCCGGGCAGCAGCGTCAGTACGTACAGCAGGATCAGGAAGGCGGCGACGACGCCGACGAGGAAGGCCCCGGCGCGCAGGAGCACGCCGCCCGCGCCGTGCTGGGGCACCCCCAGCCAGCCGCCGAACTTGCCGACCGCGCTGGAGCCGAGGATCGAGGCGGCGGCCGAGGCCAGGCCCACGCCGCCGAGGCCGACGAGGACGAGCGCGTCCTTGCCCTTGCGGAGGATGGGGTTGCCCAGGTCTTCGTCGTCCTTGTCCCACACCGCGCGCAGGCAGTCCCGCATCGAGCCGACCCACCCGATGCCGGTGACGAGCAGCAGGGCCGCGGCGACGAGCCCGATCGTGCCGGCGTTGGCGACGAGGCCCTCGATGTCGAGCTGCTCGGAGATGCCGGGGACCTGCTCGGAGAGGTTCTTCTGGAGCCGGTCCAGCTGGTCCTGGCTGAGCAGCCCCGCGCCGATCGCGGCGGCCACGGTGATCAGGGGGAAGAGGGCGAGGAAACTGATGAAGGTGATCGCGGCGGCGAGCCGGCTCCAGTGGACGCGGTCGAGGCGTTCGTAGGCGCGCCAGGCGTGGGTCCGCATCAGGCGGAGCACCAGCGGGCCGATCACCGGGAGTTTCGTCAGCCAGTCCATGGGGTCACGGTAAATGAGGGAGCGGAAATAGCCGGGATTGCCGGGTTCGGCCGCTACGGTCGTCGATTGTGACTTTTCGCGAAGTGCTTCCGACGGGCTGTTCATTCCCCACTCTGGTCCTACGTACGCTCCGCTTCCACGTCCGCAAGACCCTCGGGCCGCTGCGTCAGGAGCGCCGTGCCGCGCCGTCGCCCGCGGGCCCGGCGGCCGGCGCCGCCTCATCGACCGGTGAGCCCGACTGCGCCGGGACCCCGGCGATCGGGCCCGTGCCGAAAGGGTATTCGCGCAGCTTGCGCCAGACCCCGTCCGAGCCCTGCTCGTAGAGGGCGAAACCGGTGCAGGTCCACTGCGCCTCGTAGTCGGCGAGGGCCGCGAACGCCCGGTCCATCGCCTCCTCGGAGATCCCGTGGGCGACCGTGACGTGCGGGTGGTACGGGAACGCCAGCTCGCGGTTGAGCGGCCCGTCCGGGTCGCGGACCAGGCCCTGGAGCCGGGTGCAGCCCGTACCGCCCTCGACGACCTTGACGAAGACGACCGGCGAGAGCGGGCGGAAGGTTCCCGTCCCCTCCAGCCGCATCCGGAAGGGGCCGAAGGCGGCCGCGACCTCGGCCAGGTGGGCCCGGATCTCCGGCAGCCGGTCCGCCTCCACCTCGGTGGGCGGGACGAGGGTGACATGCGTGGGGATGCCGTGCGCGGCAGCGTCCCCGAAGCCGGCGCGCAGCTGCTGCAGCCGGCTGCCGTACGGCTCCGGGACCGCGATCGAAACGCCGAGCGTTACGGTCCCCACGTATGTCTCCTCCGTCGTCTGGTGTGTACGGGTTGCGTACGGGTCCTGCCGACCCAGTGTGGGGCCAGCACCCCCCGGATTGCCAGGGCCTCCTGGACTCAGTGCTTGGCGGGCACCAGGCCGAGGCGGTCGTACGCCTGCGCCAGGGTCTCGGCGGCGACCGCGCGGGCCTTCTCCGCTCCCTTGGCCAGGATGGAGTCCAGGGTCTCCGGGTCGTCCAGGTACTCCTGGGTGCGCTGCTTGAACGGTGTGACGAAATCGACCATCACGCCGGCCAGGTCCGTCTTGAGCGCGCCGTAGCCCTTGCCCTCGTAGCGGGCTTCGAGGGCGGGGACGGACTCCCCCGTGAGGGTGGAGTAGATCGTGAGCAGGTTGCTGACGCCGGGCTTGTTCTCGGTGTCGAAGCGGATCACCGCCTCGGTGTCGGTGACCGCGCTCTTGATCTTCTTCTCGGTGACCTTGGGCTCGTCGAGGAGGTTGATCAGGCCCTTGGGGGAGGACGCGGACTTCGACATCTTGATCGAGGGGTCCTGGAGGTCGTAGATCTTCGCGACCTCCTTGACGATGTGCGCGGCGGGGACCGTGAAGGTCCGGCCGTAGCGCTGGTTGAAGCGCTCCGCGAGGTCGCGGGTCAGCTCGATGTGCTGGCGCTGGTCCTCGCCCACGGGTACGGCGTTCGCCTGGTAGAGCAGGATGTCGGCGACCTGGAGGATCGGGTACGTGAAGAGCCCGACGCTGGCGCTGTTGACGCCGCCCTTGGCGGACTTGTCCTTGAACTGGGTCATCCGGCTGGCCTCGCCGAAGCCGGTGATGCAGTTCATGACCCAGCCGAGCTGTGCGTGCTCGGGGACGTGGCTCTGGATGAAGAGCGTGCAGCGGTCCGGGTCGAGGCCGGCGGCGAGCAGCTGGGCCGCGGAGAGGCGGGTATTGGCGCGCAGGTCCTTCGGATCCTGCGGCATGGTGATCGCGTGCAGGTCGACGACCATGTAGAACGCGTCGTGCGTCTCCTGGAGGGCGACGTACTGGCGGATGGCTCCGAGGTAGTTCCCGAGGTGGAACGAGCCGGAGGTGGGCTGGATGCCGGAGAGCGCGCGAGGACGATCAGAAGCCATGGCCCCATTCTCTCAGGTACGAGGGCACTGCCGGTCCGCACCCGTCCGCAATCCCCCCGGGGCCGGAGCCCCGGGGAGGGGGCCGGTCAGGAGAGCGGGAGGCCCGGGGCGGGGTGGGCCGCCATGAGGTCCGCGACCTCCGCGCGGATCGCGGCGAGGGCCGCCTCGTCCTGCTTCGCGGCGGCGTCCACGGCCCGGGAGATCCACTCGGCCACCACCGGCATGTGGCCGGTGCCCAGGCCCCGCGAGGTCAGCGACGGCGTGCCGATGCGGATGCCCGACGGGTCGAACGGCTTGCGCGGGTCGAACGGGACCGTGTTGTAGTTCACGACGATCCCCGCGCGGTCCAGCGCCTTGGCCGCCACCTTGCCCGGCACCCCCCGCGAGGTGAGGTCCATCAGGATCAGGTGGTTGTCCGTACCGCCCGACACCAGGTCGAAGCCCCGCTCCAGCAGCGCCGCCGCCAGGGCCTTGGCATTGGCGACGACCGCGTGCGCGTACGTGACGAACGACGGCTGCGCCGCCTCGTGCAGGGCCACCGCGATGCCCGCGGTCGTCTGGTTGTGCGGACCTCCCTGGAGGCCCGGGAAGACCGCCTTGTCGATGGCCTTCGCGTGCTCCTCCTTGCACATCAGCATCGCGCCCCGGGGGCCGCGCAGCGTCTTGTGCGTGGTCGTGGAGACGACGTCCACGTGCCCGACCGGCGAGGGGTGCGCCCCGCCCGCGATCAGGCCGGCGATGTGCGCCACGTCCGCGACGAGGACCGAGCCCGCCTCGCGGGCGATCGAGGAGAACGCCTCGAAGTCGATCGTGCGCGGCAGCGCCGTACCGCCACAGAAGATGATCTTCGGGCGCTCCGCCAGCGCGAGCTCCCGTACGGCGTCGTAGTCGATCAGGCCGTCCTCGGCGCGGACCCCGTACTGCACGCCCCGGAACCAGGACCCCGTCGCCGAGACCCCCCAGCCGTGCGTCAGGTGGCCGCCCATCGGCAGGGCCATGCCCATCACCGTGTCGCCCGGCTCGGCGAAGGCCAGGTACACGGCGAGGTTCGCCGGGGAGCCGGAGTACGGCTGGACGTTGGCGTGGTCCACCCCGAACAGGCCCTTCGCCCGCTCGACGGCCAGCGCCTCGACGCGGTCGATGTTCTGCTGGCCCTCGTAGTAGCGGCGGCCGGGGTAGCCCTCGCTGTACTTGTTCTGCAGCACGGTGCCGGAGGCTTCGAGCACGGCGGCGGACACGTAGTTCTCGCTGGGGATCAGGCGCAGGGTCTGCGCCTGCAAGGTCTCCTCGGCGGCGACGAAGGACGCCAGCTCGGGGTCGACCGTGGTCAGGGCGGGGTGGCGGCTCGCGCTCATGGCGGCTCCTCCGGGGTCGATGTCAGGTCTCGTCCCCGCGAGGCCCAGGCGAGCGGCCCTGTATGCGGTCGTACGCGCACGACTCCCCCGGAGTTGGTTCTCCGTACGCCAGTCGCCGTGCGTACCGCCCACCTTAGCGGGCGGTCCACAAGAAAGGTTTCCCCGTCCGGTATACGAGCGACGTATAGCCGTATACAAGGTGACGTGACGCAGGTGACGCCACCCCCGTCACCCTCGCCCCTCCATCCCGCCCGCACACCGACGATCGGAGACCCCGTGTCGACCACTGCCGAAGCCCTGCACTCCGCCGAGGCGCACAGTGCGCACAACTACCACCCGCTGCCCGTCGTCGTGGCGTCCGCGGAAGGCGCGTGGATGACCGATGTGGAGGGCCGCCGGTTCCTGGACATGCTCGCCGGCTACTCGGCGCTCAACTTCGGCCACGGCAACCGCCGTTTGCTGGACGCGGCCAAGGCGCAGCTGGAGCGGGTCACCCTCACCTCGCGGGCCTTCCACCACGACCGGTTCGCCGACTTCTGCCGCGAACTGGCCGCGCTGTGCGGCAAGGAGATGGTGCTGCCGATGAACACGGGCGCGGAGGCCGTGGAAACGGCGGTCAAGACCGCCCGCAAGTGGGGCTACGAGGTCAAGGGCGTGCCGGACGGGCAGGCCAAGATCGTGGTCGCGGCCAACAACTTCCACGGCCGTACGACGACCATCGTGAGCTTCTCCACGGACCACGAGGCGCGCGACCACTACGGGCCCTACACCCCCGGGTTCGAGATCGTTCCGTACGGGGACCTGACCGCGCTGGCGGAGGCCGTCACCGCGAACACCGTGGCCGTGCTGCTGGAGCCGATCCAGGGCGAGGCCGGGGTGCTGGTGCCGCCGGCCGGTTACCTGCGGGGCGTGCGGGAGCTCACGCGCGAGCGGAACGTGCTGTTCATGGCGGACGAGATCCAGTCGGGGCTGGGCCGGACCGGCAGGACCTTCGCGTGCGAGCACGAGGACGTCGTGCCGGACGTGTACATCCTCGGCAAGGCGCTGGGCGGCGGCGTGGTCCCGGTCTCGGCCGTGATCGCCGACCGGGACGTGCTCGGGGTGTTCCGCCCCGGCGAGCACGGCTCCACCTTCGGCGGCAACCCGCTGGCCTGCGCGGTCGCCCTGGAGGTGATCGCGATGCTGCGCACCGGCGAGTACCAGCAGCGCGCCACCGAGCTCGGCGACCACCTGCACCGGGAGCTGAACCTGCTGGTCGGCGGCGGCGCGGTGACCGCCGTACGCGGGCGGGGGCTGTGGGCGGGCGTCGACATCGACCCGGCGCACGGTACGGGCCGGCAGATCTCGGAGGCGCTGATGGAGCGGGGGGTGCTGGTCAAGGACACGCACGGGTCGACGATCCGCATCGCGCCCCCGCTGGTGATCAGCAAGGAGGACCTGGACTGGGGCCTGGACCAGCTGCGCGAGGTCCTGGCCGCGGGCTGACCCGTCCCGCCGCCGGGCGCGGCCGGGCCGGCCGCGCCCGGCGGCGTCCGGCCGCGCCCGCGGCGGCGCTACAGGATGACGTGGGGCAGGAAGCGGGCGTACTCGTCCGTGACCGGGCCCGACGACTCGCGGATGCCCAGGCCCGCCGCCTCCTCCTCGACGACCCAGGCGCCGAGCACCACGCGGTTGCCGTCGAAGTCGGGGAGCGGGGCCAGGCCCTGGAAGACGTACGTCTCCCCCTCGGCCGGGGTGAAGGGCTCGGCGCCGCCCGCCGGGTGCAGGGTGACCCCGGCCCCCTCGCGGCCCAGCAGCGGCTTCGCCGCGTACCCGGTGGTGCCGGCGAGCTCGCGCGGGCCGTCCAGGTAGGCGGGCAGCAGGTTCGGGTGCTCGGGGAAGAGCTCCCACAGGACGGCCAGCAGCGCCTTGTTGGACAGCAGCATCTTCCACAGCGGCTCGATCCAGACGGTGGTGCCGGAGCCGCCGCCGTGGTCGTACGTGCCGAGGACCTGGGGGGCGAAGGGGTCGGTGGCCAGCCATTCCCACGGGTAGAGCTTGAAGCAGCTGCGGATGAACCCGAGCTTCTGGTCCACGAACCGGCCCGACAGGCCGTCCCAGCCGATCTGTTCGACGGACAGCGCCTCCGTCTCCAGGCCCGCCTGCTCGGCGGTCTCCTGGAGGTAGGCGACCGTCATCAGGTCCTCGCCGAGCTCGTCGGTCTCGGAGTGCGCGAAGTGCAGCGGGCCGGGCGGCAGCAGTTCCGCCTGCCGGCGCCAGGCGTCGACGAGCCGCTCGTGGAGGGAGTTCCACTGGTCGGCGCCGGGGAAGCGCTCCTCCATCCAGAACCACTGCGGACTGGCCGCCTCCACGAGGGAGGTGGGGGTGTCCGCGTTGTACTCCAGCATCTTGGCCGGGCTGCCGGAGCCGTCGTAGCGCAGGTCGAACCGGCCGTAGAGGGAGGGCTGTTCGGCGCGCCGGCGCCAGGACTCGGCGATCAGCGCGGCCAGCTTCGGGTCGCTGATGCCGAGGTCCGCGAAGCGGTCGTGCTCGACGATGTGCGCGGCCGCGGCCAGGCACATGGCGTGCAGCTCCTCGACGACGTTCTCCAGCGCCTCCACCTCGGGGAGCGAGAAGGAGTAGTACGCGCTCTCGTCCCAGTAGGGGCGCAGGGAGTCGTCGGGGTAGCGGGTGAGGGGATAGATCAGCCCCTGCTCCTCGACGGTCTTCTGCCAGTCGGGGCGCGGCTCGATGGTGTGGCGCTGCACGCTGGATCAGCCGCCCGAGGAGCTCTTGTGGCTGCCGCCGATGCCGCCGCGGGTGACGGCGGACTTGTCGAAGCTGCCGCCGCTGACGCGGTTGTTGCTCGCGACGGAGCCGCCGTAGTAGTAGGAGCCGCGGCCGCCGCTCTTGCACTCCTTGGTGTTCAGCTTCTCCATGGTGGCGCGGTCCGCGCAGCGCTTGTCGGGCTCGCTGCTGCTGCCGCAGGCCACGAGCGCGGCGGCGAGCAGGCCCATGCCGCCGAGGGCGACGCCGCCGGAGCGCATGCGGCGGCGCGTGGTGTCGGTCGTTCTGCTGCCCGTACTGCTGTCGTCCATGGCGGACAGACTAGAACGGGGCGGCGAACCGATGGAATCCGGCCGTCGAAACCCCCTCATGACCTCCATGACCTAGAGTCGTTTCGTGCTCCTTGGGATGGTTTGCGCGCTCGGTGCGGCGGTCTGTTTCGGTACGGCTTCGGTACTGCAGGCGATGGCCGCGCGGGCGGCGGAGCCGGGGACGGGGTCCGGGGTGGATCCGGCGCTGCTGCTGCGGGCGGCCCGGCAGTGGCGGTACGTGGCGGGCCTGGGGCTGGACGCGGCCGGGTTCGTCCTGCAGATCGTGGCGCTGCTGCACGTCCCGATCTACACGGTGTCCGCGGCGCTGGCGGCGAGCCTCGCGGTGACGGCGGTGGTCTCGGCGCGGCTGCTGCACGTACGGCTGAGCCGGGCCGAGTGGGGCGCGGTGGGGGTGGTGTGCGCGGGGCTGGCGATGCTGGGGCTGGCGTCGGGCGAGGAGGGCTCGGGGACCGGGTCGTTCGCGCTGGAGCTGGGGCTGCTGGTGGTGGCGGGGCTGGTGCTGCTGGTGGGGATGGTGGCCGGCGGGCTCCCGGACCGTTCGCGGGCGCTGGTGCTGGGTCTGGCCTCGGGTACGGGGTTCGGGGTGGTGGAGGTGGCGGTCCGCCTCATCGGAGACGTCTCGCTCGCGGCGTTCGCGAACCCGGCGCTGTACGCCCTGCTGCTGGGCGGGGGCGCGGCGTTCCTGCTGCTGACCTCGGCGCTCCAGCGCGGCTCGGTGACGGCGGCCACGGCGGGCATGGTGATCGGCGAGACGATCGGTCCGGCGGTGGTGGGGGTGGTCTGGCTCGGCGACCGCACCCGCGAGGGCCTGACCTGGCTGGCCGTCCTCGGCTTCGCGGTCGCGGTGGCCGGAGCCCTGGCACTTGCCCGCTTCGGCGAACCGCCGCGGACCGCCCCGGCCGGCGCCCCCGGCCCCACCGGGGCCTGACCGGCGCGGACTTACGGCAGAGCGGCCAGCAGGGCGGTCAGCGTCGCCGACCAGGCGCTCGACGGCGGGGTGCCGTAGCCCACCACCAGGGCCTCCCGGCGCGCGAGGCGGGCGTCCGGGTGGGCGAAGAAGGACAGCGGCACCACCGCCAGGTCCTGCCAGGCGGCGGAGCGCAGGGCCGCGGCCTCGGTCCCCGCCGGCAGGTCCAGCACCGCGTGCAGGCCCGCCGCGATGCCCGACACCGCCACGCGGCCGGAGACGGCCGCGACCAGCTCGTCCCGGCGCCGCCGGTAGCGCAGCCGCATCCCGCGCACGTGCCGGTCGTACGCCCCCGACCTGATGAACTCGGCGAGCGTCAGCTGGTCCACCGCGCTCGACGTCCAGTCGGTCCGCCCCTTCGCCGCGACGACCTCGTCCAGCAGCCCCGGCGGCACCACCATCCACCCCATCCGCAGCCCCGGGGCGAGCGACTTGCTCGCCGTACCGAGGTAGACCACCCGGTCCGGGTCCAGGCCCTGCAACGCGCCCACCGACTGGCCGTCGTAGCGGAACTCCCCGTCGTAGTCGTCCTCCACGATGATCCCGCCCGTGCTCCGGGCCCAGTCGACCGCCGCCGCCCGGCGGGCCGGGGTCAGCGCCGCCCCGGTGGGGAACTGGTGCGCGGGCGTCAGCAGCACCGCCCCGGCGCCCGCGCCCACCGGCCCCGGCAGGTCCTCCGTGCGCGCCCCCGCGTCGTCCACCGCCAGCGGCCGGGTCCGCAGCCCTGCCTGCGCCAGCGCATCCCGGTGGTGGTGGAGGCCGTACCCCTCCACCACCACGTCCTTCACCCGGCGCGCCCGCAGCACTCCCGCCAGCAGCATCAGCGCGTGCGCGAACCCCGCGCACAGCACGATCCGCTCGGGGTCCGCGTACACCCCGCGCGCCCGCGCCAGGTATCCGGCGAGTGCCTCGCGCAGCTCCACCCGGCCGCGCGCGTCGACCGCGTACCCGAAGGCCTCGTTCGGCGCCTGCGCCAGCGCTCGCCGGGCCGCCGTCAGCCAGGCGGCGCGCGGGAAGGCGCCCAGGTCCGGGGTGCCGGGCACCAGGCTGTACGAATGCCGCCGCGGCGCGGGGTGGCGGACCCGGGCGGAGCCCGCCGGCCGCAGCGGGCGGGCCCGCTCCGCGACCCGGGTGCCCGAGCCCTGGCGGGCCGTCAGCCAGCCCTCGGCGACGAGCTCGGCGTACGCCTCCGCGACCGTGTTCCGCGCGATCCCGAGGTCCGCGGCGAACGTGCGCGAGGACGGCAGCCGGGTCCCGGGCGCCAGCCGTCCGCTGCGCGCGGCCTCGCGCAGCGCGTCGACCAGCCCGGCGCGCAGGCCGCGCCCGGCGGAAAGGTCCAGGTGCAGGTCAGCACCGAAACCGGAACCGGGCCCGCCGACCGCTTCCGCTGCCACGTCTTCGGAAATGGCCCAAGGATCCGTCATGGATATGGACCATACGGGCGGGCCGCCTGCTTCCTAAAGTTGGACCCATGACCACCACGTACGAAGACACCACCGCACACGCACCCGAGCACACCCCCCGCATGGGCTGGGCCAAGCACGCACCCGAGGTCTACAAGGCGATCGTCGCTCTGGAGATGGCCGCGAGGAAGGGCCTGGACCCGGCCCTGGTCGAACTGGTCAAGATCCGCGCCTCGCAGCTCAACCACTGCGCGTTCTGCCTGGACATGCACACGAAGGACGCCATCGCCGCCGGCGAGAGCGTCGAGCGGATCGTCCAGCTCAGCGCCCTGGAGGAATCGCGCCACTTCTACACCGAGAAGGAAGTGGCCGCCCTCGAACTGACCGAGGCCGTGACCGTCCTGACCGAGGGATTCGTTCCCGACGAGGTGTACGAGAAGGCCGCGAAGCACTTCGAGGAGAAGGAGCTGTCCCACCTGATCGCCATCATCGCGACGATCAACGTCTGGAACCGCTTCGCGGTCACCACGCGCATGGTCCCGGGCCACTACACCCCGGGCATGTTCAAGTAGGCACCGCGCCGGTCCGCGTCACTCCGGCCGGAACGAGCCCAGGGCCGCCGCCATGCGCGTGCGGACGGCCTTGGCCTCGGCGGCCGGGCCGACGCCCAGGAGCACCCAGCGGCTGCCGTCGGAAGCGACGGTCAGCCGCCCGACGGCGTGCGCGGTCCCGTTCGTCTCCCCGTCGGGGATCTCGTACACGATCTCGCAGCCGGTGGTGTCCTTCGCGCCGAGCGAGATCCGCAGGTAGCCGTCCCGGGAGCTCAGCCCCTTGGAGTCCTCGACCAAGACCTCGCACGGGTCGCCGGAGCCGCCGGTGACCCGGTAGACCTGGAGCAGGCTGCCCCGGCCCCGGGCCGGTCGGAACACCGTGCCTACCGCGGTCCCGCTCTCGGACGTACTGAGCTGCCAGTCGTCCGGCACCGCGACCCGGAAGCCCGGTCCGGCGCTGTGCAGCACCTTGTGCGCAGGGCGCGCAGGGCGTGGGCGAGGACGCGGGAGGCGTCGAACCCGTAGGAGGGCGGGGGAAACCGCTCCTCGTGGACGTACAGCTCCTCGATCACCCGGTCGCGGTAGGCCGGATCGAGGTAGGTACCGGCGCACAGCAGGCGTCCCGCCTCTGTTGCCACCGGGTCCACGGGGGCCCTGCCGTCGGATGTGCCGCTCACGGGTGCTCCTCGCTCGGGAGGAGGGCAACCGTACGGCGCGGGGGGTACCCGGAACAGGGCGCTTCACGCCAAAAGGCCCCGGCGCGTACGCCGGGGCCTTTCAGGTGGTGCGGGACCGGATCGGCCGGTCCCGGTACCGGGACCGGGCGACCGGAACGGATCAGATCAGGCCGAGCTCGCGGACCGCGTCGCGCTCCTCGACGAGCTCCGCCACGGACGCGTCGATGCGCGCGCGGGAGAACTCGTTGATGTCCAGGCCCTGGACGATCTCGTACTTGCCGTCCTTGGTGGTGACGGGGAAGGAGGAGATGATGCCCTCCGGGACGCCGTAGGAGCCGTCCGACGGGATGCCCATGGAGGTCCAGTCGCCCGCGGCCGTGCCGTTGACCCAGGTGTGGACGTGGTCGATGGCGGCGTTCGCGGCGGAGGCGGCCGAGGACGCGCCACGGGCCTCGATGATCGCGGCGCCGCGCTTGGCGACGGTCGGGATGAAGGTGTCGGCGAGCCACAGCTCGTCGCTGACGACCTCGGCGGCGTTCTTGCCGGCGATCTCCGCGTGGAAGATGTCCGGGTACTGGGTCGCCGAGTGGTTGCCCCAGATGGTGAGGCGCTTGATGTCGGAGACGGCGGCACCGGTCTTGGCGGCCAGCTGCGAGATCGCGCGGTTGTGGTCGAGGCGGGTCATCGCGGTGAAGCGCTCGGCCGGTACGTCCGGGGCGGCGGCCTGCGCGATGAGCGCGTTGGTGTTGGCCGGGTTGCCGACGACGAGGACCTTGATGTCGTCCGCGGCGTGGTCGTTGATGGCCTTGCCCTGCGGCTTGAAGATGCCGCCGTTCGCGGAGAGCAGGTCGCCGCGCTCCATGCCCTTGGTGCGCGGGCGGGCGCCCACGAGCAGGGCGACGTTCGCACCCTCGAAGCCCGCGTTCGGGTCGTCGAAGATGTCGATGCCCTTCAGCAGCGGGAAGGCGCAGTCGTCGAGCTCCATGGCGGTGCCCTCGGCGGCCTTCATGCCCTGGGGGATCTCCAGGAGGCGGAGCTTGACCGGCACGTCCGCGCCGAGCAGGTGGCCGGACGCGATGCGGAAGAGCAGCGCGTAGCCGATCTGGCCGGCGGCGCCGGTGACGGTGACATTCACGGGAGTGCGGGTCATGGCCTTCTCCGTTAGACAGCTGGCGGTGGGGCGTCGCTGCCCCATGTGCTGGCGGACGCCGCTCCCCTGCGAATCTTGACGTGAAGAGACATCCGGCGTCAGGCTATCCGACCTTCCGGCGGGCCAATCCCCCGGTCCGTGTGGTGCAGGGCACACGGACCGGGGGTTCGAAGGCGTGGAGCGGGATTTCCCCGCTCTTTTCGACCCCCGGACACCGCCGGACGGGTGTACGAGCGCGTCGCGAGTACGTCAGGTACGTCAGGCACGCCGGGGCGTCGGGGACCTCAGCGGACGGTGAAGCGGACCGCGCTCTCCAGGAACGGGATGTGCAACAACGGGTGCGGCTCCATCACCAGCGCGAGCAGCGTGATCGCCACGCCCAGCAGCCCGTACGTGACCATGTCGGTGAAGCGGGAGCGCACCGCGAGCATGCCCACCTGGGGCAGGACCCGCCGCAGCACGGAGGCGGCGATCAGGGCCACGCCGATGACCAGGCAGCCGCCCCGGGGGTGGTTCAGCGCGGTCAGGAGCAGCCCGACCGCGGTCGCGCCGAGCACGCTGAGCATCGGCCACTGCCGGGCCGCGAGGGCGTCGCCGGGCGCGGCGCGGCCGTGGCCCTCGGGGCGAGCGGTGTCCTTGGTGATGGAGGGGAAGCGACGCGATTTCGCGGCCTCACGGGCGGCGGCCCCGGCCTCAGCGGCGGGCTCGGCCCCGGCCGCGCTCCCGGTGCCGGGCTCGGGCTCGGTGCCGGGCTCGGCGCCGGTCCCCGCCTCCGCTTCGTGCTCAGCCCGCACTGTTCGACGTCCGTTCCGCCGCCTCGACGACGTTCACGAGCAGCTGCGCCCGCGTCATGGGGCCGACACCGCCCGGGTTCGGGGAGATCCAGCCGGCCACCTCGGCGACGCCCGGGTGCACGTCTCCGACGATCTTGCCGTTCTCGTCGCGGCTGACGCCGACGTCCAGCACGGCCGCGCCGGGCTTCACGTCCTCCGGCTTGACCAGGTGCGGGACGCCGGCGGCCGCGACGACGATGTCCGCCTGGCGCAACTGGGCCGCCAGGTCACGGGTGCCGGTGTGGCACAGGGTGACCGTCGCGTTCTCCGACTTGCGGGTCAGCAGCAGACCCATGGAGCGCCCGACGGTGATGCCGCGGCCCAGGAGCACCACGTGCGCGCCGTCGATCTCGATGCCGTGGTGCCGCAGCAGCTGGACGATCCCGTACGGGGTGCAGGGCAGCGGGCCCGGCTCGTTCAGCACCAGCCGCCCCAGGGACATCGGGTGCAGGCCGTCGGCGTCCTTGGCCGGGTCCATCAGCTCCAGGACCCGATTGGTGTCGATGCCCTTGGGGAGCGGGAGTTGGACGATGTAGCCGGTGCACTCCGGGTTCGCGTTGAGTTCCCGTACGACCGCCTCGATGTCCTCCTGGGAGGCCGTCGCGGGCAGTTCGCGCTGGATGGACGCGATGCCGACCTCGGCGCAGTCCTTGTGCTTGCCGTTGACGTACCAGCGGCTGCCCGGGTCGTCGCCGACCAGCAGGGTGCCGAGGCCAGGGGTGATCCCCCGGGCCTTGAGCGCCGCCACGCGGGCGGTCAGTTCGGACTTGATCGCGGCGGCGGTGGCCTTGCCATCGAGAATCTGGGCGGTCATGGACCCATCCTCCCGGATGGAGCGGCTTCGCATCCAGTCGCGGGGCCCGGTCGGCGCCCGTCCGGCGTCCGGCCGAGCGCATTGTCACAGGCTTGACCCGTTCATTGCACTTGCACAACAAGTGACCGCCCGAATGCGCCACCGCTGGACAACTCCGGCCCGGGCGGACCACGATGACGGCAATGAGTGCCGCGGGCAGTGCCGGGGGGCGGACCGCAAACGCAGTGATTCCTCCGTGCGTGCCGTGCGTCCCCGCACTTCCACGGAGGAACACCCCAAGATGAGTTTCGGCGACCCGAACAACCCGTACGGGCAGCAGCCGCCGGCCCCGCAGGGCCAGCCCGGCTACGGCTACCCGCAGCAGGCCCCGCAGGGCGTCCCCCAGCAGGGCTACGGATACCCGCAGCAGCAGGGCCAGCCCGGCTACGGCTACCCGAACCAGGCGTACCCGGCGGGCCCCGGCGGCTACTCGGGCGCCCAGATGCCCATGCCCGGCGGGGTGAAGGCCGCCCGCGTCATCCTGTTCATCGTCGGCGGCCTCCAGGTCCTGGGCGGCATCGTCGTCCTGCTCGGCGGGGCGCTGTTCGCCTCCGTGTTCGCGGGCTCCTCCAGTTCCTCGGAGTACGGCTCCTCGGCGAGCGACGCGGGCGCGCTCGCGGGCGGGGTGATCGTCGCCGCCGGCGTCTTCGCCCTGGCCCTGGCGCTGTGGCCGATCCTGACCGCCGCCAAGCTGGGCAAGGGGCGCGGCGGGGTCCGGGTCTCCGGCATCATCTACGGATCGCTGATGACCCTCTTCTCCGGGGTCAGCCTGATCATCAACCTCGCTGCGCTCGGCAGCGACACGACGGCGGGCGCCGTCGTGTTCTCGCTGATCCTGGCCCTGATCCAGTTCGGCCTGGCCCTGTGGGTCCTCGTCGGCCTGGCGAACTCGGCCGCCGGCGCGTACTTCCGCCGCCCCCAGTACTAGGGAGTGTCGTCAAAGTGGCGTCGGCCGCCCGTCAGGGCGGTGGTCGGCGGGGTCTGGTGCGTGCGATCGCAAGGCGGAGGAGGGAATCGACGCGGTGGGGGCACCTCCCAGCGGTAGCTGGGGGACGTCGGTGACCGACGACAACGCGGCGAGCGTGCGTGCCAGACCCCGCCGACCAGACGGGACTTTGACGACACGACCCAGGCCGCGCCTTTCGGATCGTGGCGGCCCGGGGCGCCGGGCCGCCACGGCGACGGCCTGCGCACGGCGAAGGCCGCCACCCGTCGCGGGTGGCGGCCTTCGCCGTGCTCGGGGTCCGGCTCAGTGGAAGAAGTGCCGGGTCCCGGTGAAGTACATGGTCACGCCGGCCGCCTTCGCGGCCTCGACGACCTGCTCGTCACGGACCGAACCGCCCGGCTGGACCACGGCCTTGATGCCGGCGGCGGTCAGGATCTCCAGCCCGTCCGGGAACGGGAAGAAGGCGTCGGAGGCGGCGTACGAGCCCTGCGCGCGCTCGGCGCCCGCCCGCTCGACGGCCAGCTTCGCCGAGTCGACGCGGTTGACCTGGCCCATGCCGACGCCGACCGAGGCGCCGTCCTTGGCGAGCAGGATCGCGTTGGACTTGACGGCGCGGCAGGCCTTCCACGCGAAGGCGAGCTCGGCGAGTTCCTCGGCGGAGAGGGCGTCGCCGGTGGCGAGGGTCCAGTTGGCCGGGTCGTCGCCTTCGGCCTGGAAGAGGTCGGACTGCTGGAGCAGCGCGCCGCCGGAGATCGGCTTCAGGTCGCCCGGCTGGTGCGGGGTGCCGTCGACCTTGAGGACGCGGATGTTCTTCTTCTTGGCCAGGATCTCGACCGCGCCGTCCTCGTACGAGGGGGCGGCGATGACCTCGGTGAAGATCTCCGCGACCTGCTCGGCGAGCTCGACGGTCACCGGGCGGTTGACGGCGATGACGCCGCCGAAGGCCGACAGCGGGTCACAGGCGTGCGCCTTGCGGTGCGCGGCGGCGACGTCCGCGCCGACGGCGATGCCGCACGGGTTGGCGTGCTTGATGATCGCGACGCAGGGCTCGTCGTGGTCGTACGCGGCGCGGCGGGCGGCCTCGGTGTCCACGTAGTTGTTGAAGGACATCTCCTTGCCGTGCAGCTGCTCGGCGTTGGCGAGCCCGCCCGGCTGACCGTCCGTGTAGAGCGCGGCGGCCTGGTGCGGGTTCTCGCCGTAGCGGAGGGTGGACTTGCGGTCCCAGGCGCCGGCCAGGAACTCGGGGAGCACGGCCTCCGGCTCCGGGGCGTACGCGTTCGTGAACCAGGAGGCCACGGCGACGTCGTAGGCGGCGGTGTGCTGGAAGGCCTCGGCTGCCAGACGCTTGCGCGCGGTGAGGTCGAAGCCGCCGCCCTGGGCCGCGGCGAGGACGTCGGCGTAGCGGGCGGGGCTGGTGACGACGGCGACCGACGGGTGGTTCTTGGCGGCGGCGCGGACCATGGACGGGCCGCCGATGTCGATCTGCTCGACGCACTCGTCGGGGGTGGCGCCGGAGGCGACGGTCTCCCGGAACGGGTAGAGGTTGACGATCACCAGGTCGAACGGCTCGATGCCGAGCTCGGTGAGCTGGTCGCGGTGGTCCTCCAGGCGCAGGTCGGCGAGGATGCCGGCGTGCACGCGCGGGTGCAGGGTCTTGACCCGGCCGTCCAGGCACTCGGGGAAGCCGGTGAGCTCCTCGACCTTGGTGACGGGCACGCCGGCCGCGGCGATCTTGGAGGCGGTGGAGCCCGTCGAGACGAGCGCGACGCCCGCCTCGTGCAGGCCGCGGGCCAGCTCCTCCAGTCCCGTCTTGTCGTAGACACTGACGAGCGCGCGCCGGATCGGTCGCTTCGACGAGCTCGACGAGGTGGTGCTGCTCTCTACGGCGGTCACTGGATTGTTACCTTTCGTCCCTCAATGCGGTAGCCGTGCCGGGCCAGGCGCCCCACGACGTCGACGAGCAGCTGGCGCTCGACTTCCTTGATGCGCTCGTGCAGAGCGGATTCGTCGTCCCCGTCCCGGACCTCGACCACACCCTGGGCGATGATCGGACCGGTGTCCACGCCCGCGTCCACGAAGTGGACCGTGCAGCCGGTGACCTTCGCGCCGTAGGCGAGGGCGTCCCGTACTCCGTGGGCGCCCGGGAAGGCCGGGAGGAGGGCGGGGTGCGTGTTGACGAAGCGGCCGCCGAAACGGCCGATGAACGAGGCCCCGACGATCTTCATGAACCCGGCGGACACGACGAGGTCCGGCGCGTGGGCCGCGGTCGCCTCGGTGAGGGCGGCGTCCCACTCCTCACGGGTCGCGTACGCCTTGACCGGGCACACGAAGGTGGGGATCCCCGCCTTCTCGGCCCGCTCCAGGCCGGCGATGTTCTCGCGGTCGGCCCCCACGGCGACGACTTCGGCGCCGAAGCCCTCGGCTCCGCCGGGGTGGGCGTCGATGGCGTCGAGCAGGGCCTGGAGGTTGGTGCCGGAACCGGAGACCAGCACGACCAGGCGGGAGGCGGCCATGGGAGGCCCTTTCTGCGGGAATGCGTCCATACGTACGTCACGTACTGCCGAACATCTTGTGTGATCAGACGAAAGCAGGGTGCACGTGAATACGGGTGACCCTACGAAGCCGCCGACCGCCTGCAACGATACCGGCACACCGCACGGCCCCCGAGGGACGGGGGGACGGGCGAGGGGTAGCGTCTGGCATACAAGCCGCATACGGCGCGGTACGCACTGCCGTGCCGCACGTCAACAGCCCTTCGACGCACGCCGCTCGCGAGGCCCGCGACGTCCTCGGACGTCCACGACACAGGGGAAGTAACGCACTCGATGCCGGATCGCCGCCAGCCCGACTCCTCCACCGACGACAACCCCTTCGCGGCTCCCCCGGAAGGCCGGCCCGACCAGCCGTGGCAGCCGCGCGGCAACGGCGACGGCGGCGGCCCGGACGAGGACCCCGGATCCGGCCCCGGCGGGCCGGTGCGCTGGGACCCGACGGACCCGATCCAGCGGCGCGCCCGCTACGCGCTGCTGGCCGGCATGTGGGGCTTCTTCTTCGGGATCTTCGGGATCCCCTCGGTGGGGCTGCTGCTCGGCGCCCTCGCCCTGTACTGGGGGATCAGCGGGCTGCGCGGGAAGCCCGCGCAGGAGGCCTCCTCGTCCGCGTCCGTCGACGCCCTGACGGGCCGCGCCCCGGCCCCCTCTTCCGCCCCCGCTCCCCAGGGGGGCCTGGCGGCGCTCGGGCCGGCGGCGCGTCCGCAGCGGACGGCGGCGATCGGCGGGCTGGTCACGGCCTCGCTGGCGATCCTGCTGGCGCTGAGCTCGTACGGCCTGCAGTTGGCGTACAAGGACTTCTACGTCTGCCGCGAGGACGCCCTGACCAAGTCGGCGGAGCTGCAGTGCAACGACCTGCTGCCGGACAACGTGCTGGGCAAGATCCTGAAGGTGCAGCAGTAGGGACCCCGGGCTGCCGGATCCGGAGCCTCAGGCCCGGGGCCTGCGGGGCAGTACGCGGGCGCCGGCCACCGGGGGGACGAGGGGGCGGGGCGGGGCCTCGGCCGGCTTCGCCGGGACCGGAGCCGGCGTCAGGTCCAGGTGAAGGCCCGTCACGACGGTGAGACGGCGCGGTGGTTTGGGCGCGTCGGCGGGCTCCTGGGCGGCTGCCGGTTCCGCCGGGGGCGGGGTGGCCGGGGGCGGAGTGGCCGGGGGCGGGCCTTGGGGCGGGTCCTGGGGGGTCGGGTCCTGGGCGGTCGGGTCTTGGGGGGGCAGGTCCGGGACCAGGGTGCCCGCCGCCCGGCGCAGGGCCTCCCAGCGCAGTTCCCGTACGCCGCTGTCGTGCCATTCGTCGTCGGAGTCCGCGGCCGGGCCGTCCGACAGCCGGGCCGGCCGGGTCCTCCACGAGTGCACCGCCACGGCGACGGGCACCGCCGGGAGCAGGGTCCAGGCGAAGGCCGCCGCGCCGGCCGCCCACCACACCGGGCCGAAGCTCGCCAGCCCCCGCGAGCCGAGCGGCCCCGAGGCGGCGGCCGCGAGCCCGGCCATCAGCAGCCCGCACACCAGGGCTCCCAGGGCCGCCGTCAGGGCGGTTTCCCTGTACCGGACTTCACGCGCCCGGCGTACGGCGAACCACCCGACTGCCAGCCCGGCCAGCACCGGCACCCCCGCGGTCGCACAGGTCAGCAGGGTCCCGGGCCCCTCCGGCGGCAGCGCCGCGAGCAGCGGGAACCTCGGCAGTGCGGGCGCCCCGGCGAAGCCGAGCGGGGTGGCGGTGGCTCCGGCGCCGAGGGCGAAGCCGGGGCCGAGGGCGTAGGCGGCGCCCCAGACCGCGGCGTTCGGGAGCAGCGCGACGGCGAGGAGCAGCACCGCGAAGCGGCCCGACCAGACCCCGGTCAGCGCCAGGAAGGACGCCTGGACCTCGGCGGCGTGCCAGGCGAGCGAGGCCCCGACGATCAGGGCGCCGCCGCCCAGCAGGACCAGCGCTCCGGCGGCTCCGGCGCGCAGGGCGAGGGGGTAGCGGGGACGGGCGGCGGCCCGGCGCACGGCCCCCGGAACCCAGTGCGGGAGCGGACCGACGGGACGCCCCTTGGCCGACCAGACCCCGCCGGCGGCGGCGAGCACGGCGACGAGCGGGACGTGCCAGGCGGCGCTGAGGGGGTCGGCGGGCATCGGGCCGGCGGCCGCGTAGACGGTGGCCAGGGAGCCGACGGAGAGGTACCCGCAGGTCACGGCGGAGAAGACGGCGGAAGCCGGCAGCACCTCGTCCCTGCCGCCTTCCGCGTCCCCGCCGTCCTCGCCGCCGTCGCCGGAGGCGCTGCCGAGCCGCGCCGCGCGGCGCATGAGCAGGGCGGGCAGCGCGACGAGCAGCAGCGGGGTCACGCCGACGGGGGCCGGCACCCCGGAGAGGGTCTCGTACCGGACGAGCTCGGTCCCGTGGGCCAGCAGCCAGAGCCCGGCGGCCAGGTGCAGGGCGCCGCCCGGGCCGCTGTCGGGGTAGGGGGAACTGATCCAGAGCACGATGACGAGCACGGCGAGGAAGCCGAGCCCCAGCCCGGCGGCAACGGCCCCGCCCAGCACGCAGGCGGCGGCAGCCGGCGAACGGCGCCGCCCGGCGGCGGCCCGGGGGGCCGCTTGCAACGGGGTCTCGCGTTCGGTCACTTGGGTCACCCCGCCATGGTGCCAACGACACGCGCTATGGGCGGGTAACAGGCGAATGTCCGTGGTGTCGCTCAATATACGTTTTATGTACTTTTCCGCCCAGGGCTGCCGGCAGGTCACGGGGAGTGTGGCATGACAGAGAGCGTCGAGGAGCCGAGGCTCCCCTCGCCCAAGGAACGCCGCAGACTGCGCGAGGCGGCCGGCCTGTCGTACGAGGCCGTCGCGACGGCGGTGGGCGTCAGGGCCAACACGGTCCGCTCCTGGGAATCGGCCCGCACCAGCCCCCGGGGCCGAAAGCGCGCGGCGTACGCCGCGTTCCTCAGGTCCCTGGCTTCGGCACCGGCTGAGGCTGAGGCTGCGACTGCGGCTGCGGCTGAGCCGCCGCAGGCGACCGGCGCGGGCACACAGTCCGCGGCGGCGCAGTCCGCGGGCACACAGTCCGCGGCGGCCCAGACCGCGGGCGCGGAGTCCGCGGCGGCGCGGTCCGCGGGGCCGCCCAGTGCCCCCGACGTGCGGCGCGCCGTGGCGGCAGAGGGCTTCGCGGTGCGCGTGCCCGGGGTGATGCGGCCGTTCGGGATGAGCGGGCACGGGCCACGGACCCGGCCGCCGGTCCCGGCCGAGCGGGCGGTGAAGCCCCCCATCGCCACGCCCCGCCACGAGGCGCGGTTCACCGTCAGGGCCACCGCCAAGGCCATCGGCACCCCCGGACGCGGGACTGCGGTACCGGACGCCGCCCCCGCGGATGCGCAGGCCCCGGCGCAGGCCCCGGCCTCTGCCCCGGCACAGCCCTCGGCGGAAGCCGGGGCCGCCGCCCCGGAGGCGTGCGAGCCGCCGCCGGCCGGGCCGCAGGGCGGCCACGGCCCCGCGCCCGGCGGGGGCGGAGCCCCCGGACCGGCCCCCACCGGAGCCACCACCTCCGGGACCGCGACCGCGATCGCCGAAGCCACCGCCCCCGCCAACGCCCCGGACCCGGACCCGGACCCGGCCGCCGTCCCCGAGGGGCCCGTCCCGGACCCGGCCGCGCCCTCCGCTGCGCAGGCTCCCCGGGGGGCGGGCGGACCCGGGGCCGTCTTCGACGCGCTGTACGAGTACGCCGCCCCGGCGCTGGCGCGACAGGTGTACCTGCTCACCGGGCGCCGCGGGCTCTCGCACGAGGCCGTCGAGCGGGCCTTCCAGCTCGCCTGGGCGCGGTGGCCCGAGGTGGCCTGCGACCCCGACCCCGTCGGCTGGGTGCGCGCGGCCGCGTACGAGTACGCCCTCTCCCCCTGGCACGGGTTCCGCCGCGCCCACAAGCACCCCGACAAGGCCCCCGCCGCCCCCGCCGACCGCGTCCTGATGGACGCCATGCTGGCGCTGCCGCCGGCGCACCGCCGTACCGTCCTGCTCTACGACGGCGTCGGCCTCGACCTCCCCGACACCGCCGCCGAGACCGAGGCGACCACCCCCACCACCGGCAACCGCCTCCTGCACGCGCACGCCGCCCTCGCCGACCGCATCCCGGAGCTGGCCGCCGCGCCCCCCGAGAGGCAGTCGGCGGTGCTGCGCGAGCGGCTCGGCGCGGTCGTTCCGGCCGTTCCGCTGGAGCCCCGCCCCGCGGCCACCGTACGGATGGCCGCGGAGTACCGCGCGACGCGCTGGACCCGCGCGTTCCTCGGCCTGACGGCCGTGATCGCCGTCGCGACCGCCTACACCACCGTCACCGCGCCCCGCCAGTACGAACCGCCCCTCGCGCCCGGCGCGAGCGTCTCCGGGGTCCCCCCGCTCGCCGGCCCCCAGCGGCTCACCGACGAGACCCGGCAGCTGCGCGAAAAGCTCCGCGCGCATCCCGCCCACCGGCCCGAGCGGATCGCGCCCAGCCTCGAATAGCCGAGCGGCCGAGCGGACCGCGGAAAAACGGGCGTGGCCCGCACCCCACTGGGGGGTGCGGGCCACGCCCGTGCAAACAGCGGCAAGCGTTACTTCGCGGCGTTCAGGATCTCGCGCGCGAGCTTGGCCGTCTCGGTCGGCGTCTTGCCGACCTTGACGCCGGCGGCCTCAAGGGCCTCCTTCTTGGCCTGCGCGGTGCCGGAGGAGCCGGAGACGATGGCGCCGGCGTGGCCCATGGTCTTGCCCTCGGGGGCGGTGAAGCCCGCGACGTAGCCGACGACCGGCTTGGTGACGTTCTTCGCGATGAAGTCCGCCGCACGCTCCTCGGCGTCGCCGCCGATCTCGCCGATCATGACGATCAGCTCGGTCTCCGGGTCGGCCTCGAAGGCCTCCAGGGCGTCGATGTGCGTGGTGCCGATGACCGGGTCGCCACCGATGCCGACGGCGGAGGTGAAGCCGATGTCGCGCAGCTCGTACATCATCTGGTAGGTCAGCGTGCCGGACTTCGACACGAGACCGATCTTGCCGGGCTTGGTGATGTCGCCCGGGATGATGCCGGCGTTGGACTGGCCGGGGGTGATCAGACCCGGGCAGTTCGGGCCGATGATGCGGGTCTTGTTGCCCTTGGCGGTCGCGTACGCCCAGAAGGCGGCGGAGTCGTGCACCGCGATGCCCTCGGTGATGACGACGGCCAGCGGGATCTCGGCGTCGATCGCCTCGACCACGGCGGCCTTGGCGAAGGCCGGCGGGACGAAGAGGACGGAGACGTTGGCGCCCGTCTCCTTCATCGCCTCGGCGACGGAGCCGAAGACCGGGACCTCGGTGCCGTCGAAGTCGACGGTGGTGCCGGCCTTGCGCGGGTTCACGCCGCCGACGATGTTGGTGCCGTCAGCCAGCATCAGCTTGGTGTGCTTCATGCCCGTGGCACCGGTCATGCCCTGGACGATGACCTTGCTGTCCTTGTTGAGGAAGATAGCCATGTGAGTCTGTGACCTCTGCCCTTACTTCGCAGCCGCGAGCTCGGCGGCCTTGTCGGCCGCGCCGTCCATGGTGTCCACGCGCTGGACCAGCGGGTGGTTGGCGTCCGAGAGGATCTTGCGACCCAGCTCGGCGTTGTTGCCGTCGAGGCGGACGACGAGCGGCTTGGTGACCGCCTCGCCCTTCTCCTCCAGCAGGGCCAGCGCCTGGACGATGCCGTTGGCGACCTCGTCGCAGGCGGTGATGCCACCGAAGACGTTGACGAAGACGGACTTGACGTCCGGGTCGCCGAGGATGATCTCAAGACCGTTGGCCATGACGGCGGCGGAGGCGCCACCGCCGATGTCCAGGAAGTTGGCGGGCTTGACGCCGCCGTGGTTCTCACCGGCGTACGCGACGACGTCGAGGGTGCTCATGACGAGACCCGCGCCGTTGCCGATGATGCCGACCTCACCGTCGAGCTTGACGTAGTTGAGGTTCTTCGCCTTGGCGGCGGCCTCAAGCGGGTTCGCGGCCGCGTGGTCCACGAACTCCTCGTGGCCCGGCTGGCGGAACTCGGCGTTCTCGTCGAGCGAGACCTTGCCGTCGAGGGCGATGACGTCGCCGGAGGCGACCTTCGCGAGCGGGTTGACCTCGACGAGGAGCGCGTCCTCGGCGATGAAGGTGTCCCACAGGGTCACGAGGACCTCGGCGACCTTCTCGGCGACCTCGGCCGGGAACTGCGCGAGCTCCACGATCTCGCGGGCCTTCTCGATGGTCACGCCCTCGTTGGCGTTCACCGGGACCTTGGCGAGCTTCTCCGGGGTCTCCTCGGCGACCTGCTCGATGTCCATGCCGCCCGCGACCGAGGCCATGGCCAGGAAGGTGCGGTTGGTGCGGTCCAGCAGGTACGAGACGTAGTACTCCTCAAGGATCTCGGGAGCGGTCTCGGCGATCATCACCTTGTGGACCGTGTGGCCCTTGATGTCCATGCCCAGGATGTCCGTCGCGCGGGCGACGGCCTCGTCCGGGGTGGCGGCGAGCTTGACGCCGCCGGCCTTGCCGCGGCCACCGACCTTCACCTGCGCCTTGACGACCGACTTGCCGCCCAGCCGCTCGGTGGCCTCGCGAGCCGCCTCAGGCGTGTCGATGACTTCACCGGCCAGCACCGGTACACCGTGCTTGGCGAAGAGGTCCCTCGCCTGGTACTCGAACAGGTCCACGCGCGTCCGTCCCTTGTCTTCAAAGATTCGCAGTGATTCGCGGTTGTCTGCGTGGGCGTGCCGCGGAGGGCAACGTGACGGCGCTGTCACTAGGGAGGCGCACACGGTGACCGTGGACGCGGCATGTCCGTCCCGCAGGTTATCCCCGTGGGACGTGGGTCCCTAAATCGCAGATCACACCTGAGCGGTGATACCTGTCACAGATCCCCTCACGGTTGAGCTGGATATTCGTGCGATCCGCCAGGCCCGGCGGCGGGCTGCGGGGAGCGATCGCGGGCCCGCCGCGGGAGGGATCGCGCCCCCTCCCCGGCGCGGTGCGCGGGACGCGGCGGGAGGAGGTCGCGGGTCGGCCGGCGGGCGCTCAGGGGAGGGGCAGGGGACGCTTCTCCAGGGCCGCGGCCATCACCTCCGGGAACAGGTCGGGGGTGCAGGCGAAGGCCGGGACCCCAAGCGCCGCAAGGGCTGTGGCGTGCTCGCGGTCGTAGGCGGGGGCTCCCTCGTCGGACAGGGCGAGCAGGGCGACGAACTCGGTGCCGGATGCCTTCATCGCCGCGACGCGGCCCAGCATCTCGTCGCGTATGCCGCCCTCGTAGAGATCACTGATGAGGACGACGACCGTGTCGGCGGGACGGGTGATCTTGGACTGGCAGTAGGCGAGGGCGCGGTTGATGTCGGTGCCGCCACCGAGCTGCGTACCGAAGAGAACGTCCACCGGATCCGTCAGCTGATCTGTCAGGTCCACGACGGCGGTGTCGAAGACGACGAGCCGGGTCGCGATCGTCCGCATGGAGGCGAGCACCGCGCCGAAGACGGAGGCGTGGACGACGGAGGCCGCCATCGAGCCGGACTGGTCGACGCAGAGGATCACCTCCTTCTTCACCGCCTGCGCGGCGCGCCCGTATCCGACGAGCCGTTCGGGAACTACGGTGCGCTGCTCCGGAAGGTAGTTCTTCAGATTCGCCCGGATGGTCCGGTTCCAGTCGATGTCCGCGTGGCGGGGGCGGCTGGTGCGGGCGGAGCGGTCGAGGGCGCCGGTGAGGGTGGCCCGGGTGCGGGACGCGAGCCGTGCCTCCAGCCGCTCGACCACCGTGCGGACGACGGCGCGGGCCGTTTCGCGGGTGGTCTCGGGCATGGCCTTGTGGAGGGAGAGGAGGGTCCCGACGAGGTGGACGTCGGGCTCCACGGCCTCCAGCATCTCCGGCTCCAGGAGGAGGGAGGCGAGGCCGAGCCGCTCGATGGCGTCCCGCTGCATGATCTGGACGACGGAGCCGGGGAAGTACGTACGGATGTCCCCGAGCCAGCGGGCCACGTGTGGCGCGGAGCCGCCGAGCCCCGCACTCCGCTCCCCGCCCTTCGGCTCCCTCCCGCTCCTCCCGTTCCCCCCGTCCCTCCCGTAGAGCGCCGAGAGCGCGGCGTCCATCGCGGCGTCCCGCCCGGTCAGGGCGCGGCCGGTCCCGTCCTCCTCCCCGCCGAGCACCATCCGCCACCTGCGCAGCCGCTCCTGCGCGAGGGCGTCGCCCGCCGCCGCGTTCCCCGTACCCGTCATCTCCCCGTCCCTTTCCCCTGTTCGGTCCTTCCCCGGCCGGCCGCTCCGGTCCCCCGCGGCCGTCATGCCGGCGGGCCGGCGAGGAGGAGGCCGAGGACCGGCAGGACCGCGTCCGCGCGGGACGGGTCCAGTGCGGGCGCGAAGCCCGCGGGAGCGCCCCCCAGGGCCGGCTTGGGCGAACGGCCCCGGCGCACCAGCTCGCCCAGGCTCCGCCTGACGCCCGGCTCGTAGGCACCGAACGTCCGGCGCAGCAGCGGCAGTACGTCCGTGAAGGCGCTCTCCGGGACCCCGGTCAGCCAGGTGTCGATCAGTCCCAGGAGCCGCTCGTCGTGCACCAGGAGCGTGCCGTCCTGCGCGAAGCCCTCGATCCAGCCCGCCGCGTCGGGCGGCGCCGCCGCCGGGGACAGGGCCAGACCCATCAGCCGTGCCGTCTCCTCGGCCGCCAGGCGTCCCTCGTCCAGCAGCAGCCGGGCCGCCCGGCCCCGGATCAGCCCCGGCACCCGGTCCCGGCCCGCCAGCGCCCCCAGCACCGCGGACCAGCGCTCCCGCAGCCCCTCCTCGTCCAGGAGTCCGATCGCCCCGTGCACGGCGTCCACATGCCCGCGCAGCTCCGCCGCCGCCTGCGCGTCCAGGCCCGCCGCGCACGCCGGCGGCAGCGCCACGCAGATCCGCTCCGCGAGCCCGCCCGCGACCGTGGCCAGCGCGGACGCGTCCGTCCCGCGTACGTCCCCGTAGCGCAGCGAACGGGCCAGCGCGGGCAGGGCCTTGGCGAGCCGCCCCACATCGGTGTCCAGTGCCGCCCGGTCGGCGAGGGCCCGCAGTACGGCGGGCAGGGCCTGCGGCAGCCCGGCCAGCAGGCACCGCTCGGCCAGCGCCGTCACCTCGCCGAGCTCCCGCGCCCCCGCCGCCTCCGCCTCGGCCTTCGCGGTGGCGGCCGCCACGACCGTCGTGCCCCAGATCCCGGCCTCGGCGACCCGCACCGACAGCTCCGGCTCCCAGCGCAGCCGCCACGTCTCGCGGAAGGTCCCCGTACTCCCCCGCGAGGCGGCCGGGGTGCCCCAGCCGATGCCGAGCAGCCGCAGCCGGTGCAGCAGCAGCGACTTCGCCGCGTCCGTGTCCTTGCGCAGGTCGAGCTCCAGCTCTCGCTGCCGGGCCTCGGCCTTCAGCCGCAGCGAGCGCTGCTGCCGGGTCAGGTCCCGCTGCAGGGGCACCACGGGCGCCCCGTCGGGGACTTCGCCGAGCACGTCGCCGATGACGAGGCGGTCCTCGACCAGCGCGAGCGGTACGTCGGAGCCGTCGCACATCACGGCCCTGACCGCCTCCAGGGTCTCCGTCAGCCCGGCCAGCGGTCTGCCCCGCATCGCGGCCAGCGTCCCGGCCAGCCGGACCGCCTCGATGACGTGCGCCGAGGAGACCTGCCGGTCCTCCTCCCGGAGCAGCCCGGCGACCTTGGTCAGCCACCGCTCCACCGGCCGGTCCCGCGCCGCGAACAGATGCGCGTACCAGCCGGGCGAGGAGATGCCCGCTCCGTACCCGCCGGCCCGGGCGAGCCGGCGGTGGGTCCAGGGGACCCAGGCCGTCTCCACCTTGGTCCTGGGCAGCCCGGTCAGCAGCGCCTTGTCCGCGGCGGCCGTGGTCCGCGCGCCCAGCGCCGGTACGTGCCAGGCCCCGCACACCACGGCGCAGCCGTCGCCGAACTCCCGGCGGGCGGCCCGCATCCGCTGCCGCATGTACGCCTCGCGCACCCCGTCCCGGGCGTGGCCGCCGTCCCCGTACGCCTCGCGCAGGGCCCCCATGGCCTCCGCGAGCGCCTCGAACGCGGCGAGCGGATCCGCCGCCCCGTCCCCGCGGTGCTCGACCACGTCCTCCCACCAGCGCTCGGGGTCGTCGTAGCCGGCGGTCTCGGCCAGCACCGCGAGAGGATCCAGGCGTACGGAGCCGGCCTCCTCGGAGCCGGCCTCGTCGCGGTCGGCGCCGGACCGCGCCGCCAGCGTGTGCGCCGCCGGGAGGTCGATGAAGCGGACCGGAACCGGCACCTCCTGCTCCTGGGCCCAGCGGATGGCGACCCACTCCGGCGAGAACGCGGCCAGCGGCCAGAACGCGGCCCGGCCCGGATCGTCGGCGGCGTGCGCGAGCAGGGCCACGGGCGGCCGCATCCCGGGATCGGCGGCCAGCGGCAGCAGCGCGTCCCCCTCCGGCGGGCCCTCGATCAGCACGGCCGCCGGGCGGGCCGCGTCCAGGGCGGCCCGCACGGCGCGGGCCGAGCCCGGGCCGTGGTGCCGTACACCCAGCAGCAGCGGCCCCCGCCGCGCGGCGGGCGGCGCGCTCATGCCGTCACCTCCCGGCAGGCGCGGTAGAAGTCCTTCCACCCGTCCCGCTCGCGGACCACGGCCTCCAGGTACTCCTGCCAGACGACCTGGTCGGCCGCCGGGTCCCGGACCACGGCGCCGAGGATCCCGGCGGCCACGTCGGAGGGGCGCAGGACGCCGTCCCCGAAGTGGGCGGCCAGCGCGAGGCCTCCGGTGACCACCGATATGGCCTCGGCGGTGGACAACGTGCCGCTCGGCGACTTCACCTTCGTCCGGCCGTCGGCGGTGACCCCGTCGCGCAGCTCGCGGAAGACGGTGACGACGCGGCGGATCTCCTCCAGCCCCTCGGGCACGGCCGGCAGGTCGAGGGAGCGGCCCATCTGGTCGACGCGGCGGGCGACGATGTCGACCTCGGCGTCGGCGGTCGCGGGCAGCGGCAGCACGACGGTGTTGAAGCGGCGGCGCAGCGCGCTGGAGAGCTCGTTGACCCCGCGGTCGCGGTCGTTGGCGGTGGCGATGAGGTTGAAGCCGCGGACGGCCTGCACCTCCTGGCCGAGCTCCGGTATCGGCAGCGTCTTCTCGGACAGGATGGTGATGAGGCCGTCCTGGACGTCGGGCGGGATGCGGGTGAGCTCCTCGACGCGGGCGACCCGGCCCTCGGCCATGGCGCGCATGACGGGGCTCGGTACGAGGGCTTCGCGGCCGGGCCCGTGGGCGAGGAGGCGGGCGTAGTTCCAGCCGTACCGGATCGCCTCCTCGGGGGTGCCGGCGGTGCCCTGGACGAGGAGGGTGGAGTCCCCGCTGACGGCGGCGGCCAGATGCTCGGACACCCAGGTCTTGGCGGTGCCGGGGACGCCGAGCAGGAGCAGGGCGCGGTCGGTGGCGAGGGTGGTGACGGCGACCTCGACGATGCGGCGCGGGCCGACGTACTTGGGCGTGATGACGCTGCCGTCGGCGAGCGTGCCGCCGAGGAGGTAGGTCGCGACGGCCCACGGGGAGAGCTTCCAACGCGTGGGGCGGGGCCTGTCGTCGGCCGCCGCGAGGACTTTCAGTTCCTCCGCGAACGCGTCCTCGGCATGCGGTCGCAGCGCGCCTGCGCCCTGGCCGTTCCCGGGCATGGTCATGGTCCCCCTCCAATGCTCGCCAGCCGTTCCCGACTGCTGGAACAACCGTGCACCACGCCACTGACAACGCCCTTCGATCTCAACGTCGTTGCAGGTCAGAGCGATTGTCAGTGGGGGTCTCTACGGTGGGACACATGACTGAGCACAGGGTCCGCCCGACGGCGGAACAGGTACTGACTCTGGCTCCTGACGAAGCGTCACGCAAGGCGGGGGCCAAGCTGGGCGGGGCGGGTCCATGGTCACAGACCGGAGATTCCGCTTCCGGTTTGGTGTGGGGGTTGTGCAAGGGCAGCGGCAGCACGCCGTACCGGACCGTCGTGGACGTGCGGGGCCCGGCGTACTCGTGCTCCTGCCCGAGCCGGAAGTTCCCGTGCAAGCACGCGCTCGGGCTGCTGCTGCTCTGGTCGGCGGAGGGGTTCGGCGAGGCCGGCGAGGCGCCGCCCTGGGCGGCCCAGTGGTCGGCGCAGCGGGCGGCCAGAGCGGCGGCCAAGGGGGCGGACGTGCCGGGTGGGCCGGCGGACGAGGAGGGGGCGAAGCGCCGGGCCCAGCGGAGGGCGGCCCGGATCGGTGCGGGGGTCGGCGAGCTGGAGCAGCGGCTGGAGGACGTGCTGCGCGGCGGCCTGGCCGGCCAGCAACAGGCCGGGTACGGGCCCTGGGAGGAGACCGCCGCCCGGATGGTCGACGCGCAGGCGCCGGGACTGGCCGCGCGGGTCCGGGAGTTGGGGACGATACCCAGTTGCGGTCCCGGATGGCCCGCCCGGATGCTGGAGGAGGGCGCGCTGCTGCACCTGCTGAACCGGGGCTGGCTCGGTCTGGCAGGTCTGCCGCAGCCGCTCGCCGCGACGGTCCGGACCAGGGTGGGGTTCCCGGACACGGCCGCGGAGGGGGAGGTCGTACGGGACCGCTGGCTGGTGCTGGCCCAGTACGACTCGGTGTCACCGGACGGCAGGCTCACCACCCGCCGGACGTGGCTGCGGGGGCTGGGGAGCGGGCGCCCGGCCCTGGTACTGGACTTCGGACCGCCGGGGCGGCCTCCGGCCCTGTCCCTGCCCGTGGGGCTGGTGGTGGAGTCGGAAGCCCGCTTCCGGCCCGGCACGGCGGGGCTGCGCGCGGATCTCGGGGAGAGGTCCGCGGCGGCCGCACCGGGCCGGGTCCCGGCCGGGGTGGGTACGGGGGCGGCACTGGAGGCGTACGGGGCGGCGCTGCGGGAGGACCCGTGGCTCGACGCGTGGCCCGTGGTGCTGGGCCCGGTGATCCCGATACCGGGGGAACGGGGCTGGCAACTGGCCGACGCGGAGGGCACCTCCGCGCTGCCGGTCACTGCGGGCACCGCCGACAGCGGGTCGCGGTCCGGCCTGTGGCAGCTGGCCGCCCTCTCGGGCGGCGGCCCGGTCACGGTGTTCGGCGAATGCGGACACCGCGGGTTCACTCCGTTGACGGCGTGGCATCCGGGCTGCCCGGAACCGGTCGCCCTGGGGTGACCGGCCGGGGATGACGGGGCCAGGGGCCCCGTAGGGGAGGGAGCGTTGGCGCGGGGGCGCTGACGTGCACGAACGATGAAGCCGGGGGGCTTTTGTGAACGACAACCACGCAAGCTGAAAGGCCGGTCGACGGGATACGAAAGCGGCTCCGGTCCCGCGGAGGGGGCGGGACCGGAGCACTGCACGACAAGAGGGAGGGGCACGGTGACCACGACGGGAACGAAGGCCGAGGACGTGACCGCGGGCCTCGGTGACGGGGACTGGGAGGAGCTGGTCGGGGTCGCGCTGCTGGGGACCGACCGGCGGAAGGCCAGTCCGGGGGCGCTGCTGGACGCGGCCGCGGTGCAGACCGTACGGCGGCGGGCCGGGCTGCGGCCCACCGAGGCGGGGCCGCGGCCGGATCCCGCGCCGCGGGATCCGCGGCCGGCTCCGCCCGAGGCCGCCCGGCGCCGGCTCGCGCAGCTGCTGGCCGGCCGGACCGGCGCGGGCAGCGGCGGCGGGCGGCGCGGGGCCGCCCCGGATCTGACGGAGCTGCTGCCGCAGTGGCTGGCCGCCGCCGGCCGGCACGGGTACCGGGCGCCGCACGCGCTGGTGCCCGCGCTGCTGGACGCGGCCCGGGCCCGTACGGACCTGCGCGCCCCCGCCCTGGCCCTGGCCGGGGCGCGGGGGCTCTGGCTGGCCCGGCTGAATCCGGACTGGCGGTTCGCCCTGCGCGGCGGAGCGGGTGGCGCCGGGGAACTGCCCGACCCGCAGGACCGGGCCGGGGTGGAACGGCTGTGGCAGGAGGGGCTGTTCGCGGAGCGCGTGGCCCTCCTGGGCCTCGTACGCGCGCACGAACCGGCGGCTGCCGTACGGCTGCTGTCGACGACCTGGGCCACCGAACGGGCCGAGGACCGGCTGATGTTCCTCGACTCGCTGCGGGTGGGGCTCGCGGGCGGGGACGAGCCGTTCCTGGAAGCGGCCCTGGGCGACCGGAGCCGCAACGTGCGGGCGACGGCGGCCGAGTTGCTCTCGGCGCTGCCGGAGTCGGCGCTGGCCGGGCGGATGGCGGAGCGCGCCCTGGCGTGCGTGGGTCCGCAGGGGGTGACTCCGCCCGCCGCGTGCGACGCGGGGATGCTCCGCGACGGGGTGGTCGAGCGGCCGCCCGCCGGACGGGGGGAACGGGCCTGGTGGCTGGGCCAGCTGGTGGAGGCGGCGCCGCTGTCCTGCTGGCGGGAGCGGTTCGGAGGGCTCGGCCCGGCCCAGATCGTGGCGCTTCCGGTGGCCGGGGGCGAGAGCTGGCGGGAGGAGCTGCACGCGGCGTGGTGCCGGGCGGCGGTGCGCCAGCGTGATCCGCGGTGGTCGAAGGCGCTGCTCGGCGAGGCGTCCGCGCCTCCGGCCACGGCCCCCGGCACGGCTTCGCTCGCGGAGCGGGCGAAGCTCCTGTCGGTCCTGCCGGAGGGGGAACGGGCGCAGTGGGTCGCGGAGTTCATACGGGCCCACGGCCTGTCGGAGGCCTTCCAGCTGCTCGGGGTGTGCGTGGTCCCGTGGGCCGGGACGCTGGGCCGGGCGGTGGTGGACGCGCTGGACGCCGCGCGGGAGGCGGGCAGCTACCCGTGGAGCTTCAGCGGGGTGATGGGCCTGGCCGAGCGCTGCCTGGACCCCGCGGAGGCGGAGCGGCTGGAGGCGGTCGTGGCGCGGGGCTGCGGATTCGCCGACCCCGCGGAGGCCTCTTCCGGGGCGGCCGCGTACTGGGCCGAGGCCTTCCAGCGCCTGGTCGCCACCCTGCGTCTGCGCGCCGCGATGCTGTCGGAACTGGCCCCGGCCTGAGCGCCGTCAGCGTCCGCGGGGCCGCTCCGCCGGAGCCGGCCCGACGGTGGCCGGACGCCACCGCCGAGGGGAGCCGCCGGAGCTACTGGCGGACGTGGGCGCGGACCCAGTCGACGATCGAGGTGGTCGTGGCGCCCGGGGTGAAGATCTCGGCGACGCCCTTGGCCTTCAGCGGGGCGATGTCGTCCTCCGGGATGATGCCGCCGCCGAAGACCTTGATGTCCTCCGCCTCGCGCTCCTTGAGGAGTTCCAGCACACGCGCGAACAGCGTGTTGTGGGCACCCGAGAGGATCGAGAGGCCGATCGCGTCGGCGTCTTCCTGGATCGCGGTGTCCACGATCTGCTCGGGGGTCTGGTGGAGGCCCGTGTAGATGACCTCCATGCCGGCGTCCCGCAGCGCACGCGCGATCACCTTGGCCCCGCGGTCGTGGCCGTCGAGACCCGGCTTGGCCACCACCACACGGATCGGACCGGTCACACCCATCGCACTGCCTCCCGAGTGAACGAACGTTAAGTACAGCATCGCGCACACCCCCGTTTCACGGTCAACCACGAGGGGGAAATCACACGTGGGACGGCGTTGTTTCACCGCCAGGGGAGCCGCACCGGGGGCGCCGCGTCACCGTACCGACAGCCGCACGGCACGGTGGCGCGGCCGGCCGCAGTCCGCAGGACCGTTCCGCGCGCAGTCCGCTGACGCAGTCCCGGAGGGCTGAGGGGGGCCGTCGATGGGGGTGTCCATACCCGTACCCGTTTCCGGGGCCGCGCTGCGGGCGGGCGTGCTGGAGGCGGTGGTCTTCGGCGGCCACCTGCTGCTCTACCCGACCGGCATCCGGTCCGAGAAACCCGCCGGGACAGGCGGCAAGGACCTCGGGCGGCCGCCCGTGCTCCTGCTGCACGGGTTCAGCGACAACCGGTCCGTCTTCGTCCTGTTGCGCCGCACCCTCGCCGCCGACGGCCGGCGGCACGTGGAGACGTACAACTACTCCCCTTTCACCGTCGACCTGCGCGTCACCGCCCGCCACCTCGCCCGGCGCGTCGAGGAACTGTGCGAGCGCACCGGGCAGGAGCGGGTGGACCTGGTCGGGCACAGCCTGGGCGGTCTGGTCGGGCGGTACTACGTCCAGTGCCTGGGCGGCGACGCCCGCGTCCGCACGCTCGTCACGCTGGGCAGCCCGCATTCCGGTACGCGGGTCGCCCCCTTCATGGACGCCCACCCGCTGGTGCGGCAGATACGCCCCGGCTCCGCGGTGATCGCCGAGCTGCGCGCGCCCGCGCCCGGCTGCGGGACCCGATGCGTCGCGTTCTGGAGCGAGTTCGACGAGCTGATGGACCCGACCGAGACGGCCCGTATCGAGCACCCGGACCTTCACGCGGAGAACGTGCAGGTCACCGGTATCGGACACCTCGCCCTGGCCGCGCATCCCGCCGTCATGGCGGCGGTCCGGCGCACGCTCGACGGCCCCGCTCCGGCCGCCCTCCCGAGCCTCGGGGACACCGCGTCCGTCGCGTGAACACCAATCCACCGGAACTCGAACGGATTTCGAACTCAGGGCCAAGGCTCGGCCTTGCCACGACCGAAAGACGGCCGAATGCCCGGTTCCGCAAAGCTCGAAACCCCTGGAAGATTGTCGTTGCCAGTAACCGCCGGGTACAGTCACGCCACTGCTCTCCCCAAGGAACCTCCCGTTCCCTGGCCACCCAGGCCCCCACTGCCGAGGCGAAAGAGAAGTTGGTGAACGACCGCCCCTCGTCGGGCCTGTACCCCGATTCCGGGTACGACGGCCTTTCCAACACCACTTTCGCTGGTGACTCGGCCTACGTTTCCTACGAAACGCAGGGTCAGGGGTACGACTACGCCTCGACCTACCCCTCGTACGAGACCGGCGCCTACGACACCACCGCCTGGTCCGCGCAAGGCGGTTACGCGCAGGACGGCGACTACCTGTCGACGATCCCCGCCCAGGGCGGCGTCCCCCAGGACGCCGGGACCGGGCAGTGGGACGCGAACGCGTGGAACCAGCAGAGCGGCGCCACCGACTTCCAGGCCGCCGCCACCGCCCCCGGCTACGAGCAGACCGGGCAGTGGGCGATGCCGGGTTACGGCACCACCGGCACCGAGACCGGCGCGTACGACGCCACCGCCTGGAACACGGTCCCGCAGCACGAACAGCAGACCCAGACCTTCTCGTACGACCACCAGCAGTACGAGTACCAGCAGCCGCAGCAAGAGACTGCCTACGCCTACCAGGCGCCGGCCGCCGACGGCTACAGCGAGACCGCGGTCTTCGAAGTCCTCGACACCGAGGGCGCCGACACCACCGATGGCGCCGGGAACGGCGGGAGCGCCGAGAGCGCCCCGTCGGACTTCGCCTACGACCTCGACCTCGACCTCGGTCACGACCACGACCTCGCCGCCGCAGCCGTGCACGACCTGCCCACCCAGGCCATGCCCGTCACCCCGGACACCGCGTCGGCGCCCCGCGCCTCGCGCCGCGCCGGCGGCAAGACGAAGTCGGCCTCCACGGCGGCCGCCACCTCCAGGCGCCGCACCCCGGCGAAGCGTTCCGCCCTGCTGACCGTGGCCGTTCCCTCCGCGTGCGTGATGGGCGTCGCCGGCGTCGCGGCCGCCTCCGTCGGCGGACTCACCTCCGCGGACAAGCCCGCCGAGGACACCACCACGATGGCCGCGCCCGACCCGGCCTCGGTGAAGCCCGTCGCGGCGAACAGCAAGCTCGACACCCAGCTCACGGCGCTCAGTGCCGACGCGGGCGACTTCGCGGACCGCGCGAGCCGCACGCAGGAGCGCATCGACCTGCGCCAGCGCCAGGAGGACGAGAAGAAGCGGAAGGCGGAGGAGGAGGCGGCCAAGGAAGCGGCCCGCCCCAAGTTCGCGATCCCGGTCGAACAGCATGGCCTCAGCGCCAGCTTCGGCCAGGCCGGCGGCATGTGGATGTCCGTGCACACCGGCATCGACTTCCCGGTCTCGTACGGCACCCCGGTCATGGCCGCCACCGACGGCATCGTGCGCACGCAGTGGAACAGCGCGTACGGAAACATGGCCATAGTGACCTCGCCCGACGGCACGGAGACCTGGTACTGCCACCTCAGCAGCACCAAGATCCGGTCCGGCAAGGTCAAGGCGGGCGACGTCATCGCCTACTCCGGCAACTCCGGCAACTCCACCGGCCCGCACCTGCACTTCGAGGTCCGGCCCGGCGGCGGCGCGGCGATCGACCCGCTGCCGTGGCTCCGCAGCCACGGTCTGGACCCGACCTAGGCCGAGACGGCACGCGGCCCGGGACCCGACAGCGGTCCCCGGGCCCGGCCGCCCTCCGCCCTGCCCAGCCCCCCGTTACAGCTTCTGCACCGGCGCGTAGCGCAGCAGCAGCCGCTTCGGCTTGTCGTCCCCGAAGTCCACGGTGGCCTGCGCGTCCGCACCGGCGCCCCTGACCTCCATGACCGTGCCCAGCCCGAACTGGTCGTGCGTGACCCGGTCCCCGACCGCCAGCGCGATGACCGGCTTGTCGGCCGCCCGGCGCGTCGCGAACCCGGACGGGCCCGACTTCGTACGCGACGAGGACAGGAAGGCCTCCGGGGAGGTCCCGAACGTGGCCTTGCCGCCGCCCGATCCGGAGGATCCGTACCCCGAGCCCGAACTGCGCATCGGGCCCGCGGGCTTCTGCGCCGCGCCCGTCCGCTTCCACTGCAGGTACTCGGCCGGGATCTCCTCCAGGAACCGGGAGGGCGGGTTGTACGAGGGGGTGCCCCAGGCACTGCGCATGCTGGAGCGCGTCAGGTACAGCCGCTCGCGCGCCCGCGTGATGCCGACGTACGCGAGGCGGCGCTCCTCCTCCAGTTCCTTGGTCTGGCCCAGGGCCCGCATGTGCGGGAAGACCCCGTCCTCCATGCCGGTCAGGAAGACCACCGGGAATTCGAGGCCCTTGGCGGTGTGCAGGGTCATCAGCGTGATGACGCCCGAACCGTCCTCGTCCTCGTCGGGGATCTGGTCGGAGTCGGCGACGAGCGCGACCTGCTCCAGGAACTCCGCGAGCGTGCCCGGGTTGTCCTCACCACGGGCCTGCTCGAACTCCAGGGCCACGGCAGCGAGTTCCTGGAGGTTCTCGATGCGCGTCTCGTCCTGCGGGTCGGTCGAGGCCTGGAGCTCGGCCAGGTAGCCCGTACGCTCCAGCACCGCCTCCAGTACGACGGCCGGGCCGGCGCCGGAGTCGACGATGGTCCGCAGCTCCTCCATCAGCACGTTGAAGCGCTTGACGGCGTTGGTCGAGCGGGCGGCCATGCCGAACGCCTCGTCCACGCGGCGCAGCGCCTGCGGGAAGGTGATCTTCTCGCGCATCGCGAGGGCGTCGATCATCGCTTCGGCACGCTCGCCGATACCGCGCTTGGGCACGTTCAGGATGCGGCGGAGCGGGACGTTGTCCTCGGGGTTCGCGAGCACGCGCAGGTACGCGAGGACGTCGCGGACCTCCTTGCGCTCGTAGAAGCGGACGCCGCCGACGACCTTGTACGGGAGCCCGACGCGGATGAAGATCTCCTCGAACACGCGCGACTGCGCGTTCGTCCGGTAGAAGATCGCGACGTCGCCCGCCTTGGCGTCCCCCGCGTCCGTCAGCCGGTCGATCTCGTCGGCGACGAACTGCGCCTCGTCGTGCTCGGTGTCCGCGACGTAGCCGGTGATGACGGCGCCGGTGCCGGCCTGCGTCCACAGGTTCTTGGCGCGGCGGTTCTCGTTGCGCTCGATGACCGCGTTGGCGGCGGACAGGATCGTCTGCGTGGAGCGGTAGTTCTGCTCCAGCAGGATCGTCGTCGCGTCCTTGTAGTCCTCCTCGAACTGGAGGATGTTGCGGATGGTCGCGCCGCGGAAGGCGTAGATCGACTGGTCGGCGTCACCGACCACGCAGAGCTCGGCCGGCGGCAGGTCCGGGTAGCCGGTGCCCACGAGCTCGCGCACCAGCGTGTACTGGGCGTGGTTGGTGTCCTGGTACTCGTCCACCAGCACGTGCCGGAAGCGCCGCCTGTAGTGCTCGGCGACGTCCGGGAACGCCTGGAGCAGGTGGACGGTCGTCATGATGATGTCGTCGAAGTCGAGGGCGTTGGCCTCGCGCAGCCGCCCCTGGTACATCGCGTACGCCTGGGCGAGCGTCTTCTCGAATCCGTCGGCGGCCTGCCCGGCGAAGGCGTCCTCGTCGATCAGCTCGTTCTTCAGGTTCGAGATCTTGGCGTTGAAGGCCTTGGGCGGGAACTTCTTCGGGTCCAGGTCCAGGTCGCGGCAGACGAGCGCCATCAGGCGCTTCGAGTCGGCCGCGTCGTAGATCGAGAAGGACGAGGTGAAACCGAGGCGCTTGGACTCGCGGCGCAGGATGCGCACGCACGCGCTGTGGAAGGTGGACACCCACATGGCGTGGGCGCGCGGGCCGACCAGGCCCTCGACGCGCTCCTTCATCTCTCCGGCGGCCTTGTTGGTGAAGGTGATCGCCAGGATCTGGCCGGGGTGGACGTGGCGCGCGGCCAGCAGGTGGCCGATGCGATGGGTCAGCACCCGGGTCTTGCCGGAGCCGGCGCCGGCCACGATGAGCAGTGGGGAGCCGGCGTGCACGACGGCCGCCGCCTGCTGCTCGTTCAGCCCGTCCAGGAGGGCCGCCGGGTCGATGACGGGCCTGGGGGCGCCGTCCCGGTAGTAGGCGTCACCGCGCCCCTCGCCGCCGCCGGCGATGTCGAACCGGCCCCCGAAGAGGTCGTCCGCACCTTCCTCCGGCGCGGGGTGGTCCTCGGGCGGCGGAGGGACCTCGTCGGAGGGGGAGAGGTCCGCCAGGAAACTGTCGTCAAAGAGGCTGCTCATCGCTTTCCGAGTCTAGAGGTCGGGACCGACACGCCAGTACGAGTTCCAGGAGACCGGGGAAGCGCGCTTCCAGATCCTCGCGGCGCAGTGCGAGGTAGAGCCTGCGGCCCTGCGGGCGCTGGCAGATCACCCCGCCCTCGCGGAGCGTCTTGAGGTGGTGCGTGACGCTGGATCGAGGCAGGTCAGGCACCACCTCGCCGCAGAACGTCCGCTCGCCCGAGGCCAGCTTGCGGACGATGTCGAGGCGGACGGGGTGCCCCAGGGCCGCGAGCACCTCGGCCAGGTCGAGGTCCTCGGCGCGGGGGTGGGTCGGCTCGGCGGCGGCAGGCATGGCCTCACTGTACGCAGATCTCGTACGGAGGGCGCCAGACCGTTCGAAGATCTCGTACCGTCAAGCCACGGGGTGGCCGCGAACCTGGTGGGAGCGGCCGCAGGGACGTGGCCGTCGAGGAGCCGACCCCCTTCAGGGGCCGACCGGGAGCCCCCGTACGCTCGGCGCCATGGACGTACTCATCAGTGTCTTCGTGGGCCTGCACATCATCGGCATCGCCTCGCTCCTGGGCGGCTTCCTCACGCAGATGAAGGCGATGGGCGCGGGCACCGCGCGCTTCGTGCCCGCGATGCTCCACGGCGCGCTGACGATGCTCGTCACCGGCGTCCTGCTGGTCGGCTTCCGCGAGATGGACGGCGGCCACGTCAACAACATCAAGATCGGCGTGAAGCTCGCCGTCCTCTTCGTGATCCTCGCACTCGTCTACGTGAAGCGGGACGAGGAGCACGTGGACAAGGCGCTGTTCGGCGCGGTCGGCGCGCTGACCGTGATCAATATCTTCATCGCCGTCCTCTGGCACTGATCCCGGCCCGGCGCCACAACCGCCACATCCGGTCACGTCAGGTCACGTCGGAGCACTTGCGATCATCTCGTCATCCGACCGTTACCTTCCGGTCTAGCGTCCTCCTCCAAGCACCGAGCTCCCGAGCGAGGAAGGACGTGAGGCCCTCGTGGCCAGTCACCGAAAGCCCAGGCAGCGCCCGCTCCATCCGCTCTCCCGCGGAACCGTGCGGACCGCAGCGACGCTCGCCCTCGCGGGCGCTGCCACCGCGACCGCCTTCGAAGGCACCTCCCAGGCCGATCCCCAGCAGACGCCCTCCCAGGTGAAGGCGGAGGTGGACCGGCTCTACGAGGAGGCCGAGGAGAGCGCCGAGCGGTACAACGGGGCGAAGGAGAAGGCCGACGAGGCCCAGCGCGCGCTCGACGCGCTGCGCGACGAGACCGCCCGCAAGACCGACCGGCTGAACACCGCCCGCCGGGCGCTCGGTTCCCTGGCCGCCGGCCAGTACCGCACCGGCGGCCTGGGGCCGGCCATGCGGCTGGCGCTGGCCGCCGACCCGCAGGAGTACCTGGACCAGGCCTCGTTCCTCACCCGGACCGGCGACCGCAGCGCCGCCGAGGTGGCCTCCGTACGACGACAGCTCGACGAGGTCGGGCAGCTCAGGGACCGGGCCAACGGCCGCCTCGCCGACCTGCGCGCCCGCGAGGGCGAACTCGCCGGGTACAAGGCCGCGGTCGAGGCCAAGCTCGACACCGCGAAGCGGCTGCTGGCCAAGCTCACCGCAGAGGAGCGGGCCGCGTACGAGGCCGGGGCGGGTGGCGCGGCCCCGGCCGGTGCGCCGTCCGCGGCCCCGCCCGCGCCCGTGGACGGCTCGCGCGCGGCCCGCGCGGTGGCGTTCGCGTACGGGGCGATCGGCAAGCCGTACGTGTGGGGCGCGACGGGGCCGGGTTCGTTCGACTGCTCCGGCCTGACCCAGGCGGCCTGGCGCTCGGCCGGGGTCTCCCTCCCCCGGACCACCTACACCCAGATCAACGCCGGGCAGCGGGTCTCGCGCGATCAGCTGGCCCCCGGTGACCTGGTGTTCTTCTATTCCGGGGTCACCCACGTCGGCCTGTACATCGGCAACGGCCAGATGATCCACGCCCCGCGCCCCGGGTCGACGGTCCGCGTGGCCCCGATCGATTCGATGCCGTGGGCGGGCGCCTCCCGCCCGGCGTGAGGAGCCTCCCGCCCGGCGTGAGGAGCCCTTCGGGCGCCCGCCCCTAGGGCGCCTTGACCTGCGTGCTCAGCCAGCCGAAGGCCGTCGGGAGCTGCTTCGACCACGAATCGAGGTTGTGCCCGCCGGTGACCTTCTCCGCGTGCACCGCGGTCGGGCTCTGCGCGATGGCCTTGAGGTCCGTACCGGACAGGTAGCCGTCCTGCTCGGCGCCGGACATCCACAGCGAGACCGCCGGCGGCGCGGGGGCGGCCTTGAGCAGGGCCTTCAGGTTGTGGGTGCGCCGCATCTCCGGGTCCTTGGCGACGAGCGAGGTGGGCTCCTGGCCCGGGTCGTTGTAACCGGAGAGGGAGACGGCGGCGCTGTAGCGGTCGGGGTGCAGGATCGCCAGCTTGGCGGCGCAGTACGCGCCCGCCGAGTAGCCGGCCACGCCCCAGGTGCGGGCCTCGTCGGAGGCCCGGAAGTTGTCGGTGACCATCTTGCGGACGTCGACGCTGAACCAGCTGTCCGCGTTGACCTTGCCCGGGATGTTCGCGCATCCGGTGTCGCCGTTGCCCAGCAGCATCGCGCGCGGCGAGACCAGGATGAACGGCTGCACCTTGCCGCTCTTCATCAGCGGCTCCAGCACCTCGGCCGCCTTGAGCCCCTGGAACCAGGACTTGCCCGTCCCCGGTATGCCCGGGATCAGCTCGACCACCGGGAACTTCTTGTTCTTGAACGCCGGGTCGTCGTACTGCGGCGGGAGCCACACCATGACGTCGCCCTTGACCCCGGAGATCTTGCCGTCGAGCTCGGTCTTCTTGACCCGGCCGCCGAGGCCGTCGACCGGCTGGAACTCCTGGAGCACCTTCGGCTCGGACTTGACCTCCGCGGCCTTCTTGCCGCCGAGCCCGTCCGCGCCGAGGTCGGGGGCGGCCGTGACGTACTTGCCGGTCCCCAGCAGGTCACCCCAGGACGCGTAGAAGTTCTCCTCCCGGTTCACCGAGATGAACACCAGCGCGACGGCGGTGACCTGGGCGAACACCACCATCAGGGCCCGGGTCGACACGCGTACGACGGCGGGGCCGCGCACCTTGCTCCACACGGCCAGCGGCAGGAGAACGGCGATCGCCGTGAGGGCGATCGCCGTCGCGAACAGGGGAAACCCCGTCAAGCTCATCACGCCACCCAAGAGGGCGCCGGGTCGCCACCCGGTTGCCCCCGGCCGCTGCGGCGTCGGTCACACCCGCGTCACACCCGCCTCACGGCGTACGCGCACGTCACACCAGGCGGCGGGCCGTCGCCCAGCGGGTCAGCTCGTGCCGGTTGGAGAGCTGCAGCTTCCTGAGCACCGCCGAGACGTGCGATTCCACGGTCTTCACGGAGATGAAGAGCTGCTTGGCGATCTCCTTGTACGCGTACCCCCGCGCGATCAGCCGCAGCACCTCGCGCTCGCGCTGGGTGAGGCGGTCCAGGTCCTCGTCGACCGGCGGTGCGTCCGTCGAGGCGAAGGCGTCGAGCACGAAGCCCGCCAGGCGCGGGGAGAACACCGCGTCGCCCTCCTGCACCCGGAAGACCGAGTTCACCAGGTCGGTCCCGGTGATGGTCTTGGTGACGTACCCGCGCGCGCCGCCCCGGATGACCCCGATGACGTCCTCGGCGGCGTCCGACACCGACAGCGCCAGGAACCGCACCGGGTTCTCGGCGGCCGCCATCAGCGGAGCGCAGCGCCGCAGCACCTCGACCCCGCCGCCGCCGGGCAGGTGCACGTCGAGCAGGACCACCTCGGGCCGGGTGGCGGTGATGACGGTGACGGCCTGGTCCACATCGGCCGCCTCGCCGACGACCTCGACCCCGGTCCGGGCGGTCTCGCCGATCTCGGCCTGCACTCCCGTGCGGAACATCCGGTGGTCGTCGACGAGCACCACCCGCACGTGCCTGCCCACCGGCGCGGCGCCGGTCGTCTCCTCGGTCATGCTGCGTTCGCCGCCCTCTCCATCTCCAGCTCGACTTCCGTGCCGCCGTCGGGCGCGGACCGCAGCCGTGCGGTCCCGCCGTTGCGCTGCATCCGGCCGATGATCGATTCTCGTACGCCCATGCGGTCGTCCGGTACCGCGTCGATGTCGAAGCCCGGTCCCCTGTCCCGTACGGACACGAACACGGTCTGCCCCTCCACCTCGGCGTACACCTGCACCGGCCCCCCGTCGCCACCGTACTTGGCGGCGTTGACCATCGCCTCGCGCGCGGCCTGGATCTGTGCGCCGAGCCTCTCGTCGAGCGGGCAGTCGCCCACGACGACGACCTCGATCGGGACCCCGTGGTGGTCCTCCACGTCGGCGGCCGTCTTCTTGACCGCCTCCGCGAGGGTGGTGGGCTCCTCGGCCTCGTCCTTGCCGGTGCCCTCCGGCTTGTACAGCCAGTTCCGCAGCTCGCGCTCCTGCGCGCGGGCCAGGCGGCGGACCTCGCCGACGTCCTCCGCGTTGCGCTGGATCAGGGTCAGGGTGTGCAGCACCGAGTCGTGGACGTGGGCGGCGACCTCGGCGCGCTCCTGGGCGCGGATGCGCATCAGGCGCTCCTCGGAGAGGTCCTGGGTCATCCGGATCAGCCAGGGTCCGGCGAGCAGGGCTATGCCGACGAGGACGGCGAGGGCGGCGGTCAGCACGTTGCCGAGCTGCGCCGCCGAGCCGCGTACGACGATGAAGACGGTCAGGCCGACGCCGACCAGGGCGACCCCGGCGAACCCGCGGGCGATCTGGAGCAGTCGCGCGTTGCGCCCGGCGGCGGCGCCCCAGTGGGCGCGGCGGGCGTTGTCCGCCTGGCGCCAGACGAGGACCACGCCGGCGCCGACCAGCAGCGTCGGCCACACGTACCGGCCGGAGGTGCCGCCGAGCTGGACCTTGGAGATGAAGATGCCGGCGCCGATGCACAGGGCGATGAGGGCGGTGATCTGCCCCCGGTCGGGTTTGCGCAGGCGGCGGGTGCCGTCGGGGAGGGTCTCGAAGAAGGAGCGGTGGCCGGTGCGGCCGCCGACCCCCAGCGGTACGAACACCCAGAACGCGGCGTAGAGCAGCACGCCCAGCCCGTCGCCCCACATGAACAGGCCGAGGAACGCGAGCCGGACCCAGACGACCGGCAGCCCGAGGTGCCCGGCGAGACCGCGCGCGACACCGCCGAGCATCCGGCCGTCGGCGCTGCGGTAGAGCTTGCGCTGCGGCGGGTCGTCGGCGTCCGTCGGGTGCGGGGGACGGGGGGCGGTGGAGACGGGCATGCCATTGATGGTCACACGCGGGCGGCGTACGGGACATCAGGGCGGCCCCCCAGTTCTGTCGGGGGGATATCAGGGTTGTGCCAGGGTCGGACCCGGTGCCGCGCGGGGCGGCGGGTTGTCACCATGGAGCCATGACCAAGCACGACTCCCCGCCTTCGCCGGCCGGTGCCACCGCGGCGCCGCCGCCCGGTGACCGGTCCGCCGACCGGTCCGCAGACCGCGCCGCCGAGCGGCCGCCGCTGCGCCGCAGCAAGCGCGACAAGGTCCTCGCGGGCGTGTGCGGGGGCCTCGGCCGGTACTTCGACCTGGACCCGGTGATCTTCCGGATCGTGCTCGGCGTCCTCGCGGTCACCGGCGGGGTGGGCCTGATCTTCTACGGCTTCGCCTGGCTGCTGCTGCCGGTGGAGGGCGCGGAGGACAGCGAGGCGAAGAAGCTGCTGACCGGCCGGGTCGAGGGCGCCACCCTGGCCGCCGTGTTCGCGGCCCTGGTCGGCTGTGCGCTGTTCCTGTCGATGCTGGACAACGGCGGGCTGGCCGTGTTCTCCGTCCTGGTCATCCTGGCCCTCGGCGGGGCCGGGTACTGGTCGCAGCGCCGCCGCAAGACCGCGGCCCCCGAGGCCGAGCCGCAGGCGGCGCACCGTCCTGCCCCCGCCCCGCCGGAGACCCAGGCGCCGCCCGTGCCCGGCAGCCCCTCCTGGTGGCGGGATCCGCTGGTCAAGGACGGCACCACCGGCCCGGTGGGATCCAGCGGTTACCTGTGGGGGCCCGACGACTCCGCCGACGCCAACGCCGCCCGGAACATCGGGGAGGGCCGGGCCGAGGACCCCGGGCGGGCCGCGGCCCCCAGGGTCCCGCGCGGGGGCATCGGCGGCCGGGTGTTCGTCCTGGCCCTGCTGGGCGGGGGCGCCGCCACCGCGGCGGTCTGGCAGGGCAGCACCCTCTCGCACGCGTTGCAGATCGGTCTGGCCTCGGCGCTCGCCGTGTTCGGGCTGGGTCTCGCGGTCAGCTCGGTCAAGGGCCGCACCGGCTTCGGCACGATCCTGCTGGCGATGATCACGGCCGGGCTGCTGGCCGGCGCCTCCGCCCTGCCGCGCGAGATCGGCACCGACTGGAAGTCCGTGCAATGGCGGCCGGCCGCGGTGGCGGACGTCAGACCCGTCTACGCGGCGGGCACCGGGCTGGCCACACTGGACCTGAGCCGGCTGGACGTGCCGAAGGGCACGACCCTGTCCGTGCGCGCCTCCGTGGAGGCGGGCCGGCTCAAGGTGATCGTGCCCCGCGAGGTCACCGCGCAGGCCGACGTGTCGGTGAAGCTGGGCGACATCCACCTGCCCGGGGAGACCAGCCAGGACGTACGCGTCAAGAGCGGCGGGGAGACCCAGCAGGCGACCTTGAAGCCCGCCGCCGGCACCGAGGCCGGGGGAACCATCGAGCTGGACCTGAGCGCAGATTTCGGACAGGTGGAGGTGGCCCGTGCCGCGTCATGAGTTCCAGCCCGGACGGCTGCTGGCCGGCCTGATCCTGGTGGCGGCGGGCGTGCTGTACCTGCTCGACGCGACCGGGGAGGCGGATCTGCCCTGGTTCCTGGTCATCCCGATGACCATGGGCGGGCTGTGCCTGGCCGCGCTGGTGGGGATCGTGACCTACGCGATCCGGCGGGACCGGCGCGACCGGGTCCGCGCACCGCGCGACCGGATCAGCGAGTCCAGCGAGAGATAGGGCGCTCCGGCCAGGATCATCGGGATCCAGGCCATCAGGTAGACCAGGTCGTTCCCGTAGTAGTACGGGCTGACCTGCCAGGACACCGTGAGCCACAGGCTGAGCGAGATCAGCGCTCCGCCGGTGGCCGCGATCCGGGTCAGCAGGCCGGCCAGGGTCCCCAGGCCCACCAGGAGTTCGCCCACGGCCAGCGCCGTCCCGAATCCGACGGGTGAGTGCAGCGCCCAGTCCACCAGCGCGGGGATCGCGGAGGTGTCGCGCACTCCGTGCATCTGTTCGCCGATGGAGCCGGCACCGGAGGCGGACAGGAACGCGGGGTCGGTCAGCTTGTCGAGGCCCGCGTAGACGAAGGTCACGCCGAGGAAGATCCGCAGGGGCAGCAGGGCGTACCGGGCGGCCCGCTCCCGCAGCCCGCCGCGGCCGGAGGGACCAGTGGGACCGGAGGCGCCGGAGGAGTCGGCGGAAGGGACGTCAGTTCGGGTCACGTCCCATGTGTACCCCGCTTCACTCGGCCACGTCGATGGTGCAGCGGTTGGATTCCACTCCGGCGGCCGTCACCACCTGTACCTCGATGCGCCCGGGTTCCACTTCCGCCGGGACCGGCACCGTCAGCGCGGAGTCCGAGGGGTTGGTGAACCCGCCCGCGACCGGCACCAGCGGCACGTGCACGTGCACCGCCCCGACCCGGACGACCAGCCGGGCCAGCATTTCCGGGGTCTGCGCCCCGGGCGGTACGAAGCCCACCCCGCGGATCTCGATGTCGTCGCCCGGCCGGATGGCCGCGTCGAGGTCGCCCGGCTCCCGTCTGCGCACCACCGACAGGATCAGCGGACGGGTCACTTCCGCGTACTTCGCCGCGAGGTACACCGCCGCCGACAGGGCCACCAGCAGGGCCAGCGCCCACGGCAGCCGCGGCAGCCGGTCCGGGAACCGGGCCATCGACACCGCCGCGAAGGCCAGCACCACCGTGGAGACCAGCACGTACTGGGCGTCCGGGAAGCTGCCGCGGCCCGCGTCGTCCGTGAGCAGGTCCACCCCGCGCGGCCGGTCCGCCGGCAGCTTCTGCATCCTCTGGCCCATGATCCGTACGGTGACCACCCGGCGCACCAGCACCGCCACGGCCGAGGTCAGCGCGACCACGGCCAGCAGCGGCAGCGCCCGCCCGAGCGCGAGGCCCGCGTACAGGGCCTGGCGCTGCGGACCCGGCGGCGAGGCCGCCAGCCGCAGCGCGGGAAGGAGCGCGGCGAACGCCGTCAGCACCACCCAGGCGCTCGGCACCGCCTTCGAGGTGGACAGCCGGTTGTCCTCGCCGACCAGCGGGGCGAGCAGCCCGCCGCGCACGGACTGGGCGCGGGCGGCGACCGTGAGCAGCCCGGCCAGGGCCACCGCGGCCAGCAGCCCGGCGGTGCGGGCCGTGGACCAGCCGGTGCCGAGCGCGGTGCCGACCTGTACCAGCAGCAGCACTCCGGCGGCGATCCACACGGCGAGCACGGCCCGCCGCGAGAACAGGTAGAGCCAGGAGTTGCCGGCCTCGCGGCCCCGGTCGGCGACCGTGCGGGCGGACAGGGTCAGCTCGTCGGAGACCCACTGCCGGGAGGCGCCGGCGGAGCGGGCCACGGCGGCCGGCAGCCCCTGGCCCGCCGCGAACTCGTCCCGCTTCTCGGTGAACGCGGCGACGGCGCGCCGGTGGCCCTCGCGTGAGCAGTCGTCGCAGGCGCAGGCGGCGGTATGGGTACCTCGGGACATCTCTTGGACAGCCACGTGCGTGCCGCCTCTCTGAACTACGGTGCAATGCCAGCGAATTGTGCACCACTGCGGCAGTGTTCCGGATTGCGCACGATGTCAGAGCAGGTGATTAACCGTTCATGATGTTGACGTCACCCACCCGGCCCAGTGTTTTCAGGGCGCGACGCCCTGCCAGAGGGGCTGGTAGCTGACCCAGGCGGCGAGATCCGTGCCGAAACGCTCCCGCGCGGCGAGCGCGCCGCGGTGGTCGATGGCCACCGGTTTCCCGGCGGCCCGCGCGATCAGCTGCACCTGCGCCGCGCGCTCCGCCGCGATGAACCACCAGGCCGCCGCGTCCACGGAGTCACCGACCGTCAGCAGCCCGCGGTTGCGCAGGATCAGCGCCTTGTACGGGCCCAGGGCGCGGGCGACGCGCCCGCTGTCCTGCGGCCCCGCGAACCCGTCGAGGAGCGCGTGGTCCTCGTAGAAGGCGCAGGCCTCCTCGCTGATCGGGGCGAGCAGTTCACCGAGGGCGGCCAGCGCCCTGCCGTACGGGGCGTGCGCGTGCACCACCGCCACCGCGTCGGGGCGGGCCCGGTGCACGGCGGCGTGCACGGCGAAGGCCAGCTCGTTGACCCGGTGCCCGCCCCTGCGCACGCGCCCGTCACCGTCGACGAGCAGCAGGTCTTCGGCGCCGAGTGAGGACAGGGCCCGCCCGAACGGGTTCACCCAGTGGCAGTCCGCGAACTCCGGGTCCCGCACGGTGATGTGCCCGGCGACCCCGTCCTCGTACCCGAGGCGGCCGAAGAGCCGCAGCGCCCCGGCGAGCCGCTCCTTGCGGTACGCGCGCTCCTCGGCCGGGTCCGCGTGGACGGGCGGCAGCGCGAACCGCAGCCGGTCCACCGGCACGGGCGCGGGCGGGGACACCGGGGCAGGCGCGGACACCGGCGCGGGCGCGGACACCGGAGCGCGCTTCGGCTCGGGTACGGGTGCGGGTGCGGGCTGATCCGGCATGGCCCCCTCCTTCGGCTCGCCGCGCAAGGTACCGGCGACCGCCCCAAGTGGCCATACACGCGGCGAAGCCGCCGCTCCCCAGGGGGAACGGCGGCTTCGGCCACACGCGTACGGACGGTGGGGACTACTCCCACTCGATGGTGCCCGGGGGCTTGCTCGTGCAGTCGAGGACGACGCGGTTCACGTCCGGCACCTCGTTGGTGATGCGGGTGGAGATCCGCGCGAGCACCTCGTACGGCATGCGCGTCCAGTCCGCGGTCATCGCGTCCTCGGAGGAGACGGGGCGCAGCACGATCGGGTGGCCGTACGTGCGGCCGTCGCCCTGGACGCCGACGCTGCGGACGTCCGCCAGCAGGACGACCGGGCACTGCCAGATCTCGCGGTCCAGGCCGGCCGCCGTCAGCTCGTGGCGGGCGATGGCGTCGGCCTCGCGCAGCAGGTCCAGGCGCTCCTTGGTGACCTCGCCGACGATGCGGATGCCCAGGCCGGGGCCGGGGAAGGGCTGGCGCTGGACGATCTCCTCGGGGAGGCCGAGCTCCTGGCCGACCATCCGGACCTCGTCCTTGAACAGCTGGCGCAGCGGCTCGACGAGCTCGAACTCGATGTCGTCGGGCAGGCCGCCCACGTTGTGGTGGGACTTGATGTTGGCGGTACCGGTGCCGCCGCCGGACTCGACGACGTCCGGGTACAGGGTGCCCTGGACCAGGAAGGCGACCGCGGGGCCGTCCTCCTGGAGGATCTCCAGCTGGGCCTGCTCGAAGACGCGGATGAACTCGCGACCGATGATCTTGCGCTTGGTCTCCGGGTCGGAGACGCCGGCCAGCGCGGTCAGGAAGCGCTCCTGGGCGTCGACGACCTTCAGCTGCACGCCGGTGGCCGCGACGAAGTCCTTCTCGACCTGCTCGGTCTCGCCCTTGCGCATGAGGCCGTGGTCCACGTACACGCAGGTCAGCTGGGAGCCGATGGCCTTCTGGACGAGGGCCGCGGCGACCGCGGAGTCCACGCCGCCGGACAGGCCGCAGATGGCGCGCTTGTCGCCGACCTGCTCGCGGATGGCCGCGATCTGCTCCTCGACGATGTTGCCCGTGGTCCAGGTGGGCTCCAGGCCGGCGCCGCGGTAGAGGAAGTGCTCCAGCACCTGCTGGCCGTGCGTGGAGTGCATCACCTCGGGGTGGTACTGCACGCCGTACAGCTTCTTCTCGTCGTTCTCGAAGGCCGCGACCGGGACGACGTTCGTCGACGCGGTGACGGTGAAGCCCTCGGGGGCGGCGGAGCACGCGTCGCCGTGGGACATCCACACCGACTGGTTCTCGGGGGTGCCCTCGAAGAGGGTGGAGCCGGCCTTGGAGACGGCGAGCGGCGTACGGCCGTACTCGCGGGCGCCGGTGTTGTCGACGGTGCCGCCGAGGGTGGTCGCCATCAGCTGGAAGCCGTAGCACATGCCGAAGACGGGGACGCCGGACCCGAAGAGGGCGGGGGCGTCGTCCAGGCGCGGGGCACCCTCCTCGTACACGGAGGACGGGCCGCCGGAGAGGATGATCGCCTTCGGGTCCTTGGCGAGCATCTCGGCCACCGGCATCGTGCTGGGGACGATCTCGCTGTAGACCCGTGCCTCGCGGACGCGGCGGGCGATGAGCTGGGCGTACTGGGCGCCGAAGTCGACGACGAGAACCGTGTCCGGGGCGCTGTCGTGGGCGGCGGAGGGTGCTTCTGGCACGGGGCGGCCTTCCGGCGGAAGAGGGTGGCTGTTTTGTCGATTCTACCGGTGGCGCCGCCCGCCCCTTTGTCGCACCGTCCGAGGCCCACGTCTCACGATCCGGGCCGGGTTGGCCCGGGCGGGGGCCGCGGGCCATAATCCTGTCCATGCGCAAGCAGCTGAGCTTCCTCTTTACCTATGGCACCGGCCGGTCCGGTCGCCATGGGTCCGCGTGATGCTCGCTTGAGCCGCTGACTTCCCAGAGCGCCCCGGTCCGACAGGACCGGGGCGCTCTGGCGTTTCCGCTCCTGTCGCCGCAATCCACAGGAGTAAGAACATGACCGTGACCACCACCCCCGCGCAGCTGATCGCCGACTCCCGCGAGCGGATCGACGCCATCGACGACCGGATCATCGGGCTCATCCAGGAGCGGATGGCCGTCTCGACCGTCATCCAGGAGGCCCGGATCGCCTCGGGCGGCCGGCGGGTGCACCTCTCGCGCGAGATGGAGGTGCTGGCGCACTGGAGCGACGCGCTCGGCAAGCCGGGGACCACCCTCGCGATGACCCTGCTGGAGCTGTGCCGGGGCCGGGTCTGACCCCCGTTCCGCGTCCGGGCCGCCTTACGCGTGTTCGTCACTCGTCCGGACCGTGACCGGCCCCGGCGGCCTTCGTTGGTGTGGATGGCCGCGTCCGCCAGGCGCGGGACCGCAGCACCACGCGTGGCTCTTCGGGAGCGATGAGACGTACGGCCCGTCGGGAGGTGCGTCGTGGGACCTCGCTCCTTCGCGTGACCGGACGGCAGGGGACAGCAGCCCGGTCACCCCAAGAAGGACGGCCGGCCCGGGGGACGCCCCGGGCCGGCCGTTCTGCGCGTTCGCGCTTCGCGCTGTCGCGCCTCTTACGGTGTTCCCGCCGCTTACGCGTGCCCGCCCGAACGGCGGCGCACCCCCACGTACAGTGCGCCGCCGACGGCGACGGCGCCCAGCGCACCCAGCGCGACCGGGCCGACGGAGCTGCCGGTCGAGGCCAGGTTGCCGCCCGCGGCGCCGGCGGCGGACGTGCTCGGCGAGGCCGAGGCCGAGGCGGACGCCGAAGCCGAGGCGGAGGCCGACGGGGACGCGGAGGCCGAGCCGGACGGGCTCGGGCTCGTACCGCCCTTGACCTCGACCGCGAACACGGCCTGGGCGTTGGCCGCGACCGGGTCGAAGGAGAGCGGCTTGGTGCCGCCCGCGGCCGGTTCGCCGACGGTGACCGAGCCCTTGGCCTCGGCCACGGCCTTCTCGATCTTCATCGAGAACCGGCCGGTGTACGTACCCCCGAGGTCCGCGAAGATCCCGCCGTCGCAGAAGTAGCGCGGCGCGCCGAGCTGGTCCGTACGGTCGCTGCCGTCCGCGTTGACCGCGCGGCAGTTGCGGGGGACGTCCGTGACCCGCACTCCGGCGGGCACCACGATGTCGGTACGGGCCACGCTCTCGCCCGAGCGCAGGTGGCTGATCACGGCCGGGCCCTTGTTGCGGAAGCCGAGCTCGGCGACGACCGTGTCGCCGACCTTGCCGGCGGGCGAGGCGGTGACCGCCTCGAAGTCGGCCCGGGCGCCCTTCGCGGTGAATTCGAGGCTGCGCTGGTTGTCACCGGGGTTGAGGTCGGTGTTCTCGGCGTGGCCGGCGACCGCGGCGGAGCCCGTGACCGGCACCGCGGCCGAGGCCTTGACCAGCTTCAGCTGCTTGCCGGTGGCCGGCCCGCCCTCGTGCGCGTCCTTGACCTGCGCCGGGTCGGGGACGACCGCGTACCGCAGCCGGTCCTGGTAGGCCCGCTCCGTGGTCTTGAGGTGCAGCGGGGAGTCGGGGGCGAGCTGGTAGGACTCGCCCGGCAGGAACTCGCCCTCGACGAGGCAGACCGTGGTCGCGCCCATGCCGCCGTGGTCCTGTACCCGGCAGTTGTCGTACGTCTGCGCGGGCTCCAGGCCCGCCGAGGCGTCCAGCTCCAGCGCGACCGACCTGGCGGGCAGCGTGCCCCGGTTCGCGAAGGCCAGCGGGAGGTCCTGCCGTTCGCCGGCCGTCACCTCGGAGCGCAGGCCCAGCGCGCCCATGTACAGGTCGGGGCCGCCGACGGTCAGCTTGGTGGTGACCGGCGTGACGCTCGCTCCCGCCACCCGGCCGGTGACCGCGATCTCACCGCTCGCGCCGTTCCTGGTGTCCTTGGCGGCGGAGACGAGCAGGTCGAAGCCGTTGGCGTCACCCGACTCGGCGCCGGCCTTCAGGCCCTGCTGCGTGCAGACGATCGAGGTGGCGCTCGTCGTGCAGTTCGGCCTGGGCCTGGCCGGGTCCAGCCTGACGGAGGCCACCCCGGCGGCCTTGGTCAGGTCGACGGTGACGGTGAACTCGCCCGTGAAGCCGTTCCCGGGTCCCACGTAGGCCAGTTCGTAGTGGAGGCTGCGCTCCTTCGGGGAGCCCGTGTCCGGGTACGGCTGGAGCACCAGGGCGGAGGGGCCGATGAGCGGGAAGGCCGGTTCCGCGGCGAGCGCGGGGGCGGCCGCGCCGAGGCTCAGCGCCGCCAAGCCCGAAGCGGCCAAAAGGGAGATGCGCTTGTCCATGAAGATCGAGACCGACGAGCGGGGGCCCCGGTTGCCCCCTTCGAGGGGTGACGGGCATCACATGCAACCATCCTGACTGATCACCCGTCACTTATGTACGCGGCGGCGGGTTCTGCGCTCGGAGGGGGAGCGCAGAACCCGCCCCGCGACACGGGTCAGACCTTCTTCGGAACCTCCGGCACCGGCAGCAGCAACGGCAGCCGCAACGCGCCGAAGGCCTCCTTCGGGACCGCCGGACGGACCGGTTCCACCGCCGCCAGACGGGTGTAGGCCGCCCCCTGCTCCGGCCTCGGGTCCCGCTCGCCCTTGTTCGGCCAGTACGCCATCGCCCGCTCCGCCTGCGCCGTGATCGTCAGTGACGGGTTGACCCCGAGGTTCGCGGAGACCGCCGAGCCGTCCACCACCGAGATGCCCGGGTGCCCGTACAGCCGGTGGTACGGGTCCACCACGCCCTCCCGCGCCGAGGCGCCGATCGGGCAGCCGCCGAGGAAGTGCGCGGTCAGCGGGGTGCCCATCAGCTCGCCGATGTTGCTGCCGGGGAAGCCGTTGATCTCCTCGGCCAGCAGGGTCGCCGCCTGGGTGGCCTCCTTGATCTGCACCGGGTTCGGGGCGCCGTGCCCCTGGCGGGCGGTGAGCAGCCCCTTCCCGAGACCGCCGGGCTTGCGGTACGTCGTCAGCGAGTTGTCCAGCGACTGCATGACGAGCCCGATGATCGTCCGCTCCGACCAGCGCCGGTTGGACAGCGAGCGCGCCAGCTGCACCGGGTGCCGGGCGGTGCGGGCGAACCAGGCCCGGACGCGGTGCTTGCCGTACGGCACCTGGAGGACGGTCATGAACCCCATGGCGTTGGAGCCCTTGCCGTAGCGGACGGGCTCGATGTGGGTGTCGGCGTCGGGGTGCACGGACGAGGTGATCGCGACGCCGCGGGTGAAGTCCGCGCGCCGCCGCGCGCCGGGGCCGTCACCGTGGCGCCTGCGGTAGCGGCGGTCGTCGGTCTGCGCGCCGACCAGCCCCTCGGAGTTGGTCCGGGTCAGCTCGCCGAGCCGGTCCGAGATCCGCGGGAGCAGGCCGCCGTCCTTCATCGTGTGCAGCAGGGTCTGGGTCCCGTACGTGCCCGCCGCGACGACCACGTACCGGGCGCGCAGCTCTTTGGCCACGCCGCGGCGGCGCGCGTCGGTGGGGACGGTGCGGATGCGGTACCCGCCGCCGGGGTGCTCGGCGAGGGCGGTGACGGTGGTCATCGGGTGGATGACGGCTCCGGCGCGCTCGGCGAGGTGGAGGTAGTTCTCGTTCAGGGTGTTCTTCGCGCCGTGGCGGCAGCCGGTCATGCACTCGCCGCATTCGGTGCAGGCCTTGCGGGAGGGGCCGACGCCGCCGAAGTAGGGGTCGGGGACCTCCTCGCCGGGGCGGACCGTACGGGCGCCGTCGCCACCGCCGCCGTCCGCCTCGTTCCCGCCGTTTCCGCCGTTTCCGCCGTCCGCGTCCGCGCCGTCGCCGAAGAAGACGCCGACCGGGGCCATGTGGAAGGAGTCTCCGACGCCCATCTTCTCGGCGGCGGCCTTCAGGTGGACGTCGGAGGGGGTCATCGTGGGGTTCAGCCGTACGCCGAGCATCCGCTTGGCCTGGTCGTAGTACGGGGCGAGTTCCTCGCGCCAGTCGGTGATCGACGCCCACTGCCGGTCCTCGAAGAACGCGGTGGGCGGCACGTACAGGGTGTTGGCGTAGTTGAGCGAGCCGCCGCCCACCCCGGCGCCCGCGAGCACCATCACGTTGCCGAGCAGGTGGATCCGCTGGATGCCGTACAGCCCGAGGGCCGGCGCCCACAGGTAGTTGCGCAGGTCCCAGCTGTTCTTCGGCAGGCTCTCGCGGGTGAAGCGGCGTCCCGCCTCCAGGACGCCGACCCGGTAGCCCTTCTCTGTCAGCCGCAGCGCCGAGACCGATCCCCCGAAGCCCGACCCGATGACGATGACGTCGTAGTCGTACGCGTTCTCGCTGCCGTACTCGTCGGTGTTGTCCGACACTGCGGTGCCTCCCGAGCAGTGGTGCCTAACGGAATCGGAGCGTCTTCATGACCTTGAGGCTGCGGGTCATGAACGCCGCGTACTTCTCGTCGTCCATGCCCAGCGAGGGCGCCATCGGCAGCAGCCGCTGGTGGGCGACGGTCTGGGCCTCGGTGTACTTGAGGATGCCCTCGGAGCCGTGCCGGCGGCCGAGGCCGGAGTCCTTCATGCCGCCCATCGGGGCCTGGGCGCTGCCGTAGGCGGGCGCGTACCCCTCGTTGATGTTGACCGTGCCGGTGCGCAGGCGGGCGGCGACGGCGTGGCCGCGACGGGCGTCCTTGGTCCAGACGCTGGAGTTGAGCCCGTACGCGGTGGAGTTGGCCTGCGCGATCGCCTCGTCCTCGTCGGTGAACCGGTAGATCGAGACGACCGGGCCGAACGTCTCCTCGCCGCAGACCGCCATCGGCGCCTCGACCCCGTCGAGGATGGTGGGCTCGTAGAAGAGCGGGCCGATGTCGGGGCGGGCGGTGCCGCCTGCGACCAGGGTGGCGCCCTTGGCCACGGCCTCGTCCACGTGCCGCCGCACGGTCTCCAGCTGGCGCTCGCCCACCAGCGAGCCCATGTCGGCGCCGTACGCGAGGGAGGCGCCGAGCCGCATGGCCTTCGTCCGGGCGGCGAAGCGCTCGACGAACGCGTCGGCGACCGAGGCGTGGACGTACAGCCGCTCGATGGAGATGCACAGCTGGCCGGCGGAGGAGAAGCAGGCGCGGACGGCGCCCGCGGCGGCCTTCTCGACGTCGGCGTCGGCGAGGACGAGCATGGCGTTCTTGCCGCCGAGTTCGAGCGTGACGCCGACCAGCCGGGCGGCCGCGCCCTGGGCGACCTCGCGGCCGGTACGGGTGGATCCGGTGAAGGAGACGTAGTCCGCGTGCCGGACCACTTCGGGGCCGACGACCGGTCCCTCGCCGAGGACGACCTGGAAGACCTCGGCGGGCAGTCCGGCCTCGATCAGCAGGTCACGGGCCCACAGGGCGGTCAGCGCGGTCTCGGTGTCGGGCTTCATGACGAGGGCGTTGCCCGCCACGAAGGCGGGCAGCGCGTCGCCGACGGAGAGTTCGAGGGGGTAGTTCCAGGGGGCGATCTGGCCGACGACCCCGCGCGGCTGGCGCAGCTCGGTGACCTTGGTGAGGGTGGGGATGGCGCCCGTGTGGCCCTTGGGGCGCAGGTACGAGGGGGCCTTCCTGCCGTAGTGGCGGGCGGCGACGGCGACCGCCTGGACCTCCTCGTGGGCGTGCAGGCGGGCCTTGCCGGTCTCCAGCTGGATGAGGTCGAGCACCTCGGCCTGGCGGGCCAGCACCAGGTCGTGGAAGCGGAGCAGTACGGCGGCCCGCTCGCGGACGGGCACGGCGGCCCAGGCGCCCTGGGCGGCGCGGGCCCGCTCGAAGGCCTCGGCTACGTCCTCGGGGGTGGCCTCGGGCAGGTCCGCCAGCTTGGCCCCGGTGAACGGGGTGTGGTTGGCGGTCCGGCCGGAGCCGATCACTGCGCGGGTGAGCCGGGCGACCAGGTCGGGGGTCACCACGTCGGCGGCGGTACGGGCACCGGCCGGGGCGGGGGCGACCGGATTGGTGGGCTGCGGTGCGCTGCGGAGGGGGGCCGGGGCCTGCGAGTCCGTCATGGCGGTGAGCGTATTCCGCCCGGGGGGCTTTGGGTACCCGTCGGTAACCGGATTTTGCCATTTCTGCCAGCGATCGCTGGCAGGATGACGGGATCAGGGCTTCGCGGGCGGCTTCCAGCCGCTGAGCACGACGTCGAACTGCTGCTCGGTCGTGGCCCAGTCGGAGACCGGGCTGGAGATGTACACCGCGTACTCCGTGCCGTCCGGGGCGACGTACATCTGCTCCTTGGCCCGGCGCGGACCCGGGTGGGTCTGCTTCTCCGTCCAGGTGAAGTCCCAGAGCGCGGCCCGGGTGCTGTCCCGGAAGGTGTTCTGGTTGAGCCGCACCTTCTTGTAGTCCGTCCGCTTCTGGACCTGCTTCTCCAGGTCGAGCAGGTGCGCGTACGGGTCCTGGTAGTCCGGGGTGGGGTCGGAGGCGATCCGGATGAAGTGCTTCCCGTCGTCCGGGGTGTAGTCGATCTGGTCGCCGTTCGCCTTGCGCGTCCAGCCTTCGGGGACGAACAGCGTGAAGCCGGCCAGCGGGTCGACGACCTCGGTGTAGCCAGCGGGCGGGGCGTCCTCGTCGACACCGTCCTGCCGGTCGGGGGCGCTCGCGTTCTTGTCGGTGGCGCCGTCGCCCGCGTCCTCCGCGGTGAACTTCAGGACGCCGAAGACGGCGCCGCCGCCGACCAGCGCCGCCACGAGGGCCACGACGGCCGCCCGCTTGATCCAGCCGCCCGCCGGCTCGGCCGCGGGACGGGGCTGCTCGGGCAGGGCCGCGGTACGGACCTGGTCGGGGGCCGGGACCGGCGCGGGCGCCGCCTCCGGCGCCGTTTCCTCGGCGGCGTCGGCGAGTTCCTCCGACGTCACCGCGCGCGTGGGTACGTACGCCTGCGCCGCCTTGGGATGGCGGCCCTCCATGGCCTCGATCAGCATCCGCTCGGTCTCCTGCGCCGAGGGCCGCTCGCCGGGGTCCTTGCGCAGCAGGGCCGTGATGACCGGGCCCAGGGCGCCGGCCTGGCGCAGCGCCGGCGGCTCGTCGTTGACGACGGCCTGGAGGCTGGAGATGGGCGAGGTGCGGCGGAAGGGCGAGCGCGCCTCGACCGCCGTGTACAGGGTCGCGCCCAGCGACCACAGGTCGGAGGAGGTGCCGGGGGTGCCGCCGGTGACCCGTTCCGGGGCCAGGTAGTCGATGGAGCCGACGATCTCGCCGGTCCGCGTGATGGAGGAGTCGCCCTCGATCGCGGCGATCCCGAAGTCCGTGAGCAGGACCCGGCCGTCCTTGGCGAGCAGCACGTTGCCGGGCTTGACGTCCCGGTGCAGGACGCCGACCGCGTGCGCCGCGCGCAGGGCGCCCAGGACGTGCAGACCGATGCGGGCCGCCTCGGCGGGCTCGATCCGGCCGGCCGCCTTGGCCGCGTCCGCGAGGGAGGGCCCGTCGATGTACTCCATGACGATCCAGGGCCGGTCGTCGTGCTCCAGTACGTCGTGGACCACCACGACCGCCGGATGCTGGATCCGGGCCGCGGCCCGGGCCTCCTTCTGGGTCCGGGCGTGCAGCACCTCCCGGTCGGCCTGGGCCACGTACAGACCCGCCGTCAGTTCCTTGACGGCGACGGTCCTGTGCAGCAGCTCGTCATGGGCGCGCCACACCTTGCCCATGCCGCCGCTGCCGATGGGCTCCACGAGCCGGTACCGGCCTGCGAGCACCGCACCCGCACCTGTCTGCTGTTCCACGAAACCCCGCCACTCTGTGCACTTCGGGCCAGATTACGGAGCGCTCGGGGCTCCCGGTACCGTGAAGGCTCGGTTCCGGCTGCACTGTGACGCAATCGCCGTACTGAGCCCCCGTCAGCCGGCCTCAACCGCCCGATTTATAACTCCCCGTGGCCTTTTCGAAGACCTCGGTGACCTTGCCCTCACCGTCCTGCGGACCGGTGACCATGACGACGTGGTAGCTGCCTCCGAGCGCGACGACGAAATTGCGGGCGACGACGCTGCGCCCGTTGCCGTCGATCCAGGTGTACCGGCCGGTGACGCGGAGCTGGTTGCCGACCTTGGTGGTCTTGACGTCGCCGCCGCTGGCCCACGTGGAGGACCGGTACGGGGCCAGCTCCGGTTCCTTGTCCTTCTGGTACGTCGCCGGGTCGGGGTTCCCCTCGACCTTGTCCCGGCCGGGGACGACGGTCAGGACGTACTCCCCGTCGGTGTAGCGCACCTGTCCGGCCTCGTTCATCCCGCGCCGCTCCCAGCCGTTGGGGACGGCGACCTCGAAGTGCTCGGGGTCCTGCTGGGTGGTGTAGCCGGGCGGGGCGGGGGCGGGGGCGGCGGGGGTCTGGCCGGCCGAGGGCTTCGGCGACTCCTTCGACGACTCCTTCGGCGGCGCCGGGGCGGGGGTGGACGCGTCCTGCGTGGGGGTCTTGGCGACGGCCGCGGGCTCCTGCCCGGACTCCCTGGGCAGGAAGAGCAGGGCATAGGCGACGGCCCCGGCGAGCAGGACCAGGACGCCGAGGAGCAGGCTCCGGCCGAGGGAGCGGGGCTTGCGGGAGGCGGCGGGGTTGCGGTGGCGGCCGTGCAGATCACCCCGCCGGCGTACGACGGGCAGCCGTGCGGGGTCCGGCTCCGGCATCGGGAGCGCGGCGAGGCCGCCGTCCGGCTCGGGTGCGGAGCGTACGAGCGAGCGCAGCCAGCCGCGGAGCTCCTCGAAGTCGGGGCGCTCGGTGGGGTCCTGGCGCAGCAGCGACTCCACGATCGGGCGCAGCGGGCCGCACTCCTCGGCGAAGGCCGGGGACTCGGCGCAGACCATGTCGACGAGCTCGGTGACGCTGTCCTCGGGGTACGGGGCGTGCCCTTGGACGGCGCGGTACAGCAGCGCGCCGAGCCCCCAGAGGTCGGTGGCGGGGCCGATGGGCGCGGCCAGCTGCCAGGGCCCGGTGACGGACCCGGCCTGCTCGGGGGCCCACCGCTCGGTGACGGCTCCGACGACGGTCATCCGGGTCAGCCGGGCCCGCTCGGCGCCCAGCCCCCGGAGTCCGCCCCAACCCCCGTCGGCGCCCTGCACCGGCGGCTCGGGCCGGGCGGGTCCCGGGTGGGGGGCCGTGTCCGGGGCCCCGCCGCCCCCGGTGTCCGCCCGGCCGGTCGGGTACGCGCCCGTGTCCGGGGCATCGGAGCCGTCCGGCTCGGGCCGGGCGGGCTCGCCGGACGGCAGGTACGAGGCCATGCTCGGGCCCTCGGCGTCGTACGGCCGGGGCGGGCCGGGCAGCCCGTACGCGTCCGGGCCCTCGGGCCCGGGCTGCGGCCCCTGGCCGGGCCGAGGCACTGCCTGGCCGGGCTGGCCCGGGCGGAGGTAGGCGGTGGGGTCCGGGGCCTCGGCCTGGCGGTAGCCCTCGGGCAGGGCGAGTGGGGCGGGGAGCGCGGCCCGGCCCGGCGCCGGTCCGGGCCGCGGCTCCGGCTCCCGCACCGGCTCCCGTACGGGCTGCGGCTCCTGCACCGGCTCCGCCGACTCGGCCGGCTCCCCCGGCGGAAGCGCGGCCTGCCGACGCGGCGTGGCGCCGTGCCACGGGGCGTTCGCGGCGCTGTCCGGGCCCCCGTACGGGTACGAGTACCCCTGCGGGAGCTTCGACCCCTGCGGCCTCGGCTCCGGCGCGGGCTCGGAGCCGCCCTTGCGCTGCTCGGTGACGCGCGCGGCGGCCGCCTGCGCCCCCGCCCGGTACGCGGCGATGGCCCCGGCCCGGGCGGCGGCCTTGAGGTCGGGCCGCTCCCCCGTGGGCCGGGGGGTGATGTGGTCGGAGTACCGCGGGCCGGTGTCGTACCCGGGCGCCACGAGCGGCGCGTACCCGCCGGAGCCCTGCCCCGCCCCGGGCGGCACCTCCACACCCGGGACCTCACCGGTGCCGGGACCGGCGCCGGCCGCACCCGGGGCCGGCTCCACCGCGAGCTGCGCGCTCCCGGCCCGCGCGCCGCCGAGGCCCGGTGCCGTGCCCCACCCCAGGGGCGCGGCAGGCGGTTCCGGGGCGTCCCACGTCTGCGCATGGGGAGCCGACTCGCGGGGGATCGGGTCGTAGCCGCACAGGGCGTCCTCCGCGGCGCCGGCCGCCAGGCCAGTCAGGACGACCCGGCCGTCATCGCATATCAACACGGTCCGGACCGTGATGTTCCGGTGCGTCCAGCCGTGCGCGTGGAGCACCCGTAAGGCGGTCAGTACGTCCGCCGCGACCTCGGCCGCCCGGTACGGGCTCAGGGGTTCTTCGGCGATCAGGGCGGCCAGCGGACGCGCCGGCACCAACTCGCTGACTATCCAGAGCGAGCCGCCCTCGGCGAACACGTCGAAGACCTGGTCCAGCCGCGGATGGTCCGGTACGGACGCGGCCGCCTGCGCCGCCGCGATCGCCCGGCGCACCGCCGGCAGGTCTCCCGCCGCCCGGCGTCCGGCCGCCACCGCGGGCCGTGTCCCGCCGTCGTCCGGCGTCTCCCCGTCCAGCAGCTCGGCGTCCACGACCTCCGGCAACGGCACCTGCCGTACCAGGACTTCCTGCCCGCTGCGGGTGTCGAAGGCGCGGGTCTCGACCAGCTCGTACGCGTCCGACGGCGGCAGCGGCAGACGGTAGCGGCCGGCCAGGATCCGGCCCGCGTAGTCCTCCACTTCGCCTCCCCCGAGTGCCGGGGCGCACGTCCCCGATGGCCCCACTGCCACGATACGTCGCGCGGGGCGCCCGCGTCCCGAGCCTGCGAAGGCTCGTCACCCGTCAGCGCGTGCCGTCCCGGGAGGAGTCGGACGGGCGGGAGCGGCGGGGAGCGGGGTCAGCCCAGGGGCTGGAAGGTCTGGAAGGCCGTGTTGCGCATCGTCGTGCACTCCGGGCCGTCCCACTGGTCGGCCGGGCAGCTGATCATGATGGCGTAGCCGTTCTTCGCGTCCACCTTGAAGCCGCGGTTGAGGACGCGGACCTTGATGCCCTTCTGTTCCCGCTCGAACTCCCAGTCGGCGACGGTCGGGTAGCCGTTGTACTCCGTGGCGTCGATCCGGACCGTGCGGTAGTTCGTGCTGGAGCTCGCCGTCGCGGCGACCGCCTCGGCCCACGCGGCGCGGGCGTCGCTGCCGGGGCTGGAGGTGTGGTCGACCTGGATGCGCGGGAAACCGCCGTCGCGGCTGTATATCGCGCCGGAGTTCTCCCCGGCTATGCCGGTCACCTTGAAGCCCGACGGCATGGCCATCGAGAAGTGGAACCCCGGGTCCGTCACCTTCGTGTAGCCGTCGGGGAGTCCGGCTCCGGGACCGCCCGTGGCGGAGCCCTGCCCCTGCACCTGTCCCTGACTCTGCTGACCGCCGGGGGACTGCCCCTGGCTCGGCTCGCCACTGGCACCGCCGTTGCCGGCGGCGGTGCCGCCCTTGCCCGAGGTGGCGTTGGCCTCCCCGGTCTTCGGCGAGGAGCCGGGGTTCGGGCTGCCGGAGGCCGTCGTACCCGGGCCGCCCTTGCCCTCTTCCTTCTTCTTGGCCGCCGCGTCGTCACCGCTGAACGCGTAGGCGATGAGCGAACCGATCACGGCGAGCACGACGACCACGCCGGCTATCGCGAGGGCGATGGTGCGGCGGGACATGACGTCGGTGAGCGGCGCCGCGACCGGCGAGGGCCTGCCCGCCTTCGGAGCGGGGGCCGGGGACTCGGCCGCCGAGGCCGCCGACGCCGCCGCGGTCGCCGCGGCGGCGGCCGCGGCCTTGCGGGTCGCCTTCAGCGCCGCGCGGGCCCGGTCGCGCTGCTCGCGCTCCAGCCGCTCGCGCTCCTTCTTCTCCGCCTTCTCGGCGGCCTTCTCGGCGGCGGCCTTGGCCGCGGCCTCCTTGGCGTCGGCGAGCGAGATCTGCCGGGTCTCCTCGACCGCCGGGGCGAGGACGGGGGCGGCCACCGGCTCCGGCGCGTTGACGACGGCGGTGAGCATCGCCCGCGCGCGCTCGTCGTCGAGGCGGCGGGCCGGGTCCTTGGCCAGCAGGCCGTAGATGACCTCGGTCAGCGGGCCCGCGTTCTTGGGCGGTTCCACCGGCTCGGTCATGACGGCGGTGAGGGTGGCGAGCGCGGAGCCCTTGTCGTACGGGGGCACGCCTTCGACGGCCGCGTACAGCAGGCCGCCGAGGGACCACATGTCGGCCGGCGGGCCGGGCTTCTGGCCGCGGGCGCGCTCGGGCGAGATGTACGAGGGGGCGCCGACGAGCATGCCGGTGGAGGTGACGGAGGGGTCGCCCTCGACCTGGGCGATGCCGAAGTCGGTCAGGACGACGCGGCCGGTGCGGGCGATGAGGACGTTGGAGGGCTTCACGTCCCGGTGCAGGATGCCCTGGCCGTGCGCGGCGCGCAGTACGTCGAGGACGGCGAGGCCGACCTCGGCGGCGCGGTGGGGCGTCAGCGGGCCGTTCTCACGGATGAACTCGGCGAGCGAGGGACCCTCGATCAGCTCCATGACGATCCAGGGGCGTCCGTCCTCGTCGACGACGTCGAAGACGGTGACGGCGCCGCCGCTGCGGATCCGGGCAATGGCCTTGGCCTCGCGCAGCGTACGGGTGATGAGGCGGCGCTTCTCGTCCTCGTCGACGCCGGTGCTGAAGCGGAGCTCCTTGACGGCAACCGTACGGCCGAGGGTCTCGTCCTCGGCGCGCCAGACGGTGCCCATGCCGCCCTTGCCGAGGACTTCGCGCAGCCGGTAGCGGCGCGCGAGGAGCCGGCCCTCGTCGTGCCCGCCCTCGGCGGCCTTGGCCGCGGCCGCCTTCACGGCGGCGGCAACGGCATCGGCCTTCTCGACGACGGGGTTCGAGGGACCGGCCTTCTTCTCCTCCGCCGGCGCGGCAGGCTTGCCGAGGTCCGGCTTCGCCGCGACCGGCGCGGCGGACTTGCTCGGATCGGCCTTCGCCGCGACCGACGCGGCAGGCTTCGCGTCCGCCGGCGCACCGTCACCGACGGCGCCCGGGGCCGCACCACCGCCTTCGCCGGCATCCGTCGCGGGCTCGGCGTCCTCGATCGCCGCCGCGTCCGCGCCCGGCGCGGGCTTCGCGGCGCCGGACTCCGGCGCGGGCGAGGCGGCAGGCTTCCCCGTGCCGCGCTTCACCCCCGACGGAACGGCAGGCTCCGCCGCGGGCGGCGCGTCGGTGTTCGCTGCCTCCGGCTCCGCCCCGGCCGCGCTCAGGTCCCGCTTCGCCGCAGGCGACTCGGCACGCGTAGCTTCCTGCTTCGCCGCAGGCGACTCGGTGTGCTCCGGCTTCGACATGCGTCCCCTCTGCGATCGTGCCGCCTGCTGCCCCGGGGATCCCCGGTAACCCGCCCCGGCAGAACCCTCATTGTTCCTCACTCCGCAACGGACGGACGCCCCGGGTCCGCGGTTCCCCCCTCCGCATCCCGGAGTTACAACGGAACGATGTCGGGCGCCCCCAGCCGCGCCGCGTCCGCCGTCTGGTCGTCCGGCTGCCGCTGCGATTCCCGTTCCGCCTGCACCCGCTTCTCGTAGTGTTCCACTTCCTTCTCGATCTGCTGCTTGTCCCACCCGAGTACCGGAGCCATCAGTTCCGCGCACTCGCGCGCCGACCGCGTCCCCCGGTCGAACGTCTCGATCGAGATCCGCGTCCGCCGCGTCAGTACGTCGTCCAGGTGCCGCGCCCCCTCGTGCGAAGCCGCGTAGACGACCTCCGCCCGCAGGTAGTCGTCCGCGCCGCCCAGCGGCTGTCCCAGCCCCGGGTCCGCCGCGATGAGGTCCAGCAGTTCGTCCGTCATCGAGCCGTAGCGGTTCAACAGGTGCTCCACCCGCACCACATGAAGGCCCGTCCGGGCGGCGATCCCGGCCCGCCCGTTCCACAGCGCCCGGTACCCCTCCGCCCCCACCAGCGGCACGTCCTCCGTCACGCACTCCGCCACCCGCTGGTCCAGCCCGTGCACCGCCTCGTCGACCGCGTCCTTCGCCATCACCCGGTACGTCGTGTACTTGCCGCCGGCCACCACCACCAGCCCGGGCACGGGGTGCGCCACCGTGTGCTCGCGCGAGAGCTTGCTCGTCGCGTCCGACTCCCCGGCCAGCAGCGGCCGCAGGCCCGCGTACACCCCCTGCACGTCGTCCCGTGTCAGCGGGACCGCGAGCACCGAGTTCACGTGCTCCAGCAGGTAGTCGATGTCCGCGCTCGATGCCGCCGGATGCGCCTTGTCCAGGTCCCAGTCGGTGTCCGTGGTCCCCACGATCCAGCTGCGGCCCCACGGGATGACGAACAGCACGGACTTCTCCGTGCGCAGGATCAGCCCCGTCGAGGAGTGGATCCGGTCCTTCGGTACGACCAGATGGATGCCCTTCGACGCCCGGACGTGGAACTGTCCCCGCTCCCCGATCAGCGCCTGCGTGTCGTCCGTCCACACCCCGGTCGCGTTCACGATCTGGCGGGCGCGGATCTCGTACTCCCCGCCGCCCTCCACGTCCCGCACGCGCGCCCCGACGACCCGCTCGCCCTCGCGCAGGAAGTCGACCACCCTCGCCCGGTTGGCGCACTGCGCCCCGTACGCCGCCGCCGTGCGCACCAGCGTCGCCACGTACCGCGCGTCGTCCATCTGGGCGTCGTAGTACTGCAGGGCCCCCACCAGCGCGTCCTTGCGCAGCGCGGGCGCGACCCGCAGCGCGCGCTTGCGGGAGAGGTGCCGGTGCACCGGCAGCCCCCGCCCGTGCCCGCTGGAGACCGACATCGCGTCGTACAGCGCGACGCCCGATCCGGCGTAGAGCCGCTCCCAGCCCTTGTGCTGGAGCGGGTACAGGAACGGCACGGGCTTCACCAGGTGCGGGGCCAGCCGCTCCAGCAGCAGGCCGCGCTCCTTGAGGGCCTCCCTCACGAGGGCGAAGTCGAGCATCTCCAGATAGCGCAGGCCGCCGTGGATGAGCTTGCTCGACCGGCTGGAGGTGCCGGACGCCCAGTCCCTGGCCTCCACCAGCCCCGTCGTGAGGCCTCTGGTCGCGGCGTCGAGCGCGGTGCCCGCGCCGACCACGCCCGCGCCCACCACCAGCACGTCCAGTTCCCGCTCGGCCATCCGGGCGAGCGCCTCTTCGCGCTGGACCGGCCCCAGTGTCGCTGTCCTCACGGCTGCCTCCCGTTGGTGCGGGTCGTCCCTGCTCGGTGCGGGTGACCCCGCTCACATCCCCCGCTCACGATTCTGACCCGCCACACCGACATCAGCCACCGCCTGTGGACAACACAACGGCGTCCATCACCCCGTAATACGACACATCGGTCATATATACGCCTAGTCTGACATCGCGCCAGCTCCACACTCCACCTGCACGGTCCACAGGGCTTGCGCACCCAGCCCCCTCATGCATGTCAGGGAAGGGACGGCACCCCATGCCCGCAGATCTCGCCGTCATCGGACTCGGCCACCTCGGCCTCCCGTTGGCCCAGGCGGCCGTCGCCGCCGGAATCGAGACGGTCGGCTACGACAGCGGTCCGGCGACAGCCGCAGCCACAGGACCCGCCGGAGTCACGAGCCCCACCGGGACCACGGCCACCAGCACCGACTCCACCCTCACCGCCGCCGAGATCCGCCGCATGTCGGCCGCCGGCTTCCGGATCACCGACAACCCCGCCGAACTCGGCCGGGTCCGCACCGCCGTCATCTGCGCCCCCACCCAACTCGGCGCCGACCGCGCGCTCGACCTCTCGGCGGTCGGCGACGCGGGCCGTACGCTCGCGGCCCGGCTGCGCCCGCACACCACCGTCATCCTCGAATCCGCCGCCCACCCCGGCGTCACCGAGGACTACCTGCGCCCCATCCTGGAGTCCGGCTCCGGACTGCGCGCCGGCCGGGACTTCCACCTGGCCTACTCCCCCAGCCGCCTCGACCCCGGCAACCGCACGCACGGCATCGCCAACACCCCCAAGGTGATCGGCGGCCTCACCCCCGCCTGCACCGAGTCCGCGCACGCCTTCTACGCGCGCCTGACCGAGAAGGTGGTCCGGGCGCGCGGCCTGCGCGAGGCGGAGACGGTCCAGCTGCTCGAAACGAACTACCGGCACGTCAACATCGCCCTCATGAACGAGATGGCGGTGCTCTGCCACGACCTCGGCGTCGACCTCTGGGACGTCATCCGCTGCGCCGAGACCAAGCCGTACGGGTTCCAGGCCTTCCGGCCCGGTCCCGGAGTCGGCGGCCGCAGCGTCCCCCTCGACCCCAACTACCTCCCCCACACCACCCGCACCCCGGGCCACCCCCTGCGCATGGTCGGCCTGGCGCAGGAGATCAACGCCCGGATGCCGCAATACGTCATCCAGCGCTCCGCCACCCTGCTGAACGAGCACGGGAAATCGGCCCGCGGCGCCCGCGTCCTCCTGCTCGGCGTGACGTACAAGCCCGACCTCGCCGACCAGGAGGGCTCGCCGGCCCGCGAGATCGCCAGCCGCCTGCTCGACCTCGGGGCGCTGGTCAGCTACCACGACCCGTACGTCGCCGGATGGCGCGTCAGGGACAGGCCGGTGCCGCGTGCCGAATCGCTGTACGAGGCCGCCGCGAACGCCGATCTGACGATCCTGCTCCAGCACCACCGCACGTACGACCTCCAGGGCCTCGCGGTGAAGGCCCAGTTGCTGCTCGACACCCGCGGGGCCAGCCCGGCGGGGGCGGCGCACCGGCTCTGATCCATGAACCGGCACATCCAGCCGCCCGCGCCCGCGCCCGGGTCCGGCGCCGCCGAAGCCGGCGCCGGACCGGCGATCCCGGCCGCCGGGCCCGTCGCGTACCCCGCCGAGCCCGCCCGCTCCGGCAACATCGGCCTGGGCATCGCCGCGGCCGTGGTCGCCGCCCTGGTCGCGGCCGCCGCGTACGGCGGGATCATGAACGCGATCGACCGCCAGGTCGGCTACGCGGCGGTCGGCGTCGGCCTGCTGATCGGCTTCGCCGCCGGAAAGCTCGGCGGCAAGAACCCGGTGCTCCCCGTGGTCGCCGCGCTCCTCTCCCTCGGCGCCGTCTACCTCGGCCAGCTGTTCTTCATCGCCCTGGCCCTGGCCGACTACGGCAACGTCGGGCTCGGCGAGGTCCTCGACAAGGCGGGCGTCGGCGGCCTGAACGACATCTGGCAGGAGGGCGCGGACGCGATGGACTACGTCTTCCTCGCCATCGGCGGCTTCGCGGCCTTCGGCGCCGCGAAGAAGGCCGGCGACTGAGGCTCGGCCCGAACGGCCGACGCCGGCCCGGCCCTGCGGCCGCCCGGCGTCGCCGTCCTGCCCGCGCACCGCGCTGAGCAGGCACGATGAAGATCAAACCCTGTTGGAGGCCTGACCCCCGACCATATGATCCACCGCGTGTCCGCTCATCCTCCGCTCGGCCGGCCCGTATTCGAGCCCGCCGACCGCATCCCCGCCCTCACCGCCCTGCGCGGCCATGTCCACAGCCAGAACTGGGACGCCGTCGCCGCCTCCTTCGCCGCGCTCACCGACGAGGACGACCGCGCCCTCGCCTGCCGAGTCGTCGCCGAACAGCAGAACGCCGAGCCGTTCCTCAACGAGGCCCTGGCCCGTGATCCGCGTGACCCGCTCGCCCGGACCCTGCTCGCCGACCGGCTGATCCAGATCGGCTGGGGCATCCGCTCCGGGTACCGCGCCCACCACGTGTCGCGGGAGCAGTTCCAGCAGTTCCACGCCTTCCTGCGGCGCGCCGAGATCCTGCTCATCGACGTCTGCGCCGAATACCCGGACCACGCCCTCGGCTGGTACCTGCGCGTCATCACCTCGCGCGGCCTCCAACTGGGCCTGGGCGAGACACGGCGCCGGTACGAGCGGCTCGCCGAGCACCACCCGCACCACTACTCCGGGCAGCAGCAGCTGCTCCAGCAGATCTGCCCCAAGTGGGGCGGCACCTGGGAGGCCGCGCACGGCTTCGCCGAGGAGTGTGCGAAGGCGGCGCCGGCGGGCGGTCCGAGCGGCGCACTGGTCGCCATCGCCCAGATGGAGCAGTACCTGGAGACGCGGGAGAAGGAGGGCGACCGGGCCGCAGGAACGTATCTCCAGACCCCGGCCGCCCACCGGGCCCTCGTCGAGGCCGCCGAACGCTCGGTCCTGCACCCCGACGCCGACCCCGACGCCTACCAGCTCGTCGGCGCGCACAGCGCCTTCGCCGCCGCCCACTGCGCGGCCGGCCGCCACGCCGAGGCCGCTCCGCACTTCCGCGCGCTCGGCGACCGTGCGAGCGAGTTCCCGTGGGGCTACATCGGCGGCTACGACCACGAGACCGAGTTCGTCCGCCACCGCAAGACCGCCCTGGCGAAGGGCTGAGGGACACCATGACCATGGACGACACCGTTTCCACGACCGACTCCGACACCACCTCCACGACCGGCACCACCTCCACGACCGACGCCGACGGCATCACCGAAACCACCGTGGACGGCATCCGCACCGTCCACGCCCCCCGCTCGGGACTCCTCAGCGCCGGGCTCCTGTTCCGCGTCGGACGCGCCGACGAGACCCTCGCCACCAGCGGTATCACCCATCTGGTGGAGCACCTCGCCCTGCACCGGCACGGCCTCGGCGACCTGCACTACAACGGGGCCACCGCCGCCACGTACACCCACTTCCACGTCACCGGCACCGCCGCCGACGTGGTCGAGTACCTCAACGGCGTGTGCGCGGCGCTGCGCGACCTGCCGATGGACCGGCTGGAGACCGAGAAGGAGATCCTGCGCACGGAGGCCGCCGGCAAGAGCCACGGCCCGGGCCACGCGGCCACCCTCTGGCGCTACGGCTCCCGCTCGTACGGGCTCACCGGCTACGGCGAGGCCGGACTGCACCGGCTGACCGCGGACGAAGTCCGCGCATGGGCGCAGACTCGGTTCACCGCCGAGAACGCCGTTCTGTGGATCACCGGCGACTCCGTCCCCGAGGGCCTGGACCTCAAGCTCCCCGCCGGCGCGTGGCACCCGGCCCCGGAGGCCTCCTCCGCGCTGCCCGTCACCCCCGCCTGGTACCGGGGCGACGAGGGCGGGGTCGTGCTGACCGCCGTGGTGCCCCGCTCCACCGAGGCCGGGCTGTTCGCCGAGGTCCTGGGCAAGGAACTGTTCCGCGAGCTCCGGCAGAAGAGCGGCTACTCGTACACCGCGACCGCCGACTACTCCCCCCGCGACACCGATTCGGCGACCGTCAGCGCGTACGCCGACGCCCTCCCGCAGAAGCAGGACGCGCTGGTCGGCGCCTTCGTCGACGTCTTCGCGAAACTCCGGGCCGGCCGCATCGACCAGGCCGACCTGGACGCCGTACGGACCTCCGCGCTCGCGCAGTTCGACGTGCCGGAGCTCGCGGCCTGCATGCTTCCCGGGCACGCCATGAACCTGTTGCTGCGCCACCGCAACCTCACCGCCGCCGAGGCGCGGGCCGAGATCGAGGCGGTCACCGTCGCCGATCTCCACCGGGTCGCGCGTGCCGTGTGGGACGACGCCCTGATGCAGGTGCCCGGCCGGGGCGTGGACTGGGCGGGGCTGACGGCCGCGCCCACCGAGTCCCCCGGGGTCGTCACCGGACGGCGCTACTCCGCCGTGGAGGAGGGCACCGGCGCCCTGCTCCTCGGGAGGGACGGCATCAGCCTCACGTCGCCGCGGGGCCAGGTCACCATCCGCTACGCCGACTGCACGCTGATGCAGGTGTACCCGGACGGCGCCCGCCACCTGGTGGGCGGCGACGGCTTCACCCTCGCCGCCGAGCCGACCCTGTTCCACGTCACGGCGGCCGAACTCTCCGCGCTGGACCGCGTGGTCCCGGCCGCCTCCGTGATCCGCATGCCGCCGCGCGATCCGGACCGGATCCCGCAGCCGCGCAAGACCACGCCGAGGCCCGCACCCGGCACGGCCCGGCACACCTGGTTCACCGTACTGCTGTGGGTCCTCGGCATCCCCGCGGTGCTGGTGGGCGGCTTCACCGCACTGCTCGCCTACGTGGCGTTCCGGACCGCCGACGACGGGGCCATTCCCGCCGAGGACGCGCGCTTCCTGTTCGCGTGCCTGATCCTCTCGGCGGTGTTCGTGATCCCGTGGGGCCTCCTCGTGCGCCGCCGCAAGCAGGGCCTGAACTGAACCGGACGCCGCAGGGCCGGCTCCCCCGTCCGGGGAGCCGGCCCTGCGCGTGCGTACGGCGTACCGGTCAGCGGCTGTGCTGCGAGTCCGCGATCGTGACCTCGACCCGCTGGAACTCCTTGAGCTCGCTGTAGCCCGTGGTGGCCATCGAGCGGCGCAGCGCGCCGAAGAGGTTCATGGAGCCGTCCGGGGTGTGCGACGGGCCGGTGAGGATCTCCTCGGTGGTGCCGACCGTGCCCAGGTCGACCTTCTTGCCGCGCGGCACGTCCTCGTGGACGGCCTCCATGCCCCAGTGGTGGCCCTTGCCGGGCGCGTCGGTGGCACGGGCCAGCGGGGAGCCCATCATCACGGCGTCGGCGCCGCAGGCGACGGCCTTGGGCAGGTCGCCGGACCAGCCCACGCCGCCGTCGGCGATGACGTGCACGTAGCGGCCGCCGGACTCGTCCATGTAGTCGCGGCGGGCCGCGGCCACGTCCGCGACGGCGGTGGCCATCGGGACCTGGATGCCGAGCACGTTGCGCGTGGTGTGCGCGGCGCCCCCGCCGAAGCCGACCAGGACGCCGGCCGCGCCGGTGCGCATCAGGTGCAGGGCCGCGGTGTACGTGGCGCAGCCGCCGACGATGACCGGGACGTCGAGCTCGTAGATGAACTGCTTCAGGTTCAGCGGCTCGGCGGCGCCCGAGACGTGCTCGGCCGACACGGTGGTGCCGCGGATCACGAAGATGTCCACGCCCGCCTCGACGACGGCCTTGGAGAACTCGGCGGTGCGCTGCGGGGAGAGCGCGGCGGCGGTGACGACGCCGGAGTCGCGGACCTCCTTGATGCGCTGCCGGATCAGGTCCGCCTGGATCGGGGCGGAGTAGATCTCCTGGAGACGGCGGGTGGCGGACTCCTCGTCCAGCCCCGTGATCTCGTCGAGCAGCGGCTGCGGGTCCTCGTAGCGGGTCCACAGGCCTTCGAGGTTCAGCACGCCGAGGCCGCCGAGCTCGCCGATGCGGATGGCGGTCTGCGGGGAGACGACCGAGTCCATGGGGGCGGCGAGGAACGGGAGCTCGAAGCGGTAGGCGTCGATCTGCCAGGCGATCGAGACCTCCTTCGGGTCCCGCGTACGCCGGCTCGGGACGATGGCGATGTCGTCGAACGCGTACGCCCTGCGGCCGCGCTTGCCGCGCCCGATCTCGATCTCAGTCACGTGTGGTGGCCTTTCCTCTGGGTCTGCCCGTCCAGTATCCCCGAACCCCGGCGCCCCGCGTTCCGGTGACCGCTGGACGGACGCCACGCGAAGGGGGCGGGCCCGGATGGACCCGCCCCCTGCGTGGCGCTGTGGGCTCAGCCCTTGCGGCTGTAGTTCGGCGCCTCGACCGTCATCTGGATGTCGTGCGGGTGGCTCTCCTTGAGGCCCGCCGAGGTGATGCGGACGAAGCGGCCGCGGTCCTGGAGCTCCGGCACCGTACGGCCGCCGACGTAGAACATCGACTGGCGCAGGCCGCCGACGAGCTGGTGCACGACCGCGGAGAGCGGGCCGCGGTAGGGGACCTGGCCCTCGATGCCCTCGGGGATGAGCTTGTCGTCGCCGCCCACGCCCTCCTGGAAGTAGCGGTCCTTGGAGAAGGAGCGCTGGTCGCCGCGGGACTGCATCGCGCCGAGCGAGCCCATGCCGCGGTACGACTTGAACTGCTTGCCGTTGATGAAGAGCAGCTCGCCCGGGGACTCCTCGCAGCCCGCGAGCAGCGAGCCGAGCATCACCGTGTCGGCGCCCGCGACGAGCGCCTTGGCGATGTCGCCGGAGTACTGGAGGCCGCCGTCGCCGATGACCGGGACGCCGGCCGCCTTCGCGGCGAGAGAGGCCTCGTAGATGGCGGTGACCTGAGGGACGCCGATGCCGGCCACGACGCGGGTGGTGCAGATGGAGCCGGGGCCCACGCCGACCTTGATGCCGTCGCAGCCGGCGTCGATCAGGGCCTGGGCGCCGTCGCGCGTGGCGACGTTGCCGCCGATGACGTCGACGGAGGAGTTCGACTTGATCTTGGCGACCATGTCGCCGACCAGGCGGGAGTGGCCGTGGGCGGTGTCGACGACGATGAAGTCGGCCCCGGCCTCGATCAGCGCCTGGGCGCGGTCGTACGCGTCGCCGGCGACGCCGACGGCGGCGCCCACCAGGAGGCGGCCGTCCTTGTCCTTGGCGGCGTTCGGGTACTTCTCGGCCTTGACGAAGTCCTTGACCGTGATGAGGCCCTTGAGGATGCCCGCGTCGTCGACCAGCGGCAGCTTCTCGATCTTGTGGCGGCGCAGGAGCTCCATGGCGTCCACGCCGGAGATGCCGACCTTGCCCGTGACCAGCGGCATCGGGGTCATGACCTCGCGCACCTGGCGGCTGCGGTCCGACTCGAAGGCCATGTCGCGGTTGGTGACGATGCCGAGCAGCTTGCCCGCGGAGTCGGTGACCGGGACGCCGGAGATGCGGAACTTCGCGCAGAGCTGGTCGGCCTCGCCGAGCGTCGCGTCCGGGTGCACGGTGATCGGGTCGGTGACCATGCCGGACTCGGAGCGCTTGACCAGGTCGACCTGGTTGGCCTGGTCGGCGATCGACAGGTTGCGGTGCAGTACGCCGACGCCGCCCTGGCGGGCCATCGCGATGGCCATGCGGGCCTCGGTGACCTTGTCCATGGCGGCGGACAGGAGCGGGACGTTCACGCGGACGTTGCGCGAGATGAGGGAGGAGGTGTCGATCTCGTCCGGGGCCATGTCCGACGCGCCCGGCAGCAGCAGCACGTCGTCGTAGGTCAGTCCGAGCGTGGCGAATTTGTCGGGTACTCCGTCGGCGGTCATGACACCTTCCCAAATGGTCTTGCTCAGCGCGGATGTCCATGCTAACGGGATCCCGACGCGTCTCATTCCACGACCAAGGTCATGCGGCAGTTTCGTCTGTTCCTACGAAGATACGGGAGATCCGCCCCGCACCCTTCCTACTGTTCGGCGAGCGCGCGCAGCCGGCTGAGCGCGCGGTGCTGCGCCACCCGCACCGCACCCGGGGACATCCCGAGCATCTGCCCGGTCTCCTCGGCCGTCAGACCGACCGCCACCCGCAGGACGAGGAGCTCGCGCTGGTTCTCCGGAAGGTTGGCCAGCAGCTTCTTGGCCCAGGCCGCGTCGCTGCTCAGCAGCGCCCGCTCCTCCGGGCCCAGCGAGTCGTCCGGCCGCTCCGGCATCTCGTCGGAGGGCACGGCCGTACTGCCCGGATGCCGCATGGCGGCACGCTGGAGATCGGCGACCTTGTGCGCGGCGATGGCGAAGACGAAGGCTTCGAAGGGGCGGCCGGTGTCCCGGTAGCGCGGCAGCGCCATCAGGACGGCGACGCACACCTCCTGCGCGAGGTCCTCCACGAAGTGGCGGGCGTCGCCCGGCAGCCGCGAGAGCCGGGTTCTGCAGTAGCGGATGGCCAGCGGGTGCACGAAGGCGAGCAGATCGTGCGTCGCCTGCTCGTCCCCCTCGACCGCCCTGCGTACGAGCGCGCTGACGGCCCCGGCGCTGCCGCCTTTGGCGGCGCCGGTGGAGCCTGTGGCCGTGGGTGACCCCTGGGCCTCGTCGTCGCGCATCAATCCATGGTGCCTTGGCGCCGGAGCATTCGCGCCGCCACGGCCCGTGTTGTGCGTCGAAGCGTTATGAGCGGGTGCGCCTGAGCTCGTCACTGCGCCCTCCCCTCCCGCTCGACCGGATACTCCCCGAGGCCCCATCCCAGAAAATGCGCCACACCTCAAGCATGCGGCATCGCGCGCGAAGCGACACGCCCCCCGATTGTGCCCCGCCCCTCCCCGGGTGCGCACCGGGTACGGCGGGACGGGAACGGACGGGCGCACGACGCCCGGGCGGCGGGTGCGGGACGGGCCGCGCGGGGACGGCCGGGGACGGCCGGAGGCCACCGAGGGCGGCCGGGGGACGACCGGAACCGGGGCGGCGCCGGCCGGCCGGGGCGGGCGTACGGGACGCCGCGCGGCCGGGCGCGCGGCGCGCCGCCCCGCCCGCCGGTGGCGGACGGGACCGCTCTCAGCGTCCGGACTGCGGGCTCGCGGTCAGCGGACCAGGCCCCAGCGGAACCCGAGCGCCACGGCGTGCGCCCGGTCCGAGGCGCCCAGCTTCTTGAACAGCCGGCGGGCGTGCGTCTTGACCGTGTCCTCGGAGAGGAAGAGCTCGCGCCCGATCTCCGCGTTGGACCGGCCGTGGCTCATGCCCTCCAGCACCTGGATCTCGCGCGCGGTGAGCGTGGGCGCGGCGCCCATCTCGGCCGAGCGGAGCCGGCGCGGGGCCAGTCGCCAGGTCGGGTCGGCGAGCGCCTGGGTGACCGTGGCCCGCAGTTCGGCGCGCGAGGCGTCCTTGTGCAGATAGCCCCGGGCGCCGGCGGCGACCGCGAGGGCCACCCCGTCCAGGTCCTCGGCGACCGTCAGCATGATGATGCGGGCGCCCGGATCGGCCGAGAGCAGCCGGCGCACCGTCTCCACACCGCCCAGCCCCGGCATCCGTACGTCCATCAGAATCAGATCGGAGCGGTCGGCACCCCAGCGGCGGAGGACTTCCTCGCCGTTGGCAGCCGTCGTCACACGCTCGACGCCGGGCACGGTGGCAACCGCGCGACGGAGCGCCTCTCGGGCAAGCGGGGAGTCGTCGCAGACGAGGACGGAAGTCATGACCGCCCTCCGCAGCTGCTGATGCGCGTCACCTTGAGCCTCCAGGCTGGTACGTATCGTCACCTGTGCGGTCGATGCTCTCGGACACCTGTCCGGGAACTTCTTCGTTCAACCGCCTTCGCACTCTCAACGATGGTCACTCGAAAGAGTTACGGGTCGGACGGACACCTTCGGCACTCTACGTGAGGAAGCGAATACGACACGGGTGCCACTCTCCGCGTGTCGTCCATCTGGAGCTATGCCCTATTTGGCGGCTTTTCTTCCGTTTGGCACGTGTCTGAGGCTAGATTCCCAATGAGTCATATTTACATCTACTACGACAGTAGGTGTGGAGACTTGGACCGTATCCGTCTCAGTACCGGCACCAAGAGGACTACCCATGGCAGATTTCTCCCGCCTCCCCGGACCGAACGCCGACCTCTGGGACTGGCAGCTGCTGGCAGCCTGCCGAGGAGTCGACAGCTCCCTCTTCTTCCACCCGGAAGGCGAGCGGGGCGCGGCCAGGAGTGCGCGCGAGGCCTCGGCTAAAGAGGTCTGCATGAGATGCCCGGTGCGCTCGGAATGCGCCGCGCACGCACTGGCCGTCCGCGAGCCCTACGGGGTGTGGGGCGGCCTCACCGAAGACGAGCGTGAAGAGCTGATGGGACGCGCACGCCATCGCCTGATCCCCGCGTCGAGCACGATCGGACCCCTGCCGCCGCACTGACCCGAAGTTCGCCGAAACGTACGAAGGAACGTTTCTTCAGGCTGCACGCGGACCGGGACCGGCCCGCAACGTCACGCGGTTGGCCGTACCGCCGTACGGTCAGCGCGTGGCGGCCCGCGCGGCGGCCCGCTCCAGTTCGGCCAGGGTCGCCGCCACGGCGGGTACGCGCGCGAGGTCGGGCAGGGTCAGCGCCACGACCTCCCGCTCCACCGCGGGCTCCACGGCCACCGCGCTCACGCCCTTGGCCCGGACGGACTCCACCGCCAGTTCGGGCAGTACGGCGACGCCCAGACCGGCGCCCACCAGGCCGACCACGGCCGGGTAGTCGTCGGTCGCGAAGTCGATGCGCGGGGTGAACCCCGCCCCCTCGCACACCTCCACCAGATGGCGGCGGCAGCGCGGGCAGCCGGCGATCCAGGGCTCGTCGGCCAGTTCGGCCATGCCCACCCGCTCGGCCCCCGCCAGCCGGTGCCCGTCCGGCACCAGCCCGACCAGGCGGTCCGTGAGCAGCGGCCGCACCACGAGGTCCTCCCACTCGCCCCCGTCGGCCGGGCCGGCCGCCGCGGGCGGCACCGAGCCGTACCGGAAGGCCAGCGCCAGATCGCAGTCGCCCTCGCGCAGCATCTCCACCGACCGCGGCGGCTCCGCCTCGACCAGCGAGATCCGGGTACCGGGGTGCTCGGCGCGCATCGCGGCCAGCGCGGTCGGCACCAGGGTGGAGCTGCCGCTGGGGAAGGACACCAGCCGGACCCGGCCCGCGCGCAGCCCGGCGATGGCGGCGACCTCCTCCTCGGCGGCGGTCAGCCCGGCGAGGATCCCGGCGGCGTGCCGGACCAGGGCCGTACCGGCCTGGGTCAGCCGCATCTCGCGGCCGGCGCGGACGAGCAGCGGGGTGCCGGCCGACTGCTCCAGCGCCTTCATCTGCTGGGAGACGGCCGGCTGGGTGCAGCCGAGCTCCCGGGCGGCGGCGGAGAAGGACCCGGTGCCGGCGACGGCGCGCAGTACCCGGAGATGACGTGCCTCGATCATCCTTCGAGCATAAGCCCACCTTTGGGCGCAGCGTGAATATGCTCGTGCTCCTTTGAGCGAGCTCGGCTACCGTGACTCCATGCCCCCCTCTACTTCCGGCGCCCCCGGCGCCCCCTCGGCCCCCCTGCGCGTCGTCTCGGTGAACCTCGGCCGGGCGGCGGTCGTCGACCACACCGACGCGAAGGGCGGGCTGACCGGCATCGGCAAGAAGCCCGTCCCCGGCCCGGTCCACGTGTCCGCCCCCGGGCCCAAGGGCGTCGGCGCCAGCGGCCTCACCGGGGACGCCGTCTGCGACCTGCGCCACCACGGCGGGGACCACCAGGCCGTCTACGCCTACGCGCGCGAGGACCTCGACTGGTGGGAGGGCGAGCTGGACCGCGAACTGCCGCCCGGGCTCTTCGGCGAGAACCTCACCACCTCCGGCATGGACCTGACGGGCGCACGGCTCGGCGAGCGCTGGCGGGTCGGCTCGGGCGGGCTCGTCCTCGAAGTGGCCTCGGCCCGGATCCCGTGCCGCACCTTCCAGGGCGCCCTCGGCGAGCGGGGCTGGGTCAAGCGCTTCACGGCGGCCGCGCGGCCGGGCGCGTACCTGCGCGTGGTCCAGGAGGGCCCCGTCTCCCCCGGGGACCGCGTGGAGGTCGTGCACCGGCCGGACCACGACGTGACGGTGGAGCTCTGGTTCCGCGCGTTCACCACCGACCGGTCGCTGCTCCCGCGCACGCGGGAGGCGGGCGCGGCGATGGCCCCGCAGTGGCACGAGATGGCCCTGGCCCACGCGGAGAAGTACGGGCAGTAGGGCGGGAGCAGGGGGTTTTCGTAGCCGGAAGTAGCGGTTCCGCAGCGGGAAGCGACGGTGCGCGGCGCCGGTGATCACGAAGGGGTACCGCCCGGCGGGCTCCTCTTGAGCTGTCGCCGGAGGCGGCTAGGTTGCGCCTATGACGACTGCGTTGATTACGGGATCCACGGCGGGCATCGGCTCCGCGTTCGCCCGGCGGCTCGCCGCCCAGGGGCACAACCTCGTACTGGTGGCCAGGGATACGAAGCGCCTCGGCGAGCAGGCCACCGAGCTGCACGACCGGCACGGCATCGAGGCCGAGGTACTGACCGCCGACCTGTCCACCGACGAGGGCATCGCCGCCGTGGAGCGCCGCCTGGGCGACCGTACGCACCCGGTGGACCTGCTGGTCAACAACGCGGGCTTCGGCAACAAGGGCCGCTACCTCGAAGTCTCCATGGCCGACGAGCTCACCATGCTCAAGGTGCACGTCGAGGCGGTCCTGCGGCTGACCTCGGCGGCCACCGAGTCGATGCGCTCGCGGGGCCGGGGCGGCGTCGTCAACGTGGCCTCGGTGGCGGCGTTCGTACCGCGCGGGACGTACGGGGCGAGCAAGGCCTGGGTCGTGCAGTTCACGCAGGGCGCGGCGCGGGACCTGTCCGGATCGGGCGTACGGCTGATGGCGCTGTGCCCGGGCTTCGTGCGCACCGAGTTCCACCAGCGGGCCGGCATGGGTACGGACAACATCCCCAACTGGATGTGGCTGGACGCGGACAAGCTGGTGGCGGCGGCCCTGGACGACCTGGCGCGCGGCAAGACCGTCTCGGTCCCGGACCCGCGGTACAAGGCGCTGATGGGCCTGGTGAAGCTGACCCCGCGCGGGCTGCTGGGCGGGGTCTCCTCGCGTACGGGCCGGAAGTACGGCCCGCAGTAGTCCGAGTGGGGCGCGGGCAGGCCGGCCCGAAACCGGCTGAACGGGTGAAATCTCCCTAAACTGGACGTGTCCCTTCCAGCGCGGGAGTGCGCCATGACATTCGTACAAATAGTCGATTACGAGACCAGCAGGCCCGAGGCCGTCAACGAGGTCATCGACCGGTACCTGGCGAAGACGAAGGGCAAGCGCACCGTGTCCCACTCGGTGGTGGGCCGGGACCGGGAGTCCGACACCCACTTCCTCGACATCGTCGAATTCCCGTCGTACGAAGCGGCCATGAAGAACTCTCACCTCCCGGAGACGGACACGATGTTCCAGGAGATGATGGCCCTCTGCGACGGGATGCCCCGGTTCACCAACCTGGACGTCGTACGCGACGAGCACCTCAACACGCTGCTCGCGAACCGCATGTTCGAAGAGGTCGCCGTGAAGGGCGACATGTCGGTCGTGGACGAGATCTTCGCGGCGGACTACCGGGACCACGACATCAGCCGGCCCGAGGTCAAGGTCGGCCGCGACGGCATCCGCGAGGACGTGCAGGCGTGGCGCAGCGCCTTCGACTTCACCTTCACGCGGGACGCCCAGACGGCGCAGGACGACCACGTCACCACGTTGTGGACCTGGAACGGCAAGCACAAGGGCGAGTTCATGGGCATCGCCCCGACCGGCAAGGACTGCACGATGACCGGCACGACGGTCTTCCGCTGCGAGGACGCGATGATCAAGGAAGGCTGGTGGCACTACGACGCCATGCGCCTGATGAGGGAACTCGGCGCGATGTGACGGCGCCGCACCCACGGGGAAGGCCCCGTTCCGCAGATGCGGAACGGGGCCTTCTCGGCGTGGGGCTCGATCAGTGGCTGTGGCCGTGACCGTGGCCGTGACCGGCGTCGCCCTCTTCCTCGGCCGGCTTCTCGACGACCAGGGTCTCGGTCGTGAGCAGCAGGGAGGCGATGGAAGCGGCGTTCTCCAGCGCGGAGCGGGTGACCTTGACCGGGTCGATGACGCCGGCCTTGACCAGGTCGCCGTACTCGCCGGTGGCGGCGTTGAAGCCCTGGCCCTTGTCGAGCTCGGCGACCTTCGAGGTGATGACGTAGCCCTCAAGGCCGGCGTTCTCGGCGATCCAGCGCAGCGGCTCGACGGCGGCGCGGCGGACGACCGCGACACCCGTGCCCTCGTCGCCGGTCAGACCGAGGTTGTTCTCCAGGACCTTGACGGCGTGGACGAGCGCGGAGCCACCGCCGGAGACGATGCCCTCCTCGACCGCGGCGCGGGTCGCCGAGATGGCGTCCTCAAGGCGGTGCTTCTTCTCCTTGAGCTCCACCTCGGTGGCGGCGCCGACCTTGATGACGCAGACGCCGCCGGCCAGCTTGGCCAGGCGCTCCTGCAGCTTCTCGCGGTCCCAGTCCGAGTCCGTGGACTCGATCTCGGCCTTGATCTGGTTGACGCGGCCGAGGACCTCGTCGGCGCTGCCGCCGCCGTCGACGATCGTGGTGTCGTCCTTGGAGATGGTCACGCGGCGCGCGGAACCGAGTACGTCCAGACCGGCCTGGTCGAGCTTGAGGCCGACCTCCTCGGCGATGACGGTGGCACCGGTGAGGGTGGCCATGTCCTGGAGCATCGCCTTGCGGCGGTCACCGAAGCCGGGCGCCTTGACGGCGACGGCGTTGAAGGTGCCGCGGATCTTGTTGACGACGAGGGTGGAGAGCGCCTCGCCCTCGACGTCCTCGGCGATGATCAGGAGCGGCTTGGAGGCGCCGGCCTGGATGACCTTCTCCAGCAGCGGCAGGAGGTCCTGGATCGAGGAGATCTTGCCCTGGTTGATCAGGATGTACGGGTCGTCGAGGACGGCCTCCATACGCTCCTGGTCGGTCACCATGTACGGGGAGAGGTAGCCCTTGTCGAAGGCCATGCCCTCGGTGAACTCCAGCTCCAGGCCGAAGGCGTTGGACTCCTCGACGGTGATGACACCGTCCTTGCCGACCTTGTCCATCGCCTCGGCGATGAGCTCGCCGACCTGCTGGTCCTGCGCGGAGAGCGCGGCCACGGCGGCGATGTCGGACTTGTCCTCGATCGGGCGGGCGGTCGCGAGGAGCTCCTCGGACACGGCCTTGACCGCGGCGTCGATGCCCTTCTTGAGGGCGGCCGGGGAGGCGCCGGCGGCGACGTTGCGCAGACCCTCGCGGACCAGCGCCTGGGCCAGCACGGTGGCGGTGGTGGTGCCGTCACCCGCGATGTCGTTGGTCTTGGTCGCCACCTCCTTCACGAGCTGCGCGCCCAGGTTCTCGTACGGGTCGTCCAGCTCGACCTCGCGAGCGATGGTGACACCGTCGTTGGTGATGGTGGGGGCGCCGAACTTCTTGTCGATGACGACGTTGCGGCCCTTGGGGCCGATCGTCACCTTCACCGTGTCGGCCAGCTTGTTGACGCCGCGCTCGAGGGCGCGACGGGCGTCCTCGTCGAACTTCAGGATCTTCGCCATGGGAGCGGTTCAGCCCTCTCGAAAACTCGGGTTTAACGAACTGCGCCCCTTGCCGCCCGGCAATCAGCGGGGTGACCAGGGGCGCAGCTCAAAGCAATGCTTCGGTGAACTACTTCTCGATGATCGCGAGCACGTCGCGAGCCGAGAGGACGAGGTACTCCTCGCCGCTGTACTTCACTTCGGTGCCGCCGTACTTGCTGTACAGCACGATGTCGCCGACGCTGACGTCCAGCGGGAGACGCTGGCCGTCCTCGAAGCGGCCCGGGCCCACGGCGAGGACGACGCCCTCCTGGGGCTTCTCCTTCGCGGTGTCCGGGATGACCAGGCCGGAAGCCGTGGTCTGCTCGGCGTCGAGCGGCTGGACCACGATGCGGTCCTCAAGCGGCTTGATGGCAACCTTGGAGCTGGTGGTCGTCACGATCCGACCTCCCCCTTCGGAGATCTCACGGGGCTAACTGTCTGGGTGGCGACCAGGTGGATCCGTCGTCGCGGGTGCCGGACCTGCCCGTCGCTGTGTTGGCACTCACCGGTGGCGAGTGCCAGGTGCGAGACTATTCCGGTGATTAGCACTCGGTCAAGCGGAGTGCCAACACGCTCCCCCGGGTCGTCCGGATCGGGGGTCTCCCCCGGCCTCCCCCACGCCCCGCCCGAGGCCGGGCCCGGGGGCCACGGACGGGCGGTATGTGACAGTTGGGGTCGTGCGCATTCTCGTGGTCGAAGACGAAGAGGGCCTCGCCGAATCACTGCGGCGCGGCCTGTGCGCCGACGGCCACTGGGTCGACCTCGCCCATGACGGCCACCGCGGGCTGGACCTCGCCCGCACCGGCCCGTACGACGCCGTCCTGCTCGACGTGATGCTGCCCGGTCTCAGCGGGTACGAGGTCTGCGCCCGCCTGCGGGCCGACGGCGACCCGACGCCCGTCCTCATGCTGACCGCCAAGGACGGCGAGTACGACGAGGCCGAAGGCCTGGACTGCGGCGCCGACGACTACCTGACCAAGCCCTTCTCGTTCGTCGTCCTGGCCGCCCGCCTGCGCGCCCTCGCCCGGCGGGCGGCGGCCGGATCGGCCGGCCCCCGGCCCACCCTCCAGGCCGGTGACCTCGTCCTCGACCCCGCCGGCCGCCGATGCCGCCGCGGCGGGCACGACATCGAGCTCACCGCCCGCGAGCTCGGCGTGCTCGCCTGCCTCATGGAGCGGCCCGGCCTGGCCGTCGCCAAGCAGGACATCCTGGACCAGGTCTGGGACGTCCCCCACGCCGTCGACCAGAACATCGTCGAGGTGTACGTCTCCTCGCTGCGCAAGAAGATCGACGCGCCCTTCGGCCGCCGCTCGATCCTCACCGTCCACGGCACCGGCTACCGCATGGCCCCCGACGGTGGCTGAATCCAGGACGAGCCCGGGCCCGCTGCGGCGCCGGGCCGCGGTGGCCGCGGCCCTCGCCATGGCCGCCGTACTGGGCGCCGGCGGGCTGTGGCTGTACACCCTGCTGCGGGCCAACCTCCTCGACAACACCACCGGCCGCACGGAACTGGCCGCCCGCAAGGTCGCCGCCCAGCTCGAAGGCCACGCCCTGCCCGGCGGGCGGCTCCCCGCACCGGAGAGCGGGGTCGACCTGGTCCTCGTACGGGACGCGCGGGGGCGGACCGTCGCCTCCACCGGGGACCTCTCCGGGGCCCCCGACCTCGGCGGCCTGCGCCCGCCCGGGGCCGGAGCGTCCGGGGCGTCCGGGGCGTCCGGGGCGTCCGGGGCGTCGGGCGCATCAGGCGTATCGGGCGCATCAGGCGAGGACTCCCGCTCCGCCGTCCTGCCGCCCTCGCACCCCGGCGGGGAGCGGCGCGCGGTGGTCGCGGTCGACGCGCCCGGCGGGCACGAGGTGTACGCCGTCACCGTGCTCGGCGACGTGGACGACGCGACCCGCGCCATCGCCCTCGGCCTGCTCGCCGGCGCACCCCCGCTGATCGGCTTCGCGGCGGCCCTCGCCTGGTGGGTGACGGGACACGCCCTGCGCCCGGTCACCGCGATCCGCACCGAGCTCGCGGCCGTCACCGCCAGCGAGCTGGACCGCCGGGTTCCGGACCCAGGCGGGGCGGACGAGATCGCCCAGCTGGCCCGGACCGTCAACGACACCCTCGACCGGCTGGAGCGGTCCGACGCCCGCCAGCGGCAGTTCACCGCCGACGCCTCCCACGAGCTGCGCAACCCGCTGGCCGCCGTCCGGTCCCGGCTGGAGGTGGCGCTGGCCGGCGGCCGCCCCGACCGGGAGTCGGTCGCGGCCGCGCTGGCCGATACCGAGCGGCTCCAGCGCATCGCCGCGGACCTGCTGCTGCTCGCCCGGCTCGACGGCGGTCCCCTGCCGCGGACCGAGCCGGTGGACTTGGCGCTGCTGGCCGCGGAGGAGCTGGCCCGGCGCCCGGAGCCCCGGGTCCCGCTCCGGCTGGACGCGCGGGAGCCCGTACCGGCGGCCGGGGATCCGGCGCGGCTGGAGCGGGCGCTGGCCAATCTGGTGGACAACGCGCTGCGGCACGCCCGTACGGGGGTCGTCGTACGGGCGGCCACCGAGCCGGCGGACCCCGGCGGGAGCGGATGGGCGGTGCTGGAGGTCGAGGACGACGGCCCCGGCATCGCGGCGGCCGACCGCGACCGGGTCTTCGAGCGGTTCGTCCGCCTGGACCCGGACCGCGGGCGCGCGGGCGGCGGTACGGGCCTCGGCCTGGCCATCGTCCGCGAGACGGCCCGCGCGCACGGGGGCGAGGCGCGGGCGCTGGAGCCCCGGGCGGGCGGCGGCACCGGTATCCGCTTCGTCCTGCGCGTGCCGGTCGGCGGGCCGCGCGTCGGGCCGCGCGGTCCCCGCGGGCCGGCCCGGTGCGCCGGGTCCTGAACGGCGCCGGTCCTGAACGGCGCCGGGTCCTGAACGGCGCCGGGTCCTGAACGGGCCTTCAGGTCTCTCAGGATTCCTTCAGCGCCCCTCCCCCACCATCGACTGGCATGAGCGCGCACCGGAGGAAGACCAGCCACCCCGCCCGCCGGCCACGCCGTTCCCGCGGCCCACGCCGTCACCGCCGCATCGCCCGTACCCTGCTCGTCGCCGTCTGCGCGCTGGCGGTCACGGCCGCCGCCGGCGCCTGGTACGTGTACCGCGACCTGGCCGGCAGCATCGGCAGCTCCAAGGCCCTGGAGGGCGCCGAGAAGTCGAAGTACGGCGACACCAACATCCTGCTGATGGGCCTGGACAGCCGCCGCGACCAGAACGGCGAGGAGCTGCCGGCGGAGGTCCTCGACAAACTGCACGCGGGCAGCTCCGACATCGGCGGCTACAACGCGAACACGCTGATCCTGCTCCACGTCCCCGGCGACGGCGGCCAGGCCAAGGCCTTCTCGGTCCCGCGCGACGACTTCGTCGACATCCCGGGGCACGGCAAGGACAAGATCAAGAAGGCGTACGGGCTGGCGAAGGCCGGGGAGGAGGACCGGCTCGCGGCCCAGGGGGTCAAGGACCGGCGGCAGCTGGAGCGCGCGGGGCGGGAGGCCGGCCGCACGGCGCAGATCGAGACGGTGCGGAACTTCCTGGGCGTCCCCGTCGATCACTTCGCCGAACTCAACCTGGCCGGTTTCTACCACCTGGCGGAGGCCCTGGGCGGCGTGCCGGTGTGCCTGAAGCGGCCGGTACGGGACACCTTCTCGGGCGCCGACTTCCCGGCGGGCCGCCAGAGCCTGAACGGGCAGCAGTCCCTGGCCTTCGTACGGCAGCGGCACGGGCTGGACAGGGGCGATCTGGACCGGACGAGGCGGCAGCAGGCCTTCCTGGCGGGCGCCACGCAGAAGCTGGACTCGGCCGGGACCTTCACCGATCCGGTCAAGCTCATGAAGCTGATCGACGTCGCGAAACAGGACGTCGTGACGGACGCGGGCTGGGACCTGCTGTCGTTCGTGAAGCAGGCGAAGAACCTGTCCGGCGGGAAGGTGGCCTTCACGACCCTGCCCGTGGAACGCTTCGGAAGGAACCATGGCGAGGACATAAACGTCGTAGACGATATGAAGATAAAGCGCCTCATTGCCGAGCAGATCGGACCGGGGGCTTCCGCCTCCCCGTCCGCTCCGAGCCCGGGCGCGAGCCCGAGCGGCGCACCGGGGGCGCCTCCGGGACCGGCTGCCCCCGCGCCGGCTCCGGCCGCGAGCGGCAGCTCCGCCGTCGACGGTGGCGGCGTCCCGTGCGTGGACTGAGGCCGCTGACGACGGCCGGCGCGCGCCGCCGTACCGAGGCGCTGCTCCTGGTCTTCGTCGTCGCCCTCACCGTCTTCGGACACGCGAGCGCCGGCCTGGCGATGAACGGCGAGCTGCCCGCCAACCTGACCGGGTTCACGATCAGCATGACGCTGCTGGCGCTGGTGGGGCACCTGGGCGTGCGCCGGTTCGCGGCGTACGCGGATCCGCTGGTCTTCCCGCTCGCCGTGCTGCTGTCGGGGCTGGGGCTGGTGCTGCTGCACCGGCTGGACCAGTCGTACATCGCGCGGTACGGCGGCGACGCGAACGCGCCGGGGCAGCTGCTGTGGACGGTGATCGGCGTGGCCGCGTGCCTCGCGGTGGTGGCGCTGCTGCGCGACCACCGGCTGCTGCAGCGGTTCATCTACATCACGATGGCGGTCGCGCTGGTGCTGCTGATCGCGCCGGCGTTCTTCGGTGCGGACACGTACGGCGCGAAGCGCTGGATCATCCTCTTCGGCTTCTCGCTCCAGCCGGGCGAGTTCGTGAAGATCATGATCTCGATCTTCTTCGCGGGCTACCTGGTCATCCACCGCGATTCGCTCGCCCTGACGGGCCGGAAGTTCCTCGGGGTGCGGCTGCCGCCGATGCGCCAGCTCGGGCCGATCATCACGGTCTGGATCGTGTCGCTGCTGGTGCTGGTCTTCGAGCGGGACCTGGGTACGTCGCTGATCTTCTTCGGCGTGTTCGTGGTGATGCTGTACGTCGCCACGGAGCGCACCAGCTGGATCGTGACGGGCATGCTCATGGCCGGCGTCGGGGCCTTCGTGGTGGGCTCGACGGAACCGCACGTCAAGGGCCGCGTGGCGGCGTGGCTGGAGCCGCTGTCGTACTACTGGAAGGACCGCCCGCCGGGGGTCATCTCGGACCAGTCCGCCCAGGCCCTGTTCAGCTTCGGCACCGGCGGCATGTCCGGTACGGGGCTGGGGATGGGGCACCCGGAACTGATCGGCTTCGCGGGGCGCAGCGACTTCATCCTGACCACGGTGGGCGAGGAGCTGGGCCTGGCCGGGGTCATGGCGGTGCTGCTCCTGTACGCGCTGCTGGTCCAGCGGGGGCTGCGGATGGCGCTGGGTGCCCGCGACCCGTTCGGGAAGCTGCTGGCGGTGGGCCTGTCGGCGGCGCTGGCGCTCCAGGTCTTCGTGGTGGCGGGCGGTGTGACGGGCCTGATCCCGCTGACGGGCAAGGCGCTGCCGTTCCTGGCGAAGGGCGGCTCGTCCCTCCTGGCCAACTGGATCATGATCGCCCTGCTCCTCCGCATCAGCGACAGCGCGGAACGCCAGCGCGAGGCGGACGCCCGCGGCCCGGCGGAAACGACGATCACGCCCACCGCGGCGCCCGAACCGGCCGCCCGGGGCTGACCCGGGGCTGAGGAGCAGTCCGGCGAGTGCGTCAGCCCTTGAGGCTGCCCACGTGCCGGGCCCGCTCCCGCAGGTCACGGACCCTCCGGACGGTGCCGTAGGAACGCAGCCGCATGGTCATCACCTCGAAGTGCTCGTCACCGCGAGCCGACGAGAGCCCCTCGTAATCGTCCAGGAACCGGTCCCAGGACTCGCACGCGGCCTCGACGTGGCCGATGGACAGCTGCCGCTGGGCGAGGAGCCCGTAAGCGTGCATCCGGCCCTGCCGCTCATTCACGGGTTGGACCCGGATCGACTCCCGAAGCGTGCGGACCGACCCCGGCACGTCCTTGGTCTCGTGCTGCACGTGCGCGACGTGGAACAGGTAGGCAGTCCGGTCGTACCCGCCGACCGAATCCCTCCGGTCGTCCGCCTGGGCGAGCGCCTCCTCGGCCTCCCGCAACCGGGCGAACGCCTGGCGCTTGTCTCCCACCATGGCCGCACCGTGAGCCTGCTGTCCGCGTACGAAAGCCACGAGCCGGGGTCCGGCCGCAGGTGCCGCCTCCGCCGCCGAATCGGCGAGTTCCAGGGCCCGCCGGCCGTATCCGAGGTTGGAAGCCTGGAGGGACATGCCGCGCAGGGTGCGGCAGTAGGTGACGTGCTCCTCGGCTTCCCCGGCCAACTTGAGCGCGGACACGTAGTAGTCCTGGCCCAGGCGGTGCTGCCGCTCGTACATGGCCATCCATCCCGTGAGGTACACGAGGTCCGAGGCCGCCGCGAGCATGCTCCGCCGCACGGGAGCCGCCGCCTCGGCCTTCAGCCACGGCGCCACCGTGTTCACGAGGAAAGCCGCCGCCATCGGCCTGGCATGCCCGGCGCCGAGTTCGTCGAGGATGTCCGCGATCCGGTCCGTCATCGCCTCCACAGCGGTGACCTGTGCCTGTCCGATACGCGTCGTCGCCTTGCCTGGCCTTATCGGCTCGGGGCTGTCCGCTCGCGCCAAGGCCGGGAACGACGGGATGGCGAGCGCTGCCGAGAAAACGCCTGCGGCGAGCACTCGGCGACGAGTTGGATCCATGTCGGCCCTTCCGAGGTCTACGAGGTCCCGCACGGTGTCCGGGCTGGCCGGATCCGCCGAACCGGTGAGGCCCGCCTCCGCGTACGTGACCGGCCTGGCCAGTTTCCGCTCGAACGCCTCGATGATCAGCGCCCTGACCTGCGGTCGCGGTTGGTGGCCTGCCACCCACTGCGAGACGGCCGGCTGGCCGTACTTGAGGACGAGCCCGGCTTCAGCTCCGACACGATTGACGATCGAAGCGAACTGGCTTCTCGACCATCCGGCCTGTTCCAGCAGGGTCGACAGCCCGGTGTTCGGTGTGCGTGAGCGTTGCGCCATGAGCAACTCCCGACGGATGCATGGCTTGCATGCTTCTTCGAGCCTCCAACGGTACTCGCGGAGGGGGTGCGTGGGGTTACCTCTTCACACCAAGCAGTGACCAGGCCGAAAGTTGGCCGCCCACTGCCGTCTCAGGGAGTACCCATGACCGGCCTGATCATCCACGGCTGCGCCCATGGCGGGCTCGACATCGAAGAATCGGGAGACCCGCCCCCGGCCCTGACGCAGAGCTGTGACCTTCTCGTGCGGGCCCGCGTCGGCTGGGAACGATTCATCGACTCCTTCGAGGAGCCGTCCGATGGCTGAGCCGTACGCGGGCACGCAGCATCGGCTGCTGGGGCAGCGGGTGCGGGACATCGCCTCCGGGGTCGAGGGCGAGCTGATGGGCGTGGTCGAGGAGGACGTTCCGGACGGGGGCGTCGGCCGGCGGGTGCGGCTTGCCAGACTCAGGGACACGTCCGGGCTCGAATTCACGACCGCACTCGGCAACATCGTGCCCGCCGCGTACATCGACGCATTGGAGAGCCGCGCGGGCTACAGGTAGTCCTCCAGGCGGCCTATGCGGTAGCCCTGCTCCTGTATGCGCTGGAGCATGCGGGTGGTCATCTGGATCTCCGTCGAGCCCTTGAGTTCGGAGGGGCCGCGGAAGTGGGCCAGGATGATGTCGCCCGGCTTGAGGGCGGAGCCCTCGGCGTACTGGAAGTTGTTGATCTGCATCGACACGCGCCACAGGATCACCTGCGAGATGCCGCATTCGGAGGCGGCCTTGAGGGTGTCGTCGTTGTAGTTGCCGTACGGCGGGCGGAAGCGGACCGGCTTGGTGCCGAAGCGCTTCTCCAGGTGTTCCTGCTGGCCGCATATCTCCTTCTTCTGCGCCGCGAAGGGCAGGGTCCGGAGGTTCGGGTGCGTCAGGGTGTGGTTGTTGATCGTGCTGCCGGAGCCGTTGTCGCGGAGCTTCTCGAAGTGGCCGTAGTCCGACGAGGCGATGTTGTCCGTCAGGAACATGCTGATCGGCAGCTTGAGGTCGGCCGCCATCTTCAGGAATTCCGGGTCCTTCTCCGCGCCGTCGTCGAAGGTCAGGAAGACGACCTTGTCGGTGGGCGGGACGGGTATTCGGTCCACCACCTGGGCCTTGCCCGGGGCCGCCGGGACCAGCGCGGGCTTCTGCGCCGGCTTGGGGGCGAATTCCAGGGGGGCCTTCAGGCCCCACTTCCTGTACGCCTCGTCCCCCGGCGCGCCGGAGGGGGAGGGCGACGCGGTCGTCGTCGGCTGCGTCGCCTTCGGTGTTGCGGTACCCAGTCTTTCGACCGGGGCAGCGCTGTCCCCGCACCCCGTCAGGGACAGCGCGAGCGCGCCGGCCGCCAGCGTCGCGACTGTCAACCGGCGCGCGTACCTCACAAGTAGTCCTCCAGGCGGGCCACGGCGTACCCCTTGTCCGTGACGGTCTTCATGACATGACGGATCATGTCAGGCATGGTGCCCTTCCAGTCCTCCCGGCCCCGGAAATGGGTCAGGATGATGTCTCCAGGGTGGAGGTCGCGGTCCCATTCCCGCCAGTCCATGCGGTTCACGAAGGCCTCCGCGTTCCACAGCGGGACCGCCTTGATGCCGCAGGACTTCGCCGCGCGCAGGGTGTCCTGGTTGTAGTTGCCGTACGGCGGCCGGAAGAGTGTCGGCCGCTTGCCGAACTGCTTCTGGATGGTGTCCTGCTGCCCGCAGATCTCCTCGTGCTGCTCCTCGTACGAGAGCGCCGGCATGTAGCGGTGGTTGAGCGTGTGGTTGTTCAGCGAGACGCCGGCGGCCTGCATCTGCTTGAAGTACGGGTAGTTGTCGCGGACGAGGTAGTCGCTGAGGAACGCCGTGTACGGGATCTTCAGCTCCTGCATCATCTTGAGGAACTCGGGGTCCTTCTCCGCCCCGTCGTCGATCGTCAGGAAGACGACCTTGTCCTCCGTGGGGACGGTGGTGAAGACGGGCGGGAGTTCGTCCTGGCCCTCGACCTCGAAGCCCTCGCGGGTGGTGATCTCCGGCTTCGTCTTCGGGGCGGGCGGGGCGGCCAGCGGCGGCTTGGCCAGCTTCCAGCGCTTCGCCGCGGCGATCACGGCCTGGCGGGCGGCCTTCTGCTGCTCGGCCGGGTTGGCGACGGCACCGGCCGCGCCCGCGGGTGCGTCCGCGGCCTTGCCGCCCTTGCGGGCGGGCGCGGTGTCGGCGGCGGAGCCGCATCCCGTTCCGAGGGCGGCGACCAGCAGTGCGGCCAGCGCCACCCCGACGCGGCCGCGCGGACCCGCCGCGGACCGGTGACCATGAAGCGTCTTATGTTCCGTTTGTCCGACTAGCTGCATAGCAGCGCATCCTGGCACCCGACACGCTCGCTTCCCGGACGACACCGCGCACCGGGGCGCCACGTTCCTCCGACCGGCCCACACGCACCCCCGCCGGCGGGGGAGCCGACAATGGAGGCGTGACCCCCGAAGACTTCGCCGCGCTCCTCGCCCCCGAGGGCCGCGCCCTCCTCGACTCCCTCCGCGACCACGACCCCGCCCAGGACCTCGCCGTCGCCACCCGGCTGCGCCGCGAGCACCCCGCCGCGCTGGTCTCCGCCGCGCTCGGGCAGGCCCGGCTGCGGCAGCGCGCGGTGGCGAAGTTCGGGGCCGAGGACGCGTTCCGGATGTACTTCACGCCCGGCGGCGGCGAGATGGCCACCCGCGCCTCGGTGGCCTCCTACCGCGCCGGACGGCTCGCGGAGCTCGGCGTGCGCAGCGTCGCGGACCTGTGCTGCGGGATCGGCGGGGACGCCCTCGCCCTGGCCCGGCTCGGCATCCGCGTCCTGGCCGTGGACCGCGACCCGCTGACCGTCGCCGTCGCCCGCGCCAACGCCGAGGCCCTGGGGCTGGCGAAGCTCATCGAGGTCCGCGAGGCAGATGTGACCGACGTGGACACCTCCGGCCACGACGCCGTCTTCCTCGACCCGGCCCGGCGGTCCGGCCGCGGCCGGACCTTCGACCCCGAGAGCTACTCACCGCCGCTGTCGTGGGCCGTCGAGGCCGCCCGCAGGGCCGAGTACGCGGCCGTCAAGATCGCCCCCGGGATCCCGCACGAGGCCGTGCCGGCGGAGGCCGAGGCCGAGTGGATCTCGGACCAGGGGGACGTGAAGGAGGCCGTGCTGTGGTTCGGGACCGCGCCCGGCACCGTACGGGCCACCCTGCTGCCCGGCCCGCGCACCCTGCACACCATCGATCCGCTGCCCGACCCCGCGGCCGGGCCGGTCGGCCGCTACCTCTACGAGCCCGACGGCGCCGTGATCCGCGCCCACCTCGTCGCCGAGGTCGCCGAGCAGCTGGGCGGCCGGCTCATCGACCCGACCATCGCGTACGTCACCGCCGACGAGCTGCGCGCGACCCCGTACGCCACCGCGTACGAGATCACCGACGTGCTCCCGTTCGGCCTCAAGAAGCTGAAGGCCCTGCTGCGCGAGCGGGAGGTCGGCATCCTGACCGTCAAGAAGCGCGGGTCGGCCGTCGAGCCCGAGGAACTGCGCAAGAGGGTCAAGCCGCAGGGGCCGCACTCCGCGACCGTCTTCCTGACCCGGGTCGCGGGTGCCCCCTCGATGCTGATCGGCGCGCCCGTCAGCACGCCGTAGCGCCCGTCAGCCCGCCGTGGCGCCCGTCAGCGCGCCGTAGCGCCCGTCAGCGCGCCGTGGCGCCGCCACGGAAGGCGCGCACCGCCCACCGGTAGTGCGCGCCGGCCTTGCCGAGGCCCAGCAGGCCGGTGATCCACAGGATCATCCCGAGGCCCATGTAGTACGTGACCTCCCCGTACGTGGTGATACCCGGGCGGGCCGACGCCGCCGAGCCGAAGGTCACGTACAGCCCGAGCGCGCCCAGCGCGAAGGAGGCCAGCAGCCAGGTCAGGCTCAGCCCGGGGGCGCGGACCCGCGCGTCGGCGGCCGGGTCCCGGCCCGACTCCGCCCAGGCGCACAGCAGGTGGTGGACCAGCCGGTCGCGCCGGGCGCCGCGGGCGAACCAGAACCCCGCCGGGATCAGCACGCCCGCGCCGAGCAGGCCGAAGATCAGGCCGAAGAGGTACGAGAGCGGATCGCCCGGCGTCTCGAAGGACATCAGGGCCATCCCGACGAAGGACCAGCCGAGCGCGAAGACGGCGGCGACGGCCCAGAGCAGCAGCAGCCGCCCCAGGCCCAGGCTGCGCCGGCCCAGGTCCTTGAGGAACCGGGCGCGGTCGGCGCGTACGGCGTTCTCGTCCAGCCAGTCGCGCAAATGGGCCGGAGGCGGTGGAGGCGGCAGGTCACGGCGAGGCATGCTCATGACGATATCGGCCGCGGACCCGAGTCCCGCTCACGAGCCGCTGGAGGGCGCCTCGTATGTGTCAGGTCCCGCTGGTCTCCACCGACTCGAACCGCCAGCGGTGCACCGGACGGGTGATCAGATCCGGCGCGGGCTCCGGGAGTTCGGGCAGCTCGGCCGCCACTCCCTCGGCCGCCTCCCACCAGGTGACGACCAACACCCTCTCCTGCGGGGCCCGCAGCAGCTCACGGCGGACCGGCTCACGCTCCAGCACCTGCGAACGGGCCCACTCCAGCAGCTCGTTGCCCCGGCCCGCGGCGGCCCGAGCCTCCCACATCAGCGCGACGGTGCTCATCAGTAGAGGTTGTCCTTGCTCAACTCGTGCACGTGGTCGTGGTCGTGACCGTGCGCGTGGGAGTGACCGTGCGCGTGGGCGGGCGCGTCGGGGTCTCCGGTGCCCGGCACGTGCGGGTCCGTCACCGGCAGCGAGGAGTCCGCCGACAGGTCCCAGTCCGAGGCCGGCCGGTTCCGCTTGACCATCTCGGCGCCCAGCGCCGCCACCATCGCGCCGTTGTCCGTGCACAGCTTCGGCCGCGGCACCCGCAGGATGATCCCCGCGTCGTCGCAGCGCTCCTGGGCCAGCGAACGCAGCCGGGAATTGGCGGCCACACCGCCGCCGATCATCAGGTGGTCGACGCCTTCGTCCTTGCACGCGCGGATCGCCTTGCGGGTCAGCACGTCCACCACGGCCTCCTGGAAGGACGCCGCCACATCGCGCACCGGCACCTCTTCGCCCGCGTTCCGCTTCGCCTCGATCCAGCGGGCGACCGCCGTCTTGAGCCCGGAGAAGGAGAAGTCGTACGCCGCGTCGCGCGGCCCCGTCAGCCCGCGCGGGAAGTTGATCGCCTTCGGGTCGCCCTCCCGGGCGAGCCGGTCGATGACCGGGCCGCCGGGGAAGCCCAGCTGCAGCACGCGCGCGATCTTGTCGAAGGCCTCGCCCGCCGCGTCGTCGATGGTCGCGCCCAGCGGCCGCACGTCGGAGGTGATGTCCGGGGCCAGCAGCAGCGAGGAGTGGCCGCCGGACACCAGCAGGGCCATGGTCGGCTCCGGCAGTGGTCCGTGCTCCAGCTGGTCCACGCAGATGTGCGAGGCCAGGTGGTTCACGCCGTACAGCGGCTTGCCGAGCGCGTACGCGTACGCCTTGGCGGCCGAGACGCCCACCAGCAGGGCGCCCGCGAGACCGGGGCCCGCCGTGACGGCGATGCCGTCGAGGTCGCGGGCGCTGACCCCGGCCTCCTTCAGGGCGCGCTCGATGGTCGGGACCATCGCCTCCAGGTGCGCCCGGGAGGCCACCTCGGGGACGACGCCGCCGAAGCGGGCGTGCTCGTCCACGCTGGAGGCGATCGCGTCGGCCAGCAGGGTCGTGCCGCGGACCACGCCGACGCCGGTCTCGTCGCAGGAGGTCTCGATGCCGAGGACGAGCGGTTCGTCAGCCATTGCTCTCAGTGCTTTCAGTCGTCGCTTGTGCGGGGTCGGTCAGGCGCATCACGAGCGCGTCCACGTTGCCGGGCTGGTAGTAGCCCCGCCGGAAGCCGATCGGCTCGAAGCCGAAGCGCTCGTAGAGCTTCTGGGCGCGGGTGTTGTCCACCCGTACCTCCAGCAGCACCTCGGCGCACTCGAACGCGGTGGCGGCGCGCAGCAGGTCGGTGAGGAGCCGGGCGCCGAGCCCGGTTCCCCACTGGTCGCGCGCGGCCGCGATGGTCTGTACGTCGGCCAGGTCACCGGCGGCGGCCAGTCCGGCGTAGCCGACGATGCGGCCGGTGGCGGGGTCGTCGGCGACCACGTAGCGGCGGGTGGCGTGCGGGCCGCGGGCGTGGGCGAGCTCGGACCAGAACATCCCCGCGGACCAGGCGTCCTCGGGGAACAGCTCGTGCTCCAGTTCCAGCACCGGCTCGATGTCCCACCAGCGCATCTCGCGCAGTACCGCTGTCACTGCCGTCGGTGCCGTCACTGCGGGGTGACCACCTTGTAGTTCTTGGGCACCTGCGCGTCGGGGCGGCGCAGGTAGAGCGGCGTCGGCGGGAGGAACTCCGCCCCGGCCGCCAGCCGTTCCACGGCCAGGGAGGCGAGCGCGGCGGCGCTCTGGTGCTCGGGGGCCCGTGCGTCGGTGAAGACGTCCGGGTACAGCAGCGCGCCCTGGCCCACCGCGGGCACGCCGGCGACCCGCTCGGCGATGTCGGCCGGGCGGTCCACGACGGGCTCGCCGACGCGGGTGCGCGGGTCCTCGTACCGGGCCCAGTAGACCTCCTTGCGCCGCGCGTCGGTGGCCACGGTGAAGGGGCCCTCGATCCCGGCGGTGCCCGCGGCGTACGCGAGCCCGTCGAGGGTGCACAGGCCGTGCACGGGGATGCCGAGCACGGTGGCGAAGGTGGAGGCGGTCACGAGGCCCACGCGCAGCCCGGTGTACGGGCCGGGGCCGACGCCGACGACGATGCCCGTGAGGGCGTCGAGCTTCAGCCCGGCCTCCGCGAGGACCTGGTCGACGGAGGGCAGCAGGAGCTCCCCGTGGCGGCGGGCGTCGACCTGGTTCGACTCGGCGAGGACGGACTCGCCGTCGTGCAGGGCGACGGTGACGGCGGGCGTGGCGGTATCTACAGCGAGCAAGAGCACGCGAACAGCCTACGACTCCGGGGGGCCGGGCCCTCGCGGCCGGTCGCGGGGCACCCCGGCTGCTACCTTCGACCCAGGTATCGGCCGAGGTGCGGGCCGGGGCGCGCGCAAGCCCCCCGGCGGGCGCGTTCCGGCGCAGGGGAAGCACGGGAGAGGTGGAGCAAGGTGGCACGCAGCAGCTCGGGAATCGTGGCCGGGCTCACCGTCGCGGCGATCGCCGCCGTCGGCTTCCTCGGTTACCAGGCCTCCGCGACCGCGCCCGCGCACCCCCCGAAGGCCTCGGCCCAGCAGCCCGCGCCCCCCGCCCCGGTCCCGTCCGCGCACGCGGCCGATCCGGCGAAGCCGGTGGCCGTGCCGGAGGGGTCGGGCACCGGCTCGCGCGTCGTGTACTCGGTGGGCCAGAAGCGGGTGTGGCTGGTCGGCGAGAACGGTCAGGAGCCGAAGTCGTTCACGGTCATGCCCAGTACGGCGCACCCGAAGCCGGGCACGTACCTGGTGAACTCGCGCTCGGGCGCGGTCACGGGCTCGGACGGGGTGCCGATCGAGCACGTCGTGCGGTTCGCGACGGCGGACGGGGTCGTGGTCGGGTTCAGCTCCCGGGTGGACGGCCAGATGCCGGAGCCCGACCCGAGCAAGAAGACCGGCGGCATCCGGATGACGCGGGCCGACGGCGACGCCCTGTGGTCCTTCGCGACGATCAACTCGAAGGTCGTCGTCCTCCCCTGACGCACCCGCCGCGGATTCACCCGCACGGGCTAACGCGCAAGGCCGCTCAGGCCGCTTCGGACTCCGGGGCGGCCTCTTCGCGTACGTCCGCCGGGTCGGCCCCGGGCCCGTCCGGGACCTCCCGTACGGGTGGCGTCGAGACGGCGGTGGCGGCCGCTCCCGCGGCGAGCAGCGCCCCCATGGAGACGACGGACGGGCGGGGGTCGCGCTGCACTCCTGCTGCGGACATGGCTCCTCCAGGCTTGGGCCGGCCCGTACTTAGGTAGACCTAACCAGCCCTCCGTACCATGTGACCACGACGGACTCCATCGGCGCAATATCTTGCCGACGAGTTGTCGGTACGTTTTCCGGGACGGCCCCCCGGGACAGCTCCCGGGACGGCGCCTCCATGACGGCGCGCCCCGGGGCCCCGGGTTCCTACAGCGCCGCCAGCGCGCCCGGCGCGGCCCAGCGCCCCCCGATCCCGCGCACCGAGACCTCTCGTACGTCGTCCAGGACCTCCTCGTGGCCGACCGCCCGCGCGATCACCACGTGCAGCCGGTCGTCGGACAGCTCCTCGACCTTGCCGTCGCCCCACTCCACGACGACCACGGACTCGGGCAGCGAGACGTCGAGGTCCAGGTCCTCCATCTCGTCGAGCCCGCCGCCGAGGCGGTACGCGTCCACGTGGACCAGGGCGGGCCCGCCGCTCAGCGAGGGGTGGACCCGGGCGATCACGAAGGTCGGCGAGGTCACGGCGCCCCGTACGCCCAGCCCCTCGCCCAGGCCCCGGGTCAGCGTGGTCTTGCCCGCGCCGAGCTCTCCGGTCAACAGGACGAGGTCACCCGGGCGGAGCAGGCCGGCGAGGGTGCGGCCCAGCCCCTGCATGGCCTCGGGCGAGTCGACGGTGATGCGCGCCTCGGCGGCGGGCGCCTCAGCTCCCTGCTGCGGAGTCTGACCGAGCGGGGCTCGCGGCGCTTCCAGCGGTACTTCTTCCATGCCCGCCAACGTTAGTCGCTGCCGGCACCGCGCCGGTGCGCGCCAGCAGCTCGGTGAGCAGCCCGGTCACCGTGTCGGGGTACTCCAGCATCATCAGGTGCCCGGCGGACTCCAGGACCACGAGCTCGGCGGCCGGAAGCGCGTCCTTGATGGCCTGGCTGTGCGCGGCGGGGGTGACCATGTCGCGGTCGCCGGCGATGACGGTGACGGGGATGTCGGCGAACCGCTGGAGGGCGGCGCTCTTGTCGTGGATCTGGAAGGCCGGGTAGAACTCGGCGACCACGTCGATGGGGGTGGCCTCGATGAGCCGCTCGGCGAAGCGGGCGACGCCCGGGTCCACCTCGCGGGGGGCGCCGAACGAGTACATCTTGATCATGCCGGCGAAGAGGTCGGCGGTGGCCCGGCGGCCCCGCTCGACGAGCTCCACCTGCGAGCCGAGCGCCTTGAGCACGGGCGGCAGGATCCGGCGCACGGCGCCCATGCCGACCGCGGGGAGCCCGTACGTCACCTGGTCGAGGTGGCCGCTGGAGGTGCCGACCAGGGCCACGCCGATCACCCGGTCGCGGATCAGCTCGGGGAACTGCTCGGCCAGCGCCATGATCGTCATGCCGCCCATCGAGTGGCCCACCAGGACCAGCGGGCCATCGGGCACGGCCGCGTCGATGACGGTCTTCAGGTCGCGGCCGAGCTGGTCGATCGTCACGCGCTCGCCGTCGGCCTGGGCGAAGCCGCGCGCGCTGCGGCCGTGGCTGCGCTGGTCCCAGTACACGGAGCGGACCAGTCCGCGCAGGGCGGAGCGCTGGAAGTGCCAGGAGTCCTGGGCCAGGCAGTAGCCGTGGCAGAAGACGACGGTGGGCGCGGCCGGGTCCTTGCGGCGCAGCCGGCCCCGCTTCTTGGGGCCCTCGGGCGGCTCGTCGACCTCGTAGTAGAGCTCGGTGCCGTCCTCGGCGTAGCAGGCTCCGGGGGTCCCGCGCAGGGAGCCGTAGTCGCCGGTGGCGTCCAGCGCGAGGCGCGCCTTGCGGCGCATGCCGCGCCCGACCGTGATCCGTTCGACCGCGACCCCGGCGGCCGCGCCTGCGGCTATCACGCCGATCGCGGCGCCGGCCCACCCCGCCTTGCGCCAGTTCTCGCTCACGCCGTCCACGCCGCCGTCCTCACTCAGCCCTCAGCCGCCCAGGTACACCCGGGGAACGCGCACCCCGATACGGGTGACGATCTCATAGGCGATCGTGTGCGCCGCTTGAGCCCAGTCCTCGGCCGTGGGCTCGCCGTGCTCGCCCGGGCCGAACAGGACCGCCTCGTCCCCGGCGCGTACCAGGTCGGCGCCCAGGTCGACGACGAACTGGTCCATGGCGACGCGGCCGGCGACGCGCCGGATCTTGCCGCCGACGGAGACGGGGCCGCTCCCGGAGGCGTGCCGGGGGATGCCGTCCGCGTACCCGGCGGGGATGAGGGCGAGGTTCGTCTCGGCCTCGGTGACGTAGTGGTGCCCGTAGCTCACCCCGTGGCCGGCGGGCACGGTCTTGACCAGCGCCACGGAGGCCTTGAGGGTCATGGCGGGCCGCAGGCCGAGCTCCCGGGCGGTGCCGAGCTCGGGGGCCGGGGAGACCCCGTAGACGGCGAGGCCGCAGCGCACGAGGTCGAAGTGGCTCTCGGGCAGGGTCAGGGTCGCGGGCGAGTTGGCGATGTGCCGGACCTCGGGCTCCACGCCCTCCTTCTCGGCGTACGCCAGCATGTCGCGGAAGGCGGCCAGCTGGAGCGCGATGGAGGGGTGGCCGGGTTCGTCGGCGCAGGCGAAGTGGGACCAGACCCCGGTGATCTTGACGGTGCCCTCGGCCTCGGCGGCGACGGCCGCGCCGACGAGCTCGGTCCAGTCGGCGGGCTGGCAGCCGCCCCGGCCGAGGCCGGTGTCGGCCTTGAGCTGGACCCTGGCGGTGCGGCCGGCGGCGAGCGCGGCCTTGCGGACCTCGTCGAGGGCCCAGCTGCCGCTGACGGAGATGTCCAGGTCGGCCTCGACGGCGGCCTGCCAGGGTCCGCCGGGGGTCCACAGCCAGCACAGGACCGGTCCGGTGATCCCGGCGGCGCGCAGGGCGAGCGCCTCCTCGGGGGTGGCGGTTCCGAGCCAGGTGGCACCGGCCTCCTGGGCCGCCCGGGCGCACCGGATCGCGCCGTGGCCATAGGCGTCCGCCTTGACGACGGCCATCAGTTCGGCCCGGGGTGCCCGCGCGCGCAGGGCGCGTACGTTCGCCCGTACGGCGTCAAGATCGATCTCGGCGTACACGCGCGTCGGTGTCTCGTTCATCGCCCCCAGTCTCTCAGAGCGAGGCCATGGCCTGTGCGACCGCCGTTCATACAACGACATACTGGATGATTTTCACCCCTGATGACGTATCAAGCGCGGTGGCCGCCGCGGCCGGTGCCGTACCGGGCCTCCTCGCGGATGTCGCGCCAGGCCTCCGGCAGGAACTGCGCGATCTGCTGGGCGTGGAGCGGCGCTCCGGCCGCCGCGCGGCGCCCGGCGAGGCCGTGCACGTACGCCGCCACCGACGCGGCGTCCACCGCCGCGAGGCCCGAGGCGAGCAGGGATCCGGCCAGTCCGGACAGCACGTCGCCGCTGCCCGCGGTCGCCAGCCACGCGGTTCCCGTCGGATTGACCCGGACCGGGCCGCCTGCGGGGTGCGCCACCAGCGTCGTCGACCCCTTCAGGAGGGCGGTCGCCCCGTACCGCGCCGCCAGGGTCCGTACGGATGACAGCCGGGCCGCCTCCACCGCCTCACGGGAGGTCCCCAGCAGCGCCGCCGCCTCCCCGGCGTGCGGGGTCAGCAGGGTCTCGGCCGGCCGGGCCCGCAGCACCTGCGGGTCCAGCCCGCGCAGCCCGTCCGCGTCCACCAGCACCGGCACCGGGTCGGCCAGGGCCTCGGCCACCTCCGCCGCCCGGCCCTCGCCGAGCCCCGGACCGACCACCCACGCCTGCACCCGGCCCCGCCCGATCAGCGTCTCCGGGTACCGCGCCAGCACCGCGTCCGCCGCCGGGCCGACGTAGCGCACGGCGCCCGCGCCGCCGCGCAGCGCCCCCGCGACGGCGAGCACCGCCGCGCCCGGGTACTGCGCCGATCCGGCGAGGACGCCCACCACGCCCCGCCGGTACTTGTCGCTCTCCGCCGCCGGAGCCGGCAGCAGCTCCGCCACGTCGGCGTGCTGCAGGGCCTCGGCGTCCGGGTCCGGCAGCGACAGCCCGATGTCCACCAGCCGCAGCGCGCCGGTGCGCGAGGCCCCCGGGTCGATGAGCAGCCCCGGCTTGTACGCCCCGAAGGTCACGGTGACATCGGCGTGCACGGCCGCTCCGGCCACCTCGCCGGTGTCCGCGTCGACCCCGCTCGGCAGGTCCACCGCGACGACGGGGGCACCGGCCGGGATCCGTTCCACCAGCGCTGCGGCCGCCGGCCGGAGCCCGCCGCGGCCGCCGATGCCGACGAGCCCGTCCACGACGAGGTCGGCCCGGCCGGGGACGGCCCCCGCGAGGCGGCCCCCGGCGGCCAGCAGCGCCCGCAGCCCGCCCTCGTGCACCCGCTCCGGATCCACCGGTACGGCCGTCACCCCCGCGCCGCGCCGGGCCAGGCGGGCGCCCGCGTACAGGGCGTCGCCGCCGTTGTCCCCGGGCCCCACGAGAAGCACGACGCGCGCCCCGTACACCCGGCCCAGCAGTCCGGCGCAGACGGCGGCCAGTCCGGCCGCCGCCCGCTGCATCAGGGCGCCTTCGGGCAGCCGGGCCATCAGCTCCCGCTCGGCGGCCCGTACGGTCTCCACGCTGTAAGCAGTACGCATGGGACCAGCCTGCCCGAAAAGGCGGCTCAGCCCTCGGCGATCACCACGGCCGAGGCGATGCCCGCGTCGTGGCTCAGGGAGATGTGCCAGGACTTCACGCCCAGCGCCACCGCCCTGGCCTCGACCGTCCCCGAGACCCGCACCCGCGGCTGCCCGGTCTCCTCCACGTACACCTCGGCGTCGGTCCACAGCATCCCGCCGGGCGCGCCGAGCGCCTTGGCGAGGGCCTCCTTGGCGGCGAACCGGGCGGCGAGCGAGGCGGTTCCGCGCCGCTCGCCGCTCGGCAGCGTCAACTCGGAGTCGACGAACAGCCGCTGCGCCAGCTGGGGTGTCCGGCGCAGCGACTCACCGAACCGCTCGATCTCGGCAACGTCGATCCCCACTCCGATAATCACCAGGCCAACTCGCTTCGCTCACTCCACCGTCACCGACTTTGCGAGGTTACGCGGCTGGTCCACCTCGTTCCCCCGCGCCGTGGCCAGTTCGCACGCGAAGACCTGCAGCGGGACCGTCGCCACCAGTGGCTGGAGCAGCGTCGGCGTCGCCGGGATGCGGATCAGGTGGTCGGCGTACGGGACGACCGCGAGGTCGCCCTCCTCCGCGATGACGATGGTCCGCGCCCCGCGCGCCCGGATCTCCTGGATGTTCGACACGATCTTGTCGTGCAGCACGGAGCGCCCGCGCGGCGAGGGCACGACGACCACCACCGGCAGGTCCTGTTCGATCAGCGCGATCGGGCCGTGCTTGAGCTCCCCCGCCGCGAAGCCCTCGGCGTGCATGTACGCCAGCTCCTTGAGCTTGAGCGCGCCCTCCAGCGCCACCGGGTACCCGACGTGCCGGCCGAGGAAGAGCACGGTGTCCTTGTCCGCGAGCGAGCGCGCCAGCTCCCGGACCGGCTCCATGGTCTCCAGTACGGTGTCCACGGCGCCGGCGATGTCGGACAGCTCGCGGATCACCGCATCGATCTCGTCGCCCCACTTGGTGCCCCGCACCTGCCCGAGGTACAGCGCGACCAGGTAGCAGGCCACCAGCTGCGTCAGGAACGCCTTCGTCGAGGCGACGGCCACCTCCGGGCCGGCGTGCGTGTACAGCACCGCGTCCGATTCGCGCGGGATCGTCGAGCCGTTCGTGTTGCAGATGGCCAGCACCTTGGCCCCCTGTTCGCGCGCGTGCCGCAGCGCCATCAGGGTGTCCATGGTCTCGCCGCTCTGCGAGATCGCGACCACCAGCGTCCGCTGGTCCAGGATCGGGTCGCGGTAGCGGAACTCGCTCGCCAGCTCCGTTTCGCACGGGATGCGGGTCCAGTGCTCGATGGCCAGCTTCGCGATCATGCCCGCGTGGTAGGCCGTACCGCATGCCACGATCACGACCTTGTCCACCTCCCTGAGCACCGAGACGGGGATGCGCACCTCGTCCAGGCTCAGCGAGCCGTTCGCGTCGATCCTGCCCAGGAGGGTGTCGGCGACGGCCTTCGGCTGCTCGGCGATCTCCTTGAGCATGAAGTAGTCGTACCCCCCCTTCTCGGCCGCCGAGGCGTCCCAGTCCACGTGGTACGCCCGTACGGTCGCGGGCGCACCGGCGAAGTCGGTCACCGTGACCCCGTCGCGGCGCAGCTCGACGACCTGGTCCTGCCCCAGCTCGATGGCGGACCGGGTGTGGGCGATGAACGCGGCCACGTCCGAGGCGAGGAAGTTCTCCCCCTCCCCGACGCCCACCACCAGGGGGGAGTTGCGGCGCGCCCCGACCACCACGTCCGGCGCGTCGGCGTGCACCGCGACCAGCGTGAACGCCCCCTCCAGCCGACGGCACACCTGCCGCATCGCCTCCGCGAGGTCACCGCAGGACTCGAACCGCTCGGCCAAGAGGTGGGCGACGACCTCGGTGTCCGTCTCGGACTCCAGCCGGTGCCCGCGCTCGGCCAGTTCGTCGCGCAGGACGGCGAAGTTCTCGATGATGCCGTTGTGGACGACGGCGACCCGGCCCGCGTTGTCGAGGTGGGGGTGGGCGTTCACGTCGGTGGGCCCGCCGTGGGTGGCCCAACGGGTGTGCCCGAGACCCGTGGAGCCGGCCGGCAGCGGATGCCCGACCAGCTCCTTCTCCAGATTGACCAGTTTTCCGGCCTTCTTGGCGGCGACGAGGTCCCCGTCGGCGAGCACGGCGACGCCCGCCGAGTCGTAGCCGCGGTACTCCAGCCGCTTGAGTCCGGCGATGACCACATCGAGCGCCGACTGCGCTCCCACGTAACCCACAATTCCGCACATACGGCGCAGCGTACGCCGTGGCCGGCGCTCTGCCCCGTACCTGAACAAGACGAAAACCCCGCCCCGGCGAACGCGCCGGAGCGGGGTTGACGTCCAGTCAGCCGACCGGGGTTCAGCCGAGCTTCTTGACCTGGGCGTCGATCACGGTCTTGGGCTGCTCCGCGGTCACGCCGAAGGCGTAGAAGACCGCCAGGGCGTTGCCCTTGCGCGCGACGACGAAGTGGTTGACGGACTTCTCGCCGCCGTCCAGGTCCATCGTCAGGGTGAAGGCCGCGGCCTCGTCCCCGGCGGTCACGCCGGCACCCGGCTTGACGTCGAGGTACTTGACCTTCTCGCCACCCTCGGTGACCGTAAAGCCGCCGGAGCAGGCCGCGGCCGCGGTCTTGAGGGCGGCGAACGCCTCCTCGGCGCCCTTCCCGTCGTACGAGTCGACGCTGACCAGCGTCTGGGTGGCGCCGAGCGCCTCCAGGCCCGCCTTCAGCTTGTCCTCGGCCGAGGCGCCGGCGGCCGCCTCCTTCGGCTTGGCCTTGGCCGTCGTACGGCCGATACCGGTCGCGGCGCCCACCTTCTGGCCCGACTGGGCCTGCATCAGCGGCTTGCACTCGGCCTTGTCGACCGTGGCCCCGGCCGATTCGCCGGCGGCCTTCGCGGCGCCCTCGGCGGAGACGATCTGGTCCGGCAGGTCCGCCTGGGTGACGACCAGGGCCGTCACCTCGGCGTCCGTCTTCCCCTTCGCGGCCGGGGCCGCGGCGGCGGAGGAAGCGGCGGCGGACGGCTTGGCGTCCGCCTTCTTGTCGTCCGCCTTGTCGGAGCCGCAGGCGGTGGCCAGCAGCGCCAGGGACACCGCGGAAGCGGTCAGGACGGTACGACGGACAAGGGTGTTACGCACGAAAGATCCCCCCAGAACACACAACAACGAAAACAGCGGCACCAGGCCTGGGCCGAGCCGCATCGACCGGCAAATCTACGGGGCCGTCCGATCAAGGAACGCCCCTTTCCGCCGCGCGGCGCCAATCGTGACCAGGGCGATATCCCGCGCCCCGCCGCGGGCGTCCGCCACGTGACCTACCACACCACCCGCAACCGAGCGGCAGGCCCGACAATGGGGTGTGATCACTTCGCCGCCACGAAGCACGCCGCCGGAGAACGCGATGGAGCGCTCCGACCGCCCCGAGCGACCCCACCGCCGGGCCGAGGTCTCCCCGTACGTCGACCTCACCCGCGACGAGTGGAGCGCGCTGCGCGAGCGGACCCCGCTCCCCCTGACGGCCGACGAGGTCGAGCGCCTGCGCGGCCTCGGCGACGTCATCGACCTCGACGAGGTCCGGGACGTCTACCTCCCGCTCTCCCGGCTCCTCAACCTCTACGTCGGCGCCACGAGCAACCTCCGCGGCACCCTCAACACCTTCCTCGGCGATGCCGGCAACGGCCACGGCGCCCAGCAGGGCACCCCCTTCGTCATAGGGGTCGCCGGCTCCGTGGCCGTCGGCAAGTCCACCGTGGCCCGTCTGCTCCAGGCCCTGCTCGCCCGCTGGCCCGAGCACCCCCGCGTCGAGCTGGTCACCACCGACGGGTTCCTCTACCCCATGAAGGAGCTCCAGCGGCGCGGGCTGACCGCCCGCAAGGGCTTCCCGGAGTCGTACGACCGCCGCGCCCTCACCCGCTTCGTCGCGGACATCAAGGCGGGCAAGGACGAGGTCAGCGCCCCGGTCTACTCGCACCTGATCTACGACATCGTCCCCGGCGAGCAGCTCGTCGTACGCCGCCCCGACATCCTGATCGTCGAGGGGCTCAACGTCCTCCAGCCGGCCCTGCCCGGCAAGGACGGCCGTACGCGCGTCGCACTCGCCGACTACTTCGACTTCAGCGTGTACGTGGACGCCCGGCCCGAGGACATCGAGCGCTGGTACCTCAACCGGTTCCGGAAGCTGCGCGAGACCGCGTTCCAGAACCCGTTCTCCTACTTCCGCAAGTACACCCAGGTCTCCGAGGAGGAGGCCATGGAGTACGCGCAGACCATGTGGCGCACGATCAACAAGCCGAACCTCCTGGAGAACGTCGCCCCGACCCGCGGCCGCGCCACGCTCGTCGTCCGCAAGGGCCCGGACCACAAGGTCCAGAAGCTCAGCCTCCGCAAGCTCTGACCGCCGGGCACTAGGGTGCGGCCATGCTGCACCTACGGTTGATCACCCCGGCGGACCGGACCGAGGCGGTGGTCGCGGCCGTCGAATCGACGGTCGGCACCACCCACCTGGTCGTACTGCCGGGCGCCGCCCGCGACCCCCGCGGCGACGTGGTGATGTGCGACGTCGCCCGCGAGGCGGGGGACGAGCTGCTGGGCGAGCTGCGGCGGCTGGGCCTTGAGGAGGACGGCTCGATCGCCGTCGAGAACATCGACCTGTCGCTGTCGCGGCGGGCCGACGCGGCCGAGGAGGAGGCCCCGGGCGAGGCCGCCGACGCCGTGCTGTGGGAGCAGCTGACGGAGGCCACCCACGAGGAGTCCACCCTCACCATCACGTACGTCGCGTTCATGATCCTCGCGACGATGATCGCGGCGTGCGGTGTGGTCCTGGACAACGCGATCCTGATCGTGGGCGCCATGGCGGTCGGCCCCGAGTTCGGTCCGCTCGCCGGGGTCTGTACCGGCGTGGTGCAGCGCCGGCCGCGGCTCGCGCTGCGCTCCCTCACGGCCCTGCTGATCGGCTTCGCCGTCGCGATCGCCGCCACCACCGTGTTCAGCCTGGGGATGGACGCGATCGGCCAGTTCCACATGAGCATGCTCGACAGCCCCCGCCCGAACACCGGCTTCATCTGGAAGCCGGACCCGTTCTCGTTCGTGGTGTCGCTGCTCGCGGGGATCGCCGGGGTGCTCTCCCTCACCTCCGCGAAGTCGGGGGCGCTGGTGGGCGTGGCGATCTCGGTGACCACCGTCCCGGCCGGGGCGAACGCCGCCGTGGCGCTCAGCTACGGCGAGTTCGCCCAGATGTGGGGATCCGCGGAGCAGCTGCTGCTCAACCTGGGCGGGATCATGCTGGCCGGCGTCCTGACCCTGTACGGGCAGAAGGCGCTGTGGGCCACCCAGCGCGGCCGCTGGGCGCGGCGGCCCAAAGCCTGAGCGCCACGGCGAACGGCGTCGGCCCCGTCCTCCGGGAGGACGGGGCCGACGTACAGGGCAGCGAGCCGGGGCCGCGAGCCGAAACCGACGAGCCGAACTGGCCGAGCCGGCCGAGCCGGCCGAGCTAGCCGAGCGCCGACTTCACGGCGTCCGCGAGCCGGCCGGCGACCGCGCGGGCCTGCTCGATGTCGGCGGCCTCGACCATCACCCGTACGAGCGGCTCGGTACCCGACGGACGGAGCAGCACCCGTCCGGTCGAGCCCAGCTCCCGCTCGGCGTCGGCGACGGCCGCGGCCAGCTCGCCGGAGGTCGCCACCCGGGACTTGTCCACGTCGGGGACGTTGATCAGCACCTGCGGCAGGCGGCGCATGACGCCCGCGAGCTCGGCGAGCGAGCGGCCCGTGGCCGCGACGCGGGCCGCCAGCATCAGGCCGGTCAGCGTGCCGTCGCCGGTCGTGGCGTGGTCGAGGATGATCACGTGGCCCGACTGCTCGCCGCCGAGCGCGTAGCCGTGCTCCTTCATCGACTCCAGCACGTACCGGTCACCGACACCGGTCTGCACGACGCCGATGCCCTCGCCCTCCATGGCCAGCTTGAAGCCGAGGTTGGACATCACGGTGCCGACGACGGTGTTGCCGCGCAGCTGGCCGGCCTCGCGCATGGCCAGGGCGAGGACCGCGAGGATCTGGTCGCCGTCGATCTCCGCGCCGGTGGCGTCGACCGCGAGGCAGCGGTCCGCGTCACCGTCGTGCGCGATGCCGAAGTCGGCGCCGTGCTCGACCACGGCCTGCTTGAGCAGTTCCAGGTGGGTGGAGCCGCACCCCTCGTTGATGTTGAGGCCGTCGGGCTCGGCGCCGATGGTGACGACCTCGGCACCCGCCCGGGCGAAGGCCTCGGGCGAGACGCGGGCGGCGGCGCCGTGCGCCTCGTCCAGGACGATCTTGAGGCCTTCGATGCGGTTCGGGAGGACGCCGATGAGGTGGGCGACGTACTTGTCGAAGCCCTCGTCGTAGTCGGAGACGCGGCCGACGCCGGCGCCGGTCGGCCGGTCCCACGGGGCTCCGGTGCGGTGCTCCGCGTACACGGCCTCGATGCGGTCCTCCAGCTCGTCGGCCAGCTTGTGGCCGCCGCGGGCGAAGAACTTGATGCCGTTGTCGGGCATCGCGTTGTGGCTGGCGGAGAGCATCACGCCGAGGTCGGCACCCAGCGCACCGGTGAGATACGCCACCGCCGGGGTGGGCAGCACACCGACGCGCAGGACGTCCACGCCCGCGCTCGCGAGGCCCGCGACGACCGCGGCCTCCAGGAATTCGCCGGACGCGCGCGGGTCGCGGCCCACGACCGCGGTCGCGCGGTGGCCCGCGAAGGTGCCCGCCTCGGCGAGTACGTGGGCAGCTGCCACGGAGAGACCGAGCGCGAGCTCAGCCGTCAGATCCGCGTTGGCGACGCCGCGTACACCGTCCGTCCCGAAGAGTTGTCCCACTGTTGTCCTCCCGAGTTCACGCTTCGTTTGTGACCGCTTGTGACATGTATTTGCCGCTTGTGGCGGTAAACGAACCGCCCCGGCAGCACGGAGAGTGCTGCCGGGGCGGTTGTTGCTGAACAGCAGGCGCAGATTAACGCTTGCTGTACTGCGGAGCCTTACGGGCCTTCTTGAGACCGGCCTTCTTGCGCTCGACCGCACGGTCGTCGCGGGAAAGGAAGCCGGCCTTCTTCAGCGCCGGGCGGTTGTTGTCGACGTCGGCCTCGTTCAGGGCACGGGCCACGCCGAGGCGCAGGGCGCCGGCCTGGCCGGAGACGCCGCCACCCGCGATGCGGGCGATGATGTCGTAGCGACCGTCGAGCTCAAGGAGCTTGAACGGCTCGTTGACTTCCTGCTGGTGCACCTTGTTGGGGAAGTAGTCCTCAAGGGTGCGACCGTTGATCTTCCACTTGCCGGTGCCCGGAACGATCCGGACGCGGGCGATGGCGTTCTTGCGACGGCCCAGGCCGGCGGCCGGCTGGGGGTCGCCGAAGCGGCCGGCAAGGGACTCGGAGGTGTAGTCGCCCTCGACGACGACCTCAGACTCGGTGGTGTACTCCTCGACGCCCTCGAACTCTTCGACGGGGGTCTCGGCGGTGGTCTCGGCCACGATGCTCCTCAGAATTTTCTACGTCTTAGGGGGTGGCCGGAACTACTGCGCGACCTGGGTGATCTCGAACGGCACCGGCTGCTGGGCAGCGTGGGGGTGCTGGTCGCCCGAGTAGACCTTCAGCTTCGAGAGCATCTGACGGCCCAGGGTGTTCTTGGGGAGCATGCCCTTGACGGCCTTCTCGACGGCCTTCTCCGGGTTGTTCGCCAGGAGGTCGTCGTAACGCACGGAGCGGAGACCGCCCGGGAAGCCGGAGTGGCGGTACGCCATCTTCTGCGACGCCTTGTTGCCGGACAGGTGAACCTTGTCGGCGTTGATGATGACGACGAAGTCGCCCATGTCCATGTGAGGCGCATAGGTCGGCTTGTGCTTGCCGCGCAGGAGGGCAGCTGCCTGGGTCGCCAGACGGCCGAGGACAACGTCCTGGGCGTCGATGACGAGCCACTGGCGCGAGATGTCGCCGGGCTTGGGGCTGAACGTACGCACGCGTATGCCTTCGCTTCTTCAGTGGTGGTATCCCAGGGCGGCACGAGCCCCCCACGGGAAGGTCCTGACAGGGTCACCACGGACGATCACGACAGCCCTCGTCCACATCGGGGACGCAACCCGTGTGAACCGCTGGTCATCGGTCCGGTGGACCGGCGTAAGGCCCTTTCACGTGAGAATGAGAAAGCCAATACGCATAACAAACCAGCAGGATACCCAAGCAGACCCGTACGGGTCAAAACGCGGTCCGCGATGCCGATTCTGCTGGCGTCGCGGCGCACTCCGGTTCGGTCCTGGGTGGGGACCCCGCAGTTGTTACAGGCTCCAGGGTAACCCGAGTGGAGCGCAGCGCACGACGCACCAGCAGGATCGCGAGCCCGCACAGGGTGGCGCAGTCCTTGAACGCGCGCCGCTTGTGGGCCAGCTCGGAGGGCCACGGCAGGAGCGCCACCTGGGGCGTCAGGGCCAGCCAGAACCAGGGGGAACGGGGCATCGAGCCAGGCCGCACCGCCGACGCGAGCAGCAGCGGCAGCACCACCAGCAGGTAGTGGTCGAAGGAGGGCCGGGAGACCAGAAATGCGGCGAGCATCACCATGCAGGCCGTCTCCACGAGCCGCAGTTCTCCCCCGTCCGTCTCCTGCTCGGTACGCCGCCACCGCGTCCGGGCGGCCCACAGCCCCGCCCCGGCCCCCGCGAAGGCCACCACGACCGCCACCGGCCCCGGCACCCCCAGCCGGGGCAGCACCGCTATCGGCGAGGCGTCCCAGGGCAGCGCGTACGCGTCCTGCCCCTGGAGCAGGAACGGCAGGGTCTTGGTGAAGAACAGCGTCGGGCTGGGCATCATCAGCGCCCCGAGCAGCGACATCCCCAGCGGCACGAGCACGGCCACGGCCAGCCCCCGCCACTGCCTGGCCAGGACGAAGACCAGCCCGACCGGCACCAGCATCGGCTTGCAGGCGATGGCCAGCCCCACCACCAGCCCGGCGGCCGCCCAGGACCGCCGGTGCGCGAGCAGCAGCGCCACCGGCAGTGCGGCCGCCGAGATCGACGTCCAGTTGCCGATCAGCACGAGGTTCACGTAGGGCTTGTAGGCCAGGGCCAGCACCGGGAAACCGACGACCGCGAAACGCGAGCGCAGCGGCACCGAGAACATCCGCAGCGCGGCCAGCCACCCGATGCCCAGCAGCCCGGACATCGCGACCGGCAGGGTCCAGCGCAGCACCGCCGTCGGCAGCAGCGCCTCGGGAACGGCCATCAGGACGGCGCTGGGCAGGTACAGGAAGCGCTTGTCCTCGTACGGCGACCCGCCGGCCAGCAGCGTCTGCGCCGCCTTGACCACGAAGGCGTTGTCGGAGCCCCAGTTCTCCCGCAGGCTCGTGGAGACGCAGACCCCCAGGACCACCGCGAGGGAGAGCAGCTGCCAGGGCCGGGAGGCGGGCCGCAGCAGCCAGTCGAGCAGCCGGTCGCCGAAGCCGTGCTTCTCCCGCTTCATGAGCCAGATGCCAGGCCACAGGCCCACAACGCCTCCCCCTCACTCCGACCGAGGGGGCCGTCTCCCCCTAGCGCTTGCGCTCGACCCTACGTTCGTCCCAGACGGGTCCCTGAGTCTCTCGCACAACACCGTCGGAACCGAAGACCAGGAAACGGTCAAATGTCCGCGCGAACCACCGGTCGTGCGTGACGCAGAGCACAGTGCCCTCGTACGACTCCAGGCCGTCCTGGAGGGCCTCCGCCGACTCCAGGTCCAGGTTGTCCGTGGGCTCGTCCAGGAGCAGCGCCGTGGTGCCGGCCAGCTCCAGCAGCAGGATCTGGAAACGCGCCTGCTGCCCGCCCGACAGCCGCTCGAACGGCTGCTCCCCCTGCCGCTCCAGCTCGTACCGGCGCAGGACGGCCATGGCGGGCCCGAGCGGCTTCGCCGCCTCCGTCCACAGGATGTCGACGAGCGTGCGCCCGAACAGCTCGGGGTGCGCGTGGGTCTGCGCGAAATGACCGGGAACCACCCGTGCGCCCAGCTTGAAGCCGCCCGTGTGCTTGACGTCCTCGCCCGCCAGCAGCCGCAGGAAGTGCGATTTCCCGGAGCCGTTCGAGCCGAGCACCGCGACGCGCTCCCCGTAGAAGACCTCCAGCGAGAACGGCTTCATCAGGCCGGTGAGCTCAAGGTTCTCCACGGTCAGCGCGCGCACGCCGGTCCGGCCGCCCTTCAGGCGCATCTTGATGTCCTGCTCCCGCGGCGGCTCCGGCGGCGGACCCGCCTCCTCGAACTTCTGGAAGCGCGTCTGCATCGCCCGGTAGCGCGAGGCCATGTCGGGGCTGCTCGCGGCCTGGTTGCGCAGCCGCAGGACCAGCGCCTTCAGCCGGGCGTGCTCCTCGTCCCAGCGCCGCTTGAGCTCCTCGAAGCGCGCGAAGCGCTCCTTGCGGGCCTCGTGGTACGTGTCGAAGCCCGAGCCGTGCACCCACACGTCCGTGCCCGTGGGGCTCGGCTCCAGGCTGATGATCTTCTCGGCCGCCCGCGACAGCAGCTCCCGGTCGTGGGAGACGAAGAGCACGGTCTTGCGGGTGGCCTTGAGCTGTTCCTCCAGCCACCGCTTGCCCGGGACGTCCAGGTAGTTGTCCGGCTCGTCCAGCAGCAGCACCTCGTCCGGCCCGCGCAGCAGCGCCTCCAGCACGAGCCGCTTCTGCTCACCGCCCGACAGCGTGCGCACCTCGCGGAACTGCGCGGCGTCGTACGGGACGGCCAGCGCCGCCATGGTGCAGACGTCCCACAGCGTCTCGGCCTCGTAGCCCTGGACGTCGGCCCAGTCGCTGAGCGCCTGCGCGTACGCCATCTGCGCGGACTCGTCGTCCACCGTCATGATCAGGTGCTCGGCGTGGTCGACGGCCTTCGCGGCCTCGCGGATCCGCGGCTGGGCCACCGAGACCAGCAGGTCACGTACGGTCGTCTCGTCCCGTACCGAGCCCACGAACTGCGACATCACACCGAGGCCGCCGCTCACGGTGACCCCGCCGCCGTGCGGCTGGAGCTCGCCGGAGACCAGCTTCAGCAGGGTGGACTTGCCGGCGCCGTTCGCCCCGACGAGGGCGACGACCGACCCCTCCCCCACGCGGAAGGAGACGTCGGGGAGCAGGACCCGCCCGTCGGGAAGGTAGTACTCCAGGTGGCTGGCTTCGAGATGTCCCATGCGGGGCATTGTCCAGGCCCGGCGCCGATCCGCCCAAACGGATTCGGCGGCGGCCGCCGGCCGGTCAGCAGCAGCCGGCGCCCGGCAGGGTGCGCATGTTGCGGGCCTCCTTGCTGCGGGCGGCCAGCAGCTCGTCCGCCGGGTAGCCGACCTCCTCCAGGGTCAGCCCGTGCGGCTTCACCACGTGCACCGAGGAGTCCCGTACGGCGGCCCGCAGCACCTTGCCCGGCCAGTCGGTCGGCCGGTGCCCGTCACCGACGTGCAGCAGGGCGCCGACCAGCGAGCGGACCATGTTGTGGCAGAAGGCGTCGGCGCGCACGGTCGCCGTGACGATCCCGTCCTCGCCGCGCTCCCAGCTGAGCTGCTGGAGGGTGCGGATGGTCGTGGCGCCCTCGCGCTTCTTGCAGTACGCGGCGAAGTCGTGCTCGCCGAGCAGCGCGGCGGCGGCCTCGTTCATGGCGTCCACGTCGAGCGGCCACTGGTGCCACAGCACGTGCCCGCGGCGCAGCGGGTCGACGCCCCCCTGGTGGTCGCCGACGCGGTAGGCGTACCGGCGCCAGATGGCGGAGAACCGTGCGTTGAAGCCCTCGGGGGCCTCGGCCGCCTTCCACACCCGTACGTCGTGCGGCAGCCGGCCCGCGAGGCGGCGCAGCAGCTTGTCGTGGTGCTCGGCCCACACCTCGTCGCGTACGTCGAACTGCGCGACCTGCCCGCGCGCGTGCACGCCGGCGTCGGTCCGCCCGGCCACGGTCAGCTCGACCGGGTCCGGCAGCCGCATCACGGTCTGCAGGGCCGACTCCAGCTCGCCCTGGACGGTGCGCAGCACGCGCTGCTTCGCCCAGCCGGAGAAGTCCTTGCCGTCGTACGAAAGGTCCAGCCGTACCCGGACGTGCCCGGGCTCCACCTCGTCACTCACGTGACCGATCCTCTCAGAAGCTCAAGAACGTACGGAAACGCAGAAAGGGCCCGCCCCGGGAAGGGGCGGGCCCGTTCAGAGCCGATCAAGCAAGCTCGATCCCGGAGCGGGATCAGGCCTCCTTGGTCTCCTCAGCGGCGGGAGCCTCGGCCACGGCCTCGGCGTCCTTCGCGGCGCGCTTGGTGGCGGCCTCGGCCTCACCAGTGGCCTGCTGGGCGACCGTGAGGGCCTCGACCAGCTCGATCACGGCCATCGGGGCGTTGTCGCCACGACGGTTGCCGATCTTGGTGATGCGCGTGTAACCACCGGGGCGGTTCTCGTAGCGCGGGGCGATCTCGGTGAACAGCGTGTGCACGATGCTCTTGTCCGTGATCGTCTGCAGCACCAGGCGACGGTTGTGGATGTCGCCCTTCTTGGCCTTGGTGACCAGACGCTCGGCGTAGGGACGCAGGCGGCGGGCCTTGGCCTCGGTGGTGGTGATGCGGCCGTGCTCGAAGAGCGCCTTCGCGAGGTTCGCGAGAAGGTGCTTCTCGTGCGCGGCGGAGCCGCCCAGACGGGCACCCTTTGCGGGACGCGGCATGGTGTTACTCCTTCATATCTGCACCGGCCGTGTCAGGTACCGGTGTCAGTTCCCCCGGGGCGGCTGCCCCGGGAAAGTGCTACGGGATGAGCCGGGAGGCTCAGTACTGCTCGGTCTCGACGAAACCGGCGTCCGCGTCGTCGTCGGCGCCGAAGGCGTCGGCGGCGGCGGTCGGGTCGAATCCGGGCGGGCTGTCCTTGAGGGCCAGGCCCATGCCGGCCAGCTTCGCCTTGACCTCGTCGATCGACTTCGCACCGAAGTTGCGGATGTCGAGCAGGTCGGCCTCGGAGCGGGCGACGAGCTCACCCACGGAGTGGATGCCCTCGCGCTTGAGGCAGTTGTACGACCGAACGGTGAGCTCGAGCTCCTCGATCGGCAGCGCCAGGTCGGCGGCCAGGGCGGCGTCCGTCGGGGACGGGCCCATGTCGATGCCCTCGGCGTCGATGTTGAGCTCGCGCGCCAGACCGAACAGCTCGACCAGGGTCTTGCCGGCGGACGCCATGGCGTCGCGCGGGCGCATGGCCTGCTTGGTCTCGACGTCGACGATGAGCTTGTCGAAGTCGGTGCGCTGCTCGACTCGGGTCGCCTCGACCTTGTAGGTGACCTTGAGGACCGGGCTGTAGATGGAGTCGACCGGGATGCGGCCGATCTCCTGGCCCAGCTGCTTGTTCTGGACGGCGGAGACGTAGCCGCGACCGCGCTCGACGGTCAGCTCCATCTCCAGCTTGCCCTTGCCGTTGAGCGTGGCGAGGACCAGGTCCGGGTTGTGCACCTCGACACCGGCCGGGGGCGCGATGTCGGCAGCGGTGACCAGGCCGGGACCCTGCTTGCGCAGGTACATCACGACCGGCTCGTCGTGCTCCGAGGAGACGACCAGCTGCTTGATGTTGAGGATGATGTCGGTGACGTCTTCCTTCACACCGGGCACGGTGGTGAACTCGTGCAGGACGCCGTCCACGCGGATGCTGGTGACAGCGGCACCCGGGATCGAGGACAGGAGCGTACGGCGAAGCGAGTTGCCGAGGGTGTAGCCGAAGCCCGGCTCCAGCGGCTCGATCACGAACCGCGAGCGGTACTCGTCGACGACCTCTTCGGTCAGCGAAGGACGCTGAGCGATAAGCATGTGTGTTCCTTCAGTCGTGGACGCCCACTATTTGACGCCCGACGGGTAAAGCCAGGTACTGCAAGGGTACGGGCGGCACGTCCCCCCGAAGGGGTTCGTACCGCCCGGACACTCAAAGACGCACAGGTGCGTCCGCTGCGTCAGACGCGGCGGCGCTTCGGCGGGCGGCAGCCGTTGTGCGGGGTGGGGGTGACGTCCTGGATCGAGCCGACCTCCAGGCCGGTGGCCTGGAGGGAGCGGATCGCGGTCTCACGGCCGGAGCCGGGACCCTTGACGAAGACGTCGACCTTGCGCATGCCGTGCTCCTGCGCGCGGCGGGCGGCCGACTCGGCGGCCATCTGCGCGGCGAAGGGGGTGGACTTGCGCGAGCCCTTGAAGCCGACGTGGCCGGCGGAGGCCCAGGAGATCACGTTGCCCGAGGGGTCCGTGATCGAGACGATCGTGTTGTTGAACGTGCTCTTGATGTGGGCGTGCCCGTGAGCGACGTTCTTCTTTTCCTTGCGGCGCACCTTCTTGGCAGCGCCCTGACGACCCTTGGGGGGCATCTAAATCTCCTACGGGAGGTGGTCGGTCCTACAGCGCAAGACCGCTGAACAGGACTACTTCTTGCCCGGCTTCTTCTTACCGGCGATCGCGCGACGCGGGCCCTTGCGGGTACGCGCGTTCGTGCTGGTGCGCTGACCGTGCACCGGGAGGCCGCGACGGTGGCGGATACCCTGGTAGCACTGGATCTCGATCTTGCGGCGGATGTCGCCCTGGATCTCGCGGCGGAGGTCACCCTCGGTACGGAGGTTGGCGTCCACGTACTCGCGGATCTTGACGAGGTCCTCTTCGGCCAGGTCACGAACGCGGGTGTTCGGGTTCACGCCGGTGGAGGCGAGGATCTCCTTGGACCGGGTGCGCCCGATACCGAAGACGTAGGTGAGTGCGATCTCCACACGCTTTTCGCGCGGGATGTCAACACCGGAAACGCGTGCCATTCAATGGCTCCTGTGTGTTCGGGGGTCTTCCGCAGAACCACTCCCGACCGCCGACCACACCTGATGGGTGGTGGTACGTCCGGGTCCCCGGCCCCCGCCGGAGGTGCCGCCGGCCCCTCTCAGGGCTGGGCGGGCTCTGCGTATGTACGTTTTCTTACGTCGCGCGAAGAACTGCGGAAGGCAGGTCGGTCGGCGTGCGTCAGCCCTGGCGCTGCTTGTGGCGCAGGTTGTCGCAGATGACCATGACCCGGCCGTGACGGCGGATCACCTTGCACTTGTCGCAGATCTTCTTGACGCTCGGCTTGACCTTCATGTTGGTGAGGTTCTCCGGGTCAGTGCCACCACCCGCACCGGGACGTCCGCCCAGGCAGGAGTGAGGACAAGATCTACTTGTATCGGTAGACGATCCGGCCACGCGTCAGGTCGTACGGAGACAGCTCCACAACGACCCGGTCATCCGGGAGGATGCGGATGTAGTGCATACGCATCTTGCCGCTGATGTGCGCGAGGACCTTGTGACCGTTCTGCAGTTCCACCTTGAACATCGCGTTCGGGAGGGACTCGATCACGGTGCCCTCGATTTCGATGGCACCTTGCTTCTTGGCCACGCTTCGCCCTTCGAATCGGCTACCTTGATCAGCTCCCTGCTTCGCATGAAGACATGCGGGTGCAAAGGAGCCGACGAGTCAGTCTACGTCAGGGCACCCAGAAAGACGAATCCGGAAAGTTTGCCCCACAGCGTAGATCATTAACCGAGCGGGTCCGGCGCGGTCGTCACGCCGTACTCGGCCAGCTTCGCCTTGCCGCAGTCCGGGCTCGTCAGGACGATGGGCCCCGCCTCGGTCAGGGCGATGGAGTGCTCCCAGTGCGAGGACCAAGTCCCGTCCGTGGTGATGACCGTCCAGTCGTCCGCCAGGACCTCCGTCTGGGGCGTGCCCAGGGACACCATGGGCTCGATCGCCAGGCAGACGCCCGGGACCAGCTTGATGCCCTTGCCGCGCTTGCGGGAGACGTAGTTCAGCAGGTGGGGGTCCATGTGCATCTCGGACCCGATGCCGTGGCCGCCGTAGTCCTCGATGATCCCGTACTTGCCGGTCGCCGGACGCGGCTGGCGGCGGATGTAGCCCTCGATCGCCTTGGAGATGTCCACGAGGCGGTTGCCGAGCTTCATCGCGGCGATGCCGGCCCACATCGACTCCTCGGTCACCCGGGAGAGCTCGATCAGCTCCGGAGCGTGACCCGTGCCCACGAAGGCCGTGTACGCGGCGTCCCCGTGCCAGCCGTCGACGATCGCGCCGGCGTCGATCGAGATGACGTCGCCGTCCTTGAGGACCGTCTTGTCGTCCGGGATGCCGTGGACGACGACCTCGTTCACGGACGTGCAGATCGTCGCGGGGAAGCCGCCGTAGCCGAGGAAGTTCGACTTGGCCCCGGCATCCGCGATGACCTTGCGGGCCACCATGTCCAGATCCCGCGTCGTGGCGCCGGGTACGGCCGCCTCACGGGTCGCCGCGTGGATCGCGGCGACGACCAGCCCTGCCTCGCGCATCTTCGCGATCTGCTCGGGGGTCTTGATCTGGACCATGGGTAGTGCCTTCCACCTTCGGACTTCGGATCTGCGTTCATGCCGGCGTGCCGGTGTGCCGGTCGTCTCAACAGTACGGCCGCGGGGTCCTGGGGACACCGCGGCCGTACTGCTCACAACAAGGCTTGCTACTTCTTGAGCGCGTCCATCGCACGCTGCGTGACTTCCGCGACCTCACCGAGGGCGGGGATCGTCACCAGCAGGCCCTGAGCCTTGTAGTAGTCGATGATCGGCTCGGTCTGCGTGTGGTAGACCTCAAGGCGGTTGCGGACCGTGGCCTCGGAGTCGTCGTCGCGCTGGTAGAGCTCGCCGCCGCAGGTGTCGCAGACGCCCTCGACCTTCGGCGCCGCGTACTCGACGTGGAAGACGTGGGCGGAGTCGTTGCGGCAGATCCGGCGGCCGGCGATGCGCTTGACGACCTCGTCCTCCTCGACCTCCAGGTCGAGGACGGCGTCCAGCTTCATGTTCGCGGCGTGCAGCATCTCGTCCAGCGCCTCCGCCTGGGAGACGTTGCGCGGGAAGCCGTCCAGCAGGAAGCCGTTCACGGCGTCCGGCTGCTCCATACGGTCCTTGGCCATGCCGATGGTGATCTCGTCGGGGACGAGGTCACCGGCGTCCATGAACGCCTTCGCGCGCTGGCCCAGCTCGGTGTTCTGGCTGATGTTGGCCCGGAAGAGGTCGCCCGTGGAGATGTGCGGGATCGACAGGTTCTTCGCAAGGAACGCGGCCTGCGTTCCCTTGCCCGCACCGGGCGGTCCGACGAGGACGATTCGCATCAGCGGAGGAACCCTTCGTAATTGCGCTGCTGGAGCTGGCTCTCGATCTGCTTCACGGTTTCCAGACCCACACCCACGATGATGAGGATGCTCGTCCCGCCGAACGGGAAGTTCTGGTTCGCTCCGAAGCCGGCCAACGCCATCGTCGGCACAAGAGCGATGAGACCCAGGTACAGCGACCCCGGCCAGGTGATCCGGTTGAGCACGTAGCTCAGGTACTCGGCGGTGGGTCGACCGGCACGGATACCCGGGATGAACCCACCATACTTCTTCATGTTGTCTGCAACTTCCTCGGGGTTGAAAGAAATCGCCACGTAGAAGAACGCGAAGAAGACGATCAGGAGGAAGTAGGCCGCGATGTAGTACGGGTGGTCGCCCTTGACGAAGTGCTTCTGGATCCAGGTGGCCCAGCCGGCGGTCGAGCCGCTGAACTGCACGATCAGCGCCGGGATGTACAGCAGCGACGAGGCGAAGATGACCGGGATGACACCGGCCTGGTTCACCTTGAGCGGGATGTAGGTCGAGGTGCCCCCGTACGCGCGGCGGCCGATCATGCGCTTCGCGTACTGGACCGGAATCCGTCGCTGCGCCTGCTCGACGAAGACCACGAGCGCGACCATGGCCAGGCCGACGAGGATGACCACGCCGAACTCGACCCAGCCGTCGGCGATCTTGCCCTGGAGCTTGATCTGCCACAGGGCGCCGATGAAGCCGGCGGCGATCGAGATGAACATCAGGATCGACATGCCGTTGCCGATGCCGCGGTCGGTCACGAGCTCACCGAGCCACATGACGACGCAGGTACCGGCGGTCATCGTGATGACCATGACGATGGTGGTGAAGATCGACCGGTTCGGGACGATCTGGCTGGCGACCTGGCAACCCTGGAACAGGGCACCAGTGCGGGCGGTGGCGACGAGGCCGGTGCCCTGCAGGATCGCGAGTGCGACCGTCAGATAGCGCGTGTACTGAGTGATCTTCGCCGTGCCGGACTGACCCTCTTTTTTGAGGTTCTCCAGCTTCGGGATGACCACGGTCAGCAGCTGCAGGATGATGCTCGCCGTGATGTACGGCATGATGCCGAGCGCGAAGATCGTGATCTGCAGCAGCGCACCGCCGCTGAACATGTTGACGAGACCGAAGAGGCTGTTGCTGCTCCCGGCCTGGTCCACACAGATCTGAACGTTCTTGTAGCTCACGCCGGGTACCGGGATGTGGGACCCGAGCCGGAACAGCACGATGATGCCGAGCGTGAAGAGCAGCTTCTTGCGCAGGTCGGGCGTCTTGAACGCCCGGGCGAACGCGGTGAGCACGGTGCCTCCTGCGACCCCCGCGCTACTGCGTCAGAGGTGACGGTCTGAGGGATCGACGAATACGTACAAGCAAAGGTGCAGGCCACCTTACCGGCGACTGCGCCCCCCGTGGAACGACCAACCGGGGATGCCCCATATGTGAGGCATCCCCGGTCGGGTTTTACTCGCTATTTGTCACAAAGGTCGTCTTAGACGAGCTCGGTGACGGTGCCGCCGGCAGCGGCGATCTTCTCCTTGGCGGAGGCGGAAACGGCGTCAACCGAAACCGTCAGCGCCACGGAGATCTCGCCCTGGCCCAGGACCTTGACGAGGCTGTTCTTGCGCACCGCGCCCTTGGCGACCAGGTCGGCCACCGTGACCTCTCCACCCTCGGGGTAGAGAGCGCCGAGCTTGTCCAGGTTGACGACCTGGAACTCGGTGCGGAACGGGTTCTTGAAGCCCTTGAGCTTCGGCAGACGCATGTGGAGGGGCATCTGCCCACCCTCGAAGCGCTGCGGGATCTGGTAACGGGCCTTCTGGCCCTTCGTACCACGACCGGCCGTCTTACCCTTCGACGCCTCACCACGACCGACACGGGTCTTCGCGGTCTTGGCGCCGGGGGCGGGACGGAGGTTGTGGGCCTTCAGCGGGCTGTTCTCAGCCATGATTAGTCAACCTCCTCAACCGTCACGAGGTGGCGGACGGTGTGAACCATTCCGCGGAACTCGGGGCGGTCCTCCTTGACGACCACGTCGTTCAGGCGCTTGAGCCCGAGCGAACGCAGCGTGTCGCGGTGGTTCTGCTTGCTACCGATGTACGACTTCGTCTGCGTGATCTTGAGGCGAGCCATTAGACACCCGCCCCCGCACGCGCACGGAGCAGAGCCGCGGGAGCGACGTCCTCAAGGGGCAGACCGCGGCGAGCCGCGATCTCCTCGGGACGCTGCAGGCCCTTGAGGGCCTCCACGGTCGCGTGCACGATGTTGATCGCGTTGTCGGAGCCGAGCGACTTCGACAGGATGTCGTGAACGCCGGCGCACTCCAGAACGGCGCGCACCGGGCCACCGGCGATAACACCGGTACCGGGGGAAGCAGGCTTCAGCAGGACAACGCCGGCCGCCTTCTCGCCCTGGATCGGGTGCGGGATGGTGCCCTGGATGCGCGGAACCTTGAAGAAGTTCTTCTTGGCTTCCTCGACACCCTTGGCGATGGCCGCGGGAACTTCCTTGGCCTTGCCGTAACCGACACCTACAGTGCCGTCACCGTCGCCCACCACGACCAGCGCGGTGAAGCTGAAGCGGCGACCACCCTTGACAACCTTGGCGACGCGGTTGATCGCGACAACGCGCTCAACGTAAGCGGTCTTCTCGGCGGCAGGGCCACCGTCGCGACCCTTCCGGTCCCGCCGCTCGCCGCCACCGGCACCGCTTCCGCGGCGCTGGGGTCCAGCCATTGGATTACCTCTCTCTGTTACGTCCGTGAGTCCCGGAACCGGGGCTTAGAACTTCAGCCCGGCTTCGCGGGCGGCGTCAGCCAGAGCGGCAATGCGCCCGGCGTATCGGTTGCCACCGCGGTCGAACACGACGGTCTCGACACCCGCGGCCTTGGCACGCTCGGCGACGAGCGCGCCGACAGCCTGGGCCTGCGAGCTCTTGTCGCCTTCGCCACCGCGGATCGAAGCGTCCAGGGTCGACGCGGACGCCAGGGTGTGACCCTGGAGGTCGTCGATGACCTGAGCAACGATGTTGCGGTTGGAACGCGTCACGACGAGGCGCGGACGCTCCGCCGTACCCGAGACGTTCTTGCGGATGCGGATGTGGCGGCGAGCCTTGGCAGCGCGCTTGTACGCGTCGCCCTTGGCGATCTTCACACCGTATGCCATGGCTACTTACCAGCCTTTCCGACCTTGCGGCGGATGACTTCGCCGGCGTACTTGACACCCTTGGCCTTGTACGGGTCGGGCTTCCGCAGCTTGCGGATGTTGGCGGCGACCTCGCCGACCTTCTGCTTGTCGATGCCCTCGACCGAGAACTTGGTGGGCGACTCGACCTTGAAGGAGATGCCCTCGGGCGCCTCGATCAGGATCGGGTGGCTGTAACCAAGCTGGAACTCCAGAGCGGAGCCCTTCGCGGCGACGCGGTAACCGACACCGCTGATCTCGAGAGCCTTGACGTACCCCGTGGTCACACCGGTGATCATGTTCGCCACCAGCGTGCGGGACAGGCCGTGCAGGGCCTTGTTCTGACGCTCGTCGTTGGGGCGGGTGACGTTCAGAACGCCGTCCTCACCCTTGACGATCTCGATCGGCGCGGCGACGGTGTGCGAGAGGAGACCCTTGGGGCCCTTCACCGCGACCGTGCGGCCATCGATGGTGACGTCCACACCGGCGGGAACCTGGATGGGGAGCTTGCCGATTCGCGACATTGCTTTTCCTCCGTTCCCGACTACCAGACGTAGGCGAGGACTTCCCCACCTACGCCCTTCTTGCCTGCCTGCTGGCCGGTGAGGAGACCGTGGGACGTGGAGATGATCGCCACGCCCAGGCCGCCGAGCACCTTCGGCAGGTTGGTGGACTTTGCGTACACGCGCAGACCGGGCTTCGAGATCCGCTTGATGCCCGCGATGGAGCGCTCACGGTTCGGCCCGAACTTCAGCTCGAGGACGAGGTTCTTGCCGACCTCGGCGTCCTCGACCTTCCAGCCGGTGATGAAACCCTCCTGCTTGAGGATCTCCGCGATGTGCGACTTGATCTTGCTGTGCGGCATCACGACAGTGTCGTGGTACGCCGAGTTAGCGTTACGCAGACGGGTCAGCATGTCTGCGATCGGGTCAGTCATGGTCATGAAGTGGCCTTCGGCCTCTCTCGCCGGGGTTTCCTGTATGCGCCATCCCTCTCCCCACTCAGTGGCGGGACGGGTGCGGTGCGGGGACCTACGGCGTAGTAAGTCGTTATGGACGGCGGACGCCCAACCCCACAAGCCTACGGCATGCGGAGCAGGGCACCCACCGACCAGATGCTTACCGAGAGTGCCTGGTACTCCCCAAGTCCTTGCGGACGAGGGCGAATTACCAGGAGCTCTTGGTCACGCCCGGCAGCTCGCCACGGTGAGCCATCTCACGAAGGCAGACGCGGCACAGGCCGAACTTGCGGTACACGGAGTGGGGACGACCGCAGCGCTGGCAGCGGGTGTACGCGCGTACACCGAACTTGGGCTTGCGGGCAGCCTTCGCGATGAGAGCCTTCTTCGCCATCTCGCTTACGCCTCCTTGAAGGGGAAGCCGAGGTGACGAAGGAGGGCACGGCCCTCGTCGTCGTTGGTCGCCGTGGTGACCACGGTGATGTCCATACCCCGGGTACGGTCGATCTTGTCCTGGTCGATCTCGTGGAACATGACCTGCTCCGTGAGACCGAAGGTGTAGTTGCCACGGCCGTCGAACTGCTTCGGCGACAGACCACGGAAGTCACGGATACGCGGCAGCGCGAGCGACAGCGTACGGTCCAGGAACTCCCACATGCGGTCACCACGGAGGGTGACGTGGCAGCCGATCGGCTGACCCTCACGCAGCTTGAACTGCGCGATGGACTTGCGGGCCTTCGTGACGGCCGGCTTCTGACCGGTGATCGTCGTCAGGTCGCGGATGGCGCCGTCGATCAGCTTGGAGTCGCGGGCGGCGTCGCCCACACCCATGTTGACCACGATCTTCACGAGACCGGGGATCTGCATGACGTTCTCGTAGGAGAACTCCTCACGCAGCTTGCCCGCGATGTCCTCGCGGTACTTCGTCTTGAGACGCGGAGTGGTAGCCATCAGATGTCCTCACCCGTCCGCTTGGCAACGCGGATCTTGTTGCCCTCGTCGTCGAAGCGGAAACCGACGCGGGTAACGACCTTCTGGCCGTCCTTCTCCACAACCAGCTGAACGTTGCTGACGTGGATCGGCGCCTCGGTGATCACGATGCCACCGGTCTGCGAACCACCAGCGGTCTGACCGGCCTTGGTGTGCTTCTTGACCCGGTTGACACCCTCGACGAGGACGCGGTTCTCGCTGGGCATGGCCGCGATGACCTTGCCCTGCTTGCCCTTGTCCTTACCGGTGATGACCTGGACCAGGTCGCCCTTCTTGATCTTCATGCTTACAGCACCTCCGGCGCGAGCGAGATGATCTTCATGAACTTCTTCTCGCGCAGCTCACGGCCCACGGGGCCGAAGATACGGGTGCCACGAGGGTCGCCGTCGTTCTTGAGAATGACAGCGGCGTTCTCGTCGAAGCGGATGTACGAGCCGTCCTGGCGGCGGCGCTCCTTGACGGTGCGAACGATGACCGCCTTGACGACGTCACCCTTCTTCACGTTGCCACCGGGGATCGCGTCCTTGACGGTGGCGACGATGACGTCACCGATGCCCGCGTAGCGGCGACCGGAGCCACCGAGAACACGGATGCAAAGGATCTCCTTGGCACCAGTGTTGTCGGCGACACGCAGTCGCGACTCCTGCTGGATCACGTCTATCTCCTGTTTGTCTGCCGGTTCCCGGCGGGGGCTTCACTCCGAGGAGCGAGGCCCCCACCGAGCCTGGCGGAACTGACCTGAGGGAAACCCCTCAGGTGATTACTTGGCCTTCTCGAGGATCTCGACGATGCGCCAGCGCTTGCTCGCCGACAGCGGACGCGTCTCCATGATGAGGACGCGGTCGCCGACGCCGGCAGCGTTCTGCTCGTCGTGAGCCTTGAGCTTGTTCGTACGGCGGATGACCTTGCCGTACAGCGCGTGCTTGACGCGGTCCTCGACGGCGACGACGACGGTCTTGTCCATCTTGTCGCTGACGACGAGACCCTCACGGGTCTTGCGGAAGCCGCGCTCGTTCGTCTCAGTCACGTTCTTCTCGCTCATCAGGCGCTCTCCACCGTCTCGATACCGAGCTCACGCTCGTGCATCAGGGTGTAGATGCGAGCGATGTCCTTACGGACGGACTTGAGCCGGCCGTTGTTCTCCAGCTGACCCGTGGCCGCCTGGAAGCGGAGCTTGAACAGCTCCTCCTTGGCCTCGCGCAGCTTGCCAACGAGCTCCTCGTTGCCGAGCTCACGCAGCTCGGACGCCTTGGTTCCCGTCGCCATCACGACTCACCTGCCTCGCGCCGAACAATCCGGCACTTCATCGGAAGCTTGTGAGCAGCGCGGGTGAGCGCCTCACGAGCAATCTTCTCGTTCGGGTAGGACAGCTCGAACATGACCCGGCCCGGGTGCACGTTCGCGATCCACCACTCGGGAGAACCCTTACCGGAACCCATGCGGGTCTCGGCAGGCTTCTTCGTCAGCGGACGGTCCGGGTAGATGTTGATCCAGACCTTGCCGCCACGCTTGATGTGGCGGGTCATCGCGATACGAGCCGCCTCGATCTGGCGGTTCGTCACGTAGGCGGGGGTGAGCGCCTGGATGCCGTACTCGCCGAACGAGACCTCAGTACCGCCCTTGGCCATACCGCGGCGCTTCGGGTGGTGCTGCTTGCGGTGCTTGACCCTACGAGGGATCAGCATGTCGGTCAGGCCTCCGTTCCGGTGCTCTCAGCCGGAGCGGCGGCGGGAGCGTCGGCCTTGGGGGCCTCGGCACCAGCAGCCTGCTGCGGCTTGCGGCCACCACGGCCGCCGCGCTCGCCACCACGGCCACCACGGCCGGCGGGACGGTCGCCAGCGCCGGCACCACGGGCCGGGCGGTTACCCGCACGGGCCGCAGCGTTCTCGGCGCGAACCTCGGCGATGTTCTTGACGTCGCCCTTGTAGATCCAGACCTTCACACCGATACGGCCGAAGGTGGTCTTGGCCTCGAAGAAGCCGTAGTCCACGTTCGCGCGCAGCGTGTGCAGCGGCACACGACCCTCGCGGTAGAACTCGGAGCGGGACATCTCGGCGCCGCCGAGGCGACCGCCACACTGGATCTTGATGCCCTTGGCGCCGGCCTTCATCGTGCCCTGCATGCTCTTGCGCATGGCACGACGGAAGGAGACGCGGGAGGAGAGCTGCTCGGCAACGGCCTGGGCAACCAGCTGAGCGTCGAGCTCGGGGTTCTTGACCTCGAGGATGTTCAGCTGGACCTGCTTGCCCGTGAGCTTCTCGAGGTCACCGCGGATGCGGTCGGCCTCGGCGCCACGGCGGCCGATGACGATGCCCGGACGAGCGGTGTGGATGTCCACACGCACGCGGTCACGGGTGCGCTCGATCTCAACCTTCGAGATGCCGGCGCGCTCCATGCCGGACGTCATCATCCGACGGATGGCGACGTCTTCCTTGACGTAGTCCTTGTACAGCTTGTCGGCGTACCAACGCGACTTGAAGTCGGTGGTGATGCCGAGCCGGAACCCGTGCGGGTTTACCTTCTGGCCCATTACCGGGAACCTTCCTTGCTGCTGACGACCACGGTGATGTGGCTGGTCCGCTTGCGGATCCGGTAGGCACGGCCCTGGGCACGCGGACGGAACCGCTTCAGGGTCGGGCCCTCGTCCACGTACGCCTCGCTGATGACCAGCGTGGAGGCGTCCGGGTGGTTGTAGTTGTGTGCGGCGTTGGCAATGGCGCTGTCCAGCACCTTGCCGACCGGCACGCTCGCGGCCTGCGGGGCGAAACGCAGGACCGCCTGAGCCTCCGTGGCATCCATGCCACGGATAAGGTCCACCACGCGGCGGGCCTTCATGGGCGTGACGCGGATGTACCGCGCCTGGGCCCTGGCTTCCATGGTTGTCCCTTCGGTGTAAGTCATAGTCGTTACCACCCCGCCTTTAGCGGCGCTTCGACTTCCGGTCGTCCTTGACGTGGCCGCGGAAGGTGCGAGTCGGCGAGAACTCGCCGAGCTTGTGGCCGACCATCGACTCGGTGACGAACACCGGGACGTGGGTCTTGCCGTTGTGCACCGCGATGGTGTGACCCAGCATGGCCGGGATGATCATCGAGCGACGGGACCAGGTCTTGATGACGTTCTTGGTACCAGCTTCGTTCTGAGCGTCCACCTTCTTCACGAGGTGTCCGTCGACGAAGGGTCCCTTCTTGAGACTGCGCGGCATCTAAACCCGCTCCTAGCGCTTCTTGTTCGTCTTGCGGCGGCGGACGATGTACTTGCTCGAAGCCTTCTTCGGCGAGCGAGTACGACCCTCCTTCTGACCCCACGGGGAGACCGGGTGGCGACCACCACTGGTCTTGCCCTCACCACCACCGTGCGGGTGGTCAACCGGGTTCATCGCGACACCGCGGACGGACGGGCGAACGCCCTTCCAGCGCATACGGCCGGCCTTGCCCCAGTTGATGTTCGACTGCTCGGCGTTGCCGACCTCGCCGACCGTCGCGCGGCAGCGCGCGTCGACCAGGCGGATCTCACCGGACGGCATACGAAGGTGGGCCATCGTGCCCTCCTTCGCCAGCAGCTGCACGGAGGCACCCGCGGAGCGGGCGAACTTGGCGCCACCACCGGGACGGAGCTCGATCGCGTGGATCGTGGTACCGACCGGGATGTTGCGGAGGGCCAGGTTGTTGCCGGGCTTGATGTCGGCCGTGGGGCCGTTCTCAATCCGGTCGCCCTGGTTCAGACCGCGGGGAGCGATGATGTAGCGCTTCTCGCCGTCCGCGTAGTGCAGGAGCGCGATGCGCGCGGTGCGGTTGGGGTCGTACTCGATGTGCGCGACCTTGGCCGGCACGCCGTCCTTGTCGTGACGACGGAAGTCGATCACGCGGTAGGCGCGCTTGTGTCCACCACCCTGGTGGCGAACGGTGATCCGACCGGTGTTGTTACGGCCGCCCTTGCTGTGCAGCGGGCGAACCAGCGACTTCTCCGGCGTGGACCGCGTGATCTCGACAAAGTCGGCGACGCTGGAGCCACGACGGCCCGGGGTCGTCGGCTTGTACTTGCGGATACCCATTTCTCAGTCCTCGTCCGATTCCGGACGACTAGACCTCCGTTAGGAGGCCTGGCCGCCGAAGATGTCGATACGGTCGCCCTCAGCGAGGGTCACGATGGCGCGCTTGGTGTCAGCGCGCTTGCCGAAACCGGTCTTGGTGCGCTTGCGCTTACCCTGACGGTTGATCGTGTTGACCCCGGTGACCTTGACCGAGAAGACCGCCTCGACGGCCTGCTTGATCTGGGTCTTGTTGGCGCCGGGCGCGACGATGAACGTGTACTTGTTCTCGTCCAGCAGCGCGTAGCTCTTCTCCGAGACAACCGGCTTGATCAGCAGGTCGCGCGGGTCAGTGAAGGTCTTGCTGGTAACGGTCGCCTCAGACATCAGGCGTCGCTCCCTTCGGTCTCGTCGGCCTTGGGGCCAGACACGAAGGACTCCAGCGCGGCCTGGGTGAAGACCACGTCGTCAGAGACGATCACGTCGTACGTGTTCAGCTGGCCCGGCTCCAGGATGTGAACCTGGGGCAGGTTGCGGGCGGACAGCCACGCGGCCTCGTCGGCACGCTCGACGACCAGGAGCAGGTTCTTGCGCTCCGAGATCTTGCCGAACAGCGTCTTGGCGGCCTTCGTGGAGGCGGCACCCTCGACCACGCCGGTGACGACGTGGATGCGGGAGTGACGCGCACGGTCCGACAGGGCACCGCGGAGGGCGGCGACCTTCATCTTCTTGGGGGTCCGCTGCGAGTAGTCACGCGGCTGCGGGCCGTGGACGACGCCACCGCCGGCGAACTGCGGAGCGCGGGTCGAACCCTGACGGGCGCGGCCGGTGCCCTTCTGGCGGTAAGGCTTCTTGCCACCACCACGGACTTCGCCACGGGTCTTCGTCTTGTGCGTGCCCTGACGGGCAGCAGCCAGCTGAGCGACGACGACCTGGTGGATCAGCGGAACGCTGGTCTTCGCGTCGAAGATCTCCGCGGGGAGCTCGACGGTACCGGCCTTGTCGCCTGCCGGCGAAAGGATGTCAATGGTGCTCATTAACCTCAAGCCCCCTTGGCCGCGGTACGGACCAGGACGAGGCCGCCGTTCGGACCGGGGACTGCGCCCTTGATGAGGAGCAGACCCTTCTCCGCGTCTACCGCGTGGATGGTCAGGTTCTGGGTGGTGACGCGCTCGTTGCCCATACGACCAGCCATGCGCATGCCCTTGAAGACACGCCCAGGGGTGGCGCAGCCACCGATCGAACCGGGGGAGCGGTGCTTGCGCTGCACACCGTGACCGGCGCCGAGGCCCCGGAAGTTGTGCCGCTTCATGACACCGGCGAAGCCCTTGCCCTTGCTGTTGCCCGTGACGTCAACCTTGACGCCGGACTCGAACACCTCAGCAGTGATCTCCTGGCCGAGCGTGTACTCGCTGGCGTCGGAGGTGCGGAGCTCCACCAGGTGGCGGCGGGGGGTCACGTCGGCCTTGGCGAAGTGGCCCTTGAGGGGCTTGTTCACCTTGCGCGGGTCGATCTCGCCGAAGGCGATCTGGACCGACTCGTAGCCGTCGATGTCGTTCGTACGGACCTGGGTAACGACGCAGGGCCCGGCCTTGACGACGGTCACCGGGACGACACGGTTGTTCTCGTCCCAGACCTGGGTCATGCCGAGCTTCTCGCCCAGGACGCCCTTGATCTGCTTTGCCATCTTCTCGACGCCTCTCAGAGCTTGATCTCGATGTCAACGCCGGCCGGAAGGTCCAGGCGCATCAGCGAGTCAACGGTCTTGGGCGTCGGGTCGAGGATGTCGATCAGGCGCTTGTGCGTGCGCATCTCGAAGTGCTCGCGCGAGTCCTTGTACTTGTGCGGCGACTTGATGACGCAGTACACGTTCTTCTCAGTGGGCAGCGGCACCGGGCCTGCGACCGACGCACCAGTGCGGGTCACCGTCTCGACGATCTTCTTCGCCGAGGAGTCGATGACCTCGTGGTCGTAGGCCTTGAGCCGGATGCGGATCTTCTGTCCCGCCATGGCTACTCCGTAGTCCTGTCTGTTGTGGAAACGCTCTGGCTCTCGGTCGGCTGTGGATCTCTCCACCGTTTCTCTCCGACCCACGCGGTCGGGCGTGTCGCACTCCCTCTACAGAAAATTCCCATACGGAAATTCCCTCGTCCAAGGGGGTGCGGTCCCAGGACCGCGGTTCGGGGGAGAAACACCCACCGAGCGCCTGGCAGGCACCGTGCTGACGCTTCCCAGAAGATTCCCGTACGTCCGCCCCATTGCTGCCCCGAAAGGCAGATAAAGGCGACGAGTACTGTGGGACTCGCTTCCGGTCCTCCCGGCGGGAGGCGCGCAGCATCGGCACTCAGCCGAGCAACTTGAGTAGTCTGCCATACAAGACACGTACTGCGCCAATCGGGCCGAAGAGAATACCCCTCCCCGGTGAGTGGTCAAACCGCGCCACGCACGGGAACGGCCCGGGCCCCCCTTGGGGTGTGCCCGGGCCGCCCCACGGGCCTCAGGTGCGCGACAGGCTCCCGCAGCCCTCCGGACCACCGGAGTCCAGGGTCCTGCTGCGGTCGTACGGGTCCACGGGCGTCCCGGAGGGCGCGGGGCCGCTCCGGGCGTCGTCGGCGAACGTGGGGTGCAGGAATCCGTCGTACACGTCGCAGGCGCTGTTGGCGAGGTCGACGTTGTACTTCTCCAGCCAGAGCTTGCCGGCGGTGGCCTGCCACTTGCGCGGGTCGGCGACCGAGAAGGTGATCTCGCGCCGCACGATGGTGCGCTCGACCTCCTCTGCGCCCGGCTTCGCCTTCACGAACGGGTAGACGAAGGTGTAGTCGGCCAGCACGTTGGCCTGGCCGGCCTCCTTGCCGGGCTCCACCCACATCCGGCCGCGCACCTTGACCACCTCGCCCACCGGCTTCAGTTCGGCCGGCTTGACCCGCGTGAACAGGTGCAGCGGGTCGTTCTCCTTCGAGGGGGCCGTCAGCGTGCCCTCCACCCGGTCCAGCTCGTCCTTGAGCTTCGGGTCGAGCAGGTCCAGCGCCGCCGCGGGCCGCTCCCCGCGCAGGGTCGCCGGGTCCAGGTTGGCGGAGACCAGGAACTGCTTGGCCTTCTCCAGCGCGTCGGCGACCTGCTCCTTGCTCATGCCGCCGGCGGCCTGGGCCTCCGGTACCTCGATCCCGGCCGCCCCGTCGGCCCACTGGAGGGCCGGGGAGCCCTTGAAGGGCTCCTTGAGGGTCGGCCGGTCCGGGTCGACGGCCGCGGGCGGGGCGCTGGGCCGCGCGGTCTCGGCGGCCAGCGGCTCACGGGCCTTGTGATCCCGCTCGGCCTTGCCGGTGACCCGGTCGATGACCAGTTCCGGGCGTACGGCGATCAGTGCGAGGGCGGCGATGAAGACGACCGCCGCCGCGGCCTTGAGCCGCCGCTTGCCCCTCCCCCGCCCTTGCATCTCCTGCCAGGCCGGGCCGGTGCGCCAGCCGGGCGGCTGGGCGGACTCGTCCCGCAGCCGGGCGGTGACCATCCGGGCCCGGGCCGAGGGTTCCTGCGGGGCCCCGCCCGCGCCCGCCTGGGCCTGCTCCAGGAACCGGGCCCACTCCTCGTCGGAGACGGCCGGTGTGCCCTCGTCGTTGTCGTCGCTGCTGTTCTTCGCCATGTCCCGCCCCTGAAAAGTCACGGGCCCCCAGGACCGCGTCCTGGGGGCCCGCCGAAACGTTGCTGCTACTTGCTGAAGTAACCCGTGATGTCCGCGATCAGGTCCACGGTCCCCTGGTTGTTGAAGAAACTGACCTTCCCGTCCACCACCGGGACGACCACCAGGTTCGGGATCGTCTGCCCGGGCGTGAAGTTCAGGTTCGAGGCGCTCGTACGCGTCGTACCGCTGGGGAACACCGACACGAAGCTGGGCTCCGTGGGGTTGGTCGCCGTCACGTTCAGGACCACCGCGGTCACACCCGTCGCCGGGATCCCGTTCGTACCGGCCACCGGCAGGGTGACGACGCCGCCGGCGCCCACCTTGCCCTGCGGCACGCCCAGGCCCGCACGGGTGTCCATCAGCCGCTTCGGACCGATGTTCGTGTGCGAGGCGCCGTCACCGGCCGAGGTGAAGTAGCCCGTGATGTCCGCGATCAGGTCCACGGTGCCCTGGTTGTTGAAGAAGCTCACCTTCCCGTCCACCACCGGGACCACGACCAGGTTCGGGATGGTCAGGCCGGGGGTGAAGTTCAGGTTCGAGGCGCTCGTACGCGTCGTACCGCTCGGGTAGACCGACACGAAGCTGGGCTCCGTCGGGTTGGTCGCCGTCACGTTCAGGACCACCGCGGTCACACCCGTCGCCGGAATGCCGTTCGTACCGGCGACCGGCAGGGTGACGACGCCGCCGGCGCCCACCTTGCCCTGCGGCACGCCCAGGCCCGCACGGGTGTCCATCAGCCGCTTCGGACCGATGTTCGTGTGCGTCGCGCCCTCGCCGGCCGAGGTGAAGTAACCCGTGATGTCCGCGATCAGGTCCACGGTGCCCTGGTTGTTGAAGAAACTGACCTTCCCGTCCACCACCGGGACGACCACCAGGTTCGCGATCGTCTGCCCGGGCGTGAAGTTCAGGTTCGAGGCGCTCGTACGCGTCGTACCGCTGGGGAACACCGACACGTAGCTCGGCTCGGTGGGGTTGGTCGCGGTCACGTTCAGGACCACGGCGGTCACACCGGCCGCGGGGACGCCGTTCGTACCGGCGACCGGCAGGGTGACGACGCCGCCGGCGCCCACCTTGCCCTGCGGCACGCCCAGGCCCGCACGGGTGTCCATCAGCCGCTTCGGGGTGACCGGGGTGAACTTGGCCGGCGTCACCTCCGAGACGACCTTGACGGGCAGGGAGGTGGAGGTCTTGCCGTTGACCGCGTTCGCCTTGACCTGGACCTGGTGGGTGCCGCTGGTGACGATCGAGGTGGCCGTGCGGGCCGTACCGGAGACCGTCGCCGCCGGGACCCCGTCGACCAGGACCTCGAACGAGCCGATGCGGTCGCTGGCCGTGCTGGTCGACCAGCCGACGGTCAGGACGCCGTCTGAGGTGGCGTCGACGCCCGGCTGGACGGGCACGCCGTTCACGGTGCCCACCTTGAGCTGCGCGGCGGGACCGGAGGTGCGCAGCGCGCCGAGCTGCGCGTAGAGCTGGTTGCCCGGGCACTCGGTGTTGAAGCCGTCCCGGTGGCCCGAGACCGTCTTGAACTGGTACTGCTTGCCGACCTCGAACTGGGTGCCGAAGAAGTTGGTCTGCGCGGCGCCCGCGGTCAGCGTGGTGGTGCCGTTCATGTCGCCGTCGTACTGGCCCAGCTTGTACGCCGCGATACGGGAGACGGCGTCCTGGGCGGCCGCCGAAGCGCCGCCGGCGTTGTAGTCACCGAGGACGGCGATGCCCTCCGTATCGGTGTTCCAGCCGAAGGTGTGCGCGCCGATGATCGCCTGGTCGATACCGCCCTGGCGGCCCTCGAAGATCGTGCCGCACTTGTCGACGAGGAAGTTGTAGCCGAGGTCGCGCCACCCGTTGGTCTTCACGTGGTAGACGTGGATGCCGCGGACGATCGCCGCCGACTGCGAGCAGTCGTACGGCTGGGTGTCGGCGGTGTGGTGGACGAAGACCGCCTTGATCTTGCCGCTGGTCTGGTAGAGCGGGCCCTCGTTGTTCAGCGACTCGTCGGCTCCCCACGCGGCGCGCGAGACCACGGCCGGCTGGGGCGCGGTGGAGGCCGGGCCGGGGTCGACGGTGGTGGTGGCGGAGGCGGCCGGGGCCGCGTTCAGGGCGCCCGTCCGCGCGGCGCCGCTCTCGTGAGCGGCGTTCTTCTTCTGGCCGCCCTGCTTCGCCTGCGCGGCCGAGCCGCCCGGGTCCACCAGGTTCAGCTCCAGTCCGGCGGGCAGTGCGCCGCCGCCGCTGATCCGCACCTCAGCGCCGTTCGAGGCGCCGACCCAGACGGGCTCCGTGGAGCCGTGCGCGCCGGGCCGTACGCCGTCCATCCCCGGCTTGACCGGGTCGAGGGCGATCCACTTCGACCACGCGCCGGTCTTCGCGTCGCGGGCGCGCGCCTCGATGGTCCCCTTCACCTCGGCCGCGGGGTCCGTCCAGGACACTCCCAGCAGGCCGAAGGGCTGCGTTTCCTGTCGGGAGAGCACGGCCTCGCCGGCGCCCTGGGGCTGGAGGGCCAGCTTGTGCAGCTCGCCCTCGACCGGTCCGGTCTCCTTGGCGTCGGCGCTGTACGCCTTCGCCGCCCCCTCACCCCCCGGGGCCGCCGTCAGTTCGGCTCCCCCGGCCATTCCCTGAATGCCCAGCACCGCTGCGGCGCCGAGCGCGGCCGCCAGTGCGGTACCGCGCACACGACTCAGTCTCACGTTTGTTCCCCACCCCTGTGGCTCGTGCAAGGTGACACGACTGTTGGGGCGGATGCTACTGGTCGGTTCTGACAGTTCGTACCGCCGGGGCCGTCAGGAGAACGTCGGGGAGGGCGGCCCGGGGCGACCGGGCCGCCGCGCCGTCACCTCTTCTGGGCGTCCTTCTCCTTCTGGGCCGCTTCCTGGCGGGCCTTGCGGTCGGCCTCGGCGTCGCGCTCGATGTCCGCCCGCGAGCGCACGCGCTTGGGCGCCTCCATGCCGCAGACGGTGGGCCAGTCGTCGGCCACGATGCCGGCGCACCAGATGAAGTTCTGGATGGGACCCGGCTTCCAGTCGTCCTTCTCGATGTCCCAGCAGGTCGCGCGGGGCGAGAAGCGCGGGCAGCTGCCGTCCCGCTGCTTGATGACGTGGGCGCGGTACGCGTCGATGCCCATCGAGTCGACGTCGGACGAGGGCATGTACCGGTTGACCGACCAGGACGCGCCCATGGCCCCGAACAGGGCGACCACGCACACCATGCCCGCGGCGAGCTGGCGGACCACCCGCGCCGGCACGACCCGGGCGAGCCCGGCCCCCGAAGCGGAACCGGAAGCGGAAGCGGAAGCCGCGCCGGCGCCGCCCGGGCGCAGTGTGCGCTCGATCCACCCGGTGCCCCGGTTGACGACCGCCATCATGCCGAGCACCGCCAGGATCATCAGGCAGTACATGATGATCCACGTGGTGCGCGGGTAGAGCTGGATGGCCCGGTCCTGGGCCATGTGCCCGGCGAACCAGAACCGGGCGAGCCAGGCGCCGGCCAGGACCGCCGCCGCCGTGCGCACCATGATGTTGCGCATCCCGAGGCCGAGGCCGAGGCCCACCGCGAACAGCAGCAGCAGGGCGAACCCGCTCTGGCCGGCCATCTCCCCGGCCACCGGCCAGGTCTGGTAGGTGAGGGTCCCGGACCGGTCCGAGACCCAGCCGAGCACGTAGCCGGGGTCGGCGTACACGGCGAGGAAGGCGTAGCGGTCGGGGTTGTCCGCGCCCAGCCGGACCATCTGGTACAGCAGCGGTGCGCCGACGATCCCGGCCGACAGCAGCGTGACCCCTATGTACAGGGCCGCCTTCTTGACGGTGGCCGCGCCCTGGCGCCACGGGAAGAAGCACAGCGCGGCGACGAGCGCGCCCGGCGCGGCCCAGATGTACCAGCCGGAGTACCAGAGGAACAGCGCGCCGAAGGTCAGGCCGAGGACGAGACCGCGCACCAGCAGGTGCCGCGTTCCGCGCCGGCCGGCCAGGCGCATCTCGCGCAGCCAGTACCCGAGCAGCGGCAGCAGCACGATCATGACGATGTGGCTGTACGGGCGGATCGGGTCGAGGAAGAGCACCGCGGCGGGAACCGCGATCAGCAGCGCCCAGAAGGGCCGCAGCAGTATCCGCCAGGCCAGGTAGGCCATCGGGCCGGCCACGGCGGTGAAGAAGATCTGGAGGTCGTGCAGGGCGAAGCCGGTCTCGCCGCGGCCGTTGTAGCGGATCTTCGCCCAGAGGGCCATGAGGGCCGGGAAGGCGGGCGGATAGATGCCCGACATCCCCTCGTGGTGCAGGAACGAGTTGGCCATGTCGATCAGTACGCCCGGGTCGCCCTCCTGGCCGCCGAGCGGGTGGGGCGTGCCGTTCAGGGCGACGACGATGCCTCCGGCGATCACCCCCGTCGCCAGGCCGGCCAGGGCGGCGCAGACCAGGCGCTTGACCAGCTGGTGGCGCCGGACCGAGCCCCGGTGGGCGGTGTACAGCAGCAGCCCGAGCAGCGGCAGTCCGATCACCGCGGCGTACAGCTGGAGCGTGGCGAGGCCGCTGACCTGGCCGAGGCGCACGATCGGGTTCACGTCGATGCGCCGGCTCAGCAGCATGTAGCCGAGGGCCGCCGTGATGCTGACGACGCCCTCGGCGACCGCGAGCACGCGGCGCCGGGACGTCCAGGGGCGGCGGGCCGCCGAAGGGGAGGAGACCGCTCCGGCGTCCGGGGTCCCGGTACCGGTCCGGCTGTGCGCCGTGCCGGATGATCCGACGACCTCGGGGGCCAGGTGTGTCATCTCAGTCCAATTCCGTCGCGGGTGGCACCGCGGGGCGGGGCCCGTCGGCCGCTGTCTGGGGGTGCTCCGGGGTCAGTCGGCGCGCTGGCCCGCGGTGAAGGCGTGCTTGGCAAGCGTACGGACGCCCTCGCGGTGGCCGCGGAGCAGGGCGCCGGGGAGCATGGTGATGGCGTGGAAGCGGGAGGCGCTGTGGAAGCGCGCGGCGCGCGCGGCCTTGGGCCAGCCCCGCGCGTCCATGCGGTCGGCCACGGCGGAGAAGTACCGCTCGGCCTCGGTGAACCGGGTGCCGGAGAAGGCCTGCACCGAGGACTCGCTGACCGCGTGGCGGCGGTACTGGAACACGGTGGTGGACTCGTCGATCACCATCTGCTCGCCGAGTTCGAGGAGGTCGACCACCAGGGCCAGGTCCTGGATGACCGAGTACTCGTCGCGGAAGTTGACCCCGCGCAGGGCCTCGCCGCGCCAGCAGATCGACGGGAAGTACAGCCAGTTCCCGCGCAGCACGCTGGTGGCGAGCTCCTCGCCGCCCATCAGGCGCCGGCCCTTGACCTGCGGCGCGTACAGCCGCCGCTTGGTCTGGTCGGCGAGCCCGTACGCGACCTGACCGGAGCCGTCGATCACCTCGACGCCGGGCTGGACCATGCCGATGCCCGGGTTGTCGGCTATGAGGCCGCGGACGGTCTCCAGGTAGTGCGGGTGGAGCAGGTCGTCGCAGCCCATGATGACGACGTGGTCGGCTTCGGAGAGCCGTACGCACTTCTGGAAGTTCTTGGTGATGCCGAGGTTCTGCTCGTTGCGGGTGTAGTGCACCCGGTCGTCGCCGAGGGCCTCGAACCAGCCCGGGACGTCCGGCTCCTTGCCGTCGTCGATGACGACGAGGCGGAAGTCCGGGTCCGTCTGGGCCAGGACGCTGCGGACGGCGTCCTGCATCAGCTGCACGTCCCCGTAGTAGGGGAGCATGAAGTCGAAGGTCACCACGGGACGTCAGGCCTTCACGGAGTCGGAGTCGGCGTCGGCGGGCTCGGGCTGCGGCTCGGCGACGACGACCTCCGTCACGACGACGGCGGTGGTCGCGCCGAGGCGCGCGTCGTTGTGGCGGGCGCCCTCGGCCAGGGCCACCGTACGGGCCAGGTCGGTGAGCTTCTTCTCCAACGAGCGGAAGCGCAGGAAGGTGTTGAGGGTCAGGAAGCCCATCGCCAGCACCATGACGTACAGCACGAGGTCGGTGCCGCGGCCGACGCCGAGCTGGTGCGCGACCCACGTGACGTCCGTGGGGCGGAGCACCGCGTACACGTTGACGATGACGAACAGGGAGAACGCGATGCGCTTCCAGGCGCGGTTCTTGGCCTGGCCCCACGTCCGTATGAACATGAGGGCCATCGACACCGAGCCCGCGATGAGCAGCAGCTGGATCCAGAAGTACTTCATCAGCGGCTTCGCTCCCGCATCGTGATGTCAAAGATGATGTTGACGCCGTTGATCAGGGACTGACCCTTGGCGCGCGAGTACTCGGTGTAGAGGATGTCCACCGGGACCTCGGTGACGCGCAGGCCGGAACCGGCGAGGAAGCCGACGATCTCCGACGCGTGCGCCATCCCGTTCATGGTGATGTTCAGCTGCTCGGCGGCCTTGCGGCTGAGCACGCGCAGGCCGTTGTGCGAGTCGGTGAGCTTCAGCTTGCGGGCGGTCGGGCTGACCGTCGCGGCCGTGCGCAGCACCACGCGCTTGATCCACGGCACTTGGCCGTTCTGCTCGATGAAGCGCGAGCCGAGGACCACGTCGGCCTCGTCGTCGCGCAGTACCCGGACCATCTTCTCGACGTCGTGCGTCTGGTGCTGGCCGTCCGCGTCGAACGTCGCGAAGTAGCGGGCACCGGGCTGCGAGAGGGCGTACTTGAGGCCGGTCTGGAGGGCGGCGCCCTGGCCGAGGTTGACGGGGTGGCGCACCAGGTGGGCGCCGGTCGTCGCGATGTGCTCGGCCGAGTTGTCGGAGCTGCCGTCGTCGACGACGACTATGTTCGGGAAGGTCTTGCGCGCTCCCTCGACCACATCGGCGATCACCTGGCCCTCGTTGTAGGCCGGGATGACCAGCCAGACGTCGTCGTATTGGGACACGGTAGCTCCAGCGGAATGTGGCACGTGCGCGTGCGCGGTGATCGGTGGGACGTCGGAACGGGAAGCCGGCATGGTCACTCTCCGCCCGCCCCGGCGCCCAGTGGGCTTGCGGCGACCTTGTGCCCGGGTCCTTCGGTCGCGCCCGGAGCCGCTCCGGGGAACCTCAGCCTCAGCACCGCCAGCATACCGAGCACCGTGGCGAGGGATCCGAGAGCGTAGGCCAGGATGACGCGCAGGGCCACTTCGCCCGGTGCGAAGGTGACACCGGTCAGGACGACGGTGCCGGCGGCCCAGCAGAGCAGTTGCAGGTTGTGCCGCTTGAATACCATCAGCGCCTGACCGAGGACCATCGCGAACATGTACGCAACGGTGCCGGCGGACAAAAGGAAGAAGTCGAGACGGCCCAGTACGGGACCCGCGTCGAACAGGACCTTGATCAGCCAGGGGCCGAGCACGGTCGCGGGCACGCCGCCGAGCAGCCCGAGCGCCCCCACGACCACGCCGATCCGGCGCAGCATCGCGGAGAACGCCGCCCGGTCGCCGGCGGTGTAGGCGGCGGTGAGGCCGCCGAGCAGCGAGGCCTGGAGCGAGCCGAAGACGAACAGCGGCACCCGGGCCAGGACCAGCGCGTTGAGCAGGGCCGCGATGAGCACGCTGTCGGTGGGGGCGAGCAGCTTCGTGCTCATCACCGCGGCGTTGACGACGACCTGGGACAGCAGGGTCGAGCAGATCAGCAGGCCGAGTCCGGCGGTCAGTTCCCGCCAGGCGATCTCCTCGCCGGGCTCCACGGCGCGCAGCAGCGACGGCAGGGTGACCAGCGTCGCGGCGATCGGCGCGACGGCCAGGACCAGGCTGAAGGCGAGCGCCGAGTGCAGCCCGGCGAGCGCGCAGCCGAATGCGAGGGCGATGCGCAGCCCGCCGTCGACGGCGAGTTGCGTACCGTACGCGCCGAACCGGCCGAGACCGGCCAGCACCCCGCGGGTCAGGTAGCAGACGGCCATGCCGGTGAACGCGCCGCCGAGGGCCGCCACCAGAGCGCGGTCGCCGCGGAACAGCAGGTCCGCGATCGGGCCCGCACCCAGCGCGAGGACGAGCAGGGTCGCGCCGAGGATGCCGGAGGTCAGCAGCGTGGCCCGGCGCAGCACGGGGGCAGCCCCCTGGCCGTGCACCACGCGGGCGGCGACGATCCGGGTGAGCTCCTGCTCGATGGGGAAGAAGATCCCGAGGCCGAGCGCCATGACGATCGTCCACAGCACCGAGACGTTCGCCATGGCGTCCGTGTTCAGGCTGTGCCCGGCCACGCCCAGGTGGACGTAGGAGGCCGCACCGAGCACGACAGTGCCGCCGGCCACCGCGACGGTGCCCGGCGGCAGCGCCGCGGTGAGCCTGCTCAGCAGGGACTTCATCCCGTACTTCCGTTCCTGGCCGCGGCGGCCAGAGCGGTGAACGCGGGGGTGGCCAGGGCCTGGGCGAGCTGCTCGCGCCAGTCGGGGAGCGGGGCCAGCCCCGCCCCTTCCTCCCAGGCCTCGTGCCCGAGCACGCTGAACGCGGGGCGGGCGGCGGGGCGTACGAACGCGGCGGAGGTGGTCGGCCGGATGCGCTCCGGGTCGAGCCCGCTCAGCCGGTACGCCTCGCGGGCCAGCCCCATCCAGGTGGTCCGGCCGCTCGCGGTGCCGTGGTAGACCCCGCCCGCGGCCGTGCCGTTCAGCGCGGCGAGACCCAGCTCGACCAGGCGCCGGGCCAGCGCGTTCGACCAGGTGGGCTGGCCGTGCTGGTCGTCGACGACGTCGAGGGTCTCGCGCTGGGCGGCCAGCTTGAGCATGGTGGCCACGAAGTTCGGCCCGTGCTCGCCGTACAGCCACGCGGTCCGCACGACGTACCCGTCCTGCGGCAGCAGTTCGGCGACGGCCTGCTCGCCGATCAGCTTGGAACGGCCGTACGCGTTGAGCGGGCCGGTCGGGGCGTCCTCGCGGTACGGCTCCGTGGCGTCGCCGGGGAGCACGTAGTCGGTGGAGACGTGCAGCAGCCGTACGCGGGCGGCGGCGCAGGCCTCGGCGAGGACGCGCACGCCGGTTCCGTTGACGGCGGTGGCGGCGTCCTCGGCGGTCTCGGCGCCGTCGACGTCGGTCCACGCGGCGCAGTTCACGACCACGGTGACGCCCTCGACCGCCGCGCGGACGGCGGCCGGGTCGGTGATGTCGAGGTCGGCGCGGCGCAGGCCCACGGCCTCGATCCCGGCGTCCTTCAGGACGGCCAGGACGTCCTGGCCGAGCATCCCGGCGGCGCCGGTGACGAGCCAGCGCCCGGCTCGCGGGTTCGCGCTCACTTCTGCAGGGCCGCCTTCACCTTGAGCGGCTCCCACCAGGCGCGGTTCTCGCGGTACCACTCGATCGTGGCGGCGATGCCGTCCTCGAAGGTGACCTGCGGGGCGTAGCCGAGCTCCGAGCCGATCTTGCTGATGTCGATGGAGTAGCGGAGGTCGTGGCCCTTGCGGTCCTCGACCTGCTCGACCATGTCCCAGCCGAGGCCCGCCGCTTCGAGCAGCACGCCGGTGAGCTCCTTGTTGGTGAGCTCGGTACCGCCGCCGATGTTGTAGACCTCGCCGGCGCGGCCCTTGCGCATGGCCAGGTCGATGCCGCGGCAGTGGTCGGAGACGTGCAGCCAGTCGCGGACGTTGCCGCCGTTGCCGTACAGCGGGACCTTCTTGCCGTCCATCAGGTTCGAGACGAACAGCGGGATGACCTTCTCCGGGAACTGGTAGTGCCCGTAGTTGTTGGAGCAGCGCGTGACGACGACGTCCATGCCGTGCGTCCGGGCGTAGGCCAGGGCCAGCAGGTCGGACGAGGCCTTGGAGGCGGAGTACGGGGAGTTCGGCACCAGCGGCCACTCCTCGGTCCAGGAGCCCTCGGTGATCGAGCCGTACACCTCGTCGGTGGAGATGTGGACGAAGCGGCCGACGCCGTGCTTGCGGGCGGCGTCGAGCAGCACCTGCGTGCCCACGACGTTGGTCATCACGAAGGGGCCGGCACCGGCGATCGAACGGTCCACGTGGGACTCGGCGGCGAAGTGCACCACCACGTCGTGCCCGGGCATCACCTGGTCGACGGCCTCGGCGTCGCAGATGTCGCCCTTGACGAACTTGTAACCGGGGTGGTCGGCGACCGGGGCGAGGTTGGCCTCGACGCCCGAGTAGGTCAGCTTGTCGAAGACCGTGATCTGGGCCGATGCGTCTGCACCGAGCTGCTGGCGGACGAATTCTGAACCGATGAAGCCGGCGCCGCCGGTCACAAGGATGCGCATAATACGAAGAGTCTAGCCGCTCGTACACCACCCACCCGGCCCGGGCCGCGGCGCCCCCCGCGCTCTCGCATAGGGTTGTGCCCATGCGTGGAATTCTCTTGGCCGGTGGCACCGGATCCCGACTCTGGCCGCTGACCCGGGCAGTCTCGAAGCAGCTGCTCCCCGTCTTCGACAAGCCGATGATCTACTACCCGCTCTCCACCCTGGTCATGGCCGGAATCAGCGAGATTCTGGTCATCACCACGCCGGAGGACCGTGCGCAGTTCGAGCGACTGCTCGGCGACGGCTCCCAGTTCGGCATACGGCTGGAGTACGCGGTCCAGGAGCGCCCCGAGGGCATCGCCCAGGCGTTCGTGCTCGGCGCCGACTTCATCGGCGACGAGTCCGTCGCCCTGATCCTCGGCGACAACATCTTCCACGGCAGCGGCCTCGGCACGCGCCTGGCGGAGCACACCGACTCCAAGGGCGGCCGGGTCTTCGCGTACCCGGTGGCCGACCCGACCGCGTACGGCGTGGTCGAGTTCGACGAGAACGGCCAGGCCATCTCCATCGAGGAGAAGCCGGTCACGCCCAAGTCCCGTTACGCGGTGCCCGGTCTGTACTTCTACGACAACCGCGTCGTCGAGATAGCCCGCAACCTGAAGCCCAGCGCGCGCGGCGAACTGGAGATCACCGCGGTCAACGACGCGTACCTCCAGGCCGGTGAGCTGAATGTCACCATTCTCGACCGCGGCACCGCCTGGCTGGACACCGGGACCTTCGTCTCCATGGTCCAGGCCTCGGAGTTCGTCCGCGTGATCGAGGAGCGTCAGGGCTTCAAGATCGGCTGCATCGAGGAGGCGGCCTGGCGGGCCGGCCTGATCGACTCGGCGCAGCTGCGCGAACTGGCCCAGCCGCTGCTCAAGAGCGGTTACGGCGACTACCTGATCGGTCTACTCGAAGAGGAGTCCTCCCGGTGAAGTTCCGTCAGCTCTCCATCGAGGGCGCGTACGAGATCACCCCGCAGCTGCACGGCGACCCGCGCGGCCTGTTCACCGAGTGGTACCGCTTCGACAAGCTGTCCGAGGTCGTCGGGCACCCGCTGAACCTGGCGCAGGCGAACCTCTCGGTGTCCTCGCGCGGCGTGGTCCGCGGCATCCACTTCGCCGACGTGCCGCGCGGTCAGGCCAAGTACGTGACCTGCGTGCGCGGCGCCGTGCTCGACGTCATCGTGGACCTGCGGGTCGGCTCCCCGACCTTCGGCCGCTGGGAGGGCGTCCGCCTCGACGACGTGGACCGCCGCGCGGTCTACATCCCGGAGGGCCTGGGCCACGGGTTCTGCGCGCTGAGCGACGACGCCACGCTTTCGTACCTCTGCTCGGAGACGTACAACCCGACCGGCGAGCACTCGGTCCACCCGCTCGACGCCGATCTGGGCATCGAGTGGCCGGCCGACGTCCCGCTGCTGTCGGCGCGTGACGAGGCCGCGCCGACGCTGGCCGAGGCGATCGAGTCGGGCCTGCTGCCCGACTACGCCGTCTGCAAGGAGTTCACCGAGTCCCTGCGCGTGACCGGCTGACGGCTGCGCGCACGGCGCGAGAGAGGGCCGCACCCCGTGATCGGGGGTGCGGCCCTCTTCCGTAGGTCCGTACGTCCGTAGGTCCGGCGCGTCCGTACGTACGGCGCGTCCGGCGCCTCCGTACGACGAAGGGCCCCTCCCCCGCCGCCGAGGCGGTGGGGAAGGGGCCCTCCCGTCAAACGTGGTGCCCGTTCGCACGGGCTACCAGGTCAGAGCACGAATTACTTCGTGATCTTGATGACCTGGCCGGCGCCCACCGTACGACCACCCTCACGGATGGCGAACTTCAGGCCCTCCTCCATGGCGACCGGCTGGATCAGCGCGACCGTCATCTCGGTGTTGTCGCCCGGCATGACCATCTCCGTGCCGGCCGGCAGGGTGACGACACCCGTGACGTCCGTGGTACGGAAGTAGAACTGCGGGCGGTAGTTGTTGAAGAACGGGGTGTGACGGCCACCCTCGTCCTTCGACAGGATGTAGGCCTGGGCCTCGAACTCGGTGTGCGGGGTGACCGAACCGGGCTTGATGATGACCTGGCCGCGCTCGACGTCCTCGCGCTTGATGCCACGGAGGAGCAGACCGACGTTCTCGCCCGCCTGGCCCTCGTCGAGGAGCTTGCGGAACATCTCGATACCGGTGACCGTGGTGGTGGTCTTGGTCTCCTTGATACCGATGATGTCGACGGTCTCGTTGACCTTCAGGACACCACGCTCGATACGGCCGGTGACGACGGTACCGCGACCGGTGATCGTGAAGACGTCCTCGACGGGCATGAGGAACGGCTTGTCGGTGTCACGCGGCGGGGTCGGGATCGACTCGTCGACGGCGGACATGAGGCCGAGGAGCTTCTCGCCCCACTCCTTGTCGCCCTCGAGGGCCTTCAGCGCGGAGACGCGGACGACCGGAAGGTCGTCGCCCGGGAACTCGTACTCGGAGAGCAGCTCACGGACCTCGAGCTCGACGAGCTCCAGGATCTCCTCGTCGTCCACCATGTCGGCCTTGTTGAGGGCGACGACGATGTAGGGGACGCCGACCTGGCGGGCCAGGAGCACGTGCTCCTTGGTCTGCGGCATCGGGCCGTCGGTGGCGGCGACCACGAGGATCGCGCCGTCCATCTGCGCGGCACCGGTGATCATGTTCTTGATGTAGTCCGCGTGACCCGGGCAGTCGACGTGGGCGTAGTGACGCGCCTCGGTCTGGTACTCGACGTGCGCGATGGAGATGGTGATACCGCGCTGGCGCTCCTCAGGAGCCTTGTCGATCTGGTCGAAGGCCGAGGCCTCGTTCAGGTCCGGGTACGCGTCGTGCAGCACCTTGGTAATGGCGGCCGTGAGGGTCGTCTTACCGTGGTCAATGTGACCGATGGTGCCGATGTTGACGTGCGGCTTAGTCCGCTCGAACTTCGCCTTCGCCACGGGGGTCCTCCTGGAGAGTGGTTCTGTACGCCTTACAGATCGGCGCCAGGTGATCTTTGCTGGAAAGCCGGCCGGTCCCCGGGGCAACGGGAGTGAATCCTGTTGCCCCAGAGGCTGCCGGTGACAAGCCTAAAGCGTGTACTCGGAAGAGTTACTCGCCCTTGGCCTTCGCGATGATCTCCTCGGCGACGTTCCGGGGAACCTCGGCGTAGGAGTCGAACTGCATCGAGTAGCTGGCGCGACCCGAGGTCTTGCTGCGGAGGTCGCCGACGTAGCCGAACATCTCCGACAGCGGCACGAGGCCCTTGACGATCTTGGCTCCGTGACGGTCCTCCATGGCCTGAATCTGGCCACGGCGGGAGTTGATGTCGCCGATGACGTCACCCATGGACTCCTCCGGCGTGGTGACCTCGACGGCCATCATCGGCTCAAGGAGCACGGGAGAAGCCTTGCGCGCGGCCTCCTTGAAGGCCTGCGAACCGGCGATCTTGAAGGCGAGCTCGGAGGAGTCGACCTCGTGGTAGCCACCGTCGAGAAGCGTGACGCGGACGCCCGTCATCTCGTAGCCGGCCAGGATGCCGAACTGCATGGCCTCCTGCGCACCGGCGTCGACCGAAGGGATGTACTCCTTCGGCACGCGGCCACCGGTGACCTTGTTCACGAACTCGTACGCCGGACCATCGGCGTCCGTGATCGGCTCGATCGCGATCTGCACCTTCGCGAACTGACCGGTACCACCGGTCTGCTTCTTGTGGGTGTAGTCGTGACGCTCGACGGCCTTGCGGATCGTCTCACGGTACGCGACCTGCGGCTTGCCGACGTTGGCGACGACCTTGAACTCGCGCTTCATACGGTCGACCAGCACCTCAAGGTGCAGCTCGCCCATACCGCCGAGGATGGTCTGGCCGGTCTCCTCGTCCGAGTGGACGTGGAACGACGGGTCCTCTTCCGCGAGACGCTGGATGGCGACACCCAGCTTCTCCTGGTCGCCCTTGGAGGCGGGCTCGATGGCGACCTGGATGACCGGAGCCGGGAAGTCCATGGACTCCAGGATCACGGGTGCCTTGTCGTCACACAGCGTCTCACCGGTGGTGGTCTGCTTCAGGCCCATGACGGCGACGATGTCGCCGGCGCCCACCGCGTCGATCTCCTCACGCTTGTTCGCGTGCATGCGGTAGATCTTGCCGATGCGCTCCTTCTTGCCCTTCACGGAGTTCAGCACCGCGGTGCCGGCCTCCAGGCGGCCCGAGTAAACCCGGACGAAGGTGAGCTTGCCGAGGTGCGGGTCGCTCATGATCTTGAACGCGAGCGCGGCGAGGGGCTCCTCGTCCGACGGCTTGCGCTTCACGACGACCTCGGCGTCACGGACGTCGTGGCCCTCGATGGCCTCGATGTCCAGCGGCGACGGGAGGTAGCGCACGACGGCGTCGAGCAGGGGCTGAACGCCCTTGTTCTTGAACGCCGTACCGCAGAAGACCGCGGTGATCGTGGGCTCGCCCTTGCCCTTGCCGGAGCCCAGGATGATGCGGCGCACGGCGGCGTGCAGCTGCTCCTCGGTCGGCTCGTCGCCGTTGAGGAAGAGCTCCATGATCTCGTCGTCGTTCTCGGCGACGGTCTCGACCAGCTTGCCGCGCCACTCTTCAGCGGCCTCGGTGTGGCTGGCGGGGATGTCGACGACGTCGTACATCTCGCCCTTGGTCGCCTCGGCGGACCAGACGAGCGCCTTCATGCGGACGAGGTCGACGACACCCTGGAAGTCGGCCTCGGCACCGATGGGGAGCTGCATGACGATCGGAACCGCACCGAGGCGGTCCTTGATCATGTCGACGCAGCGGTGGAACTCGGCGCCGGTGCGGTCGAGCTTGTTGACGAAGCAGATGCGCGGCACGCCGTAACGGTCGGCCTGACGCCACACCGTCTCCGACTGCGGCTCCACACCGGCGACACCGTCGAACACGGTGACGGCACCGTCGAGGACGCGGAGCGAACGCTCCACCTCGACCGTGAAGTCCACGTGACCCGGGGTGTCGATGATGTTGATGGTGTGGTCGACGTCCTCGAGCGGCCAGTGGCAGGTCGTCGCGGCAGACGTGATCGTGATGCCGCGCTCCTGCTCCTGCTCCATCCAGTCCATCGTGGCAGCGCCGTCGTGGACTTCACCGATCTTGTAAGACACACCGGTGTAGAACAGGATGCGCTCGGTGGTGGTCGTCTTGCCCGCGTCGATGTGAGCCATGATGCCGATGTTGCGCACCTTGGCCAGGTCAAGCGAAGTGGTAGCCATATCGGCTCAGTCTTCTCTCGGTCTCGATGTGGGTTGGGACTACCAGCGGTAGTGCGCGAAGGCCTTGTTGGACTCGGCCATCTTGTGCGTGTCCTCACGCTTCTTGACAGCAGCGCCAAGACCGTTGGAGGCGTCGAGCAGCTCGTTCATGAGGCGCTCGGTCATGGTCTTCTCACGACGGGCGCGGGAGTAACCCACGAGCCAGCGCAGCGCGAGGGTCGACTGGCGACCCGGCTTGACCTCGACGGGGACCTGGTAGGTCGCGCCACCGACACGGCGGGACTTGACCTCAAGGGACGGCTTGACGTTCTCCAGCGCGCGCTTCAGCGTGATGACCGGGTCGTTGCCGGTCTTCTCGCGGAGGCCTTCCATGGCGCCGTAGACGATGCGCTCGGCGGTGGAGCGCTTGCCGTTCAGGAGGATCTTGTTGATGAGCGACGTCACCAGAGGAGATGCGTAGACCGGGTCGATGATGACCGGGCGCTTCGGGGCGGGGCCCTTACGAGGCATTCTTACTTCTCCTTCTTGGCGCCGTAGCGGCTGCGGGCCTGCTTGCGGTTCTTGACAGCCTGGGTGTCAAGCGCACCGCGGATGATCTTGTAACGAACACCCGGCAGGTCCTTCACACGGCCACCACGCACGAGCACGATCGAGTGCTCCTGCAGGTTGTGTCCCTCACCCGGAATGTAAGCGGTGACCTCGATGCCGGAGGTCAGACGCACACGCGCGACCTTACGGAGCGCCGAGTTCGGCTTCTTCGGGGTGGTCGTGAACACACGCGTGCAGACGCCGCGGCGCTGGGGCGAAGCCTCAAGCGCGGGCGTCTTCGTCTTCTCGACCTTGTCCTGCCGGCCCTTACGGACCAGCTGCTGGATCGTAGGCACTACTTCTCCGGTTTCTGTGTGCCGTGTAGTGAAGCTAACCTGGAACTTTGCCGACCCACGCGGTCGGGTGTGTCGGATCCGGCGTGACTCCGCGCAAGCACGGAAACGCATGGATCGCGGTGGCTGAACCGGCTCTCATGCGGTTGATGGACACGCACGGGAGCCCAGGCACACCCCAGGCACAAGGTCTGAGCGTACCTACCGCATCCCATCCGGTCAAAACAAAGGCCCGCGCAGGGCGGGGGCGACATCGCCGCCGGTCATGCGCCGCTTGGGCGAGGACCCGGTGTGGCCGTGCCGACTCGCGCATGTGGTAAAGGCGTGCTAAGCGGAGCCGGACGGGGCGGCCTCCCCCGCGAACTAAACTGCCCCAGCGATTCACTTGATTCGTCCCGAAACGGCACGGGCGGCCACGGGCGCCCACAGGCGTCACGGGCGTCCACGGGCAGCCACGAGCACTCAGGGAGCGGGACATTGCGGACGGTCACCTCGGAGACGACGGCGACGGACCGTCCGCTCGTTCCGTCACCCCGCCGCCGGCCCCTGCGGCTCGTCCGCGTGCCCGCCCGCCTGCGCGGGCGCCTGTACGGACCCCTGCTGGCGTTCGTGATCACCTCGGCCGCGTTCTGCTCGGCCTGGGCCGCCCGCGGCACGTTCCCCTTCGGCAACACCGGCCGGGCCATCAACGACCAGGCCAACCAGTACGTGCCCTTCCACCGCGCGCTGTGGGACCTGGTCCACGGGCAGGCCGCCGGTGACCTCCTCTTCACCTGGCGCGGCGGCTTCGGCCAGCAGTTCCTGTCCGACTACTACACGTACCTCGGCAACCCGTTCTCCTGGCTGGCCGTCCTCGTCCCGCGCGCCCACGTCGACCTCGCCGTCTTCGCGGTCACCCCGGTCACGATGGGCGCGGCCGCGGCCGTCATGACGGTCTACCTCGGCAAGCTGCACCCCGGCCCCTGGTGGCAGCGCGCAGTCCTCGGCGCCTGCTACGGGCTGTGCGGCTGGGCGCTCAGCGACGCCTCGTACATCCCGATGTGGCTGTGGGGCCTGGTCGCGCTCCCGCTGCTCGGCATCGCCGTCGAGTGGTGCCTGGAGGAGCGCCGCTGGCCGGGGGTGGCGCTGTTCGTCGCCCTCGCCTGGTTCGGCAACTTCTACACCGCGATGATGGCCACGATGGCCGCCTGCGTCCTGCTCGCCGTCCGCCTGCTCACCCGGGACATGACCGGCCGGCAGCGGCTGCGCGCCGTGTGGCGGGCCGCGACGGCCGCCGCGACGGGCATCCTGCTGACCCTGCCGCTCCTGCTGCCTTCGTTCCTCTCCAGCGGCTCCGCCCAGCCCACCGGGGCCGGGGCCTTCACGCCCGTACGGATCGAGCTCTTCCTGGCCGGGATGCTCCCGGCCACCCACCTCTGGGGCGGCCGGCCCAGGCTCTACGTGGCCTCGCTGGGCCTGATCCTCGCCGGATCGTTCCTGTTCAACGCCGCCATCGCGCGCCGCACCCGCCTGGTGTGGGCGGCGGCGACGCTGCTCGTCGTGGCCTCGTTCCAGTTCCCGCCGACCCAGTACGCGTGGCACGGGCTGGCGGTGCCGAACGGCAACCCGTACCGCGAGGCCTTCGTCTTCAGCGGCATGGTGGTGGTCCTGGCCTGGCTGGCCCTGGCCCACCGGCCGCGCGCACTGCACGTGGCCCTGTCGGCCGCCCTGCTGGTGACGGCCACCTTCGTACTCCGCCACGCCGACGACTTCGGCGGCTGGACCTGGCCGGCGGTGCTGGTCGGCGGGGGCGTCTCGCTGCTGGCCCTGGTCCTCCTCGCGCTGGGCGAGAAGCGGCGGTACCTGATCCCCGTGGCCGCGGTCCTCATGGTCGGCGTGGTCTTCGCCGAGTCCACGGCGGCGGCCGCGAGCGCGGACTCCCGCCGCAGCCGCGAGCGCTGGGCGAAGCCGGTCCCCACCTCGAACCGCTCGATCGACGCGCACTTCGACGCCGTCCGGCAGGTGGACGGCTGGCCCGCCTACCGGACCGACTCGGGCGCGCCGCAGAGCGCGTACAACGACGCCCTCGCCCTGCGCGCGGAGGGCCCCCAGTACTACAGCAGCTACCTGCCGGAGGCCACGTACCGGGCCCTGGAGCCCCTCGGCTACGGCTACAAGAACGACGGCCGGACCTTCTTCGGGGCCGACAACCCGGTACTCGACGCGATCTTCTCGATCGGCGCCCGGATCCACCCGGGGAGCGCCCCGCACACCTGGACGGCCACGCGCTTCGAGGCCCCTCCCCTGGTCACGGTCCGCACCGGACCGTACGCCTCCCCGAACCCCGCCGACAGCGTCTACGCCCGCCAGGAGAACGTCCTCGGCGCCACCGTCTACCAGGTCCCGCAGGTCACCCGCGGGGGCAGCGCCACCGAGCAGACGTACGCCGCCCGGTGCACCCCGGGCTCCGAGGCGTACTGGTACTCCCCCGCGCTCTACGGCACCCTCACCCACGCCGGCGCGCCCCGCCCCCTGGAAGACCGGATGACGGGCGTGATCCCCCTGGGCAAGGTCCCCGCGGACGGCGGGGTGGCGGTGACGGTCCGTACCGGGACCAAGGACGCCACGGCCGGCGAGCACCCCGTCGGCTGCCTGGACCGCCCCGCCCTGGACACGGCGATCGCCTCCCTGAAGGCCACGGGCGCCACCCGGGTCACCGCGGGCGGCCACTCCATCGAGGCCACCCTCCCGAAGGGCGCCGCCGGCACGGCGGTCTTCGCGATGACCGACGTCCCGGGCTGGCAGTGCTCGGCCCCGGCGAGGAGCTTCCACGGCCTGGTCGCCCTGTCCGTCCCCGCGGGCACCGACAAGGTCTCCTGCACCTTCACCCCCAAGGGCCTCACCCCCGGCCTCGCCGCCGCCACCCTGGCCCTCCTCACCCTCACCTCGGTCACCCTCACCTCCCTCCGCCGCCGCCGGGCCTGAGGGCGTCGCCACGGCCCCGGGGCATCCCCCGGGGCCCCGGACACGAAGAAGCCCCCCGCCGCTCCTCTCGGAGCGGCGGGGGGCTTCCTCTTACGAGCTGTTAGCCGTTGTACGGGCCGTAGTCGTAGTCCTCCAGCGGGACAGCCTGGCCGGAGCCGGTGCCGAAGGGCGAGTAGTCGATGTCGTCGTAGCCGACGGCCGAGTACATCGCGGCCTTCGCTTCCTCGGTGGGCTCGACCCGGATGTTGCGGTAGCGGGCGAGGCCCGTACCGGCCGGGATGAGCTTACCGATGATGACGTTCTCCTTGAGGCCGATGAGGCTGTCGGACTTGGCGTTGATCGCCGCATCCGTCAGGACTCGGGTCGTCTCCTGGAAGGAGGCGGCCGACAGCCAGGATTCCGTCGCCAGCGAGGCCTTGGTGATACCCATCAGCTGCGGACGGCCGGAGGCGGGGTGACCGCCCTCGGTGACCACACGACGGTTCTCGGTCTCGAACTTCGAGCGCTCGACGAGCTCGCCCGGCAGGAGCTCCGCGTCGCCGGACTCGATGATCGTCACGCGGCGCAGCATCTGCCGGATGATGATCTCGATGTGCTTGTCGTGGATCGACACGCCCTGCGAGTTGTAGACCTTCTGGACTTCGCCGACCAGGTGGACCTGGACGGCACGCTGGCCGAGGATGCGCAGCACGTCGTGCGGGTTGGTGGCACCCGCGGTGAGCTTCTGGCCCACCTCGACGTGGTCGCCCTCGTGCACGATGACCTTGGCGCGCTTCGAGATCGGGAACGCCGTCTCGTCGCTGCCGTCGTCGGGCGTGATGACGATCTTCTTCGTCTTCTCGGTCTCCTCGATCCGCACGCGGCCGGCGGCCTCGGAGATCGGGGCGACACCCTTCGGGGTACGGGCCTCGAAGAGCTCGACGACACGCGGCAGACCCTGCGTGATGTCGTCACCGGCCACACCACCGGTGTGGAAGGTACGCATCGTCAGCTGGGTACCGGGCTCACCGATGGACTGGGCGGCGATGATGCCGACCGCCTCACCGATGTCGACCAGCTTGCCGGTGGCGAGCGAGCGTCCGTAGCAGAAGGCACAGGTGCCGACCGCGGACTCACAGGTCAGGACCGAGCGGGTCTTGACCTCCTCGACGCCGTTGGCGACCAGGGCGTCGATCAGGACGTCACCGAGGTCGACGTTGGCCGGCGCGATGACCTTGCCGTCGATGACGACGTCCTCGGCCAGCATGCGGGCGTAGACGGACGTCTCGACGTCGTCGGCCTTGCGCAGCACGCCGTCCTCGCCGCGGACGGCGATCTTCAGCTTCAGGCCGCGCTCGGTGCCGCAGTCCTCCTCGCGGATGATCACGTCCTGCGAGACGTCCACCAGACGACGGGTCAGGTAACCCGAGTCGGCGGTACGCAGGGCGGTGTCCGCCAGACCCTTACGGGCACCGTGCGTGGAGATGAAGTACTCCAGAACGGTGAGGCCCTCACGGAAGGACGCCTTGATCGGACGCGGGATGGTTTCGTTCTTCGCGTTCGACACCAGACCACGCATACCGGCGATCTGTCGCATCTGCATCATGTTTCCTCGGGCACCCGAGTCAACCATCATGAAGATGGGGTTCGTCTTGGGGAAGTTCGCGTTCATCGCCTCGGCAACCTCGTTGGTCGCCTTGGTCCAGATCGCGATGAGCTCCTGCGTGCGCTCGTCCTTGGTGATCAGACCGCGCTCGTACTGCTTCTGGACCTTCTCGTCCATCGCCTCGTAGCCCGCGACGATGGCCTTCTTGGCCTCGGGCACGACGACGTCGGAGATGGCCACGGTGACGCCCGAACGGGTCGCCCAGTGGAAGCCGGCCGCCTTCAGGTTGTCGAGCGTCGCCGCCACGATGACCTTGGGGTAGCGCTCCGCCAGGTCGTTGACGATCTCGGAGAGCTGCTTCTTGCCCACCGAGTAGTCGACGAACGGGTAGTCCTCGGGCAGCAGCTCGTTGAAGAGCGCGCGGCCCAGCGAGGTCTTCAGGCGGAAGCTGTCGCCCGGCTGGAACTCCTGCTCGCCCTCTTCGGCGACCGGCGGCACCCAGCCGCGCGGCGGGATGGTGCCCACCGGGAAGCGGATGTCGACGGACGACTGCAGCGCGAGCTCGCCGGCGTCGAACGCCATGATCGCCTCGGCCGTGGAGCCGAACGCGCGGCCCTCGCCCTTGGTGTCACGGAGCTCACCGTCGGTGGTCAGGAAGAACAGACCGAGGACCATGTCCTGGGTCGGCATCGTGACCGGACGGCCGTCGGCCGGCTTCAGGATGTTGTTCGAGGACAGCATCAGGATGCGGGCCTCGGCCTGCGCCTCCGCGGAGAGCGGCAGGTGCACGGCCATCTGGTCACCGTCGAAGTCCGCGTTGAACGCGGTGCAGACGAGCGGGTGGATCTGGATGGCCTTGCCTTCGACCAGCTGGGGCTCGAAGGCCTGGATGCCGAGGCGGTGCAGCGTGGGCGCACGGTTCAGCAGGACCGGGTGCTCGGCGATGACCTCTTCGAGCACGTCGTACACGACCGTGCGGCCGCGCTCGACCATGCGCTTCGCCGACTTGATGTTCTGCGCGTGGTTCAGGTCGACCAGGCGCTTCATCACGAACGGCTTGAAGAGCTCCAGCGCCATGGCCTTCGGCAGACCGCACTGGTGCAGCTTCAGCTGCGGGCCGACGACGATCACGGAACGCGCGGAGTAGTCCACGCGCTTGCCGAGGAGGTTCTGACGGAATCGACCCTGCTTGCCCTTGAGCATGTCGCTCAGGGACTTCAGCGGACGGTTGCCGGGGCCCGTGACCGGGCGACCACGACGGCCGTTGTCGAACAGGGCGTCGACGGCCTCCTGGAGCATGCGCTTCTCGTTGTTCACGATGATCTCGGGGGCACCGAGGTCGAGAAGGCGCTTCAGGCGGTTGTTGCGGTTGATCACGCGGCGGTACAGGTCGTTCAGGTCGGAGGTCGCGAAGCGGCCACCGTCCAGCTGCACCATCGGACGCAGGTCCGGCGGGATGACCGGCACGCAGTCCAGAACCATGCCCTTGGGGCTGTTGCTGGTCTGCAGGAACGCGGAGACGACCTTGAGGCGCTTGAGCGCACGGGTCTTCTTCTGGCCCTTGCCGGTACGGATGATCTCGCGGAGGCGCTCGGCCTCCTCCTCCAGGTCGAAGGACTCCAGGCGCTTCTGCAGCGCCGCGGCACCCATCGAACCGTCGAAGTACGTACCGAAGCGGTCGCGCAGCTCGCGGTAGAGCAGCTCGTCGCCCTCCAGGTCCTGGACCTTGAGGTTCTTGAAGCGGTTCCAGACCTCGTCCAGACGGTCGATCTCGCGCTGGGCGCGGTCACGGAGCTGCTTCATCTCGCGCTCGGCGCCTTCGCGCACCTTGCGGCGCACGTCGGCCTTGGCGCCCTCGGCCTCAAGCTCGGCCAGGTCGGTCTCAAGCTTCTTGGCACGGCCTTCGAGGTCCGCGTCACGGCGGTTCTCGATCTGCTGGCGCTCGACGGAGACGTGGGCCTCCAGCGACGGGAGGTCGCGGGTGCGGCGCTCGTCGTCCACGAACGTGATCATGTACGCGGCGAAGTAGATGACCTTTTCGAGGTCCTTCGGCGCGAGGTCCAGCAGGTAGCCCAGGCGCGAGGGGACGCCCTTGAAGTACCAGATGTGGGTGACGGGAGCGGCAAGCTCGATGTGGCCCATCCGCTCACGACGCACCTTGGCGCGCGTGACCTCGACGCCACAGCGCTCACAGATGATGCCCTTGAAGCGGACACGCTTGTACTTGCCGCAGTAGCACTCCCAGTCCCGGGTCGGACCGAAGATCTTCTCGCAGAAGAGTCCGTCCTTCTCGGGCTTGAGGGTGCGGTAGTTGATGGTCTCCGGCTTCTTGACCTCGCCGTGCGACCAGGTTCGGATGTCGTCCGCGGTGGCAAGGCCGATCCGCAGCTCGTCGAAGAAGTTGACGTCGAGCACTGTGCGTCAATCCCTCTTTCGGGGTCGAGTCTCAATCATGGTCTGAACGGTCCCGGGGATGACGGGGGGCTCTTGAGCGAGCCCCCCGTCAGGCCCGTCAGACCTCTTCGACGCTGCTCGGCTCACGCCGGGACAGGTCGATACCGAGCTCCTCCGCCGCGCGGAAGACGTCCTCGTCGGTGTCGCGCATCTCGATGGACATGCCGTCCGAGGACAGCACCTCCACGTTGAGGCAGAGCGACTGCATTTCCTTGATGAGCACCTTGAAGGACTCGGGAATGCCCGGCTCGGGGATGTTCTCGCCCTTGACGATGGCCTCGTAGACCTTCACTCGGCCGGTGACGTCGTCGGACTTGATGGTCAGCAGCTCCTGGAGGGCGTAAGCGGCGCCATAAGCCTCAAGCGCCCACACCTCCATCTCACCGAAGCGCTGGCCACCGAACTGCGCCTTACCACCCAGCGGCTGCTGCGTGATCATCGAGTACGGACCGGTCGACCGCGCGTGGAGCTTGTCGTCGACCAGGTGGTGGAGCTTGAGGATGTACATGTACCCGACCGAGATCGGGTCCGGGAACGGCTCGCCGGAGCGGCCGTCGAACAGACGCGCCTTGCCGGACGGGAGGACCAGGCGGTCACCGTCGCGGTTCGGGATCGTGTGCTCGAACAGGCCGGCGAGCTCGTCCTCGCGGGCGCCGTCGAACACCGGGGTGGCGACGTTGGTGCCGGGCTCGACGCGGTCGGCGCCGATGGCCTTCAGTCGCTCGGCCCACTCCTCCGCGAGGCCGGAGACGTCCCAGCCGCGGCTGGCGAGCCAGCCGAGGTGGATCTCCAGGACCTGTCCCGGGTTCATTCGGGACGGGACACCCAGCGGGTTCAGGATGATGTCGACCGGCGTGCCGTCCTCAAGGAAGGGCATGTCCTCGATCGGAAGGATCTTGGAGATGACGCCCTTGTTGCCGTGGCGGCCGGCGAGCTTGTCACCGTCGGTGATCTTGCGCTTCTGGGCGACGTAGACGCGGACCAGCTGGTTCACGCCCGGAGGAAGCTCGTCGCCCTCCTCGCGGTCGAAGACGCGGACACCGATGACCTTGCCGATCTCACCGTGAGGGACCTTGAGCGAGGTGTCACGCACCTCGCGGGCCTTCTCACCGAAGATCGCGCGGAGCAGGCGCTCCTCGGGGGTCAGCTCGGTCTCACCCTTGGGCGTGACCTTGCCGACGAGGATGTCGCCGGCGACGACGTCCGCACCGATGCGGATGATGCCGCGCTCGTCGAGGTCGGCGAGGACCTCCTCGGAGACGTTCGGGATGTCCCGGGTGATCTCCTCGGGGCCCAGCTTGGTGTCACGGGCGTCGACCTCGTGCTCCTCGATGTGGATCGAGGAGAGGACGTCGTCCTGCACGAGGCGCTGCGACAGGATGATCGCGTCCTCGTAGTTGTGGCCTTCCCACGGCATGAACGCGACGAGCAGGTTCTTGCCGAGGGCCATCTCGCCCTCTTCGGTGGCCGGGCCGTCGGCGAGGACCTGGGCCTCGACGATCCGGTCGCCCTCGTTGACGATGACCTTCTGGTTGACCGAGGTGCCCTGGTTCGAGCGGGAGAACTTGGCGACGCGGTACGTGGTGTACGTGCCGTCGTCGTTGGCGACGGTGATGTAGTCGGCCGAGACCTCCTGGACGACACCGTCCTTCTCCGCCTTGATCGAGTCGCCGGCGTCGACCGCGCAGCGGTACTCCATGCCGGTGCCGACGAGCGGGGCCTCCGCCTTGATGAGCGGAACGGCCTGGCGCATCATGTTCGCGCCCATGAGGGCGCGGTTGGCGTCGTCGTGCTCCAGGAAGGGGATCATCGCGGTCGCGACGGACACCATCTGGCGCGGGGAGACGTCCATGTAGTCGACGTCGTCGCCGGCGATGTAGTCGATCTCGCCGCCACGACGGCGGACCAGTACGCGGTTCTCGGTGAAGCGCATCTCGTCGTTCAGGCCGGCGTTGGCCTGGGCGATGACGAAGCGGTCTTCCTCGTCGGCGGTCAGGTAGTCGACCTCGTCGGTGACGACGCCCTCGACGACCTTGCGGTACGGGGTCTCGACGAAACCGAACGCGTTGACGCGACCGTAGGACGCGAGCGAGCCGATCAGACCGATGTTCGGGCCTTCAGGGGTCTCGATCGGGCACATGCGGCCGTAGTGCGACGGGTGCACGTCACGGACCTCGAAGCCGGCCCGCTCACGGGACAGACCACCGGGACCCAGCGCCGAAAGACGACGCTTGTGCGTCAGACCCGACAGCGGGTTGTTCTGGTCCATGAACTGCGACAGCTGGCTGGTGCCGAAGAACTCCTTGATGGAGGCGACGACCGGCCGGATGTTGATCAGGGTCTGCGGCGTGATCGCCTCGACGTCCTGCGTGGTCATGCGCTCGCGGACGACGCGCTCCATACGGGCCAGACCCGTGCGGACCTGGTTCTGGATGAGCTCGCCGACGTTGCGCAGACGACGGTTGCCGAAGTGGTCGATGTCGTCGGTCTCGACGACGATCGAACGGCCCGACTCACCGGTCGTCTCGGTCTCGCCCGCGTGGAGCTTCACGAGGTACTTGATCGTCGCGATGATGTCGTCGGTGGTGAGCACACCGGCGTCCAGCGGCTCGTCGGCGCCGAGCTTCTTGTTCACCTTGTAGCGGCCGACCTTGGCGAGGTCGTAGCGCTTCGGGTTGAAGTAGAGGTTCTCAAGCAGCGTCTGAGCGGCCTCGCGGGTCGGCGGCTCGCCCGGGCGCAGCTTGCGGTAGATGTCGAGCAGCGCGTCGTCCTGGCCCTGGGTGTGGTCCTTCTCCAGGGTGGCGCGCATGGACTCGTACTCGCCGAACTCCTCCAGGATCTGCTCGGTGGTCCAGCCGAGAGCCTTCAGGAGGACGGTGACGGACTGCTTGCGCTTGCGGTCGATGCGGACACCGACCATGTCGCGCTTGTCGACCTCCATCTCCAGCCAGGCACCCCGGGACGGGATGATCTTGGCGGAGAAGATGTCCTTGTCGGACGTCTTGTCGATGGAGGAGTCGAAGTAGACACCGGGGGAACGGACGAGCTGCGACACCACGACACGCTCGGTGCCGTTGATGACGAAGGTGCCCTTGTTGGTCATGAGCGGGAAATCGCCCATGAAGACCGTCTGAGACTTGATCTCACCGGTCTCGTTGTTCGTGAACTCGGCCGTGACGAAGAGCGGCGCCGCGTACGTGAAGTCGCGCTCCTTGCACTCGTCGACGGAGTTCTTCGCCGGCTCGAACCGGTGGTCGCGGAACGTCAGCGACATCGAACCGGAGAAGTCCTCGATCGGCGAGATCTCCTCGAAGATCTCTTCCAGACCGGACTTGGTGGGAACGTCCTGTCCACTCTCGAGCGCCGACTCGACGCGAGACTTCCAGGCTGCATTGCCGAGCAGCCAGTCAAAGCTCTCGGTTTGCAGCGCCAGGAGGTTCGGAACCTCGAGGGGCTCCTTGATCTTTGCAAAGGAGATGCGCAGCGGGGCGGTGCTGGCACCGGTGTTCGTATTGGTCGAGGCGTTGCGCGAGGCGGCCAAGAGGGGGTCCTTCCGAGGGCTCGGACTCACTACGCGCGTACCGGTCCCAGCTGACACAGAAGACGGCCCGCCTGATTCGGCCGAAAAGACCTGGTCAGGGCGTATCGATCAAGTGTGCTCAAGCGTGGGCATGCCCCTGGCGACGGGCAGGGGGCAGCTAACAGGCAGCGCAAAGGGTCAGTGTAGCCACTTGGCTCACTGATGTCCAGACCAGGTTTCCGGAAACCGGCAACAGGCCTTCCCCATGTCGTTGAAACCAACCCTGCGACCCTGCGTCCAACACGCGACCCCGATGGCTCTCGCACACGGAGCGCGTATCAGTACTGCCCTCTTCGTAGTCGATCCATGCCTCGGATCCTCGATCCGTGCGTCGGATCTCGGACCGATCCGATCGATCCCACAACGGGACTGAGAATTGCGCGCCGCGTCCCGTTCGTCAAGGCCCCCTGCTCCGTGCGGATCAGCTCAGGATCCTGCCGCGGGGCAACGATGATCACCCTACTCACCAACGAGACCAGGGCAAGTCAGGCACTGCGGGTACGCCAAAGGGCGACCACCCTTACGGGTGATCGCCCTTGGTTGGGGCCCCAGAGGGCCCCAGAGGTGTTACTTGACCTCGACGGCCGCACCGGCGCCCTTGAGGGCCTCGGCGGCCTTCTCGGCGGCGTCCTTGGCGACCTTCTCGAGGACGGGCTTCGGCGCACCGTCGACGAGGTCCTTGGCCTCCTTCAGACCCAGGGAGGTCAGCTCGCGCACGACCTTGATGACCTGGATCTTCTTGTCGCCGGCACCGGTGAGGATGACGTCGAACTCGTCCTTCTCCTCCTCGGCGGCGGCGGCGTCGCCACCACCCTGACCCGGGGCGGCAACGGCGACGGCCGCGGCGGCGGTGACGTCGAACTTCTCCTCGAAGGCCTTCACGAACTCGGAGAGCTCGATGAGGGTCATCTCCTCGAACTGGGCGAGGAGGTCGTCCTGAGAGAGCTTCGCCATGATGGGCGATCCTTCCACTAATTCGGCAGGTGCCGGATGTATATAGAGGCGGGCGTAACGGCCCGCTACGACCCACGCACTAGGCGGCGTGGATCAATGCGCGAGCCGAATTACTCGGCACCGCCCTGCTCGGCGAGCTTGACGCGAAGCGCTTCCGCAGTGCGGACGAACTTCGACGGCAGCGCCTGGAAGAGCGAGGCAGCCTGGGACTGCTTGCCCTTGAACGCGCCGGCCAGCTTGCTGAGCAGAACCTCGCGGGACTCGAGGTCCGCGAGCTTCTTGATCTCATCGGCGGTGAGCGCCTTACCATCAAGGACACCCGCCTTGATGATGAGGTTCGGGTTCTCCTTGGCGAAGTCACGCAGGCTCTTCGCCGACTCCACCGGGTCACCGGTGATGAAGGCGACCGCGGTCGGACCAGCGAAGTGCTCGTCCAGCGCGGTGATCCCGGCCTGGTTGGCCGCAATCTTGGTCAGCGTGTTCTTCACCACGGCGTACTGGGCGTTCTCACCGAGAGAGCGACGCAGCGTCTTGAGCTGCGCGACGGTGAGACCCCGGTACTCGGTCAGCACGGCGGCGTTCGAGCTCTGGAACGCGTCCTTGAGCTCGGCTACCGATGCAGCCTTGTTGGGCGTCGGCATATGCGTTCGCCTCCTTCCGGGTGATGAGGACCGCTCAGAAGGGGCTGACATACGAAACGCCCCGGCGCAGGCGCCAGGGCGTAGCTCAACCGGAACGGAATTCCGGGAACAATCCAAGGTCACCTGCGCAGGACGTCCGCAATTGGCGGATCCTTCGGCCGCCGCACCCTCACGGGCACGACAACGACCAGCGGTCTTTGGCTTCTCCGGAAGAGTACGTGAACCGGCCGACCCGAGGCAAATCGCCTCAGGACCACCCCGGGGAGCCGCCAGGAAACCCGGGCGGCCCCCGAGGACTCAGGAGCCGCCCAGACCGCCCAGACCCGCGTCCTTCAGGGTCTTGTCGGCCTCCTTCAGGGTGTCGTCGACGCCCTTGAGCTTGTCGTCGATGCCCTTCATCACGTCGTCGAAGTCGGCCACCTGGTCCGCGGGCGGCGCGCTGACCGGAGCGGTCGTGCCGTAGCCGGAGAACTTCGCCGAGACCTTCGTCGTGCCGTCCTTGGTGCCCTGCGCCGAGTCGACGCGGACGGGGTAACCGTCCTTGCCGATCCACAGGTCCACGTCGAGGGAGGTGTACTCCTTGAGCGCCTCGTGGAGGTACTGCCGGTTCGCCGCCTCCATCACCTTGGTGGACTCGTCCGCGGCGAGCAGGTCGGCGTTGGTGAGGGCGGCCTTGAAGTGCCGGGCCTCCCCGCCGTCGATCTGTTCGGTGCCGACCAGCGTCACCTTCTGCTGGCCCAGGAGCACGGCGAGGTAGTCGGCCGGGTCGTCGTTGAACCGGGAGCGGGGCTTGCCGTCCTTGTTCAGGTTCATCTTCATCCAGGACTTGCCCTCCAGGGGCTTGTCCGAGTGGGTGTAGACGACGTCGCCGATCATGACCTGGTTGGCGCCGTCCCCCTTGTCGTCGATGGCGGTGGTCGACGGGTACCAGCCCTTCGTGCCCGAGAGCTGTTCGGCCTTGCCGCTGCCCGAGGTGATGGTCATCCCGTACGTGGCGAACTTGGCGGCCACCGTCTTCGCGTAGGACGCCTTCACCGCCTCAGCCGGCGTCTCGGCCTTGGCGGCCCCGGCGGTCTTGGCGTCGCCCTTGCCGTCGGCCTTGCCGGTCCCGCACGCAGTGAGCCCGCCCACGAGCAGTGCGGCCCCCGCCGCCGCGATCCCGGCCCGGGTCAGTACGGCCGTGTTCATCGGTGTTCCCCCATGGGTGGTTCTGGTGGTTCTGGTGGTTCTGGTGTTACGAGAGGCCCCGCGAGCGGGCGGGCTCAGGTGCCTGATGCGTCGGCGCCGGCGCCGAGGTCCTTGAGCATCGCGAAGAGGTCGAGGGTCTCGTTCTCCGGCGGGGTCTGGACGGTCGCCGTCGTGGCGTAGTCGGAGTACGAGGCGTCCAGGTCGAGCGAGCCCTGGGGCGTGCCGATGGCGACCTTCATGCGGGCCGGGTAGCCGTCCTTGTTCACCCAGACGTCCATGTCGTAGCCCTTGATGCCGGCCTTCTTCATGGCTTCGGTGAGCTTCGCGCGATCGGCCTCGGGCAGCGCCTTGGAGCCCTCGTTCGCGGCGAGCATCTCCTCGAAGGTCAGGGTGCCCTTGTAGTGCTGGGCGTCGGCGCCCTCGACCTTCTCGGAGCCGACGAGCTTCACGTTCGGCGAGGCGAGCAGCAGGGCCAGCTGCTTGGCGGGGTCCTGGTTCTGGTCCATCCCGCTCATGCCGCCCATGCCCCCGGCGCCGCCGAACTTCTTCAGCACCTCGGCGTCCCCCGAGGCCTCGGCCGCGGCCTTCATGTCGAGCTTCATCCAGCGCTTGCCGTCCATGCCCGCGGACATCGGAGAGTCGGCCGGCATCTCCATGTACATGACGTCCTTGGACATGACCATGCGCATCGAGTCGACGCCGGCCTGTCCGAGCCCGCCCTTCATGGTGATGTCCATGACCTGCGGGTCCCATCCCTGGACGCCCGTCATCTCGATGTTCTCGCCGCCGAGCCCGCCGGACATCTTCATCGTCATGCGCACCTTGGCCGACTTGGCGGCCGAGGTCTTCTTGTAGGCCGCGGTGAGGGCCTCGGTGGCCGAGCCGCCCGCGACGGGCGCGGAGGGCTGCGCGGAGGCCGCGCCGGCGGCCTTGCCGGAGTCTTCCTTCTTGCCGTTGTCGCACGCGGTGGCCCCGCCCACGAGCAGTACGGCGGCCAGCGTCGCGCCGGCGGCCTTCCTCCGGTACGCGGCACGGTTTGCAGACATAGAGATCCCCACCCCTGTGTGATCGTTCGTTTTCACACCGACCCTACGTTCCACCGCCCCGCCCCCGCGCGCCGGTTACCGCCCGGTTGCGGGTTATGTGGCCCGAAACACGGAAAACGGGCCCCTCGCCGCCCTGTGAAAGGGGCGAGGGGCCCGTTTCAGCCACTCAGGTGAGCCGGGGGCTCAGCGGAGCTCAGACAGCGGCCGGGTCTTCCTCGACGAGGAGGTTCCGGGTGCGGTTCGAGTCCAGCTGGATGCCGGGGCCCATCGTGGTGCTCAGGGCGGCCTTCTTGACGTAGCGGCCCTTCGCGGCGGACGGCTTCAGACGAAGGATCTCGTCCAGGGCCGCACCGTAGTTCTCGACCAGCTGCTCATCGGTGAAGGAGACCTTGCCGATGATGAAGTGCAGGTTCGAGTGCTTGTCGACGCGGAACTCGATCTTGCCACCCTTGATCTCGGTGACAGCCTTGGCAACGTCCATGGTGACGGTGCCGGTCTTCGGGTTCGGCATCAGGCCACGGGGACCGAGCACGCGGCCGAGGCGGCCGACCTTGCCCATGAGGTCCGGAGTGGCGACAACCGCGTCGAACTCGTTCAGGCGGTTGCCCTTGGCGATCTCGTTGATCAGCTCGTCGTCGCCGACGATGTCGGCGCCGGCGGCTTCCGCGGCCGCAGCACGGTCACCGGTCGCGAAGACCAGGACCCGGGCGGTCTTACCGGTGCCGTGCGGGAGGTTCACGGTGCCACGGACCATCTGGTCGGCCTTGCGCGGGTCGACACCCAGGCGGAAGGCGACCTCGACGGTGGCGTCGAACTTGGTCGTGGAGGTCTCCTTGGCGAGACGGACGGCCTCGAGCGGGGCGTACAGCTTCTCCCGGTCGACCTTGGCGTCCGCAGCGCGGAGAGTCTTGCTGCGCTTCACTTCTGCTCCTGTATTTCGGCTTCAGGCATGGAGTCGTGGTGCGGACCAGCGCTTGGTCCTACCACTGGTGGTGCTGGGGGGTGGCTGGATCAGCCTTCGACCGTGACGCCCATCGAGCGCGCGGTGCCGGCGATGATCTTCATCGCGGCGTCGACGTCGTTGGCGTTGAGGTCGGGCATCTTCAGCTCGGCGATCTCGCGGACCTGGGCGCCGGTGAGCTTGGCGACCTTGGTCTTGTGGGGCTCGCCGGAGCCCTTCTCGATGCCCGCGGCCTTCAGGATGAGGCGCGCGGCCGGCGGAGTCTTGGTGATGAAGGTGAAGGTGCGGTCTTCGTAGACCGTGATCTCCACCGGCACGACCATGCCACGCTGCGACTCGGTCGCGGCGTTGTAGGCCTTGCAGAACTCCATGATGTTGACGCCGTGCTGACCGAGCGCGGGGCCGACCGGCGGAGCCGGGTTGGCCGCACCGGCCTTGATCTGGAGCTTGATAAGCCCCGTGACCTTCTTCTTCTTGGGAGGCATTGCTCTCTCCGGGTCCTAGTGAGAGTTTTTCGCCGCCAATCCGGTCATCCGGATGGAGGCATACCGCACCACGATAACGGGTATCGGAGCGGGGCTAAAAACCGAGCAGGTCAGACCGCCCTTCACGGGGCGATCTGACCTGTCCGGAAGCGTTGGCTCAGAAGATCGTCAGTTCTTCTGGATCTGGTCGAAGCTGAGCTCGACCGGGGTCTCGCGACCGAAGATCTCGACGAGGCCCTTGACCTTCTTCGAGTCAGGGTTGATCTCGTTGATGGTCGCCTGCAGCGTCGCGAACGGGCCGTCGGTGACGGTGACCGAGTCGCCGACCTCGAAGTCCAGGACCTCGATGGTGCGCTTGACCGCGGGGGCCGGCAGACCGGCGTCCTCGGCGGCCTGCTTGGCGGCCTTCTCCTGCGCCTCCGGGGCGAGCATCTTGACGATCTCGTCCAGGGTCAGCGGGTACGGGTCGTACGCGTTGCCCACGAAGCCGGTGACACCGGGGGTGTTGCGGACGACGCCCCAGGACTCGTTCGTCAGATCCATGCGGACGAGAACGTAACCGGGCAGCTTGTTCTGCCGGACGTTCTTGCGCTCGCCGTTCTTGATCTGGACGATCTCTTCCTCGGGCACCTCGGCCTGGTAGATGAACTCCTCGACGTTCAGCGAGACGGCGCGCTGCTCCAGGTTGGCCTTCACGCGCTTCTCGTAGCCCGCGTAGGTGTGGATCACGTACCACTCGCCGGGCAGGAGGCGCAGCTCGTCGCGCAGGGCCTGGATCGGGTCGACGGGCTCGGCGTCGGCGGCCTCCTCGGCCTCCTCCGCGTCCTCGTCGGTGCCGGCCTCGTCCTCGACCGCGGCGTCCTCGTCCTGGTCGGAGTCCTCGCCGGCCTGCGCGTCGTCCGCGGTCTCGTCGACCTCGTCCTCGACGTGGAGCGCGGCCTCCTCGGCGGCGGCACCCGCCTCGGCGTCGGCAAGCTCGACCTCGTCCGGGTCCACAGCGTCTGCCGCCTCGACGATGTCGAGCTCGTCCTCGACGGACTCGACGGAGTCGTGGCTCGCGTTCAGGTTCGGGTCAGACACGGTGGCTGCTTCTTCCTGGATACAAAAGGTGGTCGAACATGCGAAAACGGGCGGCACCCATCAAGGCGCCGCCCTCCGCGGGGATCAGCCGAAGACGAACTTGATGGCTTCCTGGAACCCATAGTCAATCACGGTCACCAGACCGATCATGATGACGACGAAGACAATCACCACGGTGGTGTACGTCGTGAGCTGGTTGCGCGTGGGCCAGACGACCTTGCGGAGTTCCGCGATGATCTGGCGGTAGAACAGCGCGAGCCGACCCAGAGGACCCTTCTTCCCGCGCTTGCCGCCCTTGCGGGCCTTCTTCTCGCGGGTGTCGTCCTCGGCGTCAGGCATGTCGATGGAGCCCAGGGCGTCCGTCACGTCTCTCACCTGAATCCGGGTCGTGGCCGTAGCCGCGCCCGGTTGCGCCGCACGGCGTTGCATCGAAGTACGTACCTGCGCACACGTCCGAGAAGGAGTGTGAAGCAGGGCCGGAGGGACTCGAACCCCCAACCGCTGGTTTTGGAGACCAGTGCTCTACCAATTGAGCTACGACCCTTTGTTGCGTCCCCCAACCTACCGCATCCAGACGGGTGCACGGAGTGCTCGCGCTCTGGAGTGACCGGCAGGGGCCAACGACGAGTGAGTGTACGTGTTCCTGGACCTGACGTCGAACGTAGCCCTCGACCTGACATCTAACAGAGCACATTCCCGACCGGTCCGTCCGATGACTGAAACGGCGTGCGGGGCTTCTGAGGCGTCTGGGACGATTGGCCTCATGACCTCTGAGACGCCTTCCGCCGAGCGCCGCGTATCCGCCCGCATCGGCGCCATTTCCGAGTCCGCCACCCTCGCCGTCGACGCCAAGGCCAAGGCCCTCAAGGCCGCCGGGCGCCCGGTGATCGGCTTCGGCGCCGGCGAGCCCGACTTCCCGACCCCCGACTACATCGTCGAGGCGGCGGTCGAGGCCTGCCGCAACCCGAAGTACCACCGCTACACGCCGGCCGGCGGCCTGCCCGAGCTCAAGACCGCGATCGCCGCGAAGACGCTGCGCGACTCGGGTTACGAGGTGGACGCGTCGCAGGTCCTGGTGACCAACGGCGGCAAGCAGGCGATCTACGAGGCGTTCGCGGCGATCCTGGACCCGGGCGACGAGGTCATCGTCCCGGCTCCGTACTGGACCACCTACCCCGAGTCGATCCGCCTCGCCGGCGGTGTCCCGGTCGAGGTCGTCGCCGACGAGACCACCGGCTACCGCGTCTCCGTCGAGCAGCTCGAAGCCGCCCGCACCGAGCGCACCAAGGTCGTCCTGTTCGTCTCCCCCTCGAACCCGACCGGCGCCGTGTACTCCGAGGCCGATGCCGAGGCCATCGGCCGCTGGGCCGCCGACAAGGGCCTGTGGGTCCTGACCGACGAGATCTACGAGCACCTGGTCTACGGCGAGGCGAAGTTCGTCTCCCTGCCGGCGATCGTCCCCGAGCTCGCCGACAAGTGCATCATCGTCAACGGCGTCGCCAAGACGTACGCGATGACCGGCTGGCGCGTGGGCTGGATCATCGGCCCCAAGGACGTGGTCAAGGCCGCGACCAACCTGCAGTCGCACGCCACCTCCAACGTCTCCAACGTGGCCCAGGTCGCGGCGCTCGCCGCCGTCTCCGGCAACCTGGACGCCGTCCACCAGATGCGGACGGCCTTCGACCGCCGCCGCCAGCTGATCGTGCGGATGCTGAACGAGATCGACGGCGTGTTCTGCCCGACCCCCGAGGGCGCGTTCTACGCGTACCCGTCGGTCAAGGAGCTCCTCGGCAAGGAGATCCGCGGCAAGCGCCCGCAGACCTCCGTCGAGCTGGCCGCGCTGATCCTGGACGAGGCCGAGGTCGCGGTCGTCCCGGGCGAGGCCTTCGGCACCCCCGGCTACCTGCGCCTGTCGTACGCCCTGGGCGACGCGGACCTCGTCGAGGGCGTGTCCCGCATCCAGAAGCTGCTGGCGGAGGCCAAGGCCTAGGCCTGAGGCGGCCCGCGGAACGGTGAAGACGGGTGGGGGCGGTCGTCCGTACGGACGACCGCCCCCACCGCTTCCGGGGTCCGGGGCACCCCCGGGGAACGGGCGGGGCGGGTGGGGGACGGTCCCGCAGGGCCCGCCACCGGCCCCGCTCTCGCGTTCGAGCAAGCCCCCGATTGGCAAAACCCCCTCCCGCCGAGCGCAGCGGTGCGGCAGGATCACCGGATGGAGCACGTACGCGATCTCACGCTTCTGCCGAAAGCCCACCTCCACCTGCACTTCACCGGGTCGATGCGCCCCTCGACCCTCCTGGAGCTCGCCGACAAGTACGGCGTGCGCCTCCCCGACGCCCTGACGGCGGGCGAGCCGCCCCGGCTCCGCGCCACCGACGAGCGCGGCTGGTTCCGCTTCCAGCGGCTGTACGACGCCGCCCGCTCCTGCCTGCGCGAGCCCGAGGACATCCGCCGGCTGGTCCGCGAGGCCGCCGAGGAGGACGTACGGGACGGCAGCGGCTGGCTGGAGATCCAGGTCGACCCGACCTCCTACGCCCCCCTGCTCGGCGGCATGATCCCGGCCGTCGAGATCATCCTGGACGCCGTCGAGGCGGCCTCGCGCGAGACCGGGCTCGGCATGCGGGTCCTGATCGCCGCCAACCGCATGAAGCACCCCCTCGACGCCCGGACCCTGGCCCGCCTCGCCGTCCGCTACGCCGACCGCGGCATCGTCGGCTTCGGGCTCTCCAACGACGAGCGCCGCGGCATGGCCCGCGATTTCGACCGGGCCTTCGCCATCGCCCGCGAGGGCGGCCTGCTCGCGGCCCCGCACGGCGGCGAGCTCACCGGTCCCGCCTCCGTCCGCGACTGCCTGGACGATCTGCACGCCTCCCGCATCGGTCACGGCGTACGGGCGGCCGAGGACCCCCGGCTGCTGAAGCGGCTCGCTGACCGGCAGATCACCTGCGAGGTCTGCCCGGCGTCGAACGTCGCCCTCGGGGTCTACGAGCGGCCCGAGGACGTCCCGCTGCGCACCCTCTTCGAGGCCGGGGTGCCGATGGCGCTGGGCGCCGACGACCCGCTGCTGTTCGGGTCCCGGCTGGCGGCGCAGTACGAGATCGCCCGCCGCCACCACGCGTTCACGGACGCGGAGCTCGCCGAGCTGGCCCGGCAGTCCGTGCGCGGGAGCGCCGCGCCGGATGACGTGCAGGACAAGCTGCTGGCCGGGATCGACCACTGGCTGGCCACCTGAGCCGGCCACCGGGGCTCACCGCGTGAGCCGCAGGTCGCCTTCCCAGCAGTCGGCCCGGACCCGGTCCCCGTCGGGGAAGCCGATCTCCAGCTGCGTGCGCCCGGTCCGCGGCGCCGCGAACTCGGCCACGCTCGCCACCGTGTCCCCGAGGTGGCGCAGGAAGGGGTGGTCGCCGAGGTCCTCGCCGACCTCGATGCGGCCCCACTCCCCCATGTCGTACGGCTCGTGCGGCGCGGCGGATTCGACGATGAGGCAGCCGTCGGACCCGGTGCTGATCCTGGTGGACTCGCCCTCGCTGTCGATCAGCCAGACGTCGAGCGGTGCCTCGGAGCGTTCGCCCTCGCAGACGTGCCAGGACGCGACGATCCTGCTGATCGTGCGTCCCACCAGGCGGGTGGGGTCCGTACCGGCCCCGTGCAGTGGACAGAGCATGGCGGCCGGGACTCCTCAGATGCTGACGCCGACCGTCACCGGCTCGTTGACCAGGGTGACGCCGAAGGCCGCGTGGACGCCCGCGACGACCTCGCGGGCCAGGGCGAGGAGGTCCTCGGTGGTGGCCTCGCCGCGGTTGGTCAGCGCGAGGGTGTGCTTGGTGGAGATGCGGGCGGGTCCGGTGCCGTAGCCCTTGGTGAAGCCGGCCTTGTCGATCAGCCAGGCGGCGCTGGTCTTCGTACGGCCTTCGCCGGCGGGGTACGCGGGCGGGGCGGTCTCGGCCCCGAGCCGGTCCTGGACGCGGGTGAGGAAGGCGGCGTACGCCTCGTCGGTCAGGATCGGGTTGTGGAAGAAGGAGCCCGCGGACCAGGTGTCGTGGTCGGCGGGGTCGAGGACCATGCCCTTGCCGGCGCGCAGCCGCAGTACGGTCTCGCGGGCCTGGGCGGCCGGGACCCGGTCGCCGGCCTCGACGCCGAGGGCGCGGGCGGTCTCGGGGTACTTGATGGGAGCGGACAGGCCGCCCGCGTCCTCCAGTGCGAAGCGGACGCGCAGGACGACGTAGCGGTCGGGCTGGTCCTTGAAGGTGCTGTTGCGGTAGCGGAAGGCGCACTCGTCGGCGGTGAGGGTGACCGTTTCGCCGGTGGTGCGGTCGTACGCGACGACCTCGGTGATGGTGTCGCAGACTTCCTGGCCGTACGCCCCGACGTTCTGGATCGGGGTGGCGCCGGCGGAGCCGGGGATCCCGGCGAGGCATTCGATGCCGGCCAGGCCCGCCTCGACGCTGCGGGCGACGGCGTCGCTCCAGTTCTCGCCCGCGGCGAGCTCCAGCCGCGTCCCGTCCAGGTGGAAGCCGGTGGTCGCGATGCGCAGGGCGGTGCCCTCGAAGCCGCGGTCGCCGATGACCAGGTTGCTGCCGCCGCCGATGACGAGGAGCGGGGTGCCGCTCTCGTCCGCGGCGCGGACGGCCTCGACCACCTCGGCGTCGGTGGTCGCGGTGACCAGACGGGTGGCGGGGCCACCGAGGCGGAAGGTGGTCAGGGGGGCGAGGGGGGCGTCGTGGAGTTCCTGCACGTGGACAAGAGTACGGTCCGTACCCCTCGCATCCCTGCGGGGCCACGGACCGTACCTCTCGCCGCATGTCACGCCGTACGTTCCGGGCGGGCGGCCTCCTCGGAGAGTCGGCGCTCGGCTTCGGCCCAGGTGATGGGGAGCTCCGAGGCGGGGGCGGTCCAGTAGGCGAAGGCCGACTCCCGCATGAACGCGGCGGCGGCGCGGGAGCTGGAGCGGTGCGGCTCGCTGCGGGCGAAGCGGTGGAGCGCTTGCGGGTCCTCCCAGGCGGAGAGGGTCAGGAAGGTCCGGCCGAGGACCCGGGCGCGGAGGGCGACGCCGTGGGCGCCGGGGGCCTTGCGGATCTGGCCGATGATGCCGGGCGCCTTGAGGAAGAACCTGACGGCGCCGAGCAGGGTCTCGGTCTCGAAGCGGGAGGCCATGACGTGGACCTCGGCGCCGGGAGCGGGCGGGGTGGGCGTGAACCAGGGCATGTCGGGCATGGTGTGCGCTCCTTTCGGTGGAGCTGCTCGGGGGGCGGGGGCCCGGGGGGCGGGCGGCGGAGGCGGGCGGCGGAGGCGGGGCCGGGGCTGTCGCCGTCAGCCGGTCGCGGAGACCTTGGCGGAGGCCGCGTATCCGGCGCCGGAGCCGTTTCCGGCGGCGTTTCCGGCGGTGTTCGCGGCGGTGTTCCCGGAGGCGACGGGCGCGGGCGTCGTGAGGCTGCGCTTGCCCGGGACCATCAGGGCGAAGGCGGCCGCCACGGCCACCCCGGCCGCGCCGATCCACAGCGCGGGCACGGTCCCGTCGGTGAAGGCCTGCGGGGACTCGTAGCCGCCCTGGGCGGAGAAGACCGAGGCCAGGACCGCGACGCCGAGGGCTCCGCCCACCTCGCGCAGCGCGTTGTTGGCGCCGGAGGCCTTGCCCTGGTCGGCGGGGGACACGGTGGACATGAGGATGCTGGACGCGGGGGCGAAGTAGAGGCCCATGCCGATGCCGCTGAGGATCAGCGCCGGGAGCTGGGCGGCGTACGAGACGTCGGCGCTCAGGATCATCGCGAACCAGCCGAGGCCGAGGGCCTGCAACGCGAGCCCGGTGGCGACGACGGGACGGCCGCCGATGCGGTCGGACAGGATGCCCGCGATCGGGGCGACGACCAGCGGCATGGCGGTCCAGGGGAGCATCCGTACGCCGGCCTGGGTGGGCGAGTAGCCGGCGACGCCCTGGAGGAATTGGCTGAGCAGGAAGACCGAGCCGAACATGCCCAGGTACATCAGCAGGCTGGCCATGTTGATCCCGAGGAAGCCCCGGTTCTGGAAGAGGCGCATGGGCAGCATGGGGTTCGCGTTGCGGAAGCCGTGGACGACGAACGCCCCGACGAGCGCGGCGCCGGCGATCAGGCCGGTGAGCACGGAGGCGCTGGTCCAGCCGTCGGCGTTGGCGTTGACGAGGGCGTAGACGATGCCGAAGAGGCCGCCGCTGATCAGGAGCGTTCCCGGGACGTCGAGTCGGGCGTTCGGGGCGGTGGACTCGGCCAGCTTGAGGCGGGCGAGCGGGATCAGGGCGAGGCCGATCGGGACGTTCAGCCAGAAGATCCACTGCCAGGAGATGTGCTCGGTGAGGGTGCCGCCGACGAGGGGGCCGCTGGCGACGGCGAGGCCGCTGACGGCGCTGAAGATGCCGAGGGCCATGCCGCGGCGGGCGGCCGGGACGGCGGCGGTGAGCAGGGTGAGGGTGAGCGGCATCATGATCGCGGCGCCGACGCCCTGGACGGCGCGGGCGGCGATGAGCTCGTCGATGCCCGGCGAGAGGGCGGCGGCGGCGGAGGCGCCGGTGAACACCGCGAGGCCGGCCATGAAGAGCCGGCGCCGCCCGAAGCGGTCGCCGAGGGCCGCGCCGAACATGAGGAGGACGGCGAAGGTGAGCGTGTAGGCGTTCACCGTCCACTCCAGGTCCTCCAGCGCACCGCCGAGGTCCTTGCGGATGGCGGGGAGGGCGGTGGTGACGACGAGGTTGTCGAGGGCGGCCATGAAGCCGGCGACGGAGGTGAGGACGAGCGCCCAGACGGCGGGGCCGCGGAGTGCGGCGTCCCGGGTGCCTTCGGCGCCGTGGGCTTCGTGCGTGGAGTTCACGATTTCCCCCTGAAGGTGATGACGAGCGTTGTTAGTTATCACTGACTAACTTTTGCGGCCATGAAAAGGCGCCGCACGGGGCGGACGGCGTGCGCCGGGGACTCACTCCCCCGGCCGGCCCTCTCGCCCCTGGACCCGGGCGGCGGGGAACAGTCCCTCCCAGACCCGGTGCCCGGGCGGGAAGCCCATGGCGGCCAGGTTGTTGATCAGCATTCCGTAGGCCATGAAGGTCGTGGTCTCGTTCACGTCCCCGCCGAGGGGGAGGTGGACGGTGTCCCAGAGCTCCATCCAGCCGTTGCGCACGAGCTCGCCGAGCTCGTGGTCGCCGGCCGCTTCGGCGGCGCCGATGGTGACGTACATCTGGAGCTGCATCTGGAGCTTGTCCGGATCCTCGGTGATGAGCCGGGCGTACGCGTTCGCCATGGCGTACGTCGCCTCATCGCCCTCCAGGCCCTCGGCCGCCGCGCCGAGCACCTCGCGGGTCTCGCGCAGGCAGCGGTCGGCGGCGGCGAGGAAGATGGCCTGCTTGTTCGGGAAGAGCCGGAACAGGTACGGCTGCGAGACTCCGACCCGCTTGGCGATCGCCTCGGTGGAGGTCCCGTGATAGCCGCCGCGGGCGAACTCGTGCATCGCCGCACGGATGACGCTCTCGCGCCGCTCGTCCGCACTCATCCTTGCCATGCGTATGAAGTTAGTACTCAATCACTAACTTGGCAAGCCCTCTGGCCCGGCGCCCTCCGCCGACCGTGTCGCGCGTCACATCGGACTCATGTCACGAACGGGGCGGCAGAGCGCATCTGGTGGTCGTCAACAGCGGGTGGAGGAGGGCGAGAGCGATGAACGCACAGCCGAAGGACACGCGGCACGAAGACGCATACGCGGACACGGCCACGGCCGCGGGCGTGGATGTGGACGCGGACGGAGCGGGCGGCGGGAGCGGCACCCACCACGTCCTGGTCCTGGGGGCGGGGTACGCGGGCATGTCCGCGGCGGTCCAGCTCGGAGCCCGGCTCGGGCGGCGCCAGAACGTGCGGGTGACCCTGGTGAACGCCCAGGAACGGTTCACCGAGCGGCTGCGGCTCCACATGACGGCGACCGGGCAGCAGCTCGCCGAGCTGAGCATCCCGGAGCTACTGGAGGGGACGGGCGCGCGGTTCGTCCGCGGCTGGGTGACGGCGGTGGACGCGGACGCGAGGACGGTGCGGATCGACGACGACCGGGTCCTGCCCTACGACACGCTGGTCTACGGCCTCGGCAGCGTGGCCAACCTCGGGGCGGTGGCGGGCGTGGAGGAGCACGCGTACACCCTGAACAGCCCCGAGGACGCGGCGGCGCTGGCCGACCGCCTGGCCCGGCTCGCGAAGGGCAACGGCAGCGGCAGCGGCAGCGGCAGCGGGACGGTGGTCGTCGTCGGGAGCGGCCTGACCGGCATCGAGTCGGCCGCGGAGATCGCCGAGCGGCACCCGGGGCTGGACGTCGTCCTGCTGGGCCGGCGCGAACCCGGCGCCACCATGACCCCGAAGGCCGCGGCGTACCTGCGGGCCGCGCTCGGCCGCCTGGGCGTGACCGTGCGCAGCGGGGTCGAGGTGGTGGAGGTACTGCCGGGCGCGGTCGAGCTGGCCGGGGGCGAGCGCCTCCCCGCCGACGCGGTCCTGTGGACCAGCGGTACGCGGGTGTCGCCGCTGGCGGCCGCCGCCGGGCTGGCCGTCGACGAGCGCGGCCGCGTCCTCACCGACGCCGCGCTGCGGTCGGTATCGCACCCGGAGGTGTACGCGGTGGGCGACGCGGCGGCGATCCGGCAGGGCTACGGCGTCATGCACGGCACCTGCCAGGGCGGCATGCCGACGGGCGTGCACGCCGCGGTGTCGATCGTCCGCACGCTGAAGGGCAGAGCGCCCCGGCCGTTCCGCTTCGGCTACTACCACACGCCGGTGAGCCTGGGCCGGAACGACGCGGTGGTGCAGTTCACCCGGCCCGACGACAGTCCGCGGCGCATTCACCTGACCGGCCGCACGGCGGCCCGGTACAAAGAGGTGGTGAGCGCCGCGCCCTGGCCGACGTACGGCCGCATGAAGAAGATGCCCGCCTCGGGAGCCGTCTGGCCGCGTGGGGGCCGCTTCACCCGGAACGGGGCGGTCCGATGACCGGTCCCTCGCCCACGGACCTCGACCAGCAGGTGTTCCACCGGCACCGGAACCTGCTGTTCACGGTGGCCTACCGGATCCTGGGCACGGCGGCCGACGCGGAGGACGCGGTCCAGGACGCCTGGATCAAGTGGTCGGCGGCGGACCGCTCACAGGTGGCCGACCCCAAGGCGTACCTGGCGCGGATCGTGTCGAACGAGGCGCTGGCACGGCTGCGGTCCGCCCGCCACCAGCGGGAGACCTACGTCGGACCGTGGCTCCCCGAGCCCATCCTCACCACGGGCGACACCGCCGAGACCGTCGTGGACGCCGAGTCGGTGTCGATGGCCGTGCTCGTCGTACTGGAGACGCTCAGCCCGCTGGAGCGCGCGGTGTTCGTGCTGAAGGAGGTCTTCGACTTCAGCCACGCCGAGATCGCGGAGGCACTGGAACGCTCCGAGGCGGCGGTGCGCCAGGCCGCGCACCGCGCCCGCGAGCACGTCCGGGCGGGGCGGCCGCGCTTCACCGCCGACCGGTCGCGCCGGCGCGAGGTCACGGAGCGGTTCTTCGCCGCCACGACCGGCGGTGACGTCAACGCGCTGATGGAGGTCCTGTCCCCGGACGTGACCCTGTGGACCGATGGCGGCGGGAAGGTCCGCCAGGCCCTGAAGCCGGTCCTGGGGGCGCGGACGGTGGCCGCCTGGTTCGCCGCCATGGGCAGCGTCACCTACCAGGGCGTCGCCCCCGCCGACATGAGGGCCGAACTCATCGAGATCAACGGCGGCCCGGGCCTGCTGTTCAGCGCACCGGACCGGGTGATCTCCACGGTCACCTTCGACTTCGACGCCGACGGCCGGATCACCACGATCCACAACGTCGCCAACCCGGACAAGCTCCGGGCCGTCACCGAGGGCACCGCCCACGGCATCGGCACGCGCTGAGCGAGCGCCGAGCGGGACCCGTCCCGCCCGGCGCTCGGCCCGGTGTGGGCGCCGGGCTCAGGCCAGGACCACCACGGCCCGGGACATGCCCAGGACCTTCTGGCCCGCGCTCATCGCCGTCAGGTCCACGCGTACGCGGTGGTCGTCCAGCTTCGCCGCGACCTTGGCCGTGACCTCGACCAGCGCGCCCGTCTCGTCGTTCGGCACGACGACCGGCTTCGTGAAGCGGACCCCGTACTCGACGACCGCACCCGGGTCGCCGACCCAGTCGGTGACCACGCGGATCGCCTCGGCCATCGTGAACATGCCGTGCGCGATCACGTCCGGCAGCCCGACCTCCTTGGCGAACTTCTCGTTCCAGTGGATCGGGTTGAAGTCGCCCGAGGCACCCGCGTACCGCACCAGCGTGGCGCGCGTCACCGGGAAGGAGCCCGCCGGCAGCTCCGTGCCGACCTCGACGTCGGCGTACTTGATCTGCGCGGTCATCTCAGGCCTCCTCGGGGGCGCGGGAGACGAGCTTCGTCCACGCCGTCACCACGTGCTCGCCGGTCTCGTCGTGGACCTCGCCGCGGATGTCGATGATGTCGTTGCCCGCCATCGACTTCACGGCCTCGATCGTGGAGGTCACCGACAGGCGGTCACCGGCACGCACGGGCCGCGAGTACGCGAACTTCTGGTCGCCGTGCACGACGCGGCTGTAGTCCAGACCCAGCTGCGGGTCCTCGACGACCTGACCCGCCGCCGCGAATGTGATCGCGAACACGAAAGTCGGCGGGGCGATCACGTCCAGGTGACCGAACGCCTTGGCGGCATCGGGGTCGGTGTAGACGGGATTCGCGTCCCCCACCGCCACCGCGAATTCGCGGATCTTCTCCCGGCCGACCTCGTACGGATCGGTGGGCGGGTAGCTCCGCCCCACGAAGGACTGGTCGAGCGCCATGGCTCCCTACCTCCTGTTGGAAAAAAGTCGGTCACACGAGGAAAACGATCACAGACCGACGATCACGGAAACGACACGAGGCCGCCCCCCAAAGAAGGGGACGACCTCATGACGGTGCCTGTATTCGAGACTTCGCTGGGGTCAGCGGGTCTCGCGGTGCGCGGTGTGCGAGTTGCAGCGCGGGCAGTGCTTCTTCATCTCCATGCGGTCCGGGTTGTTACGCCGGTTCTTCTTGGTGATGTAGTTCCGCTCCTTGCACTCCACGCAGGCCAGCGTGATCTTCGGGCGGACGTCGGTGGCAGCCACGTGAGTGCTCCTTGACGGACTATGGGACGGATGAACGCATAAAAGAGTAGCCGATCGGGAGACCGACCCCGCAATCGGCTACTGTGGGTAGCGGCGACCGGACTTGAACCGGTGACACAGCGATTATGAGCCGCTTGCTCTACCGACTGAGCTACGCCGCTTTGATGTGATCAGCTCCCCACCCGAGGGTGGGGAACCTCTCTCACCAGAGCCCCAATGCGGAATCGAACCGCAGACCTTCTCCTTACCATGGAGACGCTCTACCGACTGAGCTATTGGGGCGAGCGATGAAGACATTACACGGTTGCCCGCCCATCGCCCAAATCCTTTGCGGGGACTGGGCTCCGAGGGGGCGGTCCCGGCTTTCCCGATCAAGTCCCGGGTGCCACCGAGGCCCATTTCGGGGCGGATTGTGTCCGGGCTCACATTCCCGGCGGCCCCCACGAGCCACTCCGGCCCCGCCGATCCCCGCCGATCCCGTACGAAGCGGCCGGCGCGAGGAGGCGTCCGCGCCCGGCCGGGGCGCGGGCACGGGCGCCGCGGCCCGGGGGCACCACACCGGTACGACTATTGCGCTCCTCCGCGAAGCGGAGACCCCCGCGCCCTAGGCTCTGAGCACGCTGCGTGATCTTGGGCCGCGGGCCGCGGCCGCTCGGCCCAGGAACCGCCCGAGCCACCGCAGGAGCGCGATGTCCGACAGCCAGCCGCAGCAGCCGTCCCCCTTCCCGCCGGGCGGCCGTGGTGAGGGCGGCGGCCAGGGGCCCCGGCGCCCGCCCGGGAACGCGGACGCGAACGCTGCCGCTGCCGCTGCCGCTGCCGCTGCCGCCGAGTCCACCACCCTGCTGCTCTGCGGAGCCCGCCTCACGGACGGGCGTACGGTCGACGTCCGGCTCGGCGGCGGCCGGATCCAGGCCGTCGGCACCGCGGGCAGCCTGCCCTCCCCCGCGCTCGCCCGCGTCGACCTCGGCGGCTACCTGCTGCTCCCCGCCCCCGCGGAGCCGCACGCCCACGGGGACACCGCCCTGACCGCCGACGGCGAGGGGCCCGTCTCGTACGGCACCGACGAGGTGCAGCGCCGGGCCACCGAGGCCGCCCTGCTCCAGCTCGGCCACGGCGCCACGGCCGTGCGCTCCCACGTCCGGATCGGGGACGTGCACGGCCTCGGCCCCCTGGAGGCCGTGCTCCAGGCCCGCCGCTCGCTGCGCGGACTCACCGACCTGACCACCGTCGCCGTGCCCCGCCTCCTCACCGGCGCGGCCGGCTCCGACGGGCTCGCCATGCTGCGGGACGCCGTCAAGATGGGCGCCTCCGTCATCGGCGGCTGCCCGGACCTGGACCCCGACCCGACGGGCTTCCTGGAAGCCGTCCTGGAACTCGCCGCCGAGCACGGCTGCCCCGTGGACCTGCACACGGACGGTGACGATCCCGGCCGGCTGGCCCGGCTCGCCGCGATGGCCGGCGGGCTGCGCCCGGGGGTGACGATCGGCCCCTGCGGCGGGCTGTCGCGGCTCCCGCTGGACGTGGCGCACCGGGCCGCCGACCAGCTGGCCGCGGCCGGCGTGCGGGTCACCTGCCTGCCCCAGGGCGACTGCGCGGCCCTGGAGCGGCGCGGGCTGCGCACGGCTCCCGTACGGCTGCTGCGCGCCGCCGGGGTCCGGGTGGCGGCCGGCAGCGGGGCGCTGCGGGACGCCGGGAACCCGGTCGGCCGCGGCGACCCGCTGGAGGCGGCATTCCTGCTGGCCTCCCAGGGCGGGCTGCGGGCCCCGGAGGCCTACGCGTCCGTCAGCGGCGCCGCCCGGGAGGCGATGGGCCTGCCGGAGGTCCGGGTGGAGGCCGGGTTCCCGGCCGAGCTGCTGGCCGTACGGGGGGACCGGATCGCGGGGGTGCTGTCCCTGGCGTACAGCCGGATCGTGATCCACCGCGGCCGGGTGGTAGCCCGGACGAGTGCCGTACGGGAGTACTGCGACTCGGCGGTCGCGGTGGCCCTGGACCTGCCCCGCCAGGGCCGCGTGGAGCCCGGCCCCTGACCGTCCGCCGGCCCGGCGGCGGAGGGTTTCGCGGGCGGCGGCGCCCGGCTCGTCGTACGGTCGGGACATGCGCATCGTCATCGCGGGTGGACACGGTCGGATCGCGCTGCGGCTGGAGCGACTGCTCGCCGCGCGCGGGTACGAGGTCGCGGGCATCATCCGCGACCCGGAGCAGGGCGACGACCTGCGGGAGGCGGGCGCCGAACCGGTGCTCTGCGACCTGGAGTCCGCCTCGGTCGAGCACGTGGCGGGCATCCTGCAGGGCGCGTACGCGGCGGTGTTCGCGGCCGGCGCGGGCCCCGGCAGCGGTGTGGCCCGCAAGGACACCGTGGACCGGGGCGCGGCGGTGCTGTTCTCGGACGCGTCCGAACGGGCGGGTGTACGGCGCTTCCTGATGGTCTCTTCGATGGGCGCGGACGCGTACCACGAGGGCGATGACGTCTTCGACTTCTACCTGCGGGCGAAGGGCGAGGCGGACGACCACGTACGGACCCGGCTGGGCCTGGAGTGGACGGTCCTGCGGCCCGGCGCGCTGACCGACGACCCCGGGAGCGGGCGGGTGCGGCTGGAGGCGCGGACGGGCCGCGGGACGGTGGCGCGCGACGACGTGGCCGCCGTGCTGGCGGAGCTGGTCGAAACCCCGGCGACGGCCGGTCTGACGCTGGAGCTGGTCGAGGGATCGACCCCCGTCGCGGTGGCCGTCAAGGCCGTCGCGGGCAACTGAGGCCGCCGGGGGCTCCCCCGCGGTGACGGGCTCTCAGAACTCGGCGGTCACCTTGTCGTCGGAGCGCCCGACGGAGTCCTGCTGGTACTGGTCCTGGTAGGCCTGCCGGATCCGCTCGATGCGGACACTGCGGTCCTCGGCCTCCTTCTCCGGGTAGAGGAGCACCACCTCGTACGAGGTCTCGTGGATGACCTGCCCGGCGCGCTGCCACTGGCCGTGCCCGTCCAGGAGGGTGAGCCCCTCGGGGAAGGCCGGGGTGACCTCCCGGTCCAGGAAGTCCATGAACTCCTGCTCCGCGACGGGGGTCCGGCCGCCGGGGCGTTCGGTGCCGAAATAGAGCGTGGTCTCCTGGTAGGGCTGGCCCACGTGGCTGTGCAGTGCCGCCCCGACCAGGGCGGGGATCCCGGCTCCGAGGAGGGCGAGCAGCATGCCGCCGCCGACCCTCCCGCGCGTGTCAGAAATGAAGTTCACGTCCGGAGAACGAACACGCGACCCGGACGATACGGGCGCCGTTTGCGGGGTCGTACGAGAAGACCCCCGCCACTGCGCTTCCGCAGTAACGGGGGTCTCACATCGCGTGGCGGCGCCAGGGTTCGAACCTGGGTAGGCTGAGCCGGCAGATTTACAGTCTGCTCCCTTTGGCCACTCGGGCACACCGCCATGATCGCTGCCATTTTTCCGCCTTGCGGCGGCGCTCCCTGGCAACGACGTAAACGATACCTGATGCTCGGGGGTGCTTCGCCACTGGATTGATCAGCACCGGGGGCGGGCGCGGTGGCTAGGCTTTGCCGAGCGGGCCGGGGATGTCCGGCCGCGCCCCGCGGGGCAATGACAGCCGACTTCAAGGAGCCACAGCACATGGCCGACTCCAGTTTCGACATCGTCTCGAAGGTCGAGCGGCAGGAGGTCGACAACGCCCTCAACCAGGCCGCCAAGGAACTCTCGCAGCGCTACGACTTCAAGGGCACCGGCGCCACCATCGCCTGGTCGGGCGACAAGATCCTGATGGAGGCGGTCTCCGAGGAGCGTGTCAAGGCCGTCCTCGACGTGTTCGAGACCAAGCTGGTCAAGCGCGGGATCTCGCTGAAGGCGCTCGACGCCGGCGAGCCGCAGCTGTCCGGCAAGGAGTACAAGATCTTCGCCTCGATCGAGGAGGGCATCTCCCAGGAGAACGCCAAGAAGGTCGCCAAGATCATCCGGGACGAGGGCCCCAAGGGCGTCAAGGCCCAGGTCCAGGGCGAGGAGCTGCGCGTCAGCTCCAAGAGCCGTGACGACCTCCAGGCCGTCCAGGCGCTCCTCAAGGGCAAGGAGCTCGACTTCGCGATCCAGTTCGTGAACTACCGCTGATCGCGGTCTCCCACCTGCCGTCCGGCGGCCCGGCGGTCCTTCGCGGACCGGCGGGCCGCGGCTGTTTCCGGGGGGTGCTTCCGGGTCCGGGGGCGTGCGGATCATGTGCCCGGAGTGCGCGGCGCATGCGCCTCACCAGCCCCCAATGGGCACTTGGGCAACCGTGCGCGCGCCCGCCAACCTGGCGGTGTTCATCGCCGCGGGACAGGGGAGGGTCACGGATGCCTGGGGTCGGAACGTTTCGCGAAGACTTCGGGGCGTCCGTCGTGGTCGCGCTCGTCGCACTGCCGCTCTGCGTGGGGGTCGCCGTCGCCTCCGGCGTGCCCGCGGAGCTGGGGATCGTGACCGGGGTGGTGGGCGGACTGGTCACCGGCTGGTTCCGGGGCAGCTCGCTCCAGGTGAGCGGACCGGCGGCCGGGCTCACCGTGCTCGTCTACGAGGCGGTGCACACGCACGGCCCCCGCGCGCTGGGCGTCCTGGTCCTGGCCGCCGGGGTGCTCCAGCTGTGCATGGGGGCGCTGCGGCTCGGGCGGTGGTTCCGGGCGATCTCCGTCGCCGTCGTGCACGGGATGCTCGCCGGGATCGGGCTGGTGCTGATCGCGGGGCAGCTGTACGCCCTGGGCGGCGTACCGGCGCCCGGCGCGACCCTGGAGAAGCTGGCCGCGGTGCCGGCGCTCGCCGCGGAGGCCGACTGGGCGGCCGTGGGGCTCGGGGCGGGGACCGTCGCGATCCTCGTGGCCTGGCGCCGGATGCCGGACCGGCTGCGGATCGTGCCGGGCGCCCTGGTCGGGGTGGCGGCCGCGACCGCCGCCACGGTGATGCTGGGCCTGCCCGTCGAGAAGGTGACCGTGACCGGCCTACTGGGGTCCATCGCCCCGCCGGGCTGGGCGGACTTCGGGCTGCTGGCCTCCGCCGGGGCCCTGGGCACCGTGATCGCCCTGGCGCTGATCGCCTCCGCCGAGACCCTGTTCAGCGCGGCCGCCGTCGACCGGATGCACGACGGGCCGCCGACCCACTACGACCGCGAGCTCATGGCCCAGGGCGTCGGCAACACCGTCTGCGGGCTGCTCGGGGCGCTCCCGATGACCGCCGTGATCGTGCGCAGCGCGGCCAACGTGGAGGCCGGGGCCCGCACCCGGGCCTCCCGGGTGATGCACGGCGGCTGGCTGCTGCTGTTCGCGGTCGCGCTCCCCCAGCTGCTGCGGATCGTGCCGCTCGCCGCGCTGGCCGGGGTGCTGCTGCACGCCGGATGGAAGCTGCTGCCGGCCCGCGCCGTCGCCGGCCTGTGGCGGACGCACCGGGGCGAGGCGGTGGTGCTGGTGACGACGGCCGCCGCGATCGTGGCCACCAACCTCTTCGAGGGCGTGCTGATCGGGCTGGGCCTCGCCGTGGTCAAGGCGGCCTGGGAGACCTCCCAGGTGCACATCGAGGAGGTCTGGGAAGGCGAGGAGCTCCGTGTCCAGGTGCTGGGGAGCGCCAGCTTCCTGCGGCTGCCGAAGCTGCTCGACGAGCTGGACGCCCTGCCGGCCGGACACCCCGTACGCCTCGACCTGAGCGGGCTGCGCCACCTCGATCACGCCTGCCTGACGGCCCTCCACGGCTGGGAACGGAACCGGACCCCCTGACCGGTCGCGAAGGCGTCGTCCAGCCCCGCTACCCTCCGCCGCGTGGACAACGAACTCAAGCGCACGCTGGGGGTGGCCGACGCCGTCGTCGTCGGGCTGGGCGCCATGGTCGGGGCGGGCATCTTCGCCGCCCTCGCGCCGGCGGCGGGCGCGGCGGGGCCGGCGGGCGGCGCGCTGCTCGCGGCCCTGGCGGTGGCGGCCCTGATCGCCTACTGCAACGCGCACTCCTCGGCGCGGCTGGCCGCCCGGTACCCGGCTTCCGGGGGGACCTACGTCTACGGGCGGGAGCGGCTCGGCCCGTTCTGGGGATACCTGGCCGGCTGGGGGTTCGTCGTGGGCAAGACGGCCTCCTGCGCGGCGATGGCGCTCACCGTGGGGGCGTACGTGTGGCCCGGGCAGCAGCACGCCGTGGCCGTGGCGGCCGTGGTGGCGCTGACCGCCGCGAGCTACGGCGGCGTGCAGAAGTCCGCCCGGATCGCCCGGGTGATCGTGGCGGCGGTACTGGCCGTGCTGGCCGGGGTCGTGGTGGTGTGCCTGACCTCCGGCGCGGCGGAGGCGGGACGGCTCGGCGCTCCGGCCGGGGTCGGCGCCGGCGGGCTGCTGCAGGCGGCCGGGCTGCTGTTCTTCGCCTTCGCGGGGTACGCCCGGATCACCACCCTGGGCGAGGAGGTGCGCGATCCGCAGCGCACGATCCCCCGGGCGGTGCCCCTGGCCCTGGGGCTCGCCCTGCTCGTGTACGCCGCGGTGACGGTGGCCGCGCTGTCGGTGCTGGGCGCCGGCGGCCTCGCGGCTTCGCCGGCCCCGCTGGCGGATGCGGTACGGGCGGCCGGGCTGCCCGCAGCGGCCCCCGTGGTCCGGGTCGGGGCGGCCCTGGCGGCGCTGGGCTCGCTGCTGGCCCTGGTGCTCGGGGTGTCGCGGACCACCCTGGCGATGGCCCGGGACGGCCATCTCCCCCGCGCGCTGGCCGCCGTACATTCCCGGCGCCGGGTGCCGCACCATGCGGAGCTCGCCGTGGGCGCGGTGGTCTCGGTGCTCGCGGCGACCACCGATCTGCGGGGCGCGATCGGCTTCTCGTCCTTCGGGGTGCTGGCCTACTACGCGATCGCGAACGCTTCGGCGTGGACGCTCGATTCAGGTGTCAAGGGCCGGGCCGTGGCAGCGGTCGGGCTGTCCGGCTGTGTCGTACTGGCCTGTGCGCTGCCGGCCGCCGCGGTCCTCGCGGGGGCGGCGGTACTGGCACTGGGCGCGGTGGCCTACGGGGTCCGCGGCCGGCTCAGACGCGGGATCTGAACTCCGCCCAGGGGGCCATTTCCAGATCCGCGCCCTCCGAGTCGTCGCAGAACCAGGCCGTGCCGTCGAGCCAGCCGCGCAGCCAGTCGGCCAGCGCGGGCGAGTCGGCGTACCAGGCGAGGTCGGGATCGCCCGGGTTCGGCTCGAACAGCAGGACCTGGGCGGTCTCGGAGCGGCAGTCCACGCATCCCAGCATGGCGCAGCCGTAGTCGGTGATCGGCAGGACGCCCTCGGGCCAGCCCCAGTCCGAGGCGCGCATCGCGGTGTACTGCCTGACCGCGGCCTCCAGCGGGAGCAGTCCGTACTCCGGGCCGAACCCGCCGTCCGCGATCCGGGTGTAGAGACCGGCCAGGAGCGGGGTCAGGGCGAAGCCGAGTATGCCCTCGGCCCGGCGCACCGCGTCCGGGTCCAGGGGGGCCGGCAGCGGCCCGGGCACCAAGGTGCCGCCCTCGGGCCCGAAGCCGCGTACGCGTCGGGCGACTTGCTCCAGCAACTGCTCGGTCTCGTCCATGCCCCCATCGTGAACCCCACCACTGACAATCGCCCTGACCTGCGGCGACCACCTCGAAGCCCCCGTCAGTTCCCGCTGGACCCGGGCCCCTTGCGGATGTCTTCGTCGCGGGCCGAGTCGTATCCGATGAAGTACGTGGGCCGGCGCTGCACCGCGGTGTAGATCCGGCCGATGTACTCGCCGAGCAGCCCCACGCAGATCAGCTGGACGCCGCCCAGGAACAGCATGGCGACGAACAGCGAGCTCCAGCCGGGCACGGTCTTGCCGAGCAGGAAGACCACCAGCGTCCAGGCGATCATCACGAAGCAGGTGACGAAGCTGATGACGCCGAGCCAGGTCGCCAGCCTCAGCGGCGCGGCCGAGAAGTTGGTGATGCCGTCCACGGCGAGGCGGATCATCTTGCTCAGCGGGTACTTGGTCTCGCCCGCCACCCGCTCGCCGCGGCGGTACGTCACCTGCCCGCTCGGGAAACCGAGCCACGGCACCAGCAGTCGGTAGACCTGGTGCTGGTCGGGCAGGGACTTGAGGGCCTCCACCGCCTCGCGGCTGAGCAGCCGGAAGTCCCCGGCCTGCGCGGGCACCTGCTTGCCGACCATGCGGCGCATCAGCCAGTAGTACGCGCCGGCGGTGCGGCGCTTGAAGCCGGTGTCGGTGCTGCGGTCGGAGCGGACGCCGTAGACGATGTCGAGGTTCTCGGACCGGGCCAGGTCCAGCATCTCCGGTATTTTCTCCGGCGGGTCCTGGAGGTCGGCGTCGATGCTGGCCACGTACGCCCCGACGGAGCTGTGGAGTCCGGCGCGCAGGGCGGCCTGGTGGCCGGAGTTCCCGCGCAGCCGGACGATGCGGAGCTCGGGCCAGTCCGTACGGAACTTCTCCAGGAGTTCGGCGGTCCGGTCGGTGCTCCCGTCGTCGACGGCGAGCACCTCGTACGGGACGCCGGTGTCGTCGAGCACCGGCCGAAGACGGCCCACCAGGGCGGGAAGGGCCTCTTCCTCGTTGTACATCGGCACGATGACCGAGAGGGTCGTGGCCGGGCGCGCAGCCGACACCGTGTGCGCCGCCTACCGGGACGCGAACGGCGCGTCGGTCGGGACGATCTCACGGCCCAGCGGGAGCAGGGACAGCGGGACCATCTTGAAGTTGGCGATGCCGAAGGGGATGCCGATGATCGTCACGCACAGGGCGATGCCGGTGACGATGTGGCCGAGGGCCAGCCACCAGCCCGCGAGGAGCAGCCACAGGACGTTGCCGACGCAGGATCCCGCGCCCGCGTCATGGCGCTCGACGGTCGTGTAGCCGAAGGGCCAGAGCGCGTACAGGGCGATGCGGAAGGCCGCGATGCCGAACGGGATGCCGATGATGGTGATGCACAGGAGCACGCCCGCCAGGCAGTAGCCCAGGAAGAGCCAGATGCCGCTGAGGACGAGCCAAATGATGTTGAGGATGGTCTTCATCGGCTACGTCCTGCCATCTGTTCGAGCCGGGCGATGCGCTCGGCCATCGGGGGGTGCGTCGAGAACATTTTAGAAAGGCCCTGGCCCGGGCGGAACGGGTTGGCGATCATCATGTGGCTCGCGGTCTCCAGCCTGGGCTCGGGGGGCAGCGGGAGCTGCTTGACGCCTGCGTCCAGCTTGCGCAGGGCGCTGGCCAGGGCGAGCGGGTCGCCGGTGAGCTGGGCGCCGGACGCGTCCGCCTCGTACTCGCGCGAGCGGCTGATGGCCAGCTGGATCACGCTGGCGGCCAGCGGGCCCAGGATCATGATCAGCAGCATGCCGAGGATGCCGGGCCCCTCGTCGTCGTTGGACCGGCCGACCGGGATCAGCCAGGCGAAGTTCACCAGGAACATGATGACGGAGGCCAGGGCTCCGGCGACGGACGAGATCAGGATGTCGCGGTTGTAGACGTGGCTCAGCTCGTGGCCGATCACCCCGCGCAGCTCGCGCTCGTCGAGGATGCGCAGGATCCCCTCGGTGCAGCAGACCGCGGCGTTGCGCGGATTGCGGCCGGTGGCGAACGCGTTGGGCGCCTCGGTCGGCGAGATGTAGAGCCGGGGCATGGGCTGGCGCGCGGACGTGGAGAGCTCGCGCACCATGCGGTAGAGCTGCGGGGCTTCGAACTCGCTGACGGGGCGGGCGCGCATCGCGCGTAGAGCCAGCTTGTCGCTGTTCCAGTACGCGTACGCGTTCGTCCCCAGGGCGACGAGGACGGCGATGATCAGGCCGCCCCGCCCGAAGAAACTCCCGATGAGGATGATGAGTGCGGACAGCCCGCCGAGGAGTACGGCGGTCTTCAGCCCGTTGTGCCGGCGGTGCACGGTACGCCCTCCAAATGGTGCGGCAGGGGAGCCCCGTCCTTGGTTCTGAGGGTCTACGGTCCAGTGGACCCTCCCTCACCGCTCAACGCGAGGTGAGCGCGTCTGGTTCCCGGGGCGCGGCGGGCCCGCCGCCCGGGCGAGGGGGGCGGCGGGAGCGGCGCGGGCGTTGGGCCGTACGGGTGGCTCGGGTACGGGTCCCCGGCCTACAGCGGGAAGAGGCTGCCCGACGCGAAGCGCAGGACCAGCTGCGGGGCGCCCGAGAGCACCACCGAGACGACGGCCGTGACCGCGATCGCGATGCTGACCGGCCAGGGGGCCTTCGTACGGGCGCCTTCGGCGGGGGCCTCGGGGGCGCGGAAGAGCAGCGCCGTCCAGCGCAGGTAGTAGTACAGGGCGATGACGACGTTGACCGCCATGACCACGGCCAGCCAGCCCAGGCCCGCGTCGACCGCGGCGCGGAAGACGGTGACCTTGGCGAAGAGGCCGATGAGGCCCGGCGGCAGGCCGGCCAGGCAGAGCAGGAAGAACGCCAGCGCGAGGGCGGCCGCCGGGCGCTGCGCGTACAGCCCCCGGTAGTCGCTGATCCGGTTCTGCGGCTTCGTACGGGCGACCAGGGCGGCCACGGAGAAGGCGCCGAGGTTCACGGCGCCGTACATGAGGGCGTACGCGACGGTGGAGCCGATCTGGTCGCGCCCGGAGTACGCGGCGGCCGCGATCGGGACGAGCAGGTAGCCGGCCTGGCCGACGGAGGACCAGGCGAGGAGGCGGACCGCGCTGTTCGGCCGGTCCGGGCTCTGGCGCACGGCGGCGGCGTTGCCGAGCGTCATCGTCAGCGCGGCGAGGACGGCGAGGGCCGGGCCCCAGACGTCGGAGTACGCGGGGAAGGCGATGACCGTGACGAGGATGAGGCCGGTGAAGCCGACGGCCTTGCCGATCACGGAGAGGTAGCCCGCGATGGGCAGCGGGGCGCCGACGTAGGTGTCCGGGACCCAGAAGTGGAAGGGGACGGCGGCGGTCTTGAAGGCGAAGCCGACGAGGGTGAGCGCGACGCCGGCCATGGCGAGGGTGTCGAGCTGCCCGGGGACGTCTTCGAGCCGGTCGGCGACCTGGGTGAGGTGCAGGGAGCCGGTGGCGGCGTAGACGAAGCTGACGCCCATCAGGGAGACCGCGGTGGCGGTGACGGAGGAGAGGAAGAACTTGAGGGCGGCCTCGGAGGAGAGGCGGTCGCCGCGGCGCATGCCGACGAGGGCGAAGGCGGGCAGCGAGGCGACTTCGAGGGCGACGATCAGGGTGGCGAGGTCGCGGGAGGCGGGCAGCAGGGCGGCGCCCGCCGCGGAGGACAGCAGCAGGAACCAGTACTCACCGGCCGGCATGCGCGCGTCGCGGACCGCGGTGACCGACAGCAGGGCCGTGACCAGGGCGCCGGCCAGCACGAGGAACTGGATGACGAGCGCGAAGTGGTCGGCGGTGTAGCTGCACGCGCCGGGGTCGGTGGTCAGGCAGAAGGTGGCGCGGTCGCCGGCGCGCAGCGGGATCAGGGTGGCGGTCGCGGCGGCGAGGCCTGCGACGGAGAGCCAGCCGAGCAGCGGCTTGCGGCGCTCCGGTACGAAGAGGTCGGCGACCAGGACGACCAGGGCGACGGCCGCGGGCAGGACCACCGGGGTGATCGCGAGCCAGTCGACGCTCTGGACGAGGCTCGCGGCCCCGGCGGCCGGGGCCGTGGCCGTGGCCGCGGCCAGGGGGGGCAGGGCCGTCATGGCCGTCATGCGTTGCCTCCTGCGAGGAGCTTCTGGACGGCCGGGTCGGTCAGGCCGAGGAGGACGGCGGGCCACAGGCCGGCGAGGACGGTGAGGGCCACGAGCGGGGTCCAGGCGGCGAACTCGTAGCGCTGGATGTCGGCGAGTTCGAGCGCGGGCCCGGACGCCGCTCCCGGCGCGGGCTGCGGCCGCGCCGCGGGGTCGCCCATGCAGACGCGCCGTACGACGGTCAGCAGGTAGGCGGCGGTGAGCAGGGTGCCGAACGCGCCGAAGGCCATGTAGGTGAGGAAGGCGGGCCGGGACAGGCCCCGTGCCGGTTCGAACGCGCCGAACAGGGCCAGCATCTCGCCCCAGAAGCCGGCGAGGCCGGGCAGGCCGAGCGAGGCGACGGCGGCGAAGGCGAGGAAGGCGCCCAGGCGGGGGGCGCGGCCGTAGAGGGCGGCGCCGGTGGCTCCGGCGAGGGTGTCGAGGTCGGCGGTGCCGTAGCGGTCCTTGAGGGCGCCGACCAGGAAGAAGAGGAGGCCGGTGATCAGGCCGTGGGCGATGTTCGCGAACAGCGCGCCGTTGACGCCGGTGGGGGTCATGGAGGCGATGCCGAGGAGGACGAAGCCCATGTGGCCCACGGAGGAGTACGCGATGAGGCGCTTGAGGTCGCCCTTGTTGCCCTTGCGGGCGAGCCAGAGGCAGGCGAGCGATCCGTACACGATGCCGACGGCGGCGAAGGCGCCCAGGTAGGGGGCGAAGGTCGCCATGCCGTCGGGGGTGACCGGCAGCAGGATGCGGACGAACCCGTAGGTGCCCATCTTGAGCAGGACTCCGGCCAGCAGGACGGAGCCGACGGTGGGCGCGGCGGTGTGGGCGTCGGGCAGCCAGCTGTGCAGCGGCCACATCGGGGTCTTCACGGCGAGGCCGGTCCCGATGGCGAGGACGGCCAGGAGCTGGGTGGTGTGGGTCAGTTCGCGCCCGTTGTCAGAGGCGAGTGCCACCATGTCGAAGGTGCCGCTGTTCACTCCGATGAGCAGCAGTCCGAGGAGCATGACCACGGAGCCGAGGAGGGTGTAGAGGATGAACTTCCAGGCGGCGGCCTGCCTCTGAGCACCGCCCCAGCGGGCGATGAGGAAGTACATCGGGATGAGGACCATCTCGAAGGCGAGGAAGAAAAGCAGCAGGTCCAGGACGGCGAAGGTCGCGAGGGTGCCGGATTCGAGGACCAGGAGCAGGGCGACGAAGGCCTTCGGGGAGGGGCCCTGGGGGAGCTTGAAGTAGCTGTAGAGCGCGCAGAGGAAGAACAGCAGCGCGGTCATCAGGAGGAGGGGGAGCGAGATGCCGTCGATGCCGAGGTGGATCCGGACGTCCAGCGCCGGGATCCAGCTGATGTCCGTGGTCGCCTGGAAGCGGGCGGGGGTGTCGTGGTCGAAGCCCAGGGCGAGGGCGACGGCCGCGGCGAGGATCACGCCGGTGACGGTCACGCCGTGGCGCAGCACGGCCTGTTCGGGGCTCTTGCCCTTCAGTCCGGGCGGGGCGGGCAGGAGGGCCGCGAGGGCGCCGAGGAGCGGTGCGGCCACGACGAACGCCAGAAGGAACTGCATCACGGACGGGCTGATATCAATCACGGCTGACTCACGGCTCACGATCCGGCGTTGACGTTGGCGAGGACGGCGGTGGCGATCGCCAGGACCACGGCGCCGGCGAGCAGGGCGCTCAGGTAGCTCTGTACGTTGCCGGTCTGGGCCCGGCGTACGAGGCTGCCCAGGAGTCGGGGGCCGGCGCCCGCGCCGCTGACGTACGTGTCCACGACCTCGCGGTCGAGGAAGCGGACGAGGCTCGCGGCGGCGCGGACGGGGCGGACGAACAGCCGGTCGTAGACGGCGTCGAGGTGGAAGCCCTCGGCCGCGTGGCGGTGCAGGGGGCCGAGCAGCGCCCGCCCGGGGTCGGCGGCGGGGCCGGCCGGGACGGCGGGGTGCTCGTGGGTGACCTCGGCGACCTCGGGCGTCTCGGCGGCGGATTCGGCCGCGGCGGTGGCCGCGGACACCGCGGCGGCGACGGCGGCGGGCTGCTCGGCCGCGGCGACGGTGACGCCGGGGGCGGGAGCGGCCGAGGCGGGGGCCGTGGCGGCCTTCGCGGAGGCCCGCTGCCACAGGGCGTACGTCAGGACCGCGCCGACGGCGGCGGCTCCGGTGCCGAGGACGGAGGTGGTCAGCGTCGGGGTGAGCTCGTTGCCGTCGAACCAGTCGGCGATGGGGGCGGCGGCGAGGCCGAGTCCGAGGGACGGGATCGCCAGCAGCCACAGCACGCCGGTCATGGCGAGGGGCTCCTTGCCGTGGTCGGGGGCTGCCGGGCCCCGGCCGCGGAAGGCCATCAGCCACAGCCGGGTGGCGTAGGCGGCGGTGAGCAGGGCGGTCAGTACGCCCGCGACGAGGACGACCCATCCGGCGGCGCCGGGGGCGGCCTCCGTGTGGCCGCCGGCGGCGTGCTCGGCGGCGACGAGGACGGCTTCCTTGGAGAAGAAGCCGGCGAAGGGCGGGATCGCGGCGAGCGCGAGCAGCGCGATCGTCATGGTCCAGAAGGCGTCGGGGATGCGCTTGGCCAGGCCGTCCATGCGGTCCATGGCGGCCAGGGAGTTCGTCCCCGCGGCGTGGATGATCACGCCCGCGCCGAGGAAGAGGAGCGCCTTGAAGGCGCCGTGGGACAGGAGGTGGAAGACGGCGGCGCCGCGGTCGCCGACGGCCAGGGCCCCGGTCATGTAGCCGAGCTGCCCGATCGTGGAGTAGGCGAGGACGCGCTTGATGTCGTCCTGGGCCAGGGCGGCGAGGCCGGAGCCGACCATCGTGACGGCCGCCATGACGGCCATGACCACCATCGCGGCCTGCGAGGCCTCGAAGACCGGGAGGAGGCGGGCGACGAAGTAGACGCCGGCGGCGACCATCGTCGCGGCGTGGATCAGCGCGGAGACCGGTGTGGGGCCCGCCATGGCGTCGGGGAGCCAGGTGTGCAGCGGGAACTGCGCGGACTTGCCCGCGACTCCGGCGAGCAGCAGCAGCGCGATCAGCGTCGGGTGGTCGAGCCCGCCCGCGGCGACGGTGCCCAGGATCTTGGGGATCTCGAAGGAGCTGGCGTCGGTGGCGAGCGCGAACAGGCCGATCAGGAAGGGCACGTCGCCCAGCTTGGTGACGAGGAAGGCCTTGAGGGAGGCGGAGCGGGCCGCCTCGGTCTCCCAGTAGTGGCCGACGAGGAAGTACGAGCAGATGCCCATGACCTCCCAGCCGACCAGCAGCACCATCAGGTCGCCGGAGTAGACGACGAGCAGCATGGCGGAGGTGAACAGGGAGACCAGAGCGGCGTACGAGGGGTAGCGCGGGTCCTCGCGCAGGTACGCGGTGGAGTAGAGCTGTACGCAGGTGGCGACCACCCCGACGAGCACGGCGACCAGCGCCGCGAAGCCGTCCAGGTAGAGCGCGAGGTCGATCGGCACGGAGCCGGTCGGGGTCAGCTCCGTCGAGGCGACGATCGGCGTTCCGCCGCCCTGGCGGACGGCGACGATCACGGCCAGTACGGCCGAGGCCAGGGCCGGCAGCACGGCGAGGGGGCGGACGAAACCGGGGGCGCTGCGGCCGAGCAGCAGTCCCGCGACCGCGCCCAGGAAGGGCAGGAGCGGGACGAGGACCGCGAGGGTCGTGGTGCTCACGCGGTGACCTCGCTCTGGTTGTTCGGGGCGGGTGTGCCGTTCGGGGCGTCCGGCCCGCCCGGGTCGGGCTCGTGGCCTTCGGCGGTGTCGCGCAGCCGGTCCACGTCGGAGGTGCCGCGGTTGCGGTACACCATCAGCACGATCGCGAGGCCGATGCCGATCTCGGCCGCGGCGATGGCGATCGTGAAGAGGGTGAGGGCCTGGCCGGCGTGCAGGGCGTCGCGCAGCCAGACGTCGAAGGCCACCAGGTTGAGGTTGACGGCGTTGAGCATGAGCTCGACGGACATCAGGACCAGGATGGCGTTGCGGCGGGCGAGCACTCCGTACAGGCCCGTGCAGAAGAGGAGCGCCGCGAGCACGGCGGGGTAGGCGAGGTGCATCAGCGCTGCTGCCCCTTCGTGTTGTCGTCGGGGCCACCGGCGGCGGCGTCCCTGCGGGAGAGCACGATGGCGCCGATCAGGGCCGCGAGGAGGAGCACGGAGAGCGCTTCGAAGGGCAGCACCCAGTGCTGGAAGAGGATCTCGCCGGAGACCTTGGTGGATCCCTGCGCGGGTCCGTCGAGGTCGATCCAGGTGGTGCGGAAGGCGTCGACGACGACCCAGACCAGGGATGCGGCGGCGACGAGGGCGACACCGAGGGCGACCCAGCGGTTGTTCGAATCGGCGTCCGGGGAGCGGCCGATGGGGGCCTTGGTGAGCATCAGCCCGAAGAGGAGGAGGACGACCACGGAGCCGAGGTAGATCAGGACCTGGACCCAGGCGATGAACTCGGCGGTCAGCAGCAGGTACTCGACGGCGATGCCGCCGAGGGTGACGACCAGCCAGAGGGCGGCGTGCACGAGCTGCCTGGTGGTGACGGTGACGGCGGCCGCGCCGAGGGTGGCGAGGCCGACGAGGACGAACGCGATCTCGACGCCGGTCGGGGAGAGGAACCCGTGGCCCGTCGCCGCGGCGGCCAGGGTGGTGGCCGCGGGGGTCAGGGCGCTCACGCGTCTGCCTCCGGGGTGGTGGGGGTGTCGGTCTCGGGCGTCGTCGGGGCCTCGGCGGCTGCGGCCGCTGCCGCGGCGGCGGCCGCTTCGGCCTTCTCCGCCGCCTTGCGGGCGGCGGCGAGCTCCTTGGGCTCCTCCGCGGCCGGGTCCAGGGCGGGCGGGGCCGGGACGGTCCACATCCATTCGCGCAGCTTGTCGCGCTCGTGGGTGAGTTCGAGGATGTCCGTTTCCGCGTACTCGAACTCCGGCGACCAGAAGAGGGCGTCGAAGGGACACACCTCGATGCAGATGCCGCAGTACATGCAGAGGGAGAAGTCGATGGCGAAGCGGTCCAGGACGTTGCGGCTGCGCTCGCGGCCGCCGGGGGTGGCGGCCGGGACCGTCTCCTTGTGGGAGTCGATGTAGATGCACCAGTCGGGGCACTCGCGGGCGCACAGCATGCAGACCGTGCAGTTCTCCTCGAACAGGCCGATGACCCCGCGGGTGCGGGGCGGGAGCTCGGGCTGCGCCTCGGGGTACTGGGCGGTGTGCGCGCGCTTCGTCATGGTGCGCAGGGTGACGGCTAGGCCCTTGGCGAGGCCGGATCCGGGGATGGGCATCAGCTGATCGCCACCTTCACGATGCCGGTGAGCGCGATCTGGGCGAGCGCGAGCGGGATGAGTGCGGTCCAGGCGAGCTTCTGGAGCTGGTCCTCGCGCAGTCGCGGGTAGCTGACGCGGAGCCAGATCACGACGAAGGCGAGGACGGCGGTCTTGAGGAGGGTCCAGACCCAGCCGTCGGCGACCGGGCCGTGCCAGCCGCCGAGGAAGAGGACGGTGGTGAGGGCGCAGAGGACGACGATGCCGGCGTACTCGGCGAGCAGGAACAGCGCGAAGCGCAGGCCGGTGTACTCGGTGTACGCGCCGAAGATGATCTCGGAGTCGGCGACGGGCATGTCGAAGGGCGGCCGCTGGAGTTCGGCGAGGCCGGCGGTGAAGAAGACGAGCGCGCCGGTGATCTGCCAGGGCAGCCACCACCACTGGAAGGCGTCGACGATGCCGGGCAGGGAGACGGTCCCGGCGGCCATGGCGACGGAGGCGGCGGCGAGCAGCATGGGCAGCTCGTAGGCGAGGAGCTGGGCGGCGGTGCGCAGGCCTCCGAGCAGGGAGAACTTGTTCGCCGACGCCCAGCCGGCCATGAGGCTGCCGAGGACGCCGACGCCCATGACGGCGAGTACGAAGAACAGCCCGGCGTCGATGACCTGGCCGACGGCGCCTTCGCCCGGACCGATGGGGATGGCCACGAGGACGAGGAGGTACGGGAGCAGGGCGACGGCGGGGGCGAGCTGGAAGATGCGGCGGTCGGCGCCCGCCGGGACCACGTCTTCCTTCTGCGCGAACTTCACGCCGTCGGCGACGAGCTGGGCCCAGCCGTGGAAGCCGCCGGCGTACATGGGACCGAGGCGGCCCTGCATGTGGGCCATGACCTTGTGCTCGGTCTGCCCGACGACGAGCGGGAGCACGAGGAACACGGCGAAGACGACGATGAGTCGCAGCGCGACGTCGAGGACGTCGTTCACGCGTCGCCTCCGTTGGTCTCGGATTCGGATTCGGCGGGTCCCGTGCCGGGGGCGGGTCCGCCCCCGGTCCCGCGGGCGGGGTCCGGCTCGGCGTCGGGCCGGGGGGCGGCCTCGGGCGCGGGCTCCGGTGCGGCGTCGGGTTCCGGTTCCACGAAGGCGGGCTGCGGGTTGTGCCAGGGGGCGTCGGTGCTGCGGGGGGCGGGGCGCCTGCCCGGCGCCACCGTACGGCCGCGGACCGCCTGGCCCGGAGCCGCGTCGTCCTGCCCGCCCTCCGCCTCCGGCTCGGCCGGGGCAGCCGGAGCGGCGGCCTGGCTGGCCGAGCCCTCCGACGCGGAGCGGGTACGGCGGGCGGGGCGCGGGGTGTCGGCCTGCGCTCCGGGCTCCACCGGGGTCGCCGGGGCGGCCGGGGTCGCCGCCTGGCTGGCCGAGCCCTCCGACGCGGAGCGGGTACGGCGGGCGGGGCGCGGGGTGTCGGCCTGCGCTCCGGGCTCCACCGGGGTCGCCGCCTGGCTCGTCGAGCCCTCCGTCACCGAGCGGGTACGGCGGGCCGGGCGGGCGGGGGCTTCGGCTCCCGGTGCCGCCGCGGCACCGGCCGCGGCCGCGCGGGCGCCTCGGGCGGGGCGGGCCGGGGCCGGCGGGAGCTGGCCCTTCATCGGGCCCCAGTCGTTGGGGTCCGGGACGCCCGGCGGAAGCATCTGGCGCCGCTTCGGCGCATTGGGGTCATGCGCCTCGCCCGGCTCCTTGGCTCCCGGCCAGGCCTTCGCGACGCGCGCGGCCAGGACGAAGTCCTTGCGCAGCGGGTGGCCTTCGAAGTTCTCCGGGAGGAGGAGGGGGACCAGGTGCGGGTGGTCGGTGAAGACCACGCCGAACATCTCGTGCGTTTCGCGTTCGTGCCATTCCGCGCCCGCGTAGACCGCGACCGCGGAGGGCAGGGAGGGCGCCGAGTGCGGGACCGTCGTACGGAGCAGCAGGCGGCGTACGTGGTGGTTCTCCAGGGACACGACGTGCGCGCAGACGCGGAAGCCCGTACCCGGCTCGTCCACGGCGCTCAGCCAGTCGAAGTAGGTGCAGCCCAGCTTATCCCGGGCGATCTCCAGCGAGGAGATCCAGCTTCCGGCCGGGACGTCCACGGTCAGGACCTCGTAGGAGCGCTCGGCCAGCGCCTCGGCACCGAAGATCGTCGCCGCGGCGTCCGGGAGCGAGTCGTAGAGGTTCATGCGCCGGCTCCCGGGGCGGGCGGCGGGGTGATCAGACCGCTCGTGAGCTGGGCGGTCGACGGCCCCGTCGCGTAGCGGTCCGCCAGCGACTCCCGGGCGATCTTCTCCTGGAGCTTGAGGATGCCCTGGAGCAGCGCCTCCGGGCGCGGCGGGCAGCCGGGGACGTAGACGTCGACCGGGATGATCTGGTCGACGCCCTTCGTCACCGAGTACGAGTCCCAGTAGGGACCGCCGCAGTTGGAGCAGGCGCCGAAGGAGATGACGTACTTCGGCTCCGGCATCTGCTCGTACAGCCGCTTCACGGCCGGCGCCATCTTGTCCGTCACCGTGCCCGAGACGATCATCAGGTCCGCCTGGCGCGGGCCGGGCGCGAACGGGATGACGCCGAGGCGGATGAAGTCGTGCCGGGCCATCGACGCGGCGATGAACTCGATCGCGCAGCAGGCGAGGCCGAAGTTGAAGACCCACAGGCTGTAGCGGCGGCCCCAGTTCAGGACCACCTTCATGGGCTCGGGCGCGAGGCGGGAGAGGACTCCCAGGCGCTTGGGCTCCGGGAGCAGCTGGGGCTCGGCCGGCGTCCCGGCCGGTGTCACGTCCATTCGAGGACGCCCTTCTTGTACGCGTAGAGCAGGCCGACGGCCAGGAAGCCCAGGAAGATGAACATCTCCACGAGCGTGGTGGCGCCGTAGCCGGTGTCGGCGAACACCGTCGCCCACGGGAAGAGGAAGATCGAGTCGACGGCGAAGATGACGTAGAGGAACGCGTACACGTAGTAGCGGACCTGGGTGTGCGCCCAGCCCTCGCCGACGGGGTCCACGCCGCACTCGTACGTCAGCAGTTTCTCGGGGGTCGGGACGACCGGTCTCAGCAGGCGGCCCGCGCCGAACGCGACGGCCACGAAGAGCACACCGAGGACGGCCAGCAGGCCGACGACCGAATAACTCCGGAAATAGTCCGCTGCGAGCACGGTTACGGTCGATACCGTTGGGTCGGGCACGTCCGTTCCTCGCTCCTTGGCCACTGTCGACGATCAGGTACGGACGGGAGTCTAGGGCCTGGTCCACACAGGGTGGGGTTATCCCCCGTTTACAGCGGCCCGGCTGCCCCATGGCACCGGCGGACCGGAATTGGCAGGCTGGGCCGCATGAGCGCGCGCATTCAAGTCTCCCACTCGGGCCCCGACGACGACCGGCCTCCGCCCGTACGCCCGGCCCTGGGCGCCGTGGCGTGGAAAGAGACCGTCCATCTGCTGGGCAATCTGCCGCTCGCGCTCGTCGGCTTCGTCTACACGGTGACCATGGTGGCGACCGCGGGCGGCCTGTCCGTGACCGCGATCGGCCTCCCGCTGCTCGCGGTCGGCCTGTTCGGGGCCCGCCAGCTGGGACGGCTGGAGCGGGCGAGGGCGCGCGTACTGCTGGGCGTACGGGTGGAGGAGCCGACCCCGCTGCCGGGGCCGCGGCGGGCCGGCGGGTTCTTCCCCTGGCTGTGGGCGGGCGTGAAGGACCCGGTGGGCTGGCGGAGCGTGCTGTACGGGCTGGTGCGGCTGCCGTGGGGGGTGCTGACGTTCACGGTGGCGCTGGTGGGGCTGCTGGTGCTGTGGCCGGTGCTGCCGTACGTGGTGCGGTGGCTGTCGAACGTGGACCGGCTGATGGTACGGGGGCTGCTGTCGCCCTCGGACGAGCTGGAGCGGCGCATCGCGGAGCTGGAGACCGACCGGGGGGTGGTGGTGGACACCGCGGCCGCCGACCTGCGGCGCATCGAGCGGGACCTGCACGACGGGGCGCAGGCGCGGCTGGTGGCGCTCGCGATGGGGCTCGGTCTGGCGAAGGAGAAGCTGCTGGAGGACCCGGACGCGGCGGCGCTGATGGTCGACGAGGCCCACGGGGAAGTGAAACTGGCGCTCCAGGAGCTGCGGGACCTGGCGCGGGGGATCCATCCGGCGGTGCTGACGGACCGGGGGCTGGACGCGGCGCTGTCGGCGGTGGCGTCGCGGTGCGTGGTGCCGGTGAAGGTGGCGGTGGACCTGGAGGAGCGGCCCGCGGCCGCGATCGAGGGCATCGCGTACTTCACGGTGTCGGAGCTGCTGCAGAACGTGAGCAAGCATGCGAGGGCCCGGGGGGCGAGCGTGGAGGTGTGGCGCAGCGCCGGCGCCTCCCCCGCTTCGGCTCGGCTGCTGATCCGCGTCTCGGACGACGGGCGGGGCGGGGCCGATGTGGGCGGCGGGTCGGGACTGGCGGGGCTGGCGGAACGGCTGCGGGCCGTGGACGGGGTGTTCGTGCTCGACTCCCCCCAGGGGGAGGGAACGGTGGTGACGGCGGAGCTGCCGTGGCGCGGGCGCGGCTGACGCCGCCGCCCCGGGCCGTGTCCGCGCGCGGGGCCGGGGTGGTCGCGGGGCTCCGCCCGAGGCCCCCGGGGGCGGCTGCGGGCCGAGATGGGGTGGAGCGGGACTCGGACCGGGCTCAAGGGCGGGTGGGGAGGGTGGGTCCTGCGGGCGGCCGATGCCGGGTGGTGGGGTTATCCCCACCACCGGGACGCCCACCCGCCCGATGCTTCCGGGGGCCGCCGGCCGGGAGGCTGGGGGTGTGGTGACGGATGCTGCGAGAGGGCGGGTCGGGATGATGGGTTTCGTGCGTGCACTGCGGGCTCCCGTTGAGGGGCGGACCTGGCGGGAGTTCGGGTACCTCGTGCTCGGGCTGCCGCTGAGCGTGCTCTACTTCTCGCTCGCGATCACCGGTGTCAGCCTCGGCGCCGGGCTGCTCGTCACCTTCCTCGGGGTCCCGGTGCTCGCCGGGGTGCTCGCCATGTGCCGGGGCTTCGGGCGGATCGAGCGGGGCCGGGCGCGGGCCATGCTCGGGGCGGACATCGGCGAGCCGGCACCCGTCCGGGCCCGCAAGCGCGGGGCGCTCGCCGCCATGGGGGCCCTGCTCAAGAGCGGCAGCGCCTGGCGGCACGTCCTGTACTCCGTGGTCCACCTCCCGTGGGCCGTCTTCGCCTTCACCCTGGCACTGGTGTTCTGGGCGTACGGGTGGGCGTTCCTGCTGTACCCCCTCTGGTTCTGGGTCTTCCCCGCCTACACCGACATGCCCGGGCTCCAGCTCTTCCAGAACGACGACTACACCTTCTATCTCGACTCCCCCGCCGAGATCCTCCTCGCCTGCCTGGTCGGACTGGCCTTCACCCTGGCCACGCCCTGGGTGGTGCGGGCCCTGGCCACCGTCGACCGCGTCCTCATCGCCGGGCTGCTGGGACCGTCCCGCCTCGACGACCGCGTGAGCGAGCTGGAGACCGACCGCGGGATCGTCGTCGACACCGCCGCCGCCGACCTGCGCCGCATCGAACGCGACCTGCACGACGGGGCGCAGGCCCGCCTGGTGGCGCTGGCCATGGATCTCGGACTGGCGAAGGAGAAGCTGGCCGAGGACCCGCGGGCCGCCGCCCGGATGGTGGACGAGGCGCACGGCGAGGTGAAGGTCGCGCTCCAGGAGCTGCGCGACCTGGCCCGCGGGATCCACCCGGCGGTGCTGACCGACCGCGGTCTGGACGCGGCGCTGTCCTCGGTGGCCTCCCGCTGCGCGGTGCCCGTACGGGTGTCCGCGGACCTGCCGGACCGGCCCGCGGCCGCGATCGAGGGGATCGCGTACTTCACCGTCTCGGAGCTGCTCCAGAACATCAGCAAGCACTCCGGGGCCCGCACGGCGAGCGTGGACGTGTGGAAGTCGGGGGACCGGCTGCTGATCCAGGTCGTGGACGACGGCCGGGGCGGCGCGCACAGCGACGGTTCCGGCACCGGGCTGGCCGGTCTCACCGAGCGGCTGGACGCCGTGGACGGGGTGCTGGTGGTGGATTCCCCGGCCGGCGACGGCACCACCGTCACCGCCGAGCTCCCCTGGCGTTCGCGCTGAGGGCTGTCCCGTAGGTCCCGCTCCCTCGTACGGCGCCTCCGATGATCCCCACTCGCCCCCGTTCGGCCCCCGGGCTGGGATGCTTGGCTGCGTCAGGCACATCGGACGACATGGACGCGGGAGCTGCTGGACGTGGAAGACAGGGTGCGGGTGGTCATCGCCGAGGATTCAGTGCTGCTGCGCGAGGGCCTGACCCGGTTGCTGACCGACCGGGGGCATGACGTCGTGGCAGGCGTCGGGGACGCGGAAGCCCTGATCAAGACGGTGGCGGAGCTGGCCGCCGAGGACGCGCTGCCGGATGTGGTGGTGGCCGACGTACGGATGCCGCCGACCCATACCGACGAGGGCGTGCGGGCCGCCGTGCGGCTGCGGCGCGAGCACCCCGGGATAGGCGTGCTCGTACTGTCGCAGTACGTGGAGGAGCAGTACGCCACCGAACTGCTGGCCGGTTCCAGTACCGGGGTGGGGTACCTGCTCAAGGACCGGGTGGCCGACGTGCGCGAGTTCCTGGACGCCGTCGTCCGCGTGGCCCGCGGCGGGACCGCCCTGGACCCGGAGGTGGTCGCGCAGCTGCTCGGCCGCAGCCGCAAGCAGGACGTACTGGCGGGGCTGACCCCGCGCGAGCGCGAGGTGCTGGGCCTGATGGCCGAGGGGCGGACCAATTCGGCCGTGGCCAAGCAGCTCGTGGTCAGCGACGGAGCCGTGGAGAAGCACGTCAGCAACATCTTCATGAAGCTCGGGCTGTCGCCCAGCGACGGGGACCACCGGCGGGTTCTGGCCGTTCTGACCTACCTGCGGTCTTGATCGCAAGATCCGGGGCATTGATCAAAACCTTGATCAACTGACACCCTGTCAGGTGCGGCGTTACCGCACCCGGCCGCACGGGGCTCGCACTATTTCTGCACGGCACGAAATCTCGGAATCTCTCGGAATCCCGTGGACCCGCTCAATCCCACGGGATTCTCTCGACAGACCGCCGCGGACGACGGTCCAGAATACGAGCGTCCCCCGGTCAGGCCATCCCCGCCGACGTAGGGTTGACCTTGGGAACGGGAACGCCACGCCTCGAAGGAGGTCCAGTTCAGTGACCAGCCAGGTCAGTAGTCCAGCCGAGCAGGCCGACGGGGCAGAAGGTGCCGTAGTCGGCGAACAACGGACACCCCCGGCCCCGGGCGGCAAGGAAGTACGCCGTCTGGACCGGGTGATCATCCGCTTCGCGGGTGACTCGGGTGACGGCATGCAGCTCACCGGTGACCGCTTCACCTCGGAGACGGCCTCCTTCGGGAACGACCTCTCCACGCTGCCGAACTTCCCGGCCGAGATCCGCGCCCCCGCCGGCACCCTGCCGGGCGTGTCGTCGTTCCAGCTGCATTTCGCCGATCACGACATCCTGACGCCGGGCGACGCCCCGAACGTACTGGTCGCGATGAATCCGGCGGCGCTGAAGGCGAACATCGCGGACGTACCGCGCGGCGCCGAGATCATCATCAATACCGATGAATTCACCAAGCGCCCGATGGCGAAGGTCGGATACGAGACCTCGCCCCTGGAAGACGGCTCGCTGGGCGGCTACAACATCCACCAGGTGCCGCTGACCACGCTGACCGTCGAGGCGCTGAAGGACTTCGGGCTCTCCCGCAAGGAGGCCGAGCGCAGCAAGAACATGTTCGCGCTGGGGCTGCTGAGCTGGATGTACCACCGGCCCACCGAGGGCACGGAGAACTTCCTGCGGCAGAAGTTCGCGAAGAAGCCCGACATCGCCGAGGCGAACGTGGCCGCCTTCCGGGCGGGCTGGAACTTCGGCGAGACCACCGAGGACTTCGCGGTCTCCTACGAGGTGGCCCCGGCCACCCGCGCCTTCCCGACGGGCACGTACCGGAACATCTCCGGGAACCTGGCCCTGTCGTACGGGCTGATCACGGCGAGCCGGCAGGCGGACCTGCCCCTCTACCTGGGCTCCTATCCGATCACCCCGGCGTCGGACATCCTGCACGAGCTGAGCAAGCACAAGAACTTCGGCGTACGGACCTTCCAGGCCGAGGACGAGATCGCCGGCATCGGCGCCGCGCTCGGCGCGGCCTTCGGCGGCGCGCTCGGCGTCACCACCACCTCCGGCCCCGGAGTCGCGCTCAAGTCCGAGACGATCGGACTCGCCGTCTCGCTGGAGCTGCCGCTGCTGATCGTGGACATCCAGCGCGGCGGTCCCTCCACCGGCCTGCCGACCAAGACGGAGCAGGCGGACCTGCTCCAGGCGATGTACGGGCGCAACGGCGAGGCCCCGGTCCCGGTCGTGGCCCCGCGGACGCCCGCCGACTGCTTCGACGCCGCGATCGACGCCGCACGGATCGCGCTGACCTACCGGACCCCGGTGTTCCTCCTCTCCGACGGCTACCTCGCCAACGGCTCCGAACCCTGGCGGATCCCGGACGTCGCCGACCTTCCCGACCTGAAGGTGCAGTTCGCCTCCGGGCCCAACCAGCGGCTCGCGGACGGTACGGAGGTGTTCTGGCCGTTCAAGCGCGACCCGCAGACGCTGGCCCGCCCCTGGGCGGTCCCCGGCACGCCCGGGCTGGAGCACCGCATCGGCGGCATCGAGAAGCAGGACGGCACCGGCAACATCTCCTACGACCCCGCCAACCACGACTTCATGGTCCGCACCCGCCAGGCCAAGATCGACGGCATCCAGGTCCCCGACCTGGACCTCGACGACCCGGACGGCGCCCGCACCCTCGTCCTGGGCTGGGGCTCCACCTACGGCCCCATCACCGCCGCCGTCCGCCGGCTGCGGGGCGCCGGCACCCCGGTCGCACAGGCCCATCTGCGCCATCTCAACCCGTTCCCGAGGAATCTCGGGGAGGTCCTGAAGCGTTACGACAAGGTAGTGGTGCCGGAGATGAACCTCGGGCAGCTCGCCACCCTGATCCGGGCGAAGTACCTGGTGGACGCCCAGTCGTACACCCAGGTCAACGGAATGCCGTTCAAGGCCGAGCAGCTCTCGAAGGTTCTCGAGGAGGCCATCAATGACTGAGGTGACCGACGCCCCCCATCTGCTCTCCCTCGTGCCGAAGGCCGAGGCCAAGCAGTCGATGAAGGACTTCAAGTCGGACCAGGAGGTCCGCTGGTGTCCCGGGTGCGGTGACTACGCGGTACTGGCAGCCGTGCAGGGGTTCATGCCAGAGCTCGGACTGGCGAAGGAGAACATCGTCTTCGTCTCCGGGATCGGCTGTTCCTCGCGTTTCCCGTACTACATGAACACGTACGGGATGCACTCGATCCACGGCCGCGCCCCGGCCATCGCCACCGGGCTCGCCACCTCGCGCCGCGACCTGTCGGTATGGGTGGTCACCGGCGACGGCGACGCGCTCTCCATCGGCGGGAACCACCTGATCCACGCCCTGCGCCGCAACGTCAACCTCAAGATCCTGCTCTTCAACAACCGGATCTACGGACTGACCAAGGGCCAGTACTCGCCCACCAGCGAGGTCGGCAAGATCACCAAGTCCACCCCCATGGGCTCGCTGGACGCACCCTTCAACCCCGTCTCCCTCGCGCTCGGCGCCGAGGCCACCTTCGTGGCCCGGACCGTCGACTCCGACCGCAAACACCTCACCGAGGTGCTCCGCGCGGCCGCCGACCACCAGGGCACGGCGCTGGTGGAGATCTACCAGAACTGCAACATCTTCAACGACGGCGCCTTCGAGGTCCTGAAGGACAATGCCCAGGCCCAGGAGGCGGTGATCCGGCTGGAGCACGGCCGGCCGATCCGCTTCGGCACCGACGGCCACAAGGGCGTCGTGCGCGACCAGGCCACCGGGGAACTGGAGGTCGTGACGGTGACCCCGGACAACGAGTCCGCGATCCTGGTCCACGACGCCCACGCCGCCGGCCCCACCACCGCCTTCGCGCTCTCCCGGCTCGCCGACCCGCACACCCTGCACCAGACGCCCATCGGGGTCTTCCGCAGCGTGGAGCGGCCCGTCTACGACACCCTGATGGCCGAGCAGCTCGACCAGGCCGTCGACGCCAAGGGCAAGGGGGACCTCAGCGCCCTCCTCGCCGGAAGCGACACCTGGACGGTCGTCGGCTGACGCCGCACCCCGCCCGCGAACGGACGCCCGGAGCTCCTCAGGAGCTCCGGGCCTCGTCGTACGCGGCCCGGGCCGCCTGGACGTCGGCGGTGCGCCGTTCGGTCCAGCGGGCGAGGGCGTACACCTGCTCGGCGGCCTCGCGCCCGAGCTCGGTCAGCGAGTAGTCCACGCGCGGCGGGATCACGGGCTTGGCGTCGCGCAGCAGGAACCCGTCGCGCTCCAGCGTCTGGAGGGTCTGGGCCAGCATCTTCTCGCTGACGCCGCCCACCTCCCGGCGCAGTTCGCTGAAGCGGTACGAGCGCTCGACGAGCGCGGCCAGCACCAGGACGCCCCAGCGGCTGGTGACGTGCTCCAGCACGCCCCGGGAGGGGCACATCGGGGCCTTCACGTTCACCGCCGGCTGCTCACTTACCTTCATACCAGTACCTTACTTTGAAGTGGGTACTTACGAAAGGTTAGCGCTATCCCTAGGGTGGTGTCATATCCCGAAGCCGGACACGGCCCCCCGGCCGGATGACCATCCGGCCACCACGCAAGGAGCGCACCATGAGCATCGTCGTCACCGGAGCCACCGGAGCCCTCGGCCGCCTCGTCGTCGAGGACCTGCTGAACCGGGTACCCGCCGAGCGGGTCGCCGTCGTCGTCCGCAGCGAGGAGAAGGCCGCCGACCTCGCGGAGCGCGGGGTCGAGGTGCGCGTCGCGGACTACGACCTCCCCGAGACCCTGGCCGGCGCCTTCCGCCCGGGCGACCGCGTCCTGCTGATCTCCGGCAACGAGGTCGGCCGCCGGGTGCCGCAGCACCTCGCCGTGATCGCGGCCGCGCGCGCCGCCGGCGTCGCCCAGCTCGCGTACACCGGGATCCTCGGCGGCCCCGAGGCCGACTTCGACCTGGCCGCCGAGCACAAGGTCACCGAGCAGGCCATCCTCGACTCCGGCCTGCCCTACACGTTCCTGCGCAACGGCTGGTACCACGAGAACTACACCGGCCAGCTGGGCACCGTCCTGGAGCACGGCGCGGTCGTGGGCAGCGCGGGCGAGGGCAGGATCGCCTCGGCGGCGCGCGCGGACTACGCCGCCGCGGCCGCCGCCGTACTGACCGGCGAGGGCCACCTGAACCAGGTGTACGAGCTGTCCGGCGACTCCGCGTGGAGCCTGGCGGAGTACGCGGCCGAGGTCGCGGCGCAGAGCGGCAAGGAGGTCGCGTACAGCGAGGTCCCCGCCGAGGCGCACCTGTCGATCCTGACCGGCGCCGGGGTCCCGGAGGGCTTCGCGGCGATCCTCGTCGACGTGGACGCGGCCATCTCCCGCGGCCGGCTGGCCCACACCGGCGGGGACCTGTCCCGGCTGATCGGCCGCCCGACGACCCCGGTGGCCCACGCGATCACCTCCGCCCTGGCCTGAGCGGCCTGAGCGGGTCGGCCGCGGCCCGAGTCCGCCCCGCCGCGGCCACGCAAGGCCCAGGGCGTGTCATGAGTATCTCCTGTAGACGGGCATGACATCCGCTCCGCCCGGCGCTACCTTCGTGAGGTTGGCCGAATCACGACTGGAGGGCCCCGTGAAGGCGGAGAACGAGCAGCGCACGGGTTTGCTCTACGGATTCGGCGCATACGGGATGTGGGGGCTGGTCCCCCTGTTCTGGCCGCTGCTCAAGCCGTCCGGAGCCATCGAGATCCTCGCCCACCGCATGGTGTGGTCACTGGGCGTCGTCGGGATCCTGCTGCTGGCCATGCGCCGCTGGGCCTGGATACGGGACCTGCTCCGCCGGCCCCGCAAGCTGGGCCTGACCGCGCTGGCCGCGTCGGTGATCTCCGTGAACTGGGGCCTGTACATCTGGGCCGTCAACAACGGCGCGGTGGTCGAGGCCAGCCTCGGGTACTTCATCAACCCGCTCGTCACCATCGCCATCGGCGTGCTCGTCCTCGGCGAGCGGCTACGCCGGGCGCAGTGGGCGGCGGTCGCCATCGGCGTGGCCGCCGTGCTCGTGCTCGCCGTCGGGTACGGGCGGCCGCCGTGGATCTCGCTGGTCCTGGCCTTCTCCTTCGCCACGTACGGGCTGATCAAGAAGAAGCTCAACATGGGCGGTGTCGAGTCGCTCGCCGCCGAGACCGCGCTGCTCTTCCTGCCCGCCCTCGGCTACCTGCTGTGGCTGGGCGCGCAGGGCAGGTCCACGTTCGCCTCGGAAGGGCTCGGGCACGCCTCGCTGCTCGCCGCGACGGGGCTGGTCACGGCGATCCCGCTGGTCTTCTTCGGGGCGGCCGCGATCCGGGTCCCGCTGTCCACGCTCGGGCTGCTCCAGTACCTGGCCCCGGTGTTCCAGTTCGGGCTCGGCGTCGTGTACTTCCACGAGGCGATGCCGCCGGAGCGCTGGGCCGGCTTCTCCCTGGTCTGGGTCGCGCTGGCGCTGCTGACCTGGGACGCGCTGCGTACGGCGCGCAGGACGCGGGTCCGGCTGGAGGCCGCCCGCGCCGCGGCCGGGCCGGTGCCCGCCCCGGCGACCGAGCCGGCGGCGTAGCCGCGTACCGCGCGTCCCCGATACCCCCACGATCCCCGCTACGGAACCCCCGTAGCGGGGATCGTCCGTTTACCGAACCACCCTGACCGAATCGCGGTCTTGACGGGCAGTCACCCTTCCGCTGAACATCAGGCTCGCACTGACGCACGATCGCTCAATTGCGCCACCCCGCTCGTTCCGTTCAATCCCCAACGGAAGCCCGGAGTCCCCCACATGAGCCTGTCCGTCTCCCGGCGTCTCGCCGCCGTGACCGTGATCGCGGTCGCCGGCCTGTTCGCCTCCACCGCTCCCGCCGCACTCGCCGCCCCCACGGCGGCGACCGCGGCGCCGACCCCGCCCGACATCCCGGTCGCCAACGTCAAGGCGCACCTGGCGCAGCTCCAGTCCATAGCCACCGCCAACGGCGGCAACCGGGCCCACGGCCGGGCCGGCTACAAGGCCTCGATCGACTACGTGAAGGCCAAGCTGGACGCGGCCGGGTTCACCACCACGCTGCAGACCTTCACCAGCAGCGGCGCGACCGGCTACAACCTGATCGCCGACTGGCCGGGCGGCGACCCGAACTCGGTGCTGATGTCCGGCTCCCACCTGGACTCGGTGACCGCCGGTCCCGGCATCAACGACAACGGATCCGGCTCGGCCGCCATCCTGGAGACGGCGCTGGCCGTCTCGCGCGCCCAGCTCCAGCCCACCAAGCACCTGCGGTTCGGCTGGTGGGGCGCCGAGGAGCTCGGCATGGTCGGGTCGAAGTACTACGTGAACAACCTGCCGGCCGCGGAGAAGTCGAAGATCTCCGGATACCTGAACTTCGACATGATCGGCTCGCCGAACCCGGGCTACTTCGTCTACGACGACGACCCGACCATCGAGCAGACCTTCAAGAACTACTACGCGGGCATCGGCATCCCGACGGAGATCGAGACCGAGGGCGACGGACGCTCCGACCACGCCCCGTTCAAGAGCGCGGGCATCCCGGTCGGCGGCCTGTTCTCCGGCGCCGACTACACGAAGACCGCGGCGCAGGCGCAGAAGTGGGGCGGCACCTCCGGCCAGGCCTTCGACCGCTGCTACCACGCCTCGTGCGACACCTCGGCGAACATCGACGACACCGCCCTGGACCGCAACTCCGACGCCATCGCGTACGCGATCTGGAACCTGGGGGCGGCCACCCCCGTCCCGCCGGGCAAGTCCTTCGAGAACACGGCGGACGTGAACATCCCGGACTCCCCCGGCGCCGCGGTGAACTCGCCGATCACGGTCTCCGGCGTCACGGGCAACGCCCCGGCCACCACCAAGGTCGACGTGAACATCGTCCACACCTACATCGGTGACCTGGTGGTCGACCTGGTCGCCCCCGACGGCACGGTCTACAGCCTGCACAACCGCAGCGGCGGCAGCGCGGACAACCTCGTCAAGTCGTACACGGTCAACGCGTCGAGCGAGGTGGCCAACGGGGTCTGGAACCTGCGGGTGAAGGACGGCGCGGCGCAGGACACCGGCTACGTCAACAGCTGGAAGATCACCTTCTGAGCCGGGGCCGCGACGGCACGGCCTAGGAAGAGGCCGTCTGCGGCTCCTGTATGAGGGCCCTGAGTTCCTCGGCGACCGTCCCGATGTCGGCGCGGCCCAGCTTCGCCGCCTCCACCAGGTCGCCGAGGTCCTCCGGCGAAGGCAGTTGTCTGGCTCCCGCCACGCGCAGGTACGAGCGCGTGGCGGCGGCCGCGTAGAACTCGTTCATCGGCGATTCCAGCGCCGGGCACACCGCGAGGGTGTGCAGAAACGCGGCGGCCCGCCACGCGGTGTCCGGGGCGGGCTGTTCGGGCACCAGGACGAGGTCGTTCTGGTGCCGGGCGACCGCGGCGGCCACACCAGAGGGATCCCACACGGCGGGATCTGACGGGAGATGGTGGGCCAGAGCGGTCCAGGCCCACTCCATGGTGATCTTCAATTGCCGAACCGCTCCTGGAAGTAGCTCCAGTGGTCGGCGAACTCCTCGATGCCGGACAGGAAGTTCTTCCGGTCCTCGTCGAGCTCGCGTTCCGTTACCTCGGTGATCAGCGCGGTGACCGTCGTCCCCAGTGCCGCCGCGCGCGCCTTGAGGCGCTCGTGGAACTCTTCGTCCAGGCGGATGGTGACGTGTCTCGACATGCTTTTCACGGTACAGCGGGCTCGCTGTACACAGGGCCGGAACGGCCGAAGGGTGGGCAGGGACACAGTCCCCGCCCACCCTTCGGACAGCTCTACCGCAGCTGCGGCCCTACTTGTTGGCGTCGGCCGCCTGCACCAGCGCGTCCTTGGTGACCGCGCCGACGTAGACCTTGCCGTCGTCCGTGATCAGCGCGTTGACCAGGCGGGTCTTGAAGACCCGACCCTCGCCGAACTTTCCGTTGACCTTGCCGCCGAGGGAGTCGAGGAACTGCTTGGCCTCCTTGGGGGCGTCCTTGCTGTTCTCCAGCTCCTGGAGGCCCTTGCCCGCGCCGGTGTCGATGCGGGCGATGGTCGCCCAGCCCTCGCCGAGCACCTTCGTCTCGCCGCCCTTGCCGTCCTTGCCGCCCATGCCGCCGGTCAGGGCGTCCAGGCCGGGGAAGGCGTCCAGGCCCTTGAACTCCTTGCCGTGGCCGTCCTTGCCCGCCTCGGCGGCGCCCTCGGTCACCTTGGCGCCCTTGGGCGCGGTGAACGCGAACGTGTCGGCGGAGGGCTTGGCGAAGTCCACCTTGGTGAACCCGGCGTCGACGATCGGCTTGCCGCCCTCGGCCGCGAGCAGCTGGACCCGCAGCGGCACGCCGTTCGCGGCGTCCACCGCGATCTTGACCGAGCCGACGGTCGATCCGCTCTGCTTCGGCTTCAGCACGAGCTGGTAGGCGTCCCGGCCGGCCACCTGCGCGGTCTCGCCGACGCTGACGTCCGTGGTCTGGCCGGCGGCCTTCAGCACGTCCTGGGCCAGCTGCTGGGGCGAGGCGCCGCCCAGCCGCTCGGCCGTCTTCTTCTGGTCCTTGCCGGCCGCCGCCTCGGGGTTCTTCTCGTGCCAGACCTCATTGGCCTTGCTGTCGTACCCCCACACGTCGGCGCCGTTGTGGATGAGGCTGTACTCGTCCTTGCCGTCCACGAACGTGAGCTTCTGGCGGTCCGGGCCGTCGGCCGCGACGCGCACGGTGTGCGAGCCGTTCGCCAGCTGCGCGATCTTGTCCTCGGGATTGGCCGAACCGCCCGCGACGCCCCCGCCGCCGGCGCCGCCGAGGAGGCCGCTCGCCAGCTTCGGCAGACCCAGGTCGGTGCTGATCTTCGCGCTGCCGGACAGCTGCTGCACGTCGGAGGCCGCGACCTTCTCGATCAGCTGCTGCGCGGTCATCTTCGGCAGGTCCGGTCCGCCGGAGTTCGCGAAGGCCGGGACCATCGCCACGGTCGCGGCGGCCACACCCGCCACCGCGACCGGTACGGCGTACCGGGCGGCCTTGCGGGTCTTTGCGTTCGTTGCCATGTCTGCCCTACCTCTGTGTCACCCGTTCTGGTGTGTCTCCATCTGACCAAAGGGGAGGGGGCCGGGGCGTCACTCCCCGGGGCCAACTCGGCGTACGCCCCAGGGATGACACGACGGGGGCCCGGCCTCCCCCACCCGTAGGGGTTGCCGGGCCCTCGCCCCTGCCGAAAGTCCTGCCCGGACGTATCCGGGCGTACCGGCCGCGTCCCGGCCGACGGGCCCTAGCCGGCTCGGTGCACCACCGCGTCGCACAGCTCTTCCAGCGCCGACTTCGCGAAGCACTCCGGCAGCGGCGCCAGGGTGGCCCGCGCGTCCTGCGCGTACCGGATCGTGTCGCGGCGGGCCTGCTCCAGCGCGGGGTGCACCCGCAGCCGGGCGAGGACCTCCGCGTGCACGGCGTCGTCGCTCAGGTCCCCGTCGAGGAGGCCCACGAGCTCCAGGTCGCCGGGGTCGCCGCCCTGGGCCGCCATCTCGCGCAGCCGCAGCACGGGCAGCGTCGGGATGCCCTCGCGCAGGTCGGTCCCCGGGGTCTTGCCGGACTCGTGCGAGTCGGAGGCGATGTCCAGGACGTCGTCGGCGAGCTGGAAGGCGGTGCCGAGGCGCTCGCCGTACTGGGTGAGGATGTCGACGACCGACTCGTCGGCCCCGGACATCAGCGCGCCGAACCGGCCGGAGACCGCGATCAGCGAGCCGGTCTTGCCGGCGATGACGTCGAGGTAGTGCGCGACGGGGTCGCGCCCGTCGCGCGGGCCGGCCGTTTCCAGGATCTGGCCCGTGACCAGCCGCTCGAAGGCCTCCGCCTGGATGCGTACGGCCTCGGGTCCGAGGTCGGCCAGGATGTGCGAGGCGCGGGCGAACAGGAAGTCACCCGTCAGGACCGCGACCGAGTTGCCCCAGCGGGCGTTGGCGCTGGCCACCCCGCGGCGCACGTCCGCCTCGTCCATGACGTCGTCGTGGTAGAGCGTCGCCAGATGGGTGAGTTCCACGACCACCGCGGAGGGCACGATTCCGGGCGCGTAGGGATCGCCGAATCGGGAGGCGAGCATCACCAGCAGCGGCCGGAACCGCTTGCCTCCGGCCCGCACCAGGTGCTGTGCGGCCTCGGTGATGAAGGGGACTTCGCTCTTGGTGGCCTCCAGCAGACCCGCCTCGACGGCGGCCAGTCCGGCCTGGACATCGGTCTCAAGAGCCTGGTCCCGCACGCTCAGTCCGAACGGCCCGACGACGGTCACGAGGGGTACTCCTGTCTGCTGACGATCACGGTGACGATCACCTGGATTGTCGATGTGTCGCTGCCATCACTCAAGCCAGCGTATCCGGTCTGTTTTCGATCACCGAGAGCGGCCGCCATGTCGCCACCCGCGCACTGCCCGATGCGCACCGGTATGTTCTTGAGGAGCCGAAACAACCGGAGAATGCGTTTTGTCCAGAACTGACACTGCAATAGAGGAGCCGGCGGAGCCGGTCGACCCGGAGGCGGACCAGCCGCCGCCCTCCGACGACCACGCCTTCCTCGGGCACCCCCGGGGCCTCGCCACGCTGTCCGGACTGGAGGTCTGGGAGCGCTTCTCGTTCCTCGGCATGCAGGCCATCCTCGTCCTCTACTTCGCGGACGCGGTGGCCGACGGCGGCCTCGGGATGGACCCGGGCACCGCGGCCTCCGTCGCGGCGGCCTACGGGACCATGGTCTACCTCGTCTCCGTCGCCGGCGGATGGCTCGCCGACCGGATCCTCGGTTCGTACCGGGCCGTGCTCTGGGGCGGCATCCTGATCGCCTGCGGCCACTACGCCATGGCGGTGCCGACGGCCGCCATGACCTGGACGGGCCTCGGCCTGATCAGCGCGGGCACCGGCCTGCTCAAGCCCAACGTGGCCAGCATGGTCGGCAAGCTGTACCGGACGAGCGACGACCGGCGCGACGCCGGCTTCGCCCTCTACTACATGGCCATCAACATCGGCGCCTTCGCCGGCCCCCTGATCACCGGCTGGCTCGGCGAGCACCAGGGCTGGCACTGGGGCTTCTCCGCCGCCGCACTCGGCATGACCGCGGGCCTGGTCCAGTACGTCCTCGGCCGCCGCCATCTGGCCGGTCGAAAGCACTCGGCCGAGTACGCCCTCGCCCCCGACGCGATGCGCCGCGCCGTCCGGCGGACCGTCGCCGGACTCCTCGCCGCGGGCGCCCTCGCCACCCTTCTGGCGGCCCTCGGGTGGCTCACCATGGGCCGCTTCGTCGACCTGCTCACCCTCGTCTCGGTGATCGCCCCGGTCGTCTACTTCGCGGTGATGTTCCGCAGCCCGCGGGTGACGCGCGAGGAGCGCGGGCGGCTGCGGCCCTACGTGGTGCTCTTCCTCGCCTCGGTCGCCTTCAACTTCATCCTCTTCCAGGCGTACTCGACGATGATGCTGCTCGCGTCGACGAACGCCCGGACCGAGATCCTCGGCTTCCACTTCCCCGCGAGCTGGTACGCCTCCGCGCTCGGCGCCTTCGAAGTGGCGCTCGCCCCGGTCGTCGCCGCGCTGTGGGTCAAGATGGGCCGCCGCCAGCCGCACGCCTCCAACAAGATCGCCATCGGGGTGGTCCTGGGCGGCCTGTCCTTCCTGCTGATGGTCATCCCGACCTCCGGGCACGGCGGGGAGGCCTACCGGATGGCCGCCTGGTGGATCGTCGGCTCGTACCTGCTGCTCGGGCTCGGCGACGTCCTGCTGGAGACCTCCGGCATGTCGGCCACCACGAAGCTCGCCCCGAGGGCCTTCGCCAGCCAGACCATGGCGCTGTGGTTCCTCTCCCTGGCCCTGGCCAACGGCATCCAGGCCCAGGTGGTCAAGGTCTACGGCCACGTGTCCGCCCCCGCGTACTTCGGCGTCAACGGCGCGATCGCGGTGGCGGCCGGCCTGGCCGTGTTCGCACTGGCGCCGTGGCTGCGGCGCACGATGCACCCCGTCCACTGAGGCCCAGGTGGTGGTTTCCGCATGATCATCCGTACCGAGTTCCCGTACAGGACGACCCACGAGGATGTCCGGATCCCGATGCCTGCGGGTACCTCCCAGGCCGAAGGCTCCGGGGGAGGCGTGGAGCTGTACGCCCGGATCTGGCGGCCCGTGACCGACGAGCCGGTCCCGGCCCTGCTGGAGTACCTGCCGTACCGGCTGACCGACTGGACCGCGCCGCGCGACTGGCAGCGCCACCCCTGGTACGCGGGGCACGGCTACGCCTCGGTCCGGGGGGACGTACGGGGCCACGGATGCAGCGGCGGGAACCCGGGCGACGAGTACGACGCGCAGGAACTGGCCGACGGGGTCGCGGTGGTGGAGTGGCTCGCGCGGCAGCCGTGGTGCACGGGGTCGGTGGGGATGTTCGGGATCTCGTGGGGCGGCTTCAACTCCCTCCAGATTGCGGCGCTGGCCCCCGAGGCCCTGAAGGCCGTGGTCACGGTCTGCTCGACGGACGACCGGTACGACAACGACGTCCACTACATGGGCGGCTCCGTGCTGGCCGTGGACATGCACGCGTGGGCGGCGACCATGCTGGCCTTCGCGGCGCGGCCGCCGGACCCGCTGTTCGCCGGGGACGGCTGGCGGGAGCAGTGGCTGGCGCGGCTGGAATCCGTCGAACCCCTGATCCACACCTGGCTGTCGCACCAGACGCGGGACGGCTACTGGCGCCACGGCAGCGTCTGCGAGGACTACGGGGCGATCGGCGCGGCCGTCCTCGCGGTGGGCGGCTGGCACGACCCGTACCGGGACACCGTGCTGCGGCTGGTCTCCCACCTCCCGGACGACCGGGTGCGGGGGCTGATCGGGCCGTGGTCGCACCAGTACCCGGACCGGGGGCTGCCGCCGGGGCCCGCGATCGGCTTCCTCCAGGAGACCCTGCGGTGGTGGGACCACTGGCTCAAGGGCGCGGAGAACGGGGTGATGGACGAGCCGCTGCTGCGGTCGTGGATCTCGGAGTCCCATCCACCGGCGACCACGTACGAGGTGCTGCCGGGGAGGTGGGTCGGGGACGCCGAGTGGCCCTCCCCGGCCGTCACCCCGGTCACGTACGCGCTCCAGGGCGCGCCGGTGGTCGTGGCCTCGCCGCAGCACACGGGGCTGGACGCGGGGCGGTTCTTCCCGTTCGGCAACGACGCGGACCTGCCGCCGGACCAGCGGGAGGAGGACGCGAAGTCGGCGTGCTTCGAGTTCCCGGTGGGGCGCGAGCCGGTGGAGGTCCTGGGCCGGGCGCAGGTGACGGTCCGGCTCCGGATGGACGTCCCGTACGGGCAGGTGGTGGCGCGGCTGTGCGACGTGGCGCCCGACGGGTCCTCGACGCTGGTGACGCGGGGCGCGCTGAACCTCTCGGCGCGGCTGGGGCGGGACAAGGCGGTGCCGTGGCCGGTGGGCGCGTACGAGGACGTGGTGTTCGAGCTGAACGGCATCGGGCACCGCTTCGCCGCCGGGCACCGGATCCGGCTCGCGCTGTCCTCGGCGTACTGGCCGTGGATCTGGCCGCGGGCCGGGTCGGAGGCGGGGTGGACGGTGGATCCGGCGGGGAGTTCGGTGGTCCTGCCGGTGCGCGCGGCGTCCGCGGAGCCCGAGGTCGGCTTCGAGCCGCCGGAGCAGGCCGAGCCGCTGGGGGTGTCGTACCCGGCCACGCTGGACGAGCCGCGGCCGGAGCGGCTGGTCGTACGGGACGTGGCGCGGGGGCGGTGGCGGCTGGAGGTCGACCCGCGGTACGGGGGGACCCGGGTGTATCCGGACGGGCTGGAGTACGGGGAGGACGCGGAGGAGGTCTACGAGATCGACTCGGCGGACGCCCTGTCGGCGCGGACGGGCTCGCGCTGGCGGATCCGGCTGCACCGGCCGGAGCTGGGCTGGGAGGCGCGGGTGGAGACGCGGTCGGAGATCTCGTGCGACGAGGGCGGCTTCCTGACGTCGAACGAGGTGGTGTGCCGGGAGGGCGACGAGGTGGTGTTCCACCGGACGTGGGAGCGGCGGCTGCCGAGGACGGCGGGCTGAGGGCAGGGCCCTGCGGAGCCCGGAGGACCCGGGAGCGGCGGGGCCGGGCACGCCCGGCCCCGGCCCCCGGACACCCCTAGTGGGCGTAGAGGCGTTCCAGGACCACCGCGATGCCGTCCTGCTCGTTGGAGAGGGTCAGTTCGTCGGCCACCGCCATCAGCTCGCGGTGGGCGTTGGCCATGGCCACTCCGTGGGCCGCCCACGCGAACATCGGGATGTCGTTCGGCATGTCGCCGAAGGCGATCGTCGACGCCGGGCCGACGCCCAGCGCCTGCGCCGCCAGTTCCAGCCCGCTCGCCTTGCTGACGCCCGGCGGCTGGAGCTCCACCGTGTGCTCCCCCGCCATCGTCACGTTCACCAGGTCCCCGACCACCGCGCGCGCCACCCGCGTCAGCTCGTCGTCGTCCAGCTCCGGGTGCTGGAGCAGCACCTTGTTGATCGGCGCGGCCCACAGGTCCCCGCGCCTGCGCACCCGCACCGTCGGCAGGTGCGGATGCCACATGCGGTAGCCCGGCCCTATCAGCATTTCGGCGTCCAGGCCCTCCTGGTTGACCGCCGCGTACACCTCGCCGATCTCCGCCTCGATCTTCCCGAGCGCCACCTCGGCCAGCTCCCGGTCCAGCGCGACGGAGTGCAACAGGCGCGCGCCCGCCGTGTCGTACACCTGCGCGCCCTGCCCGCACACCGCGAGCCCCTCGTAGCCGAGGTCGTCGAGTACGTGACGGACCTGCGGAACGGGGCGTCCGGTGACGATGATGTGCTGGGCGCCCGCGGCGCGCGCCGTCGCGAGCGCCGCGTACGAGCGGGCGGAGACGGTGTCTCCGGCGCGCAGCAGGGTCCCGTCCAGGTCAGTGGCGATCAAGGCGAACGGGAGGGCCGAAAGCGGGGCGGAAGTCACGGCGCAAGGATACGGACCCCTTTGGACAAGTCCTACAAATAGAGCCCGAATCCGGCCTCCCACCGGTCCCACTGGCCACGTAACGTATCAACCAGCCCCCGGGACACCCCCGGTCCGCAGCGAAAGCGAGGCAGTACCCCATGCCCCAGCAGAGCCCCCTCGATGTCCCCGAGGGCGACCCGTTCGGGCCGCACAACCTCCCGTACGGCGTCTTCTCGACCGCCGGGTCCACCGGCGGCGAGCCGGCCCGCCGCCGTATCGGCGTGCGCATCGGCGCACACGTGCTCGACGCGGGGGCGGTCGCGGCCGCGCTCGGTTCCCCGTACGCCGCGCTGCTCGGGCAGCCCTCGCTCAACCCGCTGCTCGCCGCCGGCCGCACCACTTGGCGCGACGTGCGCCGCGCGCTGACGGCGTGGGTGACCGACCCGGGCCACCGCGAGACGGTCGAGGCGCACCTCTTCCCGCTGGACGCCGTCACCCTGCACCTGCCGTACGAGGTCGCCGACTACGTCGACTTCTACGCGAGCGAGCACCACGCCACCAACGTGGGCCACATCTTCCGCCCGGACGGCGAGGCGCTGACCCCCAACTGGAAGCACCTGCCGATCGGTTACCACGGCCGCTCCGGCACGGTCGTGGTCTCGGGGACGGACGTCGTACGGCCCTCCGGTCAGCGCAAGGCACCCTCCGACCCGGCGCCCGTCTTCGGCCCGTCCGTCAAGCTCGACATCGAGGCCGAGGTCGGCTTCGTCGTCGGTACCCCGTCCGAGCAGGGCCGCCCGGTGCCGCTGGCCGACTTCGAGGACCACGTCTTCGGGCTGTTCCTGCTCAACGACTGGTCGGCGCGCGACATCCAGGCCTGGGAGTACGTGCCGCTCGGCCCCTTCCTCGGCAAGTCCTTCGCCACCTCCGTCTCGGCCTGGGTCACCCCGCTGGAGGCGCTGGAGGCGGCCCGGGTCGCCCCGCCCGCCCGCGACTTCCCCCTCCTGCCCTACCTCGACGACGCCGAGGCCGACCGGCCCGGCGGCTTCGACCTGCACATCACCGTCTCCATCAACGGCCAGGAGGTCGCGCGGCCGCCGTTCGCGACGATGTACTGGACCGCCGCCCAGCAGCTCGCGCACATGACGGTCAACGGCGCCTCCCTGCGCACCGGCGACGTCTACGGCTCGGGCACGGTCAGCGGACCCGAGGTCGGCCAGCGCGGCTCGCTGCTGGAGCTGACGTGGAACGGCCGCGACGCCATCGAGCTCGCCGACGGCAAGCGCACCTTCCTGGAGGACGGCGACACCGTCACCCTCACCGCGTGGGCGCCGGGCCCCGGGGGCACCCGCGTCGGCCTCGGCGAGGTCACCGGCCGCATTGTGGGATCCCTCCCGGCGCAGCCCTGACGGACACGGCCGGCCCGGCCGGGCAGGTCGAACGGACCTGGCCGGCCGGTCAGCGGCCGGGTCGCTCAGCCGGCCGGCCGCTCAGCCGCTCAGCCGCGTGACAGGCTCAGCGCCACCGCCTGGAACCAGGCGCCGTGTTCGAGGGGCTTCATGGACACGCTCGGCTGCCTCTACAGGTAGAACGGGACGGTGGTCTGGACGGCGAAGCCGTACGGGCTCGCGGGCTCGCGGCGCAGGACGACCCGGGCCGCGCGGACCTCGACGGGTTCCTGTCCGGCGAGCGCCATCGCCTCCAGCAGCACCCGGCCGACGGGCTCCCCCCGGGACGGCCAGGAGGCCTCGATGGTGAGGCGGGCCCGCGTCCCCTGGGCCGGCCAGCGGTGGATGACCTGCTCATTGGCGGTCACCACCTGCTGGGTGGCCCACTGGGCGGTCTCCCGGTCGGGGTAGGTGGCGGATCGGGTCAGCATGGGTTCGTCCTCTCAAAGCACCCCTGCGTCAGTAGGCGGCGAAGTTCCAGAACAGCCCGACCTCGGTGTCGGAGACGACGACCAGGCCGGAGTCCTCCCAGTAGAAGGTCATCGGGCTGTAGCTCCAGTGGGAGGCCCCGAAGTCCAGCGTGCCGTTCCCGGGTGCGCCGACGGTGACGTTGGTGTGGCAGGTGAACGTGGACCCGTAGCGGGCCAGGAGGGTGCGGGCCAGGTCCTGAAGCTCCTCGGGGCTCTCGGTGAACCGTTCGAGGTTGCGCAGGGTGCAGCCGTCGTCGGTGAGCGCGAGCAGGAGGTTCTGCGCGCTCGTACGGTCGATCTCCCGCAGCCGTTCCCCGATGTCGACCGGGGTGAGCGGGCGGAAGGGGTCGGCCGGCGGGGGCGGGCGGAAGGGGAAGGCCGGCCGCGCCGCCCGTTCGGGGTCGTCCGCGGTGTCGTCGAGCCCGGCCCAGCCGCGCGGGTCGGGGACGGCGCGCTCCATGACGGCGAGCACGTCGGCCCGCCAGTCCTCGTGCGTGCGCGGACCGGTGGCGATGAACGCGTACGCGTCCTCGTAGAGGTGCCGTACCGCCGCTTCCCAGGACGCCTGGTCGATGGACATCTTCGAAGAACCGTTTCTCACTTGCTGGGCATGGACGTCATGACGGTGAACGGAGGATTGCGGCGGGACGGTTCCGTGCGGAACCGCGGCGATACGCTGGGCGCACCCGCGAGACTCCAGTTCATGGGAGCACTGATGAACCCGGAATACAGCTGGCCGAAGCCACCCGAGGGCGGCTGGACCGCGGACGACCTGGACACGCTTCCGAATCTGCCCCCGCACACGGAGCTGATCGACGGGAGCCTGATCTTCGTGGGTCCGCAGACCCTCTTCCACTCGCGAGCGGTCAGCTTCTTCGAGAGGCAGATCGAGTCGCTGGCCCCGGAAGGGCTGGAGGTCCTGCGCGAGTTCACCATCGACATCGATCGACACAACCGCCCCGAGCCGGATGTCATCGCCGCGACCGCGAGACCAAACCCCTGAAGTACGCGCGCGCCAAGATCCCCCACTTCTGGCGGGTCGAGAACCGGGAGGGGCGGGCCGTTGTCTACGTCTTCGAACGCGAACCGGCCACCGGCACCTACACGAGCACCGGAATCTTCCACGACCGGCTGAAGGTCTCCGTCCCCTTCCCCATCGACCTGGACCTTTCCGAGGTCTGGCCGCAGCGGCGGAAGACGGAATAGCCGGCACACGCACCAGGGCCCGGCTCCCCGAAGGGGGCCGGGCCCGGGTGCGTGCGGGGCGGACGGTCAGCGCACGAACGTGCTCGCCTGGCCCGCCAGGTCCAGGAAGTACTGCGGGGCCACGCCCAGGACCAGGGTCACCGCCACGCCCACCGCGATCGTCGTCATCGTCAGCGGCGAGGGGACGGCCACCGTCGGGCCGTCGGCCTTCGGCTCGCTGAAGAACATCAGGACGATGACCCGGATGTAGAAGAACGCGGCGATCGCGGACGAGATCACACCGACCACGACCAGCGCCCCGGCTCCACCCTCCGCCGCCGCCTTGAACACGGCGAACTTCCCGGCGAAGCCGGAGGTCAGCGGGATGCCGGCGAAGGCCAGCAGGAACACCGCGAAGACCGCCGCCGTCAGCGGCGAACGGCGGCCCAGGCCGGCCCACTTGGACAGGTGCGTCGCCTCGCCGCCCGCGTCGCGCACCAGCGTGACCACCGCGAACGCGCCGATCGTCACGAAGGAGTACGCGCCCAGGTAGAAGAGGACGGACTGGACGCCCTGCGCCGAGGTCGCGATCACGCCGGCCAGGATGAAGCCCGCGTGCGCGATCGAGGAGTACGCCAGCAGCCGCTTCACGTCGGTCTGGGTCACCGCGATCACCGCGCCGGCCAGCATCGTCAGGATCGCCACGCCCCACATCACCGGCCGCCAGTCCCACCGCAGGCCCGGCAGGACCACGTACAGCAGGCGCAGCAGCGCACCGAACGCGGCCACCTTCGTCGCCGCCGCCATGAAGCCCGTGACCGGGGTCGGGGCGCCCTGGTAGACGTCCGGGGTCCACATGTGGAACGGGACCGCGCCGACCTTGAAGAGCAGGCCCATCAGGATCAGCGCGCCGCCGATCAGCAGCAGCGCGTCGTTGCCCATGGTGTCGGCGAGCGCCGGGTCGATCTTGCTGACCGTGCCGTCGACCACGTCGGCGATGGCCGCGTACGAGACCGAGCCCGCGTACCCGTAGACCAGCGCGATGCCGAAGAGGAGGAAGGCGGAGGAGAAGGCGCCGAGCAGGAAGTACTTGACCGCGGCCTCCTGCGACATCAGCCGCTGGCGGCGGGCGACGGCGCACAGCAGGTACAGCGGGAGGGAGAAGACCTCCAGGGCCACGAACAGCGTCAGCAGGTCGTTCGCCGCCGGGAAGATCAGCATGCCGGAGACCGCGAACAGGGCCAGCGGGAAGACCTCGGTGGTGGTGAAGCCCGCCTTGACGGCGGCCTTCTCGCTCTCGCTGCCCGGTACGGACGCCGCCTGCGCGGCGAAGGAGTCCACCCGGTTGCCGTGGGCCGCCGGGTCCAGGCGCCGCTCGGCGAAGGTGAAGACCGCGACGATCGCGGACAGCAGGATGATCCCCTGGAGGAACAGTGCCGGGCCGTCCACGGCCACCGCGCCCATCGCCGCGATGTGCGCCTTGTCGCTGCCGTACCCGCCGGCGGCGAGGCCGACGACCGCCGCGAAGGCCGAGGCCAGCGCGGCGACGGCGAGGAACACCTGGACGTAGTAGCGGGACTTGCGCGGTACGAAGGCCTCGACGAGGACTCCGAGGACCGCCGCGCCCACCACGATCAGCGCGGGCGCGAGCTGCGCGTATTCGATGTGCGGGGCCGGGATCCGGTCGATCGGTTCCCCGGCCGCCAGTGTCAGCAGCCCATGGGCCGCAGCCATGGTGCTCACTTCGCCGCCTCCCCGTTCTTGGCCTCGACGGCCACCTGTGGCTTCGGGTCCTTCTCGTGGACGTCGGACATGGTGTGCTCCACCGCCGGGTTGACGATCTGGGTGAGCGGCTTCGGGTACACGCCGAGCCCGATCAGCAGCACGACCAGCGGGGCGACCACCAGCACCTCGCGCAGGCGCAGGTCCTTCATCGTGCGGACCTCCTCCTTCACGGGGCCGGTCATCGTCCGCTGGTAGAGCACCAGGGTGTAGAGCGCGGCCAGCACGATGCCGATGGTGGCGATGATGCCGATGACCGGGTACCGGGCGAACGTGCCGACCAGGACCAGGAATTCACTGACGAAGGGGGCGAGGCCCGGCAGCGAGAGGGTGGCCAGGCCACCGATCAGGAAGGTGCCGGCCAGCACCGGGGCCACCTTCTGCACACCGCCGTAGTCGGCGATGAGCCGGGAGCCGCGGCGCGAGATCAGGAAGCCGGCGACCAGCATCAGCGCCGCCGTCGAGATCCCGTGGTTGACCATGTACAGCGTCGCGCCCGACTGCCCCTGGGAGGTCATCGCGAAGATGCCCATGATGATGAACCCGAAGTGGGAGATCGAGGCGTACGCGACCAGGCGCTTGATGTCCCGCTGCCCGACCGCGACCAGGGCGCCGTAGACGATACTGATCAGGGCCAGGACGAGGATCGCGGGCGTGGCCCACTTGCTGGCCTCGGGGAACAGCCCGAGGCAGAAGCGGAGCATCGCGAAGGTGCCGACCTTGTCGACGACCGCGGTGATCAGCACGGCGACCGGGGCGGTGGCCTCGCCCATCGCGTTCGGCAGCCAGGTGTGCAGCGGCCACAGCGGGGCCTTCACCGCGAAGGCGAAGAAGAACCCGAGGAACAGCAGCCGCTCGGTGTTGGCCGCCATGTCGAGCGTGCCCGCGGCGCGGGCGGCGGTGATCTCCTGGAGCGAGAAGTTCCCGGCGACCACGTACAGGCCGATGACGGCGGCCAGCATGATCAGGCCGCCGACCAGGTTGTAGAGGAGGAACTTCACCGCCGCGTACGAGCGCTGCGCGGCCGCGTTCTCGTCGGAGCCGGCGTGCGCCCGGTCCCCGAAGCCGCCGATGAGGAAGTACATCGGGATCAGCATGGCTTCGAAGAAGATGTAGAAGAGGAAGACGTCGGTGGCCTCGAAGGAGATGATCACCATCGCCTCGACCATCAGGATCAGGGCGAAGAAGCCCTGCGTCGGCCGCCAGCGCGAGGAAGAGGTCTCCAGAGGGTCGGCGTCGTTCCAGCCGGCCCCGATCACGAACGGGATCAGCAGGGCGGTGAGCCCGATGAGCGCCACCGCGATGCCGTCGACGCCCAGTTCGTAGCGCACGCCGAAGTCGGCGATCCAGGCGTGCGATTCGGTGAGCTGGTAGCGGGCGCCACCGGGCTCGAAGCGGACCGCGACGAGCACGGCCAGGACCAGTGTCGCCAGCGAGAAGAGCAGCGCCAGCCACTTGGCGGCGGTCCTGCGGGCGGCCGGGACGGCCGCCGTCAGGACGGCGCCGACCGCGGGGACCGCCGCCGTCACCGTCAGAAGCGGGAAACTCATCTCACACCGCCCTCATCAGCAGGGTCGCGGCGATGAGGATCGCCGTGCCCCCGAACATCGAGACCGCGTAGCTGCGGGCGTAGCCGTTCTGCAGCTTGCGCAGCCGGCCCGAGGCCCCGCCGACGGCGGCCGCCGTCCCGTTGACCACCCCGTCGACCAGGCTGTGGTCGACGTACACGAGCGAGCGGGTCAGGTGCTCCCCGCCACGCACCAGCACGACGTGGTTGAAGTCGTCCTGGAACAGGTCCCGCCGGGCCGCCCGCGTGAGGAACGAGCCGCGCGGGGCGACCACCGGGACGGGCCTGCGGCCGTACATCGACCAGGCGATGGCCACGCCGACGACCAAGACGACCATGGTGGACGCGGTCACCGTCATGGCGCTGACCGGCGAATTGCCGTGCTCGTAACCGGTGACGGGCTCCAGCCACTTCAGGAAGCGCTCGCCGATCTCGAAGAACGCCCCGGCGAACACCGACCCGAACGCCAGGACGATCATCGGGATGGTCATCGACTTCGGGGACTCGTGCGGGTGCGGCTCGTGACCCGCCTCGTCCGGCTGCCAGCGCTTCTCACCGAAGAAGGTGAGGAGCATGACCCGGGTCATGTAGAAGGCGGTGATTCCGGCGCCCAGCAGGGCGACCCCGCCCAGGATCCAGCCCTGGGTGCCGCCCTTGGCGAAGGCCGCCTCGATGATCATGTCCTTGGAGAAGAAGCCGGACAGGCCCGGGAAGCCGATGATCGCCAGGTAGCCGAGGCCGAAGGTGACGAAGGTGACCGGCATGAACTTCCGCAGGGCGCCGTACTTGCGCATGTCCACCTCGTCGTTCATCCCGTGCATGACGGAACCCGCGCCGAGGAAGAGGCCGGCCTTGAAGAAGCCGTGCGTGACCAGGTGCATGATCGCGAAGACGTACCCGACGGGGCCGAGGCCCGCGGCCAGGATCATGTAGCCGATCTGCGACATCGTCGACCCGGCGAGGGCCTTCTTGATGTCGTCCTTCGCGCAACCGACGATCGCACCGAAGATCAGCGTGACCGCGCCCACGACGGTGACCACCAGCTGGGCGTCCGGCGCCCCGTTGAAGACGGCGGCCGAGCGGACGATCAGGTACACGCCCGCCGTCACCATCGTCGCCGCGTGGATCAGGGCCGAGACCGGGGTCGGGCCCTCCATCGCGTCGCCGAGCCAGGACTGGAGCGGCACCTGGGCCGACTTGCCGCAGGCGGCCAGCAGCAGCATCAGGGCGATCGCCGTCAGCTTGCCCTCGGTGGCGTTCCCCACGGAGGCGAACACCGGGCCGAAGGCGAAGGTCCCGAAGGTGGTGAACAGCAGCATGATCGCGATCGACAGGCCCATGTCGCCGACCCGGTTGACCAGGAAGGCCTTCTTCGCGGCGGTCGCCGCGCTGGGCTTGTGCTGCCAGAACCCGATGAGCAGGTACGAGGCGAGACCGACGCCCTCCCACCCGACGTACAGCAGCAGGTAGTTGTCGGCGAGGACCAGCAGCAGCATCGCCGCGAGGAACAGGTTCAGGTAGCCGAAGAAGCGCCGGCGGCGCTCGTCGTGCTCCATGTACCCGATGGAGTAGATGTGGATGAGCGTGCCGACCCCGGTGATCAGCAGGACGAACGTCATCGACAGCTGGTCGAGCTGGAAGGCGACGTCCGCCTGGAAGCCCTCGACGGGGATCCAGGTGTACAGCTTCTCGTGCAGGGTGCGGTCCTCGGCACCGCGGCCCAGCATGTCGGTGAACAGGGCAACGCCGATGCCGAAGGAGGCGGCGGCGAACAGGGTGCCGAGCCAGTGCCCGGCCTTGTCGAGGCGCCGGCCGCCGAGGAGCAGCACCGCCGCTCCGAGCAGGGGCGCCGCGATCAGCAGCCCGATCAGATTCTCCACTGTGAGCGCCCCTTACAGCTTCATCAGGCTGGCGTCGTCGACCGAGGCCGAGTGGCGGGTACGGAACAGCGACACGATGATCGCGAGGCCCACCACGACCTCCGCGGCGGCGACGACCATCGTGAAGAAGGCGATGATCTGGCCGTCGAGGTTGCCGTGCATCCGGGAGAAGGCGACGAAGGCGAGGTTGCAGGCGTTGAGCATGAGCTCGACGCACATGAACAGCACGATCGCGTTCTTGCGGATGAGCACGCCGGCCGCGCCGATGGTGAACAGCAGGGCGGCCAGGTACAGGTAGTTGACCGGATTCACTTCGATGCCTCCTCGCGGCCGAGGCGCTCCGCCGACGCCTGCTCCAGCGCCTTCAGGTCGTTCAGCGCCTCGCTCGACACGTCGCGGATCTGGCCGCGGGCGCGCAGCGTCTTGTTGACGGTCAGCTCGGACGGGGTGCCGTCCGGGAGCAGACCGGCGACGTCCACCGCGTTGTGCCGGGCGTAGACGCCGGGTGCGGGCAGCGGCGGGAGCTGGACGCCCTCGCGCACGCGCCGCTCGGCGAGCTCGCGCTGGGTGGCGGCGCGCTCGGTGCGCTCGCGGTGGGTGAGGACCATCGCGCCGACCGCGGCGGTGATCAGCAGCGCGCCGGTGATCTCGAAGGCGAACACGTACTTGGTGAAGATCAGCGTGGCCAGCCCCTCCACGTGCCCGGCGGAGTTGACCCGGCCGAGCCCGTTGAAGTGGGTCAGCTTGGCGTTGGCGATGCCCGCGATCAGCAGGACGCCGAAGCCGAGCCCGCACAGGACGGCCAGCCAGCGCTGCCCCTTGAGGGTCTCCTTCAGCGAGTCCGCCGCGGTGACGCCGACGAGCATGACCACGAAGAGGAAGAGCATCATGATCGCGCCGGTGTAGACGATGACCTGGACCACGCCCAGGAAGTACGCCCCGTTGGCGAGGTAGAAGACCGCCAGGATGATCATCGTCCCGGCCAGGCTGAGCGCGCTGTGCACGGCCTTCTTCATCAGGATCGTGGACAGCGCGCCGATGACGGCGACGGTGGCGAGGACCCAGAACTGGACCGCCTCGCCCGTGGAGGTCGTGGTGGCCGCTGCGAGGGCGCTCATGCCTGCACCTCCTCGGCACCGGCCGCGGTCTCCCCCTTGGAGACCGCCACCTGACGGACCGTCCCGGGAGCCGCCCCCGTCACCAGCCCGCGGTAGTAGTCCTGCTCGTCCGTGCCGGGGAAGATCGAGTGCGGGGACTCGACCATGCCCTCGGTCAGACCGGCGAGCAGCTGCTCCTTGGTGTAGATGAGCGATTCGCGGCTGGAGTCGGCCAGTTCGAACTCGTTCGTCATCGTCAGCGCCCGCGTCGGGCACGCCTCGATGCACAGCCCGCACAGGATGCAGCGGGCGTAGTTGATCTGGTAGACCCGCCCGTACCGCTCTCCCGGGGAGTAGCGCTCCTCCTCGGTGTTGTCCGCGCCCTCCACGTAGATGGCGTCGGCGGGGCAGGCCCAGGCGCAGAGCTCGCAGCCGATGCACTTCTCCAGACCGTCCGGGTGCCGGTTCAGCTGGTGGCGTCCGTGGAAGCGCGGAGCGGTGGTCTTCTGCTGCTCGGGGTACTGCTCGGTGAGGCGCTTCTTGAACATGGCCTTGAAGGTCACGCCGAAGCCGGCCACCGGGTTCTGCCACTTCTCGCCCTGCTCGGCGTCAGACTTGTCAGACATTCTCAGCACCCTCCTCTCGGTCACTGTCAGTATTCGTCCCGCCACTGACAATCAGCTCCCGCTCGTTGCGAGGCCGCCTGCGCGGTACGGGTGCCAGGTGCTGGCCGGGCTTGGGCGGTACGGGGAACCCGCCCGCCAGCGGGTCGAAGGGCTCGGCCCCGGCGGCTTCGCCGGCCTTCTCGGCGACGGCCTTCTCCTTCCGGTCGCGGAAGAGGTCCGCCACGAAGGACAGCAGCAGGATCGCGACGACCCCGCCGCCGACGTACAGGACGATCTCCGAGAAGTCGTAGTTCTCGTTGCGCAGGGCCCGGACGGTCGCGACCAGCATCAGCCAGACCACGGAGACCGGGATCAGGACCTTCCAGCCGAGCTTCATCAGCTGGTCGTAGCGCACGCGCGGCAGCGTGCCGCGCAGCCAGATGAAGAAGAACAGCAGCAGCTGGACCTTGATGACGAACCAGAGCATCGGCCACCAGCCGTGGTTCGCGCCCTCCCAGAAGTGGCTGATCGGGTACGGGGCCCGCCAGCCGCCCAGGAACAGGGTGACCGAGACCGCCGAGACGGTGACCATGTTGACGTACTCGGCCAGCATGAACAGCGCGAACTTGATGGAGGAGTACTCGGTGTTGAAGCCGCCGACGAGGTCGCCCTCGGACTCCGGCATGTCGAACGGCGCGCGGTTCGTCTCGCCGACCATCGTGATCACGTAGATGATGAACGAGACCGGCAGCAGCACGATGTACCAGCGGTCCGCCTGCGCCTCCACGATGGCCGAGGTCGACATCGACCCGGAGTAGAGGAAGACGGAGGCGAAGGCCGCGCCCATCGCGATCTCGTACGAGATCATCTGCGCGCAGGAGCGCAGGCCGCCGAGCAGCGGGTACGTCGAGCCCGAGGACCAGCCGGCCAGGACGATGCCGTAGATGCCGACCGAGGCCACCGCGAGGATGTAGAGCATCGCGATCGGCAGGTCGGTGAGCTGCATCGTCGTGCGCTGGCCGAAGATCGAGACCTCGTCGCCGGCCGGGCCGAACGGGATCACCGCGATGGCCATGAAGGCCGGGATCGCCGCGATGATCGGGGCCAGGACGTACACCACCTTGTCGGCCCGCTTGACGATGATGTCTTCCTTGAGCATCAGCTTCACGCCGTCGGCGAGCGACTGGAGCATGCCCCAGGGGCCGTGCCGGTTGGGGCCGATGCGCAGCTGCATCCAGGCGACGACCTTGCGCTCCCACACGATGGAGAAGAGCACGGTCACCATCAGGAAGGCGAAGCAGAACACCGCCTTGATCACGACCAGCCACCAGACGTCCCTGCCGAACAGGGAGAGGTCCTCGGCCGCGAGCTGTACCGCGTTCACGCGCCCACCTCCGCGGGGGTGCCGCTGCCGTCGGCCGGGGTCGCCGGGCCGATCCGTACGAGGGTGCCCGGGTGGGCGCCGGTGTCGGCGAGGACGCCGCGCCCGGTGGAGTTCAGCGGGAGCCAGACCACCCGGTCGGGCATCTCGGTGATCCGCAGCGGGAGTTCCACCGAGCCGGCCGGGCTGGTCACCGCGAGGACGTCTCCGTTCTTGACGCCGGTCTCGGCGGCCGTCGCGGCCGACAGCCGGGCGCTCGCCTCGTGCCGGGTGCCCGCCAGGGCCTCGTCGCCCTCCTGGAGCAGGCCCTGGTCCAGCAGGAGCCGGTGGCCCGCCAGGACCGCCTCGCCCGCGGCCGGGCGGGGCAGCGGCGCGGTGTCCGCGGACTGCTCGGCGGCCCGCTCCCCGGCCCACGGGCCGAGCGCGTCGAGCTCGCGGCGTACGGCGTGCACGTCGGGCAGCGCGATCGGCCGGTCGGCCGCGTCGGCCAGCATGTGCAGGACGCGGGCGTCGGCGGGGGCGAGCCGGCGGGTCATCTGGTCGGGCTTGAGCGCGGCCTCGAACGGCCGGACCCTGCCCTCCCAGTTGATGAACGCGCCGGACTTCTCGGCGACGGCCGCGACCGGGAACACCACGTCCGCGTGGTCGGTGACCTGGCCGGGCCGCAGTTCCAGCGAGACCACGAAGGCCTCCTGGAGGGCGACCAGCGCCCGGGCCGGGTCCGGCAGGTCGGCGATCTCCACGCCCGCGACCAGCAGGGCGGAGAGCTCGCGGCCCGCTGCGGCCTCGACGATCTGGCCGGTGTCGCGGCCGTAGCGGTGCGGGAGTTCGTCCAGCCCCCAGGCGGTGGCGACCTCGTCGCGGGCCCGCGGGTCGGTGGCCGGCCGGGCCCCCGGCAGCAGCGAGGGCAGCGCGCCCGCCCAGATCGCGGCCCGCTCCCCGGCCCGCCGCGGGATCCACACCAGGTGCGCGCCGGTCGCGGCCGCGGCCCGTACGGCGGCGGTCAGCGCGCCCGGCACACCGGCCAGGCGCTCACCGACGACGATGACCGCGCCGGAGGTGCGCAGCGCCTCGGCGGCCTCGGCGCCGCCGGCCTCCAGGCCGGTGCGCGAGGCCAGGGCGTCGAGCCACTCGGGCTCGGTGCCGGGGGCGGCCGCCAGCAGGGTGCCGCCCGCCTTCTCCAGGCCGCGGGTGGCGAACGGGGCGAGGGCGAAGGTCCGCTGCTTGTGCTTGCGGTGGGCCTTGCGCAGCCGCAGGAAGACCCCGGGGGCCTCCTCCTCGGACTCGATGCCGGCGAGCAGGACGGCGGGGGCCGCCTCCAGCTTCGCGTACGTCACACCACCGCCGTCGAGGTCCGTGCCGGTGCCGGCGACGGTGGCGGCCAGGAAGTCGGCCTCCTCCGCGCTGTGGATCCGGGCCCGGAAGTCGATGTCGTTGGTGTCGAGGACCACGCGGGCGAACTTGGCGTACGCGTACGCGTCCTCGACGGTGAGCCGGCCGCCGGTCAGGACCCCGGCGCGGCCGCGCGCGGCGGAGAGCCCGGCGGCCGCGGCCTCCAGGGCCTCGGGCCAGCTCGCCGGGGCGAGGACCCCGTCCGCGCCGCGCACCAGCGGGGTGGTGAGCCGGTCGGGGCGCTGCGCGTAGCGGAACCCGAAGCGGCCCTTGTCGCAGATCCACTCCTCGTTGACCTCGGGGTCCTCGGCGGCCATCCGGCGCAGCACCTTGCCGCGGCGGTGGTCGGTCCGGGTCGCGCAGCCGCCCGCGCAGTGCTCGCACACGCTCGGGGAGGAGACGAGGTCGAACGGGCGGGAGCGGAACCGGTAGGCGGCCGAGGTGAGGGCGCCCACGGGACAGATCTGGATGGTGTTGCCGGAGAAGTACGACTCGAAGGGGTCGCCCTCGCCGATGCCGACCTGCTGGAGCGCGCCGCGCTCCAGGAGCTCGATCATCGGGTCGCCCGCGACCTGGTTGGAGAAGCGGGTGCAGCGCGCGCACAGCACGCAGCGCTCGCGGTCCAGCAGCACCTGCGTGGAGATCGGGACGGGCTTCTCGTACGTGCGCTTCCTGCCGTCGAAGCGCGAGTCGCTCTGTCCGTGGGACATCGCCTGGTTCTGCAGCGGGCACTCGCCGCCCTTGTCGCAGACCGGGCAGTCCAGGGGGTGGTTGATGAGCAGCAGCTCCATCACCCCGCGCTGGGACTTCTCGGCGACCGGGGAGGTCAGCTGCGTCTTGACGACCATGCCGTCGGTGCAGGTGATGGTGCAGGAGGCCATCGGCTTGCGCTGGCCCTCGACCTCGACGATGCACTGGCGGCAGGCGCCGACCGGGTCGAGGAGGGGGTGGTCGCAGAACCGGGGGATCTCGATGCCGATCTGCTCGGCGGCCCGGATGACCAGGGTCCCCTTGGGCACCGACAGTTCGACGCCGTCGATGGTCAGGGAGATCAGGTCCTCGGGGGGTACGGCGGCCTCTCCGCCACCGGTCGGAGCATTAGTGGTGACGGTCATGCGTTCACCTCCGTGTCAGCCCAGAGGGTCGACTTCCTGGGGTCGAAGGGGCAGCCCTTGCCCGTGATGTGCTGCTCGTACTCCTCGCGGAAGTACTTCAGCGAGGAGAAGATCGGGCTGGCGGCGCCGTCGCCGAGCGCGCAGAACGACTTGCCGTTGATGTTGTCGGCGATGTCGTTCAGCTTGTCGAGGTCCGACATGACGCCCTTGCCGGCCTCGATGTCGCGGAGCAACTGGACCAGCCAGTACGTGCCTTCGCGACAGGGCGTGCACTTGCCGCAGGACTCGTGGGCGTAGAACTCGGTCCAGCGGGTGACGGCCCGCACCACGCAGGTCGTCTCGTCGAAGCACTGGAGCGCCTTGGTGCCGAGCATGGAGCCGGCCGCGCCGACGCCCTCGTAGTCCAGCGGCACGTCCAGGTGCTCGGCCGTGAACATGGGGGTGGAGGAGCCGCCCGGGGTCCAGAACTTCAGCCGGTGCCCGGGCCGCATCCCGCCGCTCATGTCGAGCAGCTGGCGCAGGGTGATGCCGAGCGGGGCCTCGTACTGGCCGGGTCCGGCGACGTGCCCGGAGAGCGAGTAGAGCGTGAAGCCGGGGGACTTCTCGGTCCCCATCGCCTTGAACCAGTCCTTGCCCCTGTTCAGGATCGCGGGAACCGAGGCGATGGATTCGACGTTGTTGACGACAGTGGGGCAGGCGTAGAGCCCCTCGACGGCGGGGAAGGGGGGACGCAGCCGGGGCTGACCGCGCCGGCCTTCGAGGGAGTCGAGGAGTGCCGTCTCCTCACCGCAGATGTAGGCGCCCGCGCCCGCGTGCACCGTGATGTCGAGCTTCAGCCCGCTCCCCAGGATGTCCTCCCCGAGGTATCCGGCCTCGTACGCCTCGCGCACCGCCTCGTGCAGGCGCCGCAGTACCGGCACGACCTCGCCGCGCAGGTAGATGAAGGCGTGCTCCGACCGGATCGCGTAGCAGGCGATGATCATTCCCTCGATGAGGGAGTGCGGGTTGGCGAAGAGGAGGGGGATGTCCTTGCAGGTTCCCGGCTCCGACTCGTCCGCGTTCACGACGAGGTAGTGCGGCTTTCCGTCGCCCTGCGGGATGAACTGCCACTTCATTCCGGTGGGGAAGCCCGCGCCGCCGCGGCCGCGCAGACCGGAGTCCTTGACGTATGCGATGAGATCGTCCGGGGTCATCGCGAGCGCCTTGCGCAGGCCCTCGTACCCCTCGTGGCGCCGGTAGGTGTCCAGCGTCCACGACTGCGGCTCGTCCCAGAAGGCCGACAGCACGGGCGCCAGCAGCTTCTCCGGGGCGCCGTTCTCATGCATTTCGGCAGTCACCGTCATCACTCCCCCTCCTCGGTGGCAGCAGAAGCCTCACCACGCGGGTGCACGACCTTGCCGAGCTGCGGGGTCTCGCCGCGCGCGATGCGCAGCCCGATCAGGGAGGCGGGGCCGGCGCCGCCGCTCGCCTCGACCGCGCCCTCGCGCTCGTCGGGGAAGCCGGCCAGGATCCGGGCCGTCTCCTTGTACGTGCACAGCGGCGCGCCCCGGGTCGGCGCGACGGGCCGGCCGGCGATCAGGTCGTCGACCATGGCCTTGGCCGATGCGGGGGTCTGGTTGTCGAAGAACTCCCAGTTGACCATCACCACGGGGGCGTAGTCGCAGGCCGCGTTGCACTCGATGTGCTCCAGCGTGACCTTGCCGTCGGGGGTGGTCTCGTTGTTGCCGACCCCGAGGTGCGCCTTGAGCTCGTCGAAGATCGCGTCGCCGCCCATGACCGCGCACAGGGTGTTCGTACAGACGCCGACCTGGTAGTCGCCGGAGGCCTTGCGCCGGTACATCGTGTAGAAGGTGGCCACGGCGGTGACCTCGGCGGTGGTCAGTCCCAGCACCTCGGCGCAGAACCGGACGCCGGTGCGCGAGACGAAGCCCTCCTCGGCCTGGGTCAGGTGCAGCAGCGGCAGCAGCGCGGACCGGCTGTCGGGGTAGCGGGCGATGACCTCCTTCGCGTCCGCTTCGAGCCGGGCGCGTACGTCGGCCGGGAAGTCGGGGGCCGGAAGCTGGGGCATGCCCAGACCCACCCCTTGACCGGTCGGATTGGCTGTCATCGGTCGACGCCTCCCATCACGGGGTCGATGGAGGCGACGGCGACGATGACGTCGGCGACCTGGCCGCCCTCGCACATCGCGGCCATGGCCTGCAGGTTGGTGAAGGACGGGTCGCGGAAGTGGACCCGGTAGGGGCGGGTGCCGCCGTCGGAGACGACGTGGACGCCGAGCTCGCCCTTGGGCGACTCGACGGCCGCGTACGCCTGCCCGGCCGGCACCCGGAAGCCCTCGGTCACCAGCTTGAAGTGGTGGATGAGGGCCTCCATGGAGGTGCCCATGATGTTCTTGATGTGGTCGAGCGAGTTGCCGAGGCCGTCCGGGCCCATCGCGAGCTGCGCCGGCCAGGCGATCTTCTTGTCGGCGACCATGACCGGGCCCGGCTCCAGCCGCTCCAGGCACTGTTCGACGATCCGCAGCGACTGGCGCATCTCCTCCAGGCGGATCAGGAACCGCCCGTACGAGTCGCAGCTCTCGGTGGTCGGCACGTCGAACTCGTACGTCTCGTAGCCGCAGTACGGGTCCGCCTTGCGCAGGTCGTGCGGCAGGCCGGCGGAGCGCAGGATCGGGCCGGTGGCGCCGAGCGCCATGCAGCCGGTGAGGTCGAGGTAGCCGACGTCCTGCATGCGGGCCTTGAAGATCGGGTTGCCGGTGGCGAGCTTGTCGTACTCCGGCAGGTTCTTCTTCATGGTCTTGAGGAAGTCGCGCAGCTGGTCCACGGCGCCCGGCGGCAGGTCCTGGGCGAGGCCGCCGGGGCGGACGAACGCGTGGTTCATGCGCAGGCCGGTGATCAGCTCGAAGATGTCGAGGATGAGCTCGCGGTCGCGGAAGCCGTAGATCATGATCGTGGTCGCGCCGAGCTCCATGCCGCCGGTGGCGATGCACACCAGGTGCGAGGAGAGCCGGTTGAGCTCCATCAGCAGGACGCGGATGACGGTGGCGCGGTCCGGGATCTGGTCGGTGATGCCGAGGAGCTTCTCGACGCCGAGGCAGTACGCCGTCTCGTTGAAGAACGGCGTCAGGTAGTCCATGCGCGTCACGAACGTGGTGCCCTGCGTCCAGTTCCGGAATTCGAGGTTCTTCTCGATGCCGGTGTGCAGGTAGCCGATGCCGCAGCGGGCCTCGGTGACCGTCTCGCCATCGATCTCCAGGATCAGCCGGAGCACTCCGTGGGTGGAGGGGTGCTGCGGGCCCATGTTGACGACGATCCGCTCGTCGTCGGCCTTGGCCGCGGACTGGACGATCTCGTCCCAGTCGCCGCCGGTGACGGTGTAGACGGTGCCTTCGGTGGTCTCCCGGGAGGCCGCGGCGTTCGAGGAGGCGTTGTTTGACGTGGACATCAGCTGTACGACCTCCGCTGGTCGGGAGCCGGGATCTGGGCGCCCTTGTACTCGATGGGGATGCCGCCGAGCGGGTAGTCCTTGCGCTGCGGGAAGCCCTGCCAGTCGTCCGGCATCATGATCCGCGTCAGCGCCGGGTGCCCGTCGAAGACCAGGCCGAAGAAGTCGTACGCCTCGCGCTCGTGCCAGTCGTTCGTCGGGTAGACGGAGACGAGCGAGGGGACGTGCGGGTCGGCGTCCGGCGCCGTGACCTCCAGGCGCACCACCCGGCCGTGGGTGATCGAGCGCAGGTGGTAGACGGCGTGCAGCTCGCGGCTCTTGTCGTCGGGGAAGTGGACTCCCGAGACGCCGGTGCAGAGCTCGAAGCGCAGGGCCGGGTCGTCGCGCAGGGTCTTCGCGACGCGGACGAGGTGCTCGCGGGCGATGTGGAGGGTCAGCTCGGCCCGGTCGACGACGACCTTCTCGATCGCGTTCTCCGGGAGCAGGTCCTGCTCCTCCAGCGCCCCTTCGAGCTCGTCGACGACCTCGTCGAAGTAGGAGCCGTACGGGCGGTGGCTGGCGCCGGGCATGGCCACGGCGCGGACGAGGCCGCCGTAGCCGCTGGTGTCGCCGCCGTCCCGGGCGCCGAACATGCCCTTGCGGACGCCGATCACCTCGGGGCCCTGGCCGCGCGGCGCAGGGACGTTGCTGCCGTTCTCCGGCTCTTGGGTCTCGCTCACCGGAGCAGCCCCTTCATCTCGATCGTGGGGAGGGCCTTGAGGGCCGCCGCCTCCGCCTCGCGCGCCGCCTCTTCCCGGTTCACGCCGAGCTTTCCGCCCTGGATCTTCTGGTGGAGCTTGAGGATCGCGTCCATCAGCATCTCGGGGCGGGGCGGGCAGCCGGGGAGGTAGATGTCCACGGGCACGATGTGGTCGACACCCTGGACGATCGCGTAGTTGTTGAACATTCCGCCCGAAGATGCACAAACCCCCATGGAGATGACCCATTTGGGAGCGGGCATCTGGTCGTACACCTGCCGCAGCACCGGCGCCATCTTCTGGCTGACCCGCCCTGCCACGATCATCAGGTCGGCCTGGCGCGGGGATCCGCGGAAGACCTCCATGCCGAAGCGGGCCAGGTCGTACCGGCCCGCACCGGTGGTCATCATCTCGATGGCGCAGCAGGCCAGACCGAAGGTCGCGGGGAACACGGATGACTTGCGCACCCAGCCCGCGGCCTGTTCGACGGTGGTCAGCAGAAAGCCGCTCGGCAGCTTCTCTTCCAGTCCCATGGGAAATTCAGCCCCTCAGTCCCATTCCAGACCGCCGCGGCGCCACACGTAGGCGTAGGCGACGAAGACGGTGAGCACGAAGAGCAGCATCTCGACGAGCCCGAAGATCCCCAGGGAGTCGAAGGTGACGGCCCAGGGGTAGAGGAAGACAACTTCGATGTCGAAGACGATGAAGAGCATCGCCGTCAGGTAGTACTTGATGGGGAAGCGACCGCCGCCCGCCGGCGTCGGCGTGGGCTCGATGCCGCACTCGTACGCTTCGAGCTTCGCCCGGTTGTACCGTCTCGGGCCGATCAGCGTGGCCATGACCACGGAGAAGATCGCAAACCCTGCGCCGAGGGCGCCGAGCACGAGGATGGGCGCGTACGCATTCACGCTCCTCGCTCCTTCCAGTCGTCCTTGACCGTTGGACCGCCGTGCCGGCCGCCTCGCGAAGATCGCCCAACTCGACGGGATCCCATGTGAGGCAGTTCACAAGCCGGACTGCTGCGCATCCTATGCCTGCTCCTCTGTGATCTGCGACACGGGTAACAACACCGAGTTTGTGATCTCCACCACCTGACGAACGATCATCAAGCCCGATAGGTGGTGATCTTCATACGCGAAGCATCCACATGATCACCAAAGGTGACATCCGGCCCCGTTACCGCAGGTAGAAGGCCGATGTCCCTACCAAAGGATGTCGAGTGCAGGCAAATTTGCCAGATCAAGACTTGCACGGTAAAGGAATCGCCGTCGCTCGGCCGGGGGAGGCGGCGAGGACGCGAGTGGACGGCGCCGGGCGCGTGCGCGCGTTCACGAGCGCGGGAGGGCGCGCCCACGGGAAGTTCACGGTCAGATCACGGACGGGGCACAGCGCCCTCACAGTGAGACGAATCTGTGACCTGCGCCACATCGAATTCTCGGTTCCGAAACAGGGCTTGGCCATCTGTGCGCAGTGATGGTAGGTCGTGGATCAATTCGGACTTATTGCGGAAACCCCTTGATCACAGCCTTGTGACGGCGTGTCCGATTCGCCCGTTACGGCGTCAATAAGACGCGCGGCGCGCCCGGTTCGCCCGGTTCGCGGACAACTGTGGCGCAGACCACGTTTCTTGAAGGGAACCCGGACCCCCTGATAGCGGTTGTCCTCATGTCCCACACCGCTCACATACCCAGCCACCGGAAGCCCCGGCGCAGCGCCTCGAAGCTCGCGGTCCGCGCCGGAGTCGCCGGTGGCGTCCTCAGCACCCTGGCGATGGCCGGCACGGCGAGCGCGTCCCCGTCCGAGCCCGTGACCGAGACGACGCTCGAAATGCCGGTCCTGAACCTGGACCTGGCAGCCGACGTCTCCTCCGCCGTCACCACCGCCGCCGAGAACACGGCCGCCGCCGCCGTCACCGGTGAGCTGCGCACCCAGGAGGAGCAGGCCCGTACGGGCGCTGCCGCCGAGGCGAAGAAGGCCAAGGAAGACGCCCAGAAGGCCGACGCCGAGAAGAAGGCGAAGGAGGAGGCGGACCGCAAGGCCGACGCCGAGCGCGCGGGCCGCAGCTCCTCCCGGGGCAGCCTCCAGAGCGCGTCCGCGTCGGACTCGGGCTCCGAGCTGGGCTCGGGCACCGTCACTGCCCCGGCGACCGGCTCCGCCGCCGCCATCGTCAACTTCGCCCGCGCGCAGGTCGGCAAGGCGTACATCAGCGGCGGCACCGGCCCGTCCTCGTACGACTGCTCCGGCCTCGTCCAGGCCGCCTACCGCCAGGCCGGCGTGACCCTGCCGCGCATGTCGCAGGACCAGTCCGCGCGGGGCACCTCGGTCTCCCTGAGCGCCCTCCAGCCGGGCGACGTCCTGTTCTGGGGCTCGCGCGGCAGCGCCTACCACGTCGCCATCTACGTCGGCGGCGGCAAGTTCGTGGGCGCGCAGAACCCCAGCACGGGCATCGTCGAGCGCTCGCTGAGCTACGACAAGCCGACGGGCGCCGTCCGCATCCTCTGAGGCTCCTGAGGTCCCCTGAGCACCCTGAGCTTCCCCAGGGGCTCCTGAGCCCCTCTCAGCGCGTCTCAGCGTGCTCCGGCGCGCGCCGGCACGCCTCAGCACGGCCCGAGGGCCGGCACTCCCCCGCTCGGGGGCGGAGTGCCGGCCCTTTCCGCGTCCGCCGGCGCCCTGAGAGGATGGCCGTGCGAAGCGCCCTGTTCAGGCCAGGAGGTGGCGGACCGTGATGACCGACGCGTACGAGCAACAGGACGGCGCCGCCGACCCCACCGCCGTACCCGCCGCGACCGGGCTCTTCCTGCTCGCGGTCGGGGGCTGGCTGCTGAACACCACCCGCCCCTGGCACAAACCCGGACATCCCGTCACCCTGGGGCTCGGCTGGGCCGTTGCCTTCGCCCTGCTGCTGTGGGGTGCGGTCCTGGTGGCCCGCTGCGTACGGACCGTCCACGGCGGGGCAGCCGGCCCGGCCGAAAACGACGAAGCGGGCCGAACCGGCGAAAACCCGGCCCGACCCGCTCCCTAGCGCATCCCGCGCCCCGGCCCTCAGGCCTTCGGCGCCACCTTCGAGAGGCCGTTGATGATGCGGTCCATCGCGTCGCCGCCCGCCGGGTCGGTCAGGTTCGCCAGCATCTTCAGCGTGAACCGCATCAGCACCGGGTGCGTCAGTCCGCGCTGCGTGGCGACCTTCATGACCTTCGGGTTGCCGATCAGCTTCACGAAGGCGCGGCCCAGCGAGTAGTAGCCGCCGTACGTCTCCTTGAGCACCTTCGGGTAGCTGTGCAGCGCCAGCTCGCGCTGGGCCGGGGTGGCCCGGGCGTGCGCCTGCACGATGACGTCCGCGGCGATCTGCCCGGATTCCATCGCGTACGCGATGCCCTCGCCGTTGAACGGGTTGACGAGCCCGCCCGCGTCACCGACCAGCAGCAGGCCCTTGGTGTAGTGCGGCTGCCGGTTGAACGCCATCGGCAGGGCCGCGCCGCGGATCGGCTGCGTCATGTTCTCGGGCGTGTAGCCCCAGTCCTCCGGCATGGACGCGCACCAGGCCTTGAGGACCTCGCGCCAGTCCAGCTCCCGGAAGGCGGAGGAGGAGTTGAGGATGCCGAGGCCGACGTTGGACGTACCGTCGCCCATGCCGAAGATCCAGCCGTAGCCGGGCAGCAGCCGGTCCTGCGCGCCGCGCCGGTCCCACAGCTCCAGCCAAGACTCCAGGTAGTCGTCGTCGTGCCGCGGCGAGGTGAAGTACGTACGGACGGCGACGCCCATCGGGCGGTCCTCGCGCCGGTGCAGGCCCATGGCGAGGGACAGGCGCGAGGAGTTGCCGTCGGCGGCGACCACGAGCGGGGCGCTGAAGGTGACCGGAGTCTTCTCCTCGCCCAGCTTCGCCTGGACGCCGGTGATGTGCCCGGTGCGCGGGTCGCGGACGGGCTCGCCTACGTTGCAGCGCTCGTACAGCCGGGCGCCGGCCTTCTGGGCCTGGCGGGCCAGCGTCTCGTCGAAGTCGTCGCGCTTGCGGACGAGTCCGTAGTCCGGGAAGGAGGCGAGTTCCGGCCAGTCCAGCTGGAGGCGCTGGCCGCCGCCGATGATCCGCAGGCCCTTGTTGCGGAGCCAGCCGGCCTCTTCGGAGATGTCGATGCCCATCGCCACCAGCTGCTTGGTGGCGCGCGGGGTCAGACCGTCACCGCAGACCTTCTCGCGCGGGAACGCCGTCTTCTCCAGCAGCAGGACGTCGAGTCCGGCCTTGGCGAGGTAATAGGCGGTGGTCGAGCCGGCGGGCCCGGCCCCGACGACGATCACATCCGCGGAGTGTTCGGAGAGGGGCTCGGTCACTGCGGGGTCTCCCGAAGGCTCGATAAGGGGTGCCCAACGGCACGGGACATGTGCAGTCTATGCAGCGAGAGAGATCACGAACCCGAAGGGCTGCCCCGATGACCGCTTCGCCCACCTCGCTCCCCGCCGTAGTACTGCGCGTCCCCACGCACGAGGACGCGCGGGCCTGGCACGGTGCCTTCGACGACCCCGACGTCATGGAGTTCCTCGGCGGCCCCACCGAACTGTCGATGTACGAGGAGCTCACGGCCCGGCAGCGGATGCACGACGCACAGCTGGGCTACTGCCTGTGGACGCTCCTGGACTCGCACGGACAGGTGATCGGCTTCACGGGCGCGCAGCCCTGGCCGGCGGAGAAGGCCTGGGGCCCCGTCGGCGAGATCGAGATCGGCTGGCGGCTGGCCCGCTCGGCATGGGGCAAGGGCTACGCGTACGCCGCCGCCCTGGCCACGCTGGAGCGCGTGCGCGCGGCGGGACTGGAACGGGTGGTGGCGATGATCAACGACGGGAACCACCGCTCGATCGCGGTGGCGGAGCGGCTGGGCATGACCCTGGCCGAGCGCTTCCTCCTCCCCGACGGACGCAGCTACGGCCGCCGCTACGAACTGGACCTCGCCGCCGCGTAGCCGGCTCCGGCGGGGCGCCGGCGCCCCGCGGGGCCGAACCGTCCGAGCGGCGCGTCAGAAGACGGACAGGCCGGTCAGCGTGGTGAACCGGTCCAGCGCGGCGGCCGCGGCGACGGAGTTGCCGTGGGGGTCCAGGCCCGGGCTCCACGCGGCCAGACTGCACACGCCCGGCACCACCGCCACGATCCCGCCGCCCACGCCGCTCTTGCCGGGCAGGCCGACGCGGTACGCGAACTCGCCCGCCGCGTCGTACGTCCCACAGGTCAGCATCACCGCGTTGACCTGCTTGGCCTCGCTCCGCGTCAGCAGCCGCGACCCGTCCGCCCGCAGCCCGTGCCGGGCCAGGAACCGCGCCGCCCGCGCCAGATCGGCGCAGCTCATCTCGATCGAGCACTGCCAGAAGTAGTGGTCCAGCAGGGCAGGCACGGGGTTGTCGATGTTCCCGTACGAGGCCATGAAGTGCGCGAGCGCGGCGTTGCGGTCGCCGTGCTCGTGCTCCGAGGCCGCCACCTCCGCGTCGAAGCCGAGCTCCGGGTTCCCGCTCTCCTCCCGGAGGAACTTCAGCAGCTCGCTGCTCGCGTCGCCCGTCAGCGTCTGGAGCCGGTCCGTGACCACGAGCGCGCCCGCGTTGATGAACGGATTGCGCGGGATGCCGTTCTCGTACTCCAGCTGCACCAGGGAGTTGAACGGGTTGCCCGAAGGCTCCCGCCCGACCCGCTCCCACAGGCGGTCGCCGCCCTCCGCGAGCGCCAGCGCGAGGGCGAAGACCTTCGTGATCGACTGGGCCGAGAACGGGACCTGCCAGTCCCCCACCCCGTACACGTTCCCGTCGAGATCGGCGACGGCCATCCCGAACTGCCCCGGGTCCACGGACGCGAGCGCGGGGATGTACTCGGCCGGAGTACCGCTGCCCACCAAGGGGGCGACATCGGCCGCTATCTGCTCCAGGAGGGGCTGGTAGTCCACTGCTCCGCCGCGCCCCGCGCTACGCCGACTTGACGCCGCGGTGCAGCGCCACGATGCCACCGCTCAGGTTCCGCCAGGCCACCTTCGACCAGCCGGCCTTCTGCAGCAGACCGGCCAGCGCCGGCTGGTCGGGCCACTCGCGGATCGACTCGGCGAGGTACACGTACGCGTCGGGGTTGGAGGAGACCGCGCGGGCCACCGGCGGCAGCGCGCGCATCAGGTACTCCGTGTACACCGTCCGGAACGGGCCCCACGTGGGCTGGGAGAACTCGCAGATCACGACCTGTCCGCCCGGCTTGGTCACCCGGTACAGCTCGCGCAGCGCCGCGTCCGTGTCCTGCACGTTGCGCAGCCCGAAGGAGATCGTCACCGTGTCGAAGACGTCGTCCTTGAACGGCAGCCTCGTCGCGTCGCCCGCGGTCAGCGGCAGCCAGGCGTGCCGCTTCTTGCCCTCGCGGAGCATGCCGAGCGAGAAGTCGCAGGGGACGACGTACGCGCCCGTCGCGGCGAACGGCAGCGAGGAGGTCGCGGTGCCGGCGGCCAGGTCCAGCACCTTGTGCCCCGGGCGCGCGCCGACCGCCTTGGCGACCTCCTTGCGCCACAGGCGGGCCTGCCCGAGGGAGAGGACGTCGTTGGTGAGATCGTAGTTCGCCGCCACGCCGTCGAACATAGAGGCGACTTCGTGCGGCTGCTTGTCCAGGGAAGCGCGGGTCACTGGCGTTGGCCCCTCAGGTGCGGTGCGGTACGGGTGGGCTGATACCGGGCCATTCTCGCAGGCGGGCCCGGGCCCCACCGCCGGGGGCACAACTGGCCCGATGGACAGTTACGCGGAGGTCACGACCCCGCGTTGACTGTCCGGTAGGGCCTGAAAAGGCCTACCGAAAAGCAATGCATGGACGAACAAAGGGCTCCACGATGCCGGCAGGCCATTCCACCGGTCGCGGTCGACGTTCCTCTCTCGGCCCCCGCGCGCAGCGGCGGGCCGAGCGGCGCAAGCGGCTCCGCCGCACGCTCCTCGGCTCGGCCGCGGCGGTCGCCGTGGCGGCGACGGCGTACGTGATCGTGCCGCTGGACGACGCCGAAACCGCCTCGGACGGCGTGGCGGCGCCCGCCGGTGCCCCCGCGGCCTCCGCCGCTCCCGCGGGGGACTCCGCCGCGCCCGCCTCCCCGTCGGCCTCGGCCGGACCGGCCGGCTCCGCCGCGTCGGGGGAGCCCTCGGGCGACCCGTCGAAGCCGGGCGGCGGGGCGAGCGCCGGCAAGACCCCGCAGTCCGGGCCGGGGACCTTCACGGGCTCCTCGCGTTCCGGGCAGCCGCAGGGCAAGGGGGCCGCCCGCAAGTGGCGGGTCGAGGTCGAGGAGGGCAGCGGGGTCGACGCCGACTCCGCCGCCCGGTCCGTCGAGAAGATCCTCGGGGACCCCCGCGGCTGGATCAAGGACCCGGCGTACGGGTTCCAGCTCGTCGGGGCCGGCCAGCCGGTGGACTTCACCGTGAAGATCGCCACGCCGAAGACCACCGACCGGCTGTGCGAGGTGGTCACCCCCGAGCTGATCGGCGAGACGAACTGCCGGGCCGGCCACACCGTCGTCGTGAACCTCAAGCGCTGGCTGGAGGGATCACCGCAGTTCAAGGGGGCCGTGGAGGAGTACCGCGCGCTGATCGTGAACCACGAGGTGGGTCACGAGATAGGCCGCGACCACGAGACCTGCCCGGGCCCTGGCAAGCCCGCCCCCGCGATGATGCAGCAGATCAAGGGACTGCTCGGCTGCACGGCGAACGCCTGGCCTTTCGACGGAAATGGAACCTACCTGTCAGGACCACCCGTCCCATAAGGCAGAGGAGCGGCCACCGGCCGCCGGCCAGGGACGAGGAGTGGTATCGGTGCGCGTCGTGAGCTTCAGCGTCCCCACCTGGTTCCCGCCCCGGGCGGGGGAGAAGGCACGGCGGCCCGAGGTCCAGCTCACGGACCAGGAGTCGGCCGTGTTCCTGTGCCTGGCGACCGGCGCGTCCAACGCGGAACTGGCCGTGGAGCTCCAACTCTCCGTCAGCACGGTCAAGTTCCACGTCCACAACATAAGAGCGAAGTTGGGCGGCATCAGCCGCCTCCAAGCCTGCCTCCTGGCCGCCCTGGCCCGCGAGGGCGCGAGGGCCCAGCCGCGCTGCGGGGGCGTCAGCGGCGGCGGTGGAGGAGGCGGCCGGATATGACCGTGGCCACGCAGGTGGTGGCGCCCTGCGCGAGGAGCTGTGCCGGGTCGGCCACCGCGAAGGCCGCGAAGCGGGCCGGGGCGCCCGCTTCCAGGACACCGTGGAAGGCCTCCTGCGGCGACCCGCATCCCGCGAACGGGTCCAGCGAGGGGGTCCCGGGGGCGGGCGACGGCGGGAGGAGGGTCAGGCCCGAGCGGGACACCGCCGTGCGCACCGCCGGGACCGTGAGCCTCCCCGCCACCGCCACCACCCCGCGGGCCAGCAGCTTCTGCGTGGCCCGGCGGGCGCTGTTGCCCCAGCGGGACTCGGTCAGCTTCAGGTCGGCCAGCGCCTCGGCGCCGCTGATCGGGCCGGTTCCGAGCTCGGCGGTCTCGTACGGGTCGTCCGGGTAGTACGTCCGCTCCAGCAGCTCGTCCGCCCCGCGCACCAGCAGCCCCGGGGTCAGCACCCCGGGCCAGCGCCGGACCCGCGCGTGCGGGCAGGCCGCCGCCAGCTCCTCGTACGGGCCCACCCGGGCGATCCGGTCCCCCTCGACCAGGACCGCCCCGGCGGGCAGCGGCTCGCGGCCGGGCCCGGGCAGCGCGACGTCGGCGGTGTGAAGCGTCAGCACGGGTGCGTCAGTTCGTGGAGATGAGCTTCAGCTCGGGGTGCGCCGTACCGCCCTCGATCGCCGTCGACGAGATGTGCGAGACCACGCGGTCGTCGACCGGGTCGTTCGCCGGGTCGTCGTGCACGAGGAGGTGCTCGTACGTCGTCGCGCGCTGCGCCGGGACCCGGCCCGCCTTGCGGATCAGGTCGATGATCTCCTGGCGGTTCGAGCGGTGCTTGGCGCCCGCCGAGGAGACCACGTTCTCCTCCAGCATGATCGAGCCGAGGTCGTCCGCGCCGTAGTGCAGCGAGAGCTGGCCCGCCTCCTTGCCCACGGTCAGCCAGGAGCCCTGGATGTGGGCGACGTTGTCGAGGAAGAGCCGGGCGATGGCGATCATCCGCAGGTACTCGAAGACCGTCGCCTGGGTCCGGCCCTTGAGGTGGTTGTTCTCGGGCTGGTACGTGTACGGGATGAAGGCGCGGAAGCCGCCGGTGCGGTCCTGCGTGTCCCGGATCATCGCGATGTGCTCGATGCGCTCGGCGTTGGTCTCGCCGGTGCCCATCAGCATCGTGGAGGTGGACTCCACGCCCAGCTCGTGGGCGATCTCCATGATCTCCAGCCAGCGCTCGCCCGACTCCTTGAGCGGGGCGATCGCCTTGCGCGGCCGCTCCGGCAGGAGTTCGGCGCCGGCGCCCGCGAAGGAGTCGAGGCCCGCCGCGTGGATCCGCTTGATGGCCTCTTCCGCCGAGACGCCCGAGATGCGGGCCATGTGGTCGACCTCGGAGGCGCCGAGGGAGTGGATGACCAGCTGCGGGAACGCCTTCTTGATCGCGGAGAAGTGCTCCTCGTAGTACTCCACGCCGTAGTCCGGGTGGTGCCCGCCCTGGAACATGATCTGCGTGCCGCCGAGCTCGACGGTCTCCGCGCAGCGGCGCAGGATGTCGTCGAGGTCGCGGGACCAGCCCTTCTTGGTGTCCTTCGGGGCCGCGTAGAAAGCGCAGAACTTGCACGCCGTGACGCACACGTTCGTGTAGTTGATGTTGCGCTCGATGATGTACGTCGCGATGTGCTCGGTGCCGGCGTAGCGGCGGCGGCGCGCCGCGTCGGCGGCCTGGCCGAGCGCGTGCAGCGGGGCGTGCCGGTAGAGGTCGAGCGCCTCTTCCTTGGTGATCCGGCCCCCTGCGGCGGCACGGTCGAGGACAGACTGGAGAGCGGCCTGGTCGGTCACCGGTGCGTCACCTTTCGGCGGTGTCAAGAGGTACGGACCGATCCAGCCTACGCCAGGGCCCGTCGGCGGTTCTCAGGGGATGCGGGTCAGGTCGCCTTCGGGGTTTCCGGCCGGGGCGTCGCCCGACTTGTAGTGGAGCGTCCCGTCGGCGTTGAGGGTGAAGCGCTCGTCGGCGGAGCCGTTGGAGCAGATGCCGGGCGCCGGGTTGGGGCCGCCCGCCGTGTCCAGGACGAGGGAGCGGTCGGTGGCGGAGGACAGCTTCCAGTCGCCGCTGCAGTCGGTGCCGAAGAGCGGGAGGACCGACTTGTCCCGGGCGACGACCTCGCCGACCTTGCCGGCCTTGATCGTGATCTCGAACTCGCTGGAGACTCCGGCCCGGGCGGTGGTGACCGTCCCCTTCCAGGTGCCGACGAGCTCCTTGGGGACGTCGCGCCGGGTGCCGGCGGGCGCCCCCGTCGAGGGCTTGGCCGTCGAGGGGGTGGCGGAAGGGGTCGCGGATTCCTCCGGGGCCGGGGTGCCGGACTGCGCCGACGCCGGGGGCCTGGCCGCGGCGTCGCCGGAGGCGTGCTGGTCGGCGTCGCCACCGGTGCCCGGGAGCAGCCCCAGCCCGTACAGCCCGCCGCCGGAGAGCACGGCCAGGGCGGCGGCCGCCGCGAGGACCAGCGAGCAGCTGAACCGCCGCCCGGCCGCGTTGAAGGTGACCTGCCGCCCGTGGTCCGGGGAGGTCCGCGGCGGCGGCACCGCGCCGCCACCGGTCTCGGTGGGGGTGTGCGCCGCGTCCGCGGGCGGCGGCCCGTACGGCCCGTAGGAGGGGACGGGGACGCCGGAGCCGGAGCCGCTCCCGTACGAGGGGTCCGGCGCTCCGAAGCCGACCGCGGGTCCCCCGTACGAGGAGGCCGTGAACGGCACCGGCCCGGACCCGGATTCGCCGGCCGGCGCCGCGCCGCCCTCCGGGGCGCCGACCGGGGCGGCCTCCAGGTCCAGCAGGGCCGTGGCGGCGCGGCTGGCGTCCTCCACCACCGGCGCGGGGAGCCAGCCGGGGGCGCGCAGGGCTCCGGCGAGCGCCTGCGCGATCTCGGCCGGGGCGGGCCGGTCGGCGGCGGCCTTGGCCAGGCAGGCCGCGATCAGCTCGCGCAGCCCGCCGGGCGGGACGGCGTCGAGCTCCGGCGGCTCGTGGACCACCTTGTAGAGGAGGGTCGCCGGGTTGTCCCCGGTGAACGGGGGCCGGCCGGTGGCCGCGAAGGCGAGCACGGCGCCGAGCGAGAACACGTCGGCGGCCCCGGTGACCCCCTTGCCGAGGATCTGCTCGGGGGACATGTAGCCGGGGGAGCCGACGGAGACGCCGGTGGAGGTCAGCGAGGCCGTACCTCCCCCGGACTCCGTCCGGGGGGACCCCCAGGCCCGGGCGATGCCGAAGTCGATGAGCCGGGGGCCGTCCAGGGTCAGCATCACGTTGGAGGGCTTCACGTCCCGGTGGACCAGCCCCAGCCCGTGCACGGCCACCAGGGCGCGCGCCAGGCCTTCGCCGACGGCTCGTACGGAGGCCTCCGGGAGGGGCCCGTGCGCGGCGACGGCGCCGCCCAGCGAGGGGCCCGCCACGTACCCGGTGGCCACCCACGGCACGGCCGCCTCCGGGTCGGCGTCCAGGACGGGCGCGGTCCACTCTCCGCCGACGCGGCGCGCGGCCTCGACCTCGCGGCGGAAGCGGGCTCGGAACTCCTCGTCGGAGGCGAAGTGCGGGTGCACGATCTTGACGGCGACGGTCCGGCCGCCGGCGCTGCGGCCGAGGTAGACCCGCCCCATGCCGCCCGAGCCGAGCCGGCCGAGCAGCCGGTACGCACCGATGGTCCGCGGTTCGCCGGCTTCGAGCGGCTGCATCGCGTCCCCCTCCCCCGTGGGTGCCTGAGCACTGAGCACTGAGCGCTGACGGCCGGTCCCGGACCGGCCAAGAGCACCTTAGGGGTGCCCGCCCCGCTGCGGGGAGGTATTCCCACCCCGTGGACGGGAAAGCGAAAAGAGGGGGAATTCCCGGGAAACGGCATTTCCGCCCGACCGGAACCGGGCCGACAACCGGAACCGGCGGCCCCTGACGGAAATGATCAGCAGCGCACGCCGTCGCCGTTCAGCAACTCCACCGCGACATCGGCCGCATAGCCCGTACTCGGTCCCGTACGACGGGCGAATTCCCTTACACCGGCCAACTGTTCGGGCCCGAAGCGGAAGTCGAGCGTCGTGAAGTACCGCTCCAGCAGATCGGCGTCGAAGGCCTCCCAGCGGGCCGCCTGCTCGGCGACCTTGGCGACCTCCTCCAGGGAGAGGTCACGGGAGTCGAGGAAGGCCTCGTGCACCTTCTGCACGACGAGCGGCTCACGGGCGAGGTAGTCCTTGCGGGCGGCCCAGACGGCGAAGACGAACGGCAGTCCGGTCCACTCCTTCCACATCTGCCCCAGGTCGTGCACGTGGAGGCCGAGCCGGGGCGCGTCGTGCAGCGAGGCGCGCAGCGCGGCGTCGCCGATCAGTACGGCGGCCTCCGCCTCCTGCATCATCAGGCCCAGGTCGGGCGGGCAGGTGTAGTAGTCCGGCCGGACCCCGTACCGCTCGGAAAGCAGCAGCTGGGCGAGGCGCACGGACGTACGGGAGGTCGAACCGAGGGCGACCCGGGCCCCGTCCAGCCGCTCCAGCGGCACCTGCGAAACGATCACGCAGGACATGACGGGGCCGTCGCAGCCGACCGCGAGATCGGGGAACGCGACGAGCTGGTCGGCGTTGCGGAGGAACTCCACGAGGGTGATCGGACCCATGTCGAGCTCCCCCTGGACGAGTCGCTCGCTGAGCTTCTCGGGGGTGTCCTTGGTCAGTTCCAGGTCCAGCAGCGTGCCGGTTCTGGCCAGTCCCCAGTAGAGCGGAAGGCAGTTCAGGAACTGAATGTGGCCGACGCGGGGCCGGCTGCGATAGACGTCCACATCGCGAGACTAGCCCCCGGGTCTCCGTCAGCCTTCGGGCGGGCCTCAAACGTCCGGGTGACGTGATCTTTCCCTCTGGTCTCCGCCGCAGGGTGCGTGCTAGGCTCGTCGCAAGTTGCAGTTTGGTTTCCCTTGCAGTACGAGGCCTGCGGAGAATGTGACCCGCAGGCTTTTGTAGTTTTCAGACTTCTTAGCAGGTTCTGGAGCAGGGCGACCCTTTGGCCCATAGGAGGGCTCATGGCTACCGGAACCGTGAAGTGGTTCAACGCTGAAAAGGGCTTCGGCTTCATCGCCCAGGACGGCGGCGGCCCGGATGTCTTCGTCCACTACTCCGCGATCAACGCCTCTGGCTTCCGCTCCCTCGAGGAGAACCAGATGGTGAACTTCGACGTCACGCAGGGTCCGAAGGGCCCGCAGGCGGAGAACGTCACCCCGGCCTAATCGCCTGGGCCAACTCTCATCGCGGGTTGGAAAAGCAGTACCCAAGGAGCCCTGCCTCCTCCGTGCGAGCGGAGGCGGCGGGGCTCCTGCCTTTCCCCCCGGGGACACGGGGTGAAACGCCGACCGCCCCTGGCCGCCGTCGAGACGGTGGCCAGGGGCGGTCGCTGTGCGACTGCGGAGCGGCCGGCCTACGAAGCCGGCGCCGGCGCCGCCGTGATCTTCAGGTCCAGGACCAGGACCACGTTGTCCTTCGTGATCAGGCGCAGGTGGTACGTGCCCGGGGCGACGTCCGTGGTGAACAGCTCCGGCAGCGCGATCTTGCCGTCGGCGCCGGCCGGGGCCAGCAGCAGGCTCGTGACCTTGTTGCCGTCCTTGTCCTTGAACCACGGGCCCTTGGACTTGGCCGCGTCCACCGGGACCCACGCCCCGCCGTCCTCGTGCCTCTCGACGAGTCCGGCCGTGACCTGCGTGCCCTCCGCGGCCTTGCCCTGCGCCGTGGCCGTGACCTCCAAGCCCTTCAGGCCCTTGCCCGCCTCGACCTCCAGCGGCTTGTCCGCACCGGCGTCGGTCCGGGACAGCTTGTCCGCGACCGGGGCCGGCTTCGCCGTGACCGTACCGGTGAAGGTCACCGTCAGCTGCGCCTCGGTGTTGTACGCCGCCACCCGCAGGGTGAAACCGCCCGCCTTGGCACCGGCCTTCAGGCCGGGCAGCGCCGCGATGCCCTCGGAGTCGGTGTCGACCACGAGGAACGTCTTGCCCTCGGCGCCGATGGAGGAGCCCGTGGTGTCGTCCTTGAGCTCGAACAGGATCGGCTTCCCGGCGGCCGGCTTGCCGTCGCTGAGCACCGCCTTGATCCGCGGGACCGCCGTGAACGCCGACCCGGCCTCGGCCTTGAGCTCCGCACTGCCGAGCAGCTCCAGCTTGGCCAGGGTCGGCGTCGGGGTCGGCGTGGGCTTCGGCTCCTCCGGCTTCGGCGTGGGCTTCGGCGTCGGGGTGGGGGTCGGCTTCGGGGTGGGCGTGGGCTTCGGGGTCGGGGTGGGAGTCGGCGTGGGCAGCGTCCTCGTGGGCGGCGGCGTGTAGTCGCCGACCGGCGGGTTCGCCACCCCGGTGGCACCGTTCTGGTACTGGTGCATGTACCCGAGCACCGTGTTCACGTACTCGCGGGAGTTGTTGTAGCTGAGGATCGCCCGGTCGAGCTGCGCCTGGTCCGAGAGGTTCCGGTCGCCCGCGCACAGGTAGAGGCCCGCGCCCAGCGCCGCGTCGTAGATGTTGTTCGGATCGCGCTTGGAGTCGCCGTTGCCGTCGGCGCCCCAGGTGGCCCAGGTGGAGGGGATGAACTGGAGCGGGCCGACGGCGCGGTCGTAGACGGCGTCCCCGTCGAACTCGCCCTTGTCGGTGTCCTTGATCTCGGCGAACCCGTTGCCGTCGAGGCGCGGGCCGCGGATCGGCTTCTCGGTGTAGCCGTCGGCCTTGAGCCCGTAGCCCGAGGCGTGTACGGACTCGACCCGGCCGATGCCGGCGATCAGCTGCCAGGGCAGCTTGCAGTTGGGGAGCGCGGCGGCCACCGCCACCTCGGCGCGGTGGTACGCGTCCAGGGCGGTCGCGGGTATGCCGCTGACCCCCTCACCGGCGCCCGCACCCGCGGCGGGCGGTACGGCCGGGTCGGCGAGCGGGTCGGGCAGGTCGAGGCGGGCGTCGCCCCGGTCGGTGGCCTGGGGGCTGTCCGGGGTGGGCTCGGACTCGCCCGCGTCGGCGGTGGACGTGTTGGTCACCACCGCGGCGGTCGTCAGGCTGGCCGCGAGCGCGGCCGTGCACAGGACCTTGCGCGAGGTGTTGACGAGGTGACGGTGAAGCGGCTTCACAGTGCGGCGATCCCCCCAAGGCGGCCGACAAGGTATACGACGGCGGGTCGAGCCGTGGATATCCACTGTCTATCAGGTATTCGGACGCGACTCACCGCCGCCCCGGCAGATATGACACACCATTCGTCTCGGCTTCACCGGCTCCTCACGGCCGTTCGCACAAAGGACGCCGGTCCCTGCCGGAAAGATCCCAAAGGCCTATGATCCGCCCGCGATCGCCCGCTTAGGGTCCTTTCATGGCGACCGGTACCAAGAACGACCCCCGGGGGCGCGGGCGGTGCGCCACGGACGGATCCGGCCCGGCCCGTCCTACGGTGGGATGCCATGACCACCATCGATCCGATCCGCGTCCCCGACCTGTCGGACCGCCCCCACCAGCTGACCGTCGAGCGGTCGATGATCGCCACCGAGCACACCCTGTACGCGGGGTGGACCGAGGAGTTCGACCGCTGGTTCGCCGCCCCCGGCTCGGTCCTGATGCGGGCCGAGGTGAACGCGCCGTTCTTCTTCGAGACCGAGTCCGCACCCGAACCGGACGGCCCGCGCACCAGGCACCCGCACTACGGGCGCTTCCTGCGGCTGGTCCCGAACCGGCTGGTGGAGCTGGCCTGGGTGACGGGCCGGGGCGGCACGGAGGGCGCCGAGACCGTCGTCACGGTCGAACTCCTCCCCCACCCGATCGGCACCCACGTCCGGCTGACGCACGCGGGCTTCCAGGACGAGGCGGCCCGCGACCGGCACGCGGCGGCCTGGGAGCAGGTACTGGTGCAGCAGGACGAGGCGCTGACCGGGGAGGAGTGAGGTCCGGGGGCCGGGCGGCTGCGCCCCTGCTCACAGGCTCTCGCGCAGCCGCCCTCAAGGCCGCCATCGCCGCCGGGCGTCGCGAACTGGCCGCCTCTTCGACGCGCTGCGCGCCGCAGACTGGCACGCCCCCGGCCTCCGTAAGGGCTGGACCGTCCGCGAGGTCGTCGCCCACTCCGCGACCACGCCCACCACCCGTGGACCGCCGCTCGGCGGGCCACCGGCCGCCCTCGGCCACGACGTGGTCCACGGCCTGGACCTCACCGGCGTACGGCTGTGCGCGCAGGACACCGACTGGCCCTAAGGTCCGGGGCGGAGCCGGTGTACGGCGATGCCCAGGACCTGCTCCTGCCGGCCGGCGCCTTCGGCTACGGGGCCGCCAACCTGCGCCTACAGACAGGCCCACACCGTCTTGCCCGGGTGGCCCGGCGGGCGGTCGCGCACCCCCCAGTCCCGGGCCACGGCCTCCACGACCACGAGCCCGCGCCCGCCCTCCGCCGAGGGATCGGCGGGGGCCGACGCCTCGGGCGGGCGGTGCTCCCCGCGGGCGTCGCTGACCTCCACCCACACCCGACGCCCGTCGTACCGGAGGACGACCTCGAAATTCCGCCCGGGTACGTGCCCGTGCACGACGGCGTTGGCGGCCAGCTCTCCGATCACGAGCTCGACGTCCTCGGCGAGCGTGCAGCCGTACGGGATCCCCCAAGCGGCCAGCTGAACCCCTACGAGCCGCCGCGCGAGCCGCGCCCCCCGGCGGGTGGCGCTGAGGAGCATGCGGGCCTGTGCCATGTCACTGATTTCGGTCGTCACCTCACCGAGCGTGTCCGGAGCGCCGTACGCTTTCCAGTGACGGCGGCACTACGGCCGAGTCCCGTAGGGCTGGCCGCTGTTGCGTGTACGGCCCGTACGGACGAGGGCGGTTCAGCCTATGAACGACCTGTCAGACCGCGAGGAACAGCCGGAGCGACCGGTGGAGGTCGACGGCACGGCGTACCTCTTCAAGGCACTCGGCAAAATCATCAAGGTGCTGCGAGAAGCGGCCGGCCTTCAGCAGAAGGAACTGGCAGCGCGGGTACATGTGGGAGAGGACCTCGTGTCCTCCATCGAGCGGGGAGTACGGACTCCCCAGCCCGACTTCCTGGAGAACGCCGACCGCGCCCTGGGCGCGGGAGGCGTCCTGCGGGCGGCGATCCCGGAGGTCCGGGAGGCACTGAAGCGGGCACGGACGCGGCATCCGGACTGGTTCCGGAAGTTCGCGGAGGCGGAGGCGCAGTCGGTTGCGCTGCATTACTACGGCGTGCAGGCCATCCCCGGGCTCCTCCAGACCGAGGCGTACGCGCGAGCTGTGTTCAGTCATCGCCGACCGGTACTCGATGAACAGACCATCGAGAAGCGGGTCGCCGACCGGCTGGCGCGGCAAGCGATCCTCGATCGTTGGCCCGCCCCGACATTCAGCTTCGTCCTGGAACAGGCGCTTCTCGAACGTCCCACCGGTGGCCGGGCGGTGCACTCGGTACAGCTAGGCCGACTACTGGAAGTCGGTCGGCGGCGCACCGTACATCTCCAGGTGATGCCCATGGATCGTGAGGAACACCCCAGCCTGGACAGTTCGTTCACGCTCCTGCGCCCCAAGGGGCGCAACGAGGTTGCCTACACCGAGACTTACGGGCACGCCAACATCATCACCGACCCGGAACAGGTACGGATCTACAGCGAGCGCTATGGCATCATCCGGGCACAGGCACTCACGCCACACGAGTCCCTAACCTTGATCGAGAAAATGCTGGGAGAACCATGAACACCACCGACCTGGACTGGTTCAAGAGCAGCTACAGCAGCGGCGAGGGCGGTGAGTGCCTCGAAGTCGCCTTCACCTGGCGCAAGTCGAGCCACAGCGACGGCGAGGGCGGCCAGTGCGTCGAGGTCGCCGCCTGCGCCCACGCCGTCCACGTCCGGGACTCCAAGGTGACGGCCGGGCCCGAGCTGGCGGTCGCGCCCTCGGCCTGGGCCTCGTTCCTGGGCGGGGTCACCGGAGCCTGAGCTCCGGCCAATCGGCATCAGAGGAAGTCCGGGGGTTTCCCGGCAGTCCACTGTCCTTCCGTGTCGGTCCGGGCCGTCAAGGGCGCTCCCTTCGGTCGCGTCGCTGCGCGATGGCCTTCGGCCACCCTTGACTGCCCGGCCCGCCCCGGAATGCCATAAGACTGCCGGGAAGCCCCCGAAGGAACGGTCAGGGGGACAGTCATGCACACGGCCCCGCCAGAGATGCCGGCCGGGACTCCCGACCATCCGCGCCCCCTTCCACGGCACCACCAGGCACGGCCGGGACGGGGGGCGCGCCGGATCGCCACGTGCTCCGCTCGGCATGGCGTCTGGCGGCCGTCCGGGGCTCAGCCGTTCTCGGGCTCGACGGGGAGCCAGAGTTCGGCCTCCGCCTGGGTGTGGTCCGGTGACGGGCGGATGCGGAGGATCTCCGGGCCGGGGCGGCTGCGGTAGGGGTTCGACGGGAACCATTCGGTGAAGACGTCGCGCCACAGCTCCTGGATGGCCAGCGGCATCGGTCCGGAGGTGTTGAAGACGGCCCAGGTGCCCGCCGGGACGGGCAGGGCGGTCTCGTCCTGCGGGGCCTCGGTGGTGATCACGCCGTGGTGGTAGTCGAGCTCGGTGCCCTCGGCCCGGCTGGGGTCCAGGTCGTCGCAGACCGCGACGATGCCGTGCGGCTCCTGGTCCGAGAGCTTCTCCAGGCGCTCCAGTGTCTGCGGGTCGATCGCGCGGACGAAGTTCATGATCGCGTGATTCGGTCCCGCGTGCACCAGGGGTACGCGGGCCTTCGGCCCGGCGACGACAAAAGCCGGCTTGTCCACGATGCGGTAGCGCATGCTGCTGCTCCCTTCGATGGTGAGGCGGAAGGCCATCCGGGACTGGGAGCTCAGCGTGGCGCCGGTGCGGCGGGCCTCGCCGGGGCCGATGCCGTGCATGGCGCGGAACGCCCGCGCGAACGCCTCGCCCGAGCCGTACCCGTAGCGCACGGCGATGTCCAGCAACGTGTCGCGTCCCGCGAGCACTTCGGCGCCCGCGAGGGTGAGCCGACGACGCCGTACGTACTGCGACAGCGGCATCCCCGCCAGCGCGGAGAACATGCGGCGCAGGTGGTACTCCGAGGTGGCCGCGATCCGCGCCAGCTCGTCCACCTCGATCTCCTGGTCGAGATGGCGCTCGATGTGCTCCATGGCCTGGTTCAGCCGCTCCAGCATGCCCGGTGTCCTTCCTCTGTACGACCATCACGCTAGGCACCGCCCACCGTGCCGGACCCGACATCCTGTGCCCGATCCGGTCGGGTGCGCTCCCGGCCCCGGACGATCGCCGGACGCCATGCCGACAGGAGCGCGTAGCGATCGACCGCGCCCCCCGTCATGGCCGGGGCTGGTGGTGCGGGGAAATGGGGGGTGGCTGAACGGGAGGTGCTGATCGGCATCTCTGACGGGCCGCTCCTGGTCACTTGACCTCCCGGCCATTCCTTCGGGGGCTTCCCGGCAGTCTTATGGCATTCCGGGGCGGGGCGGTCGGTCAAGGGTGGCCGAAGGCCATCGCGAAGCGACGCGACCGCAGGGAGCGCCCTTGACGGACCGACCCGACACGGAAGGACAGTGGACTGACGGGACGCCCCCGGACCCTCCCCGACCCCGCCCCACGGGACCCCGCCCCGACCCGCCTCCCCACCAGCCGGGCCGGTTCGGCTGCGCCCTACCCTGCCGCCCCGGCCAGGATCCGCGCGAGTTCCGCCGGCTGCGAGAACATCGGCCAATGGCCCGTGTCCACCCTGACCAGGGTCCAGCGCTCGCCCTCCAGGAGCGCGGTGACGGCCGGGCCCGGGTCCTCGCCGTCCAGCAGGCACTTCACGTACAGCGCGGGGAGCTCGGAGAGCGGGCCCTTCAGCTCCGCCGGTTCCGTCAGGGTCGCGCCCGGGTGGGGGGTCGCGCCCCTGACGATGCGGCTGATCTGCTCCTCGTCCAGCCCCTGCCCGGCGCAGTCGCCGGCGGTCAGCGGCGGCCAGAAGCCGTCGTGGGCGGCGATCTCGTCCGCCACCGGCCAGCCGTCGGAGAAGGACCGGCCGTCCACCGGGACGTTGGCGTCCACGAACACCACTCGCCTCAGCCGGTCGCCGATCCGCTCGGCGGCCTGGCCGACCGGGATGCCCGAGTAGCTGTGGCCGACCAGGACCACGTCCCGCAGGTCGAGGCGTTCGACCTCGTCCACGACGTCCCGGACGTGCGTCTGCTGTCCGGCCGGTTCGCCGCTGCGTTCGGCCAGGCCGGACAGTGTCAGCGGGTGGACTTCGTGCCCCGCCGCGCGGAGCGGCGCGGCCACCGCCTCCCACGCCCAGGAGCCGAGCCATGCGCCTGCCACGAGTACGTAGTTCGCCATGGCGGCACCGTAGCGGCCCCCACTGACAGCGCTCCCGGTCTCAGTCCCCGTACAGCGCGTCGATCTCCGCCGCGTAGCGCTGCGCCACCGCCGTGCGGCGCAGCTTCAGGGTCGGGGTCAGGGTGCCCGCCTCGATGGTGAAGTCCTCGGGCAGGATCCGGAAGGCGCGGATGCGGGCCGGGCGCGAGACCGTGGCGTTGGCCTGGGTGACCGCCTCCTCGACCAGGGCGCGGACGGCGGGGTGGGCGGCCGCGCCGGCCAGGTCCAGGTCGAGGCCCTCGCGCCGCGCCCAGGCCGCGATCTCGTCCGCCTCCAGGGTGATCAGGGCGACCGGGTGGGGCCGGCGGTCGCCGATGAGGACCGCCCGCGAGACGTACCGGGAGCGCTGTACGGCGAACTCGACCTCCGTCGGGGTGATGTTCTTGCCCGCCGAGGTGATGATCAGCTCCTTCTTGCGGCCCGTGATCGACAGGAACCCGTCGGCGTCCAGCTCTCCGAGGTCCCCGGTGTGCAGCCAGCCCTCCGCGTCCAGTGCCCGCGCCGTCGCGGCCGGGTTCGCGTGGTAGCCCGGGAAGACCATCGGGCCGCGGACCAGGATCTCGCCGTCCTGCGCGATGCGGACCTCGCAGCCCGCGATGGGCCTGCCGACCGTGCCGTGGCGTGCGGCGCCCGGGTGGTTCAGGCTGATCAGCCCGGCGGTCTCGGTCATCCCGTAGCCCTCGTAGATGGCGATCCCGCAGGCCCGCAGGAAGTCCAGGGTCGCCGGGGCGATGGGCGCGGCGCCGGTCACCGCCTGGTTCAGCCGGCCCCCGAAAGCGCCCCTGACCAGCGAGTACAGGTTCTTCTCCGCCTCCTCCCAGGCCGGCCGGTCGGACTCCGGCAGCCGCCCTTCCGCCGCGAGCAGCCCGATCCGCACCGCCTCCCGGAAACGCTCCGCGCCGCCCTCCTGGGATTCGGCCATCGACAGCACCACCGAGTGCACCTTCTCGAACAGCCGGGGCACGGAAGGGAGATGGGTGGGCCGTGCCTCGGCCAGCTCGGACAGCACGTCCTCGATCCGGCCGCCGAAGTAGCAGAGCTCCCCGCCCTCCATCAGGGTCGTGAACTGGATCAGCTGGGCCAGCACGTGGGCCAGCGGCAGGTACAGGTACGTGGAGTCGCCCGGCCCGCCCTGGATCAGCGGGAGCGTCGCGTCCTGGATGGCGCCCATGTTGCCGTGCGTGAGACGGCAGCCCTTCGGCAGGCCCGTCGTCCCCGAGGTGTAGATGATCGACGCGTCGGCGTCCGGGGTCACCCGCCGGGCCCGTTCCAGGAGTTCGGCCTCCGGCGCCCGCTCCATGTCCGCCAGTGCGTCCATCCGTACGACGGCGCGCAGCGCGGGCAGCTTCGGCCGCAGCGCCTCCACCCGGTCCGCCTGGGCCGCGTCGTCGCAGACGACGGCCACCGCCTCCGCGTCGGAGAGGACCCAGGCCAGCTCCTCCTCCCCCGCCGTCGGGTAGACGGGTACGAGGACGGCGCCCGCGGCCAGCAGCCCGAAGTGGGTGTACGTCCACGCCGGCCGGGTCTCGGCCAGGACCGCCACCCGCTCGCCGGGCCGGACCCCCAGACCGATCAGCGCCCGGCCAGTGCGCCGTACGCGCTCGCGCAGTGCGGCGTACGTGACGGTGGTCCAGCCCCCGCCCCCGCCCCCGTCCCGGTGGCGCAGGGCGGTCTCGCCGCCGTACCGCTCCGCCGCCCACTCCGTGAACACCGCCAGCGTCTCCGGTCGCACAGCGTCCATCGCGTTCGCCTCCCTGGGGTCCGTACGGCGTACGGCGTACGGCGCACGTACGTCCGACCGACGCTAGGCAGCCAAAGCCCCCGTGCGACATGACCGGAAGCGTCACGACCCCTGACCCCAGCGCTCATCCGGGCTACCGTCGGAGCCATGGGGAGGCGGACGATCACCGTGCACCATGTGCGTGCCGTGCTCGCGGGGGCGGCGCGCGGCGGCATCGACACGGTGCCGCTGCTCCAGGAGGCGCAGATCCCGCCGCTGCTGCTCGGGGACGACCGGGCGCGGGTCACGCCGGCGCAGTTCGCCCGGCTGTTCCGGGCGTTGTACCGGACCACGCAGGACGAGTTCCTCGGCCTGTCGGCGGTGCCGAGCCGCCCGGGCACGTTCGCGATGATGTGCCACGCCTCGCTGGGCTGCCGGGACCTCGGCGCGGCGGTGGAGCGCGCCGCGACCTTCTACGGGCTGTTCCCGGGCGGCCCGGAGCTGCGGCTGGAAGTGAGCGGCGCCGAGGCGCGGTTCACGGTGCGCAACGACTTCGCGCGGGACGAGGAGCGGTTCCTGACGGAGTGCGTGCTCGCCATCTGGCACCGGCTGAGCAGCTGGCTGATCGGGCGGCGGATCCCGCTGGCGCACGCGGCGTTCGCGTATCCGCCGCCGCCGCACGAGGCGGAGTACGAGATCCTGTTCGACTGCCCGGTCCGCTTCGGGGCGGACGGGACGGGGGCCGCCTTCGACGCGCACTGGCTGGCCGCACCGCTCGTACGGGAAGAGGCGGAGCTGGACGCGATGCTGCGGCGGGCCCCCTTCGACCTGCTGTCGCGGCCGGAGTACGGGACGACGGTCGCCGAGCAGGTGCGCCGGGCCCTGGCGGGGCAGCTGCGGACCTCGCCGCGGCTGCCGGCGCTGGGCGAGGTGGCGGCGCGGCTCGCGGTGTCCCCGGCGACGCTGCGGCGGCGGCTCCAGCAGGAGGGCACCTCGTTCCAGCAGCTGAAGGACCACGTCCGGCGGGACGCGGCGATCGCGGGACTGGCCGAGAGCACCGAGCCGATAGCCGAACTGGCGGCCCGCCTCGGCTTCTCGGAGGACACCGCCTTCCACCGCGCGTTCCGCCGCTGGACGGGCACGACCCCGGGCGCGTACAGGATCGCCTCGGGCGGCTGAGGCGGGCCCGGTGCGCGTGGCGGTGCGAGGCCGGGTCAGGAAAGGTGAGCTACGCGGTCAGCGACGTTCCGACCGGTCGGTCACTACGTTCTCCTCACCCACCCCCCGCACGAAACGTTTCGTTGGGAGAGCCGCCCATGCGTTTGCGAATCCCCGTGTCCGTGGCCGCACTGGCCCTGTCGCTGCTGACCCCCGCCACGGCGTCCGCCGCCGCGCCCGAGGCCGGCCGGCCGGGGGACGTCGTCGATGTCGCCCCCTCCGCCTTCCATCCGCTGCCCGGGCAGCCGACCGGCACCAAGGCGTGGAAGATCCACTACCGGTCCACCACCGCCGACGGCGTCCCGAACACCGTCTCCGGCACCGTGATCGTCCCGCAGGACGGCCGGACCGGCCCGCGGCCGCTCGTCACGTACGCCGTCGGCACCGTCGGCATGGGCGACTCCTGCGCACCGAGCAACAACCTCCCGTACGGCACCGCCATGGAGGCCAACCTCATCCAGCAGCTCACCCTGCGCGGCTGGGCCGTGGTCGTCACCGACTACGAGGGGCTCGGCACGCCGGGGGTGCACACGTACACGGTGGGCCCGTCGGCCGGGCGGGCCGTGCTCGACGCCGCCCGCGCCGCCACCCGCCTCCCCGGAGCGGGGCTGTCGGCGGACACGCCGGTCGGGATCATGGGCTACTCCCAGGGCGGCCAGGCCAGCAGCTGGGCCGCCGAGCTGCAGGGCTCGTACGCCCCCGAGCTGAACGTGAAGGGCACGGCGACGGGCGGGGTCCCGGCCGACCTGATGGAGGTGGCCGACTTCAACAACGGCTCGTACGGCTCGGGGCTCATCTTCATGGCGGCGGCCGGGCAGGACGCGGCCTTCCCGGAGCTGCGGCTCGACTCGTACCTCAACCCGGCGGGCAAGGCGCTGGTGGCCGGGATGCGGGAGAACTGCGTGGCGATCGACGCCATCGCGGGTTCCTTCAAGCGGATCTCCGACCTGACGACCCGCAACCCGCTCGAACAGCCGGACTGGCAGGCCCGGTTGAACCAGAGCCGGCTGGGGCGGACGGCGCCGGCCGCGCCGGTGTACCAGTACCACGCGCTCGGCGACGAGCTGATCCCGTACGCGGTCGGGCGGCAGCTGCGCTCGGAGTGGTGCGCGAGGGGCGCGGACGTGGAGTGGCAGACCATCTGGGTCGGTGAGCACGTCAGCGGCGTGATCACCCACTCGGTGGCGGCGGGGAACTGGCTCGCCGACCGCTTCGCGAACCGCCCGACGCACGGCGACTGCTGAGGGACCGGCAGGCGGGGCCGTGAAAACCTCTGTCCGCCCGCCGGAGCACGGTGATAGACATCCGGCGTGGAAAAGAATCTTGAGTTCTCCGACCTGCTGCGACTGATCGACGAACGGTCGACCGCCTTCCGCGCCGCGGCCGCCGCCGCGCCCGGTCTCGACGTACAGGTGCCGACCTGCCCCGAGTGGACGCTGTTCGATCTGGTGAAGCACCTGGGTGGGGGAGACCGTTTCTGGGCCGCCATAGTCGGCGCGGGGCCCGCAGACGCTCCCCCGGCCGGTGCCGCCGCCGCGCGCGCGGCTCTGGAACTGCCGCGGGAGCGCGAGGCCCTGCTGGCCTGGCTGGCCGCGTCGACGCAGCTCTTGCTGAGCGCCCTGCGCGAGGCGGGACCGGAGAGCGGCTGCTGGGCGTGGTGGAGTGGCGTGCAGACGCCGCGGACGGCCGGCGGAGTCGCCCGGCACCGGGTCCAGGAGACCGCGGTGCACACCTACGACGCCCTGCTCGCCGGGGGCGCCCCGCAGCCGCTGCCGGCCGAGGTCGCGCTCGACGGTGTCGAGGAGTTCCTCTTCACCTGCGTCGCGACGCGCAGCGCCTGGCCGCACGAGCCCGCTGCCTTCGACTTCCACGCCACGGAGGGCCGCTCCTGGCGCCTCACGGTCGACGGCGACGGCGCACGCTCCACCCGCATCCCCGCACCCAGCGCCGAGAGCGGCGAGAACGCGGACGCAGCCGGCGTCTCCGTCCACGGCACGGCCAGCGAGTTGATCATCTACTTGTACGACCGCATCCCCGCCGGCTCCTTGCGCGTCGAGGGAGACGCAGGGCTCCTCGACCTGCTCCGCGCCTGGGAGCCGGAGGAGTAGGACGAGCGGGGGCGGCCGGCCGCACCTCGCCCCGCCAGGACACGACTCTTCGCCCCGGACCCCGGACCCCGGACCCCGAGCCGCTGAGACCCCGGACCCCGGGCCTCAGCGGCCCGGGGTCTCCGCGTTGCGGACGATCCGGGCGAGCAGCTCCCGTACGGCGGCGGTCTCGGCCTCCGAGAGTCCCTCGGCCAGTCGGGCGTCCAGCTTCGCGACCAGCGCGTCGGCCTGCGCGAACACCTCCGCGCCCCGCTCGGTCAGCCGGATCTCGATGAGCGTGCCGTGGATCGGGTGCGGGGTGCGGGCGATCAGGCCGCGGGCCTCCAGCCGGCTGAGCAGGCTGTTCATCGTCTGCGGGGTCACCGAGAGCTTGCGCGCGAGCTCGGCCGCGTTGATCCCGGGGTTGTCGCTGAGCACGGCCAGCGCACCCTGCTGAGCAGCGGTGATCCCGGCCTCGCGCACCGCGGCCTCCTTGGCGGCCTGCGTGATGCGCTCGGCCTGCTTGATGTGGATCAGCAGCCGCTCGGAGTAGTGCATGGGGCGAGTGTAAGAGCGGGCGCCGGTGTGGGGCCAGTAACCACCAATCCATCAGCCAGCTTGCAGATAGCTATAAGCATGCTGTTAGCTACAAGCGCACGAACTCCTGCCCGTCTCACCAAGGGGATACCGCCATGACTGCTGTCCGCACCCGCCCGGCCCTCGGCAACGACCTCGCGCGCGCCATCGTCGACGCCGCCCTGGCCGCCGCCCGGGAGACGGAGCTCAAGTTCGCCATCGCCGTCGTCGACGAGTCCGGCCACCTCAGCGCCTTCGCGCGGATGGACGGTTCGGGCCTGATGACCATCCAGATCGCCCAGGACAAGGCCTACACGGCTGCCGCCTTCGGCCTGAGCACCACCGACTGGCACGAGTTCGTCGAGAACGACGCGCAGCTCGCGCCGGGCGCCCGCACCGGGATCGACCGCCTGGTCACGTTCGGCGGTGGCCTGCCGATCGTCGTCGACGGCCAGCTGGTCGGCGGCATCGGCGTCTCGGGCGGCCACTGGTCGGACGACGTCAAGATCGCCGAAGCCGGCCTCACCGCCGTCACCGCGATCACCGCCGCCACCGCCGGTTAGCCGTCCCGGGCCGGGGGGTGCCGGGGGTGCCGGGTGCCGGGGCACCCCCGGCCCCCCGACACCCCGCCCCCGCCCTTACGCCTTGCGGTACAGGGCGTCGATGTCCTGCTCGAAGGCGCGGGCCACAGCCGCGCGCTTCAGTTTCAGGGACGGGGTCAGGTGGCCGCCCGCCTCCGTGAACTCCACCGGCAGTACCGCGAAGCGGCGTATCGACTCCGCCCGCGAGACCAGGCGGTTCGCCTCGTCCACCGCGCGCTGAAGGTCCGCCCGCAGCTCCTCGTCCCGTACGAGCTCGCGCAGCGGAACGCCCGTCTTCTTGTGCATCTGCCGCCAGTGCGCCAGCCCCTCGGGCTCCAGGGTGATCAGCGCGGTGATGTACGGCCGGTTGTCGCCGGTCACCATGCACTGGCCGACCAGTGGGTGGGCCCGCAGCCAGTCCTCCAGCGGGGCCGGGGCCACGTTCTTGCCGCCGGAGGTGATGATCAGGTCCTTCTTGCGGCCGGTGATCGTCAGGTAGCCCTCGCCGTCCAGCTCCCCTATGTCCCCGGTCGCGAACCAGCCGGCGACCGCCTCCCCCGAGTTCCAGTACCCCGCGAAGACGTGCCGCCCCCACAGCAGCACCTCCCCGTCGTCCGCGATCCGCACCGCGGTGCCGGGCAGTGGCCACCCCACCGTCCCGAGCCGCGGTTTCAGCGGCGGGGTCACGGTGCTGGCCCCGGTCGTCTCGGTGAGCCCGTACCCCTCGAAGACGTCGATCCCGGCGCCCGTGTAGAAGGCCGCGAGCCGGCGCCCCAGCGGGGAGCCCCCGCTCAGGACGTACCGCACGCGCCCGCCGAGCGCCGCCCGGATCCGCCGGTACACGAGCGGGTCGTACAGCGCCCGGGCCGCGCGCAGGCTCACCCCCGGGGTCCGGCCCGGGGCGATCTCCCCGTACTTCTGGGCGATCCGCGCCGCGCGGTCGAACGACGAGGCGCGGCCCATCCGTTCGGCCGTCGCCCGGGCGGTGTTGTAGACCTTCTCCAGTACGTACGGGATGGCCAGCAGGAACGTCGGCCGGAACCCGGCGAGGTCGGCGAGCAGGTCCTCGGTCCGGATGCTCGGCGCGTGCCCGAGCTTGACCCGCGCGCGCATGCACCCCACCGCCACCATCCGCCCGAACACGTGCGAGAGCGGCAGGAAGAGCAGCGTCGAGGCGGCCTCCGTGGTCGCGGACTTGAAGACGGGGTGCAGGAGCTCGACCGCGTTGTCGACCTCGGCGAAGAAGTTGGCGTGCGTGATGACGCAGCCCTTGGGCCGTCCCGTCGTCCCCGAGGTGTAGATGAGCGTGGCCACGGAGTCGGGCGTACGGACGGAGCGGCGCGCGTGCACGACCGCGTCGGGCAGGTCCTCGCCGGCCTTCACCAGCCGCGCCAACGCGCCCGTGTCGAACTCCCACAGGTGCGCCAGCCAGGGCAGGTTGGCCCGCTCGGCGCTGATGATGCGGGCCTGCGCGGTGTCCTCGACGGCGCAGGCCACGGCCCCGGAGTCCTGGATGATCCAGCGAGCCTGGAGCGCGGACGAGGTCGGGTAGATCGGTACGGTGACCAGCCCGGCGGCCCACGCCGCGAAGTCCAGCAGGGTCCACTCGTAGGTGGTCCGGGCCATGATCGCGAGCCGGTCCCCCTCGCGCAGCCCTTCCGCGATCAGGCCCTTGGCGACGGCCGTCACCTCGGCGGCGAACTCGGCGGCGGTGACGTCGCGCCAGCTGCCGTCGCGCTCCTTGCGGGCGAGCACGGCCTCGCCGGGGGCCTCGCGGGCGTTCAGGTACGGGAGGTCCCCCAGCGATCCGCTCACCGGTACTTCTGCCAGCGCGGGCACCGCGGCCTCGCGCACCACCCCGTCGACGACGGTCAGCGCGGGCGGTACCAGTGCGGGCGGTACCTGCTGGTGCGGCACGGCTTCCACGGCGGTCTCCTCGACTAGCCTCCAGGGTTACCGCCGGTAATTTACGCAGGGGTAACCACGCTGACCAGCCCCTGCGCCCCCTTTGGTCGAACCCAACCGACTCCTCCACACCCCCCGCACCACCCGCACCGGTCCCCCGCGCGCACCGAAAACGCGTTGTGCCGCGGACGCGGGCCAGGCAGGGTTCACGCCCATGGGACATCTCGAAGCCTCGCACCTGGAGTACTACCTGCCCGACGGGCGTGTGCTGCTCGGTGACGCCTCGTTCAGAGTCGGTGAAGGTTCGGTGGCGGCCCTCGTCGGCGCCAACGGCGCGGGCAAGACGACGCTGCTGCGGCTGATCTCGGGCGAGATCCAGCCGCACGGCGGAACGATCACCTCCAGCGGCGGCGTCGGCGTGATGCACCAGTTCGTCGGCTCCGTACGGGACGAACGCACGGTCCGCGACCTGCTGGTGTCGGTGTCGCAGCCGCGGATCCGGGCGGCCGCGGCCGCCGTGGACGCGGCCGAGCACCTGATCATGACGGTGGACGACGAAGCCGCGCAGCTGAAGTACGCGCAGGCGCTCAGCGATTGGGCCGAGGCCCGCGGGTACGAGGCCGAGACCGTCTGGGACATGTGCACGACGGCCGCCCTCGGCGTGCCGTACGACCGCGCGCAGTTCCGCGAGGTGCGCACGCTTTCGGGCGGCGAGCAGAAGAGGCTCGTACTGGAAGCGCTGCTGCGCGGGCCCGACGAGGTGCTCCTGCTGGACGAGCCGGACAACTACCTCGACGTCCCCGGCAAGCGGTGGCTGGAGGAGCGGCTGCGCGAGACCCGCAAGACGGTCCTGTTCATCTCCCACGACCGGGAGCTGCTGGCCCGTGCCGCGCAGCGGATCGTCGCGGTGGAGCCCGGCCCGGCCGGATCCGACGTATGGGTGCACGGCGGCGGCTTCGCCACCTTCCACGAGGCGCGGGAGGAGCGCTTCGCCCGCTTCGACGAGCTGCGCCGGCGCTGGGACGAGAAGCGCGCCCAGCTGAAGCGGCTCGTGCAGGACATGCAGCAGTACGCGGCGCGCAGCGACGAGATGGCCTCGCGCTACCAGGCGGCCAAGACCCGGCTGCGCAAGTTCGAGGAGATCGGTCCGCCCCCGGAGCCGCCGCGCAAGCAGGACATCCGGATGCGCCTCCAGGGCGGGCGGACGGGCGTACGGGCGGTGGTCTGCGAGGATCTGGAGCTCACGGGTCTGATGAAGCCGTTCTCCCTGGAGGTCTTCTACGGGGAGCGGGTGGCGGTCCTCGGCTCGAACGGCTCGGGCAAGTCCCACTTCCTGCGGCTGCTGGCGGGCGATGACGTCGCCCACACCGGCACCTGGAAACTGGGCGCGCGGGTCGTTCCCGGCCACTTCGCGCAGACGCACGCGCACCCCGAGCTGATGGGGCGCGCCCTCGTCGACATCCTGTGGACGGAGCACGCCAAGGACCGGGGCGGGGCGATGTCGGCGCTGCGCCGGTACGAGCTGGAACGCCAGGGGGACCAGCCCTTCGACAAGCTGTCGGGCGGCCAGCAGGCCCGGTTCCAGATCCTGCTGCTGGAGCTGGCGGGCACCACCGCGCTGCTCCTGGACGAGCCGACGGACAACCTCGACCTGGAGTCGGCGGAGGCGCTCCAGGAAGGGCTGGAGGCGTACGAGGGCACGGTGCTGGCGGTGACGCACGACCGCTGGTTCGCCCGCTCCTTCGACCGCTACCTGGTCTTCGGCTCGGACGGGGTGGTGAGGGAGACCGCGGAGCCGGTCTGGGACGAACGCCGGGTCCAGCGGGCCCGCTGAGCGGCTCGTACGGGACCCGCTCGGCCTGCACGGGACGGAACTCCGCGCCCCCCGGCCACCCGCTCGCCCCGGGCTCCGGCCGAGACGGCCGACCGGCCCCAAGCCGTGCCCCGAGCAGGCGATCTTCCGGCCGCGGCGGCCGTGGCTGCCACCACTTGGCACCGTTCCGGCATCACCTCTTCCTTGTGTGCCGCGTTCCCCGGCACCCAGCGCCGCCCAAGGAGAGGCCCATGTTCCGACTACCACGCCTGGCCACCACCGCCACCGTCGTCGCCGCCGCCTTCACCCTGCTCGCCCCGACCGCCGCATCGGCCGGGGAGGCGACCCTGTCCGATCCGCGCACGGTCGCGCACTTCAACTACTCCGCCGGTGAGACCCCTGACAACATCGCCCTCGAACCCGACGGCTCCGCGAACCTGACCCTGTCCTTCGCCCGGAAGGTCGTACGCGTCGACAAGCACGGGTCCTCCCGGCTCCTCGCGGTCCTGCCGGAGGTCGCGAACACGGCGCCCCGGTTCGGCGGGCCCGTGGTGCTGGGAATCGTGCGCGCCAAGGACGGCACCCTGTACGTCAACTACGCGACCGGGACCAGCCAGACCGGCATCTGGCGCATCGGTCCCCACGGGGGCACTCCCGCCCAGATCGCCCAGCTCCCGGCCGACTCGCTCCCCAACGGCCTCGCCCTCGACGAGAAGCTCGGCGTCTTCTACGTGGCCGACTCCACCCGCGGAGTCGTCTGGCGCGTCCCGCTCAAGGGCGGAACGGCCACGACCTGGGCGGCGGGCACCGCGCTCCAGGAACTCCCCGGCGGATTCCTCGGCGCCAACGGCATCAAGGTCCACAACGGCGCCGTCTGGGTGTCCAACACCGACCGCCAGACCTTGCTGCGCATCCCCGTAGGCCGCGACGGCGGCGCCGGCACGATCGAGACCAGGGCGACCGGACTCGTCAGCATCGACGACTTCGACTTCACCGGACAGGACGACACGGTCCTCGCCGCGCTCCAGGACGACGAAGTCGCGCTGGTCCGCCCGAACGGCACCCACGCCATCGTCCTCACCTCCCCGGACGGCCTGTCCAGCCCGACGGCGGTGGCGGTGCTGGTGAAGCACGACGAAAAGGATCCGAAGGACAATCCGAAGGACAAGCAGCGGAAAGAGGAGGCGACCGTCTACGTGACCAGTTCCTCCTACTTCCACGCCGTCGCCCCGGACCCCAACCTCCTCACGGCCCGCCTCGACCGCGACAGCGACTGACAAGGAGCTTCCGCCATGCCCCCTCCCCAGGCCGGCGAGTCCGGCTGCGATCTGATGAAGCGCCTCGCGACGGACCTCAAGGCGAGCATCCACAATTCCGAGACCCACGCGGCCGGGATCAGGGCCAGGATCACCGAGCTGGAAGCACAGGCCGATCCGGACCAGGGCCAGATCAGCGCCCTCAAGCAGGCGCTGGACGTCCTCCTGAAGAAGATCGAGGAGGAGCGCGCTTCCCTGGCGGAGCTGGAGGTCGTGATCAGCGAGAACTGCTAGGACAGCGGCGGTGGCCGCCCGGCCCGGGCCGGATCAGGCGGCGGCGCGGGGTTCGGGGGGCGGGCAGTCGCGGCAGCGGCCGGGGTGGGGGGAGCGGAAGGCCCGCTCGCAGCCGTCGCAGGTCTGGAAGGGGTCCGGGCGTCTGATCGGCCTCGTCGCCGGGGCGGCCGGCAGGTGGGGCGGGAGCAGCGCCTTGAGCCGGTAGGCGAGTACGGATGCGGGGCTGCGCAGGGGTTCCGGGAGGTTCGCCGACAGGGCCACCCCGATCGCCTCGGGGTCGGCCCCGCGCTCCAGCCAGGCCGAGACGCCGGGTGCGAGGCGGCGTACGTCGCGTTCGGCCAGCAGGAGCCGGGGATCGTGGCGGCGCAGCCCGGCGAGCAGGGCGGCCGCGCCGGGGTGCACGCGCGGCGCCGCCGCCTCGGGACCGGCGCTCCCCTGCGGCTCCGGCCGGGGATCCGGCTCCGGCCCGTGGGCCGGGTCCGGCGCGGGGTCCGCGTCCGGCGCGGGGCCCGGGTCCGGTACGGGGTCCGGCTGCGGCTCCGGCCCGGGGTCCGGCTCCGGTACGGGCTCGTGGTTCGGGGGCGGGGGCCCGTGGTCGTCGGAGGGTGGCGGCCCGTCCGTACCGGCCGGCGGCTTGTTGTACGAGTACGTCCGCGTCACCACCCGCCCGGTCTCCAGCCGCTCGCGCCGCCGCTCCAGGTAGCCGTGGCGTTCCAGCTCGCGCAGGGCGGAGCTCATGCGCATCTCGCCCTCCGGGAACCGGGCCACCAGGGCCCTGATGCCGACCGGGGCGCCTTCCGGGAGCGACTGGATGTACGCCGCCACCCCGATGGCCGTCGCCGACAGTTCGCGGTGCTGGAGGAGGTGGTTGCCGACCACGGTGAAGTGTGTCGCGTGCGACGTGTTGACGTGGATGACACCGGATCGGGGGGTCCCGGCGCGAACTCGGGACGAGGCGCGCGAGGGCGCGCTAGGGTGCTGAATAGCCACGGGAAGCAGTCACTTCCTAAGATGGTCAGGCCCTCGACCGGGATTGCCGTCCCGCCGGGGGCCGTCTCATGTCTGCGGTTGTCGGGGCGAGCATATGCCCGCCAACCATCCCGAAATCCAGCCCAGTTGGCACGGTTCACCCGACCGAGCGACACGGGCGGGTGGGGTGGGTTCGGTTGGTTCTCCCCCCGGTTCTTTGGGTCTTCATGCGTCCGATCTCGCCGTGTCGCGGCGGATCGCGACGCGGTACCGGGCGGAACCGGGGCCCGGGCCGTGTCGCGGATGTCCGGGATGCGGCAGCCCGCTGGAACCGTCCGCTCCTCTTTTCACGTCCCTCATGAACATGATCAGTCGAATCTGATCATGTCCGGTCATCAACTACCCCGGGGACACATGTCGTTCGATGCGGAATGGGCCCAGCACAAGGCCGCCGCCCTCGCGCAGCAGCCGTCACCCTCGATGCGCCTCGACCATGCGGGCAGCGGTGGGTCGGGCAGCCTCGTCGCCGGGGCGCAGTCCATCAACGGCAACGCCAACCTGCTGATCGAGATCGCGGCGCTGCTCCACGAGGGGCGGCCGGACGGGGACGCGAGCACCATGGCCCGCGCCCCGCGCGCCCACGCCGACGTCTCGACGCAGGCCCTGCGCTTCGCCCGCTTCGCCGACGACCAGTTCAAGGACACGATCAACCTGTTCGCCGCCCTGGCCACCAAACTCAAGACCACCGGCACCGGCTTCGCGCGGGTGGACGACGGCACCGCCCGCTCCTTCCTCGACGCCCTCCTCGACGGGGGCCGGTACGTGAAGCCGGAGTCGAAGTGAGCCTGAGCCACCGCAAGGACGTCGAGTTCCTGGAGGAGTGCAATCCGGCACTCGTGGAGCGCAACGCCGCCGAGTTCCGGCGGCTGCGGGACCTGCTGGTGCAGGCCGAGGAGCCGGCGCGGCGCGCCGAGACCGGTACGCAGTGGCAGAGCGACGGCAGCCACACGTACACCTCGCGGCTCTCGGAGGCGCGGCAGCTCGTCCTGCACATGGCCGAGGGGTACGACAAGGCGGCGAGCGCCCTGCACGCCTACGCCGCCGCCCTGACGACCGCCAAGTCGCACTACGGGAACGGCAAGCGGGCCGAGCGCAAGCTGGCGGCGCTCATCGCGACGAAGGGCACGGCGATCACGCGGACCGCGCAGGAGGCGGAGCCGATGTGCCAGTGGGAGGACATGCGGGCGACGACCGGCGTCATGGACTTCTTCGCCGAGCTGACGATGGACGTGGACGACATCCGGGAGGAGGCCGACCGGCTGCACGACGACGCGGGCGGCAGCTTCCACCTGGCCGGGTCGGCCGAGGCGGAGGCGCGGAGCGTGTGCGTGCACGCGCTGAAACAGGCGTACGAACTGCTGCCGGAGTTCAAGGTCAAGGGCGGCGGGGGCGGGGTCGACGTGTACGCGGCGATGGCCGACATCCGGCGCGAGGCGGCGCAGGCCCGTACGAACCCCCTGACGCACCTGCCGGGCAGCGGCCCGAAGAAGGAGATGACGGGGCCGGTGGGCAGCGAGCCGGTCTCGCCCGAACTGCGCGACATCCGGATGCGGGTGGCGGGGCTGCCGGCGGCGGACGACAACTACTGGGACCCGCCGCAGTCGGACGAGGGGCGGGCGGAGTGGATCCGCAACAACAAGGAGATCCTGCGGGCGGCCGCGCAGCGGGCGGGGCTGCCGGAGGAGATGGTGGCCGGCATCGCGTGGAAGGAGGTCGGCGGCCAGCCGGGGATCTTCGACGACGGCGTGGACTTCTTCCGCCGGGCCGCGGACGCGCCGTGGGGGCTGAGCCCGGTCACGGCCGAGAACCTGCCGGACCGGGCGGGCGGCAAGCCGGACGAGACCTCCTTCGGCCCGATCGCGGTGCAGCTGCGGCGCGGGGCGGAGGTGCTGGGCTACGACCCGGAGCACCTGACGGACCAGCAGCGCAACGTGGTGAAGTCCGCGCTCCAGGACCCGAAGCAGAACGCGTTCATCGCGGCGGGGTTCCTGGCGCAGATCAAGGAGGAGACGGGGTACGCGAACGTCCCGGCGGACCGGCTGACCGAGGCGCAGATGCAGGAGATAGCCGCCCGGTACAACGGCGGCCCGTACTGGGAGTCGAAGAAGGCGCAGGACTACGGCGATGATTTCCGCAACAACCTCGGCAACGTGAAGAAGGCGATGCGATGACGTACGGCCGGGAGAGCATCGACCTCCCCGAGGACCGGGGCTGCCTCCGATGGGTCCTGGGCGTCCCGCTCGGACTGATCCACGTCCTCAACGCCGTCGCCGTCTTCGCGGCCCTGTACGCCGGCCCGCAGGGCGAGTGGGACGACCAGGGCTACGCGGGCGTCGCGGCGATGTGCCTGATCTCGATGTCCCTGAGCGCGCTGGGCCTGCTCATCACCCTCGTCCCGGCCGTCCGCCGCACGATGGGCCTGTGGTGGCTGGCCCCACCCCTGATCCTCGGCCTAACGGCCCTCATCCGCACCGAAACCCTCTGACACCATCGCCCGACGGACAGAAAAGTTCCGCAGGCTCGGACGCAACGGGGATGCGCGGTGAGTGGAGTGGGGTGGGGGATGCGGCGGGCCGGGCTCGTGGGGTGCGTCGTCGGGGTCGCCGCCCTGCTCGGTGGGTGCTCCGGGGCCGGCGGGGGGCGGGACATCCGGGACGCGCCCTCGTGGGAGGAGGGCGCCACCGTGGAGTCCGTCGCGCAGACCCTGCGGGTGCACGTACCCCCGACGGCGACCGATGCCAGGGCCGCCCACCAGAAGGGGTTCCAGGACGACGGGCTGATCCTCGCGTTCGTCGTGCCGGCGGGTGAGGTGGACGGGTTCCTCGGTCAGCTCCGGCCGGAGCGCCCCCTGCGGCTGCGCGAACAGCCGTGGGCCGCCGAAGGGAAGCCGGCGACGCCCTTCGCGCGCCTCGGGCTTCCGGAGCCCGAATCGCTCGCGAACGTGCGGGAGGGGCAGGTCTGCGCACCCTGCGGGGACGAGCTGGAGTGGTTGAAGGTGGCCGTGGCACCGGTCGACGACCGGAGCAGCCGGGTCTACCTGCGCGGGGCCGACTGAACGCCCGGCGCAGAACGCGGCCCCCGCCCGGACGGGGGCGGGGGCCGCGGGGTGGGTGGCGGTTACGCGGCGACCGGGACCGGGGTGCGGTCGGCGGCCGGCTCGTCCAGGGGGGAGGACGAGGCCGTCTCGTAGGCCTTCTTGTCCAGGATCCCCTCGCGGGCCGCGACCACGACCGGGACCAGGGCCTGGCCGGCGACGTTGGTGGCGGTGCGCATCATGTCGAGGATGGGGTCGATCGCCATCAGCAGGCCGACGCCCTCCAGGGGCAGGCCCAGGGTGGAGAGGGTCAGGGTCAGCATGACCGTGGCGCCCGTCAGGCCGGCCGTGGCGGCCGAGCCGACCACCGAGACGAAGGCGATCAGCAGGTAGTCGGTGACCGTCAGCTGGACGTCGAAGATCTGCGCGATGAAGATCGCGGCGAGCGCCGGGTAGATCGCGGCGCAGCCGTCCATCTTCGTCGTCGCGCCGAACGGGACGGCGAAGGAGGCGTACTCCTTCGGGACGCCGAGGCGCTCGGTGACCTTCTGGGTGACCGGCATGGTGCCGACCGAGGACCGGGAGACGAAGGCCAGCTGGATCGCGGGCCAGGCGCCCTTGAAGAACTGGATCGGGTTGACCTTGGCGACCGTGGCCAGCAGCAGCGGGTAGACGCCGAACATCACGAGCGCGGAGCCGACGTACACGTCCGCGGTGAAGGTCGCGTACTTGCCGATGAGTTCCCAGCCGTACGAGGCGATCGCGGTGCCGATCAGGCCGACGGTGCCGATCGGGGCGAGGCGGATGACCCACCACAGGGCCTTCTGGAGGAGCTCCAGGACGGACTCGGCGACGGTGAGGATCGGCTGGGCCTTGTCGCCGAGCTGGAGGGCGGCGATACCGGCGACGGCGGCCATGAAGACGATCTGGAGCACGTTCAGCTCGGTGAACGGCGTGATGACGTCCGTCGGGACGATGCCGGTCAGGAAGTCCAGCCAGGAGCCGGTGCGCTTGGGCAGCTTGCCGTCCTGCGGGGTGAGGCCGGTGCCGGCGCCCGGGTTGGTCAGCAGGCCGATCGCGAGGCCGATGCCGACGGCGATCAGCGAGGTGATCATGAACCAGAGCAGCGTGCGCGAGGCGAGGCGGGCGGCGTTGTTCACCTTCCGCAGGTTGGTGATCGACACCAGGATCGCGAAGAAGACGAGCGGGGCCACGGCCAGCTTCAGCAGCTGGACGAAGATGTCGCCGACCTGCTCAAGGGTCTTGGCGAGCCAGCTGACGTCCTGGCTGCGCGCGAGCCAGCCGAACAGGACGCCGAGCACGAGGCCGGTGACGATCTGGGCCCAGAACGGGAACTTGAAGGAGGCCTTGGCGGGGGCCTGAGGGGTCGCGGACACGGACACACTCCGGGGGTGATGCGCAAAGAAGGGGGAAGAGGAAGAACGGCGTGGGCTCAGCGACAGCCACAACAGGCCGCGGACACGCGGCGGCAGAGGTCGACGTGCAGGCGCGCCACGAGCGGGACGCTCGCGGTCATCTTGTGCGCAACTGTGGTCAACATGTTTAACACGCTAACACTTTCCCTTTGAGGATCTCAAAGGTGCACTTTGAGTCAGTGGGTGCCGCGCCCTCCGGAAACGCCGAACCGCCCCGGCGCACGGGAGAGTCCGTGCGCGGGGGCGGTTCGGCGTGTGAGGAAGCTAACTCAGGCGCGGGCGGCGTCGTCGGCCGCGTCCTCCTGGGAGCGGTTCGCGGCGAGCTTCTCCTTCGCGCCCGCGACGCGACCGGAGATCTGCGCGGACATCTCGTCGCGCTGCTTGCGCAGCAGTACGAAGGAGAGCGGCGCGGAGATCACGAGGGCGAGCAGCACCACCCAGGCGGGGTTGGCGTCGCCGAGGCCGGCGGGCACCCAGCCCACGTTGACCAGGACGGCGACCAGGACGAGGCATCCGACGAAGATGCCCAGCCGCATCGCGGTGTAGCGGATCGTCGCGCTCGGCTTGAGGGACACGGTGACCCCTTCTCTCTCGTCGGTACTCGTGACACGTACTCGGTCGTCGTCTGCGTGCCCGTCCAGTGAAGCACGCCGCGACTGCGGACAAACCCGCCGGGGTCAGTGCAGCGGCAGCAGCATCGTGATGTCGTCGCGGTCGTCGCCCGGCGCCACCCGGATCGCGCCGGGGACGCGGCCGACCTCCTTGTAGCCGCAGGCCGCGTAGAAGTGCTCCAGCCCCATGCCGCCGCGGCAGGACAGCCGGATGGCTTCGACGCCCTCCATCGCGCGGGCGCAGTCGGCGGACGCGGCCATCAGCCGGCGGCCGTGTCCCCGGCCCTGACGGTCCGGATGGACCATCACCGTGTGGAGCCAGATCCAGTGCCCCATCAGGGCGTGCCGGTTGAGCCCGAGGAAGGCGACGGCGGCCAGCCCGTCCTCGTCGTGGCCCACCAGGAGCCGCATCTGACCGTCGGCGATCATGCCGAGCTGCTTGATCAGCTGGGGGCGGATGTCGTCCCGCACGACGGGCGGGACGAAACCCACGGCTCCGCCGGCGTTGGACGCGTCCGTCCACAGGTCGAGGAGGGCCTCGTGCAGCGCCGTGTCGATCTGCGGATCCAAGGTGAAGGTAAGGGTCATTGCGCCAGAGTATCCATTACTCGATCGGCTGGTCCAGCAAAAAGCGCCCCGGTCCGGCATACGGACCAGGGCGCTTCGGGTGCGAGGGCAGCGCGTCAGACGCGCATCGCCTGCGGGGTCTCGCGCAGGGCCGCGTCCGGGCCGGGGTACTCGCGGATGATCTCGTAGCGCGTGTTGCGCTCGACCGGGCGGAAGCCGGCCTCGCGGATCAGCTCCAGCAGATCGTCACGGCCGAGCTTGTTCGGCGTGCCGTAGTTGTCCGCGTCGTGCGTGATCTTGTACTCGACGACCGAGCCGTCCATGTCGTCCGCGCCGTGCTGGAGGGCCAGCTGGGCGGTCTGCACGCCGTGCATGACCCAGAAGACCTTCACGTGCGGCACGTTGTCGAAGAGGAGACGGGAGACCGCGAAGGTCTTGAGGGCCTCCGCGCCCGTCGCCATCGTCGTACGGGCCTGGAGCTTGTTGCGGACCTTGCCGTCCTGCATGTCCACGAAGTCGTGCTGGTAGCGCAGCGGGATGAAGACCTGGAAGCCGCCGGTCTCGTCCTGGAGCTCGCGCAGCCGCAGCACGTGGTCCACGCGGTGGCGCGGCTCCTCGATGTGCCCGTAGAGCATGGTCGACGGGGTCTTGAGGCCCTTGGAGTGCGCCAGGCGGTGGATGCGCGACCAGTCTTCCCAGTGGGTCTTGTGGTCCACGATGTGCTGGCGGACCTCCCAGTCGAAGATCTCCGCGCCGCCGCCGGTGAGCGACTCCAGACCGGCCTCGATCAGCTCGTCCAGGATGTCGGAGGCCGACATTCCGGAGATCGTCTCGAAGTGGTGGATCTCGGTCGCCGTGAACGCCTTCAGCGAGACGTTCGGCAGCGCCTCCTTCAGGGCGGAGAGCGAGCGCGGGTAGTAGCGCCACGGCAGGCTCGGGTGCAGGCCGTTGACGATGTGCAGCTCGGTGAGGTTCTCGTTCTCCATGGCCTTGGCCAGGCGCACGGCTTCCTCGATGCGCATCGTGTACGCGTCCTTCTCGCCCGGCTTGCGCTGGAACGAGCAGTAGGCGCACGACGCGGTGCACACGTTCGTCATGTTGAGGTGGCGGTTGACGTTGAAGTGGACGACGTCGCCGTTCTTGCGCGTACGCACCTCGTGGGCGAGGCCGCCCAGCCAGGCCAGGTCGTCGGACTCGTAGAGGGCGATGCCGTCCTCACGGGTCAGCCGCTCGCCGGAACGGACCTTCTCCTCCAGCTCACGCTTGAGCCCAGCGTCCATCGGCCGGTCGCCTCCTCGGTTGTCCATCTGTCTGTCCTGCCGCCTGCCTTACCCGACCCCGCAACCGTACTCTTAGCCCTCCTCGGGCAGGTCCCCGACCCGGTTCTCCCACTTCGTGGAGAGCACGATGGTGGTACGGGTGCGGGAGACACCCTTGGTGCTGGAGAGCTTGCGGATGATCCGCTCCAGCCCGTCCACGTCGCCGGCGCGGACCTTGAGCATGTACGAGTCGTCGCCGGCGATGAACCAGCAGTCCTCGATCTCCGCCAGGTCGCGCAGGCGGCGGGCCACGTCCTCGTGGTCCGCGGCGTCGGAGAGGGAGATGCCGATGAGCGCCGTGACGCCGAGGCCGAGCGAGGCCGCGTTGACGGTCGCCCGGTAGCCGGTGATGACGCCGGCCGATTCGAGCCGGTTGATCCGGTCGGTGACGCTGGGGCCGGAGAGGCCGACGAGCCGGCCGAGCTCCGCGTACGAGGCACGTCCGTTCTCACGAAGTGCCTGGATGAGCTGCCTATCCACCGCGTCCATATACCTGGAGCCTTCCATTATTCGGCGATCCCGCAAGTTTACGTATAGAATCAAAGGCGCACAGGGTCAACACCCTGTGAATCTTTCAACAGATCGGCGATGATCTCGCTGATCTGACGACATCAGGAGTGGTTCACCGTGTACACGATCGAGATGGCCTACGCACACATGCGACAGCTCCAGGAGCTGGCCAACCGATCCCGCACCGACCAGCCCGCCGCGGCCCACCGCGTCGACCGGACCCGCAAGCTGCGCACCGACAAGAAGCGCTAGTCACCGCTTGCCTCCCGGGGGCGGGACGCTCCACCGAGCTCCCCCTCCCACCTGCGGTACAGCCGGTGCGGCACCCCTGCCGCATCGAGCACCCGCCCCGCGACGAAGTCCACCAGGTCCTGGATGTGCGTCGCACCCGCGTAGAACGCCGGAGAGGCGGGCAGCACCACTGCGCCCGCCTCGTCCAGCGCCACCAGATGCTTCAGCGTCTGCCCGTTCAGCGGGGTCTCCCGCACCGCGACCACCAGTCGGCGCCGCTCCTTGAGCGTCACGCTCGCGACGCGCTGGAGCAGGTCCTTCGACAGCCCGAGCGCCACTCCCGCCACACAGGCCGTGGACGCCGGCACGATCAGCATCCCCTTCACGGGATACGAGCCCGAGCTCGGCCCGGCGGCCAGGTCCCCGGCGCTCCAGTGGCGGACGTCGTCCAGTTCCGGCCGTGCGAAGGTCGCGGGCTTGCCGTCCGCCCCGCGCTCCAGCCAGGCGGCGAGGTCGTCCCGCCAGTGCGCGTCGCGGAACGCGATACCGGTCTCGTCGAGGAGGGTGAGCCGCGAGGCGCGGCTGACCACGAGGTCCACGCTCTCCCCCGCCGCCAGCAGCCCCCGGATCACCGCCGCCGCGTACGGCGTCCCGGACGCCCCGGAAACCCCGACCACCCACGGGGTGCGCTTGCCGTCAGTCATACCTCCGAGACTATCCGGCCACCGGCGGACGACGCTGAGTAAGGTGTCCCGAGCGTCGACAGCGGGGGGATCAGGACGTGGCCGAAATACAGGCGGGCGTACGGCCGGCCGACTGGAGCCGGACGGAACGGGCCAAAGCGGCCGCGAAGCTGATGCTCGGCTGGGTGGGCCTGCTGTGGCTGATCGAGGTGGTGGACCTGGCCACCGGGCACGCCCTGGACGCGTACGGGATCGTTCCGCGCACCGTGGACGGGCTGACCGGGATCCCGCTGGCCCCGTTCCTGCACTTCGGCTTCGACCACGTGGCGTCGAACAGCGTGCCGCTGCTGGTGCTGGGCTTCGTCGCCGCGCTGAGCGGGATACGGCGGTTCCTGGCGCTGTGCGCGGTGGCCGTGGTGGTGGACGGACTCGGGGTGTGGCTGGTCTCCGGGTCGAACACCGTGACGGCGGGCGCCTCGGGGCTGATCTTCGCCCTCTTCGGCTACCTGCTGGTCCGCGGCTTCGTCGAGCGGCGGCCGCTGGGCGTGCTGGTGGGCGTGGCGATCGCCGCGTACTGGGGGGCGGGGATGCTGACGGGCATCCTGCCGACCGACACGACGGTCAGCTGGCAGGGCCACCTCTTCGGCCTGCTGACGGGCATCGCCGCCGCGTACCTCTTCACCCGGCGGGCGGTCCGGGCGTAGCCCCGGCCGGACCCGCTAGAGGGTGAGGCCGCGGGCCACCAGGTCGGCCAGGGCGCAGGCGAAGAGGGCCATGCCGATGAAGCCGTTCACCGTGAAGAAGGCGCGGTTCAGGCGGGACAGGTCGTGCGGCTTCACGATCGTGTGCTCGTAGAGGAAGGCGGCGACGACGACCACCAGGCCGCACCAGAAGAAGGGGCCCGCGTCCGTCGCCAGCGCGTACCACGCCAGCAGGGCCGTGGTCACCACGTGCGCGCCGCGCGCGCCCCACAGGGCCGCCGGGACGCCGAAGCGGGCCGGGACCGACTTCACGCCGTCCGCGCGGTCCGCCGCCACGTCCTGGCAGGCGAAGATCAGGTCGAAGCCGCCGATCCACACGCCCACGGCCAGGCCCAGGATCACCGCGTCCCAGGACCACTGCCCCGTCACCGCCAGCCAGGCGCCCACCGGCCCCATCGCCTGGGCCAGGCCCAGGATCGCGTGCGGGAAGTTCGTGAACCGCTTGCCGTACGGGTACACCACCATCGGGACCACCGCGACCGGCGCCAGCGCCAGGCACAGCGGGTTCAGCAGCGCCGCCGACCCGAGGAAGACGGCCAGCGCGATCCCGGCCCCGGTCCAGGCCGACCGTACGGAGACGGCGCCCGTGACGAGCTCGCGGCCGGCGGTACGGGGGTTGCGGGCGTCGATCTCCCGGTCGATGATCCGGTTGGCGGCCATCGCGAAGGTCCGCAGCCCGACCATGCAGACGGTGACGAGCAGCAGCTCGGTCCAGTGCATGGAGCGGTCGAGCTGGAACATGGCCGTCAGCGCCGCGATGTAGGCGAAGGGCAGCGCGAAGACCGAGTGCTCGATCATCACGAGCCGCAGGAACGCCTTCACCTTGCCGGGTGCCTGCGGGGCGGAACCGGGGCCGATGACTCCGTCGGCGGTGGTCATCATGCGAGGGCTCTCCGGAAGTCTTCGAGGCCGGCCAGGAGTTCCGCGGCGGGGAGCGGGCCCAGCTCCAGGGTCTGGGGGGCGGCGGCGCCGTCCTCCTCGTCCACGGGCGGGGTGACACGGGCGGTGACCAGCCAGTCGGCGCCCGAGGGGCGGGCTTCGAGGCTCAGGAAGTTGCCGGCCTCGGCGGTGAAGGGCTCGGCGGCGGACAGGGCCCGCTGCAGCTGCTCCGCGAAGGCGTCCGCCTCCACGTCCCGCGCGCCGGGCAGTTCGAAGCCGTCGCCCTCGCCGTCCACCTCGTACATCAGCGCCCAGACGTCACCGGCCCCCACGAACTCCTCCGGGCTCACGCCCGCCTCGCGGGCGGCGACGAGCACGCCGGGCTGGGTCGGGTCGATCTCCGGGCGCACCAGGGCCACGTAGGCCTCGTGGGTGCCGATGTGCAGGTCCGGGCCGCCGACGGCGATCGGGCTCACAGGCCGTACTCCTTCCAGCGGCGGTCCACCAGGGCCGCCGTCGCGGGGTCGGACTCCACCATGTCGGGCCAGCCGCCGTCGCGGGTGTAACCCTCCTCGGGGAGCTTCTTCGTCGCGTCGATGCCCGCCTTGCCGCCCCAGAACTGCTGGTACGAGGCGTGGTCGAGGTGGTCGACCGGGCCCTCCACGACGGTGAGGTCGCGGGAGTAGTCCGTGTTGCCGAGGGCCCGCCAGGACACCTCGTGCAGGTCGTGGACGTCGCAGTCGGAGTCCACGACGATGATCAGCTTGGTCAGCGACATCATGTGGGCGCCCCAGATGGCGTGCATGACCTTCTGGGCGTGCTTGGGGTACTTCTTGTCGATCGAGACGATCGCGCAGTTGTGGAAGCCGCCCGACTCGGGCAGGTGGTAGTCCACGATGTCCGGGACGATGATCTTCAGCAGCGGGAGGAAGAAACGCTCCGTCGCGCGGCCGAGCGGACCGTCCTCGGTGGGCGGGCGGCCGACGACGATCGACTGCAGCAGCGGGCGCTTGCGCATCGTCACGCAGTCGATCTTCAGGGCCGGGAAGGGCTCCTGCGGGGTGTAGAAGCCGGTGTGGTCGCCGAAGGGCCCCTCGGGGAGCATCTCGCCCGGCTCCAGCCAGCCCTCGACGACCACCTCGGCGTTGGCCGGGACCTGGAGCGGGACGGTCTTGCAGTCGACCATCTCGATCCGCTTGCCCGCGACGAACCCGGCGAAGAGGTACTCGTCGATGTCGCCGGGCAGCGGCGCGGTCGACGCGTACGTCACGGCCGGCGGGCAGCCGAAGGCGATCGCGACCGGGAGGCGCTCACCGCGCTTGGCGGCGACGGCGTAGTGGTTGCGGCTGTCCTTGTGGATCTGCCAGTGCATGCCGATGGTGCGCTTGTCGTGGCGCTGGAGGCGGTAGAGGCCGAGGTTGCGCACGCCGGTCTCGGGGTGCTTGGTGTGCGTGAGGCCGAGGTTGAAGAAGGACCCGCCGTCCTTGGGCCAGGTGAAGAGGGCCGGCAGGGCGTCGAGGTCGACGTCGTCGCCGGTGAGGACGACCTCCTGGACGGGAGCGGACTCGCCCTTCACCTTCTTCGGCGGCACGTGCACCATCGAGCCCAGCTTGCCGAAGGCCTCGCGCACGCCGATGAACCCCTGCGGGAGCTCCGGCTTGAGCAGGCCGCCGATCTTCTCGCTGATCTCGCCGTACGACTTGAGGCCGAGGGCCTTCAGGAGGCGGCGGTCGGTCCCGAAGACGTTCATGGCCAGCGGCATCGCCGAGCCCTTGACGTTCTCGAAGAGGAGGGCGGGACCTCCCGCCTTGTTCACTCTGTCGACGATCTCCCCGACCTCCAGGTACGGGTCGACTTCGGCCTTGATGCGCTTGAGGTCGCCCTCTCGCTCCAGAGCCCGGAGCAGCGAGCGGAGATCGTCGTAAGCCATAGGGGCCAGTATCCGTCACCGGCTAGCCTGGGAGTGTCACCGGGGCCCGAGGCGGGTCCCCCGTCACTGCTGGGGAGTCGGTCCCACACCGTGCTGCGCTATCTGCCGTTCCTGCTGATCATCGCGCTGACCATCTACGCCTTCATCGACTGCCTGAACACGCCGGAGGAAGAGGTCAAGCACCTCCCCAAGGTGGTGTGGGTCATCATCATCCTGCTGTTCTCGATCGTCGGACCGGTGGTGTGGCTGTTCGCGGGCCGGCAGCGTTCCGCGCTCGGCGGCGGCCGCGCGCGCCGCACCCAGTGGGTCGCCCCCGACGACAACCCGGAGTTCCTGCGCTCGCTGGGCGAGGACCGCGACAAGGACCGCGACAAGGACAAGGACTGACGGCGGAACCAGGTGAGTGATCCGCACGACGGAGCCGGGTCCGCACCGGTCGAACCGGTGACACCCGAGCCGCCGCACCCGCTGCGCAGGACGCTGCTCCACCAGTCCTGGCTGGACGTGGCGTTCGTGCACTGGGCGGTGGCCCCGGAGTCGGTGGGCGGGCTGCTGCCCCGCGGCGTCCGTCCCGACGTGTACGAGGGCTGGACGTACGTGGGTCTGATCGCCCTGCGGATGCACCGGGTCGGCTGGCTCGGACTGCCCGGCGTGCCGTACTTCGGCACCTTCCCGGAGACGAACGTGCGCCTGTACTCGGTGGACGAACGCGGCCGCCGCGGCGTGGTCTTCCGGTCGTTCGAGGCGTCGCGGCTGCTCCCGGTGCTCGTCGCACGCCTGGGATTCCGGCTCCCCTACATGTGGGCCGAGATGTCGGTCCACCGCGAGGGCGACGGCGTCGACTACACCACCAGGCGCCGCTGGCCGCGACCGGGGGGCAGCGGCGGAGCGCACGCGCGACTGGGTCTGCGCGTCGGTGCGCGGATCGCGGAGCCGAGCGGGCTCGAAGACTTCCTCACGGCCCGCTGGGGCATGCACAGCGACCGGCACGGCAGGACCCGCTACCTCCCGAACGCCCACCCGCGGTGGAGACTGCACCGCGCCGAGTTGCTGCACCTCGACGAGAACCTGATCACTGCGGCCGGACTGCCCCGCCCCGCCGCCCCGCCGGTCAGCGTCCTGTTCTCACCCGGAGTCCCCGTCCGCTTCGGCGCTCCCGCGTAGAGCCGTTGCGGCCTCGGCGGCCGGAACCGCCCTCACCGGGCCCAGGGCAGGACGCGGGGTTCCGCTTCCCCCGGGACCGTGACCAGGGCGTCCGAGCACATCGCGACGTGGGCCTCGGCCGCCTCCGAGGCGTGGACGCGGCGCAGTACGTGCGGCGGCAGGACCAGGGTCTCGCCCGCCGCGGCCTTCTGCGTGCGGCCGGCCGAGGTGACCTCCAGGCTGCCCGCGGTGACGGTCCAGATCTGTTCGCGGTCGACGGAGTGCTCCGGGCCGGATGCGCCGGCGGCCATGGCGACGCGCCAGGTGCTGAGTTCGGCGCTGCCCCGGCTGGGCGCGGCCAGGCCGGTCATGACCGCGTTGGGGGTGGTGATGACGTGGTCGGCCGAGGTGGTGATGGTGTGCATGCCGAGATCCCTCACTTCTGAGTCAAGCCGCTTTACTTAACTCCACGAGTAAAGCAGCTTGACCCAGTCGTGTCACCATGTTTTCCGTGACGAGAGACGAAGACACCGGCATCGAGCTCGGCTTCCTGCTCGGCCTCGGGTTCCAGCTGCTGATCGGCGAGTTCACCCGGCGGCTCGACGCGGCCGGGTACGGCGATCTGCGGCCCGCGCACGGCATGGCCTTCCAGGTGCTCAAGGGGGGCGGGGCCACCGGCACCGAGCTCGGCGAGCGGCTCGGGGTGACCAAGCAGGCCGCCGGGCAGCTCGTGGACGACCTGGAGAAGCGGGGCTACGTACGGCGCGAGCCGCACCCCGGGGGCGGCCGGCGCAAGCTGGTGGTCCTGACCCCGGCCGCGGAGGAGCACCTCGCCGTCGCCGGACGGGTCCTGCACGAGCTGGAGGACGAGCTCGGCGCCCGCGTCGACCTCCCCGCCCTGCGCCGGGAGCTCACCGGCCTGCTGCACGCCCTGGGCGGGGACGGAGCGCTTCCGCCGCTGCGGCCCGTCTGGCATTGAACGCGTTCAAGGCTGCTGCAAGAATGGGCGGATGCCGAGGAACAGCGGGGGGCCGCGGGTCGTCGACACGGTCCTGCGCAATCTGCTCGCGTACGGGATCGCCGTCGCCGCCCTGCTCGCCGTGGCCGGCGGCAACCCGCACGCCGCCCGCTCCACCCCCGCCGTCTACGACGCCCGCACCGACGAGATCGTCGGCACCTGGCGCTGCGTCGAGGGCACCGAGGTGGTCTTCCGGGCCGACGGGACCGCCGCCGTCACCCTCCTCAACGGGCAGGAACGGGACTACGACCACGGCTGGCGCCTGTCCGGAACCGGCACCTGGAAGCTCATCAGCCGCGAACCCGCCGGGTGGAACTACGGCCAGCACGTGCGCCTGCGCCTGCCCGACCTCTACAAGTGGACCTTCGAGCTGCGCCGCGACGACCGCCAGACGCTGGAGCTGTACTTCTTCTACGGCGATCCTGACGCCCGCAGCGCCTACGTCCTGGAGAAGGACCCGTAGGAGGCGCGCAGCTCCGCCCAGCGGGCGTCGGTCCACCGGGACCAGTCCGTCGGACGGCCCTGGAGGGCCGATTCCAGCAGCTCGAAGTGGTGGTGCCAGGCAGTCGAGGCGCTCCTCGTCCGTCCCGGCCCGCTCGTCCAGGAAGCGGATCACGGTCGAGTCCGTGCCCACCACCTCCAGGTGGAAGCGCATCCGGCCGTACTCGCCCACCGTGTACTCGACGACCCGCTCCACGTCCCAGGCCGTGACGTGGCCGGAGACCGTCGCCCCGCCGTTCAGCCAGTGCAGCGTGACGGCCCCGCCCAGCCTGCGCTCCAGTACGTCCGCCGCGGCCAGCCAGCCGCGCAGCCCGTCCGCCGTGGTCAGGGCGGGCCACACGGCCTCGTACGCGCTCGGCACGTGGACCTCGAAGCGCAGCAGCCAGCGGCCCTCGCCGCGGCTCTCACTGGTGGCATGGATCACCGGTGTCGGCCTCATGCCACCAGCGTCCCACTCCTGCGCGTCAGACGCCCGCGTAGGAGTGCTTGCCGCTGAGCAGGATGTTCACGCCGTAGTAGTTCCAGATCCAGCAGGCGAAGGCGAAGAGCGCGAGGTACGCGGCCTTGCGGCCCTTCCAGCCGGCGGTGGCGCGGGCGTGCAGGTAGCAGGCGTACGCCACCCAGGTCACGAAGGACCAGACCTCCTTGGGGTCCCAGCCCCAGTAGCGGCCCCAGGCGTCGCCTGCCCAGATCGCGCCCGCGACGATGGTGAAGGTCCACAGCGGGAACACGGCCGCGTTGATCCGGTACGAGAACTTGTCGAGCGAGGCCGCCGAAGGCAGCCGCTCCAGCACGGAGGAGCGGAAGCTCCCCACCGTGCGGCCCTGCTCCAGGTGGCTCTCGTAGGAGTCGCGGAAGAGGTAGAGCACCGCGCCGGCCGCGCCGATGTAGAAGACCGCGCCGCAGAAGATCGCGGTGGAGACGTGGATCCACAGCCAGTACGAGTGCAGGGCCGGGACCAGCTGGTCGCTGGCGGTGTAGAGCCAGGTGGTGGCGATGCCGAGGTCCAGCAGGACGGTGGTGACCAGGATCAGGCCGAGCCAGCGGACGTTCTTCTTCAGCGCCAGGAGCGCCAGGTAGGCGCCGACGGCGACGGTGGAGAAGGTCACCGAGAACTCGTACATGTTGCCCCAGGGGGCCCGCTGCACGGACATCGCGCGGGTCACGACGCCGCCCGCCTCGATGACGAAGGCCAGGGTGGTCAGCGAGACCGCGATCCGGCCGTACAGGTCGCCGTTCTCGGTACCGCCGGCCGCGCCGGGACCGTCCGGGACGTCGCGGGTGCCGGCGGCGGAGCGGGTGACGACCTTCGGCTTGTCGAGGACCGCGGTGCCCCCGGTTTCACCGGAGCTGCGCGCCCCCTTCTGGCGCACCTGGACGGCGGGGCCCGCGGCGGCCGCGGCCCCTGCCTTGGCGCCGGTCAGCGCCGCGGCCGTACGGCCCACCTTGCTGCGGCTGCCGAAGGTCCACTCGGCGATGTGCGCGAAGAAGGCGAGCATGTAGACCGCCATCGACGAATAGATCAGGTAATTGCTGATCTGCGCCAAATTCTCGTTGACTTCGGCTGCGAGCGGCGTCATCCGCGCTCCCCTTCGACAGGTTCCTTGACAGGTTGGTCGGGCGCCGTGGGCGCCTGCTGGTGGAGGGCGGCGGCGAGCTGCCCCAGCTCCTCCGGGAGCTTGGCCGACTCGCTGCGGCCGAGGCCGGCCATCTCGACGACGGTCACGCCGTCCTTGCCGGCGACCGCCCGCACCCAGACCCGGCGGCGCTGGATGAACAGCGACGCGGCCAGGCCGCCGATCGCGGCGATCGCGCCCCCGAGGGCGAGGCCGCTGCCGGGCTGGCGGGTGATGGAGAAGGTGGCCCAGCGCTCGATGCCCTCGAACTTCACGGTGCCCGCGCCGTTCGGGAGCTCCATGGTCTCGCCGGGCAGCAGCCGCTTCTTGAACAGCTGCCCCTCGGGGTCCTTGAACTCCTGCATCTTGGAGGTGTTCAGCTGGTACACGTTCTGCGGCAGGCCCGAGTCCACTCCGAGGCTGCCGTGGTAGGCGCTGAGCGCGAGGACCGGGAACTTCAGGTCGGGGAACTGGGAGAGCATCGTGCCCTTGCCCTCGCCGGCGAAGGTCGGCACGAACATGGCGTTGAAGCCGAGCTGCTCCTTCCGGCCGTCCTTGTCGCGGTAGCCGTCCGGCACCTTGACGGCGCCGGAGGAGCTGAGGTTCGCATCGAAGGGCAGCATCGGCACGGCGTCCTTGTAGATCACCTTGCCGGTCGGGTCGGTCACCGAGATGACCGGCGCGTAGCCGTGGCCGAGCAGGTAGACCTTGGAGCCGTCGACCTCCATCGGCTTGTTGACCTGGATCTCGCGCTTCTGCGGGGCGCCGTCCGCGCCCTCGCTGAAGGTCACGTACGCCTTGAAGTCGCGCGCCGTGCCCTTCTGCGGGCCGCTCTCCTCGTACGTGGCGTCGAACTTGTCGAGCGTGAACGAGAAGGGCGACAGGTCGTCGGGGTCGAACCAGCTGCCGTACTTGAAGTCGTCGTACTGGGTCAGCGTGTTCGCGAAGCCCTTGCCGCGCAGGACCAGCTTGCCGCCCTCGGACTTGAACAGCTGGCCCCAGGCGAACGCGATCAGCATCACGATCAGGGCGACGTGGAAGAGCAGGTTGCCCGCCTCGCGCAGGTAGCCCTTCTCGGCGGCGACGGCGGAGGTGCCCGCCTCGGTACGGAACCGCCTGCCGCCGAGGATCGTCCTCGCCTGCGCGAGGACCTCGTCGGGGGACTTCTCCGTACGCCACGTCGCGTACGCGGGCAGCCGGTCGAGGCGCCTGGGGGCGCCGGGCGGGCGGCCCGTGAGCTGGCCGACGAACTGCCAGCTGCGCGGGACGATGCAGCCGATCAGCGAGATGAACAGCAGCAGGTAGATCGCGGAGAACCACACCGAGCTGTAGACGTCGAAGAGCTGGAGCTTCTCGGCGAGCGGCACCCAGAAGGAGTGGTCGGCCTTCCACTGGGCCACCTTCATCGCGTCGACCTGGTTCTGCGGGACGAGCGAGCCGGGGATGGAGCCCAGGGAGAGCAGGAAGAGGAGGATCAGCGCCACCCGCATGGAGGTGAGCTGCCGCCAGAACCAGCGGATCCAGCCGATCACGCCGATGCCGACGGGACCGCCGGTGTCCTCCGCGGGGGCGGTGGACAGCTGCGCGCCGGCGGCGGCGTCCGCCGCTTCCTCGGACGGGTTCGGCGCCTCGGTGGACGCCTTGTCTGTCGTACTCATGTCCGTGTAGTCCTCAGATCCCCACCGTGAAGCCTTGGGTCCAGATGCGCATGTCGTCGACGATGCCGGCCCACAATCCCGTGACGAGCAGCAGCCCGGTCAGGACCAGCATGCCGCCCCCGATCCGCATCACCCACGCATAGTGCTGCTTCACCCAGCCGAAAGCGCCGAGCGCCTTGCGGAAGGCGATCGCGGCGAGGATGAAGGGCAGGCCCAGTCCCAGACAGTAGGCGACGGTCAGCAGCGCGCCCCGGCCGGCACTGGCCTGGTCGAGGGAGAGCGTGCTGACCGCGGCGAGGGTCGGGCCCATGCAGGGGGTCCAGCCGACTCCGAAGAGCACGCCGAGCAGGGGCGCGCCGATCAGGCCCGCGGTCGGCTTCTTGTGGAAGCGGAACTCCCGCATCGTCAGTCCCGGGATCAGGCCCATGAAGAAGAGGCCGAGAACGATCACCAGGCCGCCGAGGATCCGGGAGATGATGTCCCGGTTCGCCTGGAGCGTGCCGCCGAAGTAGCCGAAGAGCGCGCCGGTCGAGACGAACACCGCCGTGAAGCCGAGGATGAACAGGCCCGCCCCGGCCAGCATCCGGCCGCGCCGGGCCTCGGCGAGGTCGGCCCCGCTGATGCCGGTCACGTAGGAGAGGTAGCCGGGGACCAGCGGGAGCACGCAGGGCGAGAAGAACGAGACGAGTCCGGCGAGGACCGAGATGGGCAGTGCCAGCATCAGGGCCCCGTCGAGGACCGTCGCGTTCACGCCGGTCGGCTCGGCGGCCAGGGTGAGGAGCTCGGGGACCACTCGGTCACTGCTCCGCGAGCACGGGGTCGATCATGGAGCGCAGCTGCTGCTCGCTGATCGCGACGAGTGTGCGGGCGGCGACCCTGCCCTGCTTGTCGAGGACGATCGTGGAGGGGATGGCCTGCGGGTTGAGCGTGCCGGCGGGGAAGCGGAGCAGCAGCTTCCCGTCCGGGTCGTAGAGGCTCGGGTAGGTGATCCCGAAGTTCTCCTCGAAGGAGGCCGCGTTCTGCTTGCTGCTGTCGCGTGTGTTGATGCCGACGAACGCGACGTCCTTGCCGGCGTCGGCGAGCTCCTTCGACACCTTCGCGAAGTTCGGGGCCTCGGCGCGGCACGGCGGGCACCAGGAGCCCCACACGTTGAGGACGACGACCTTGCCCTTGAGGGACGTGGTGTCGAGCGTCTTGCCGTCGACGGTCTCGCCGTCCAGCTTGGGGGCCTCGGTGCGCGAGCCCTGGGCGACGGTGGAGATTCCGGCGGTGCCGGTCACGTAGTTGCCGCCGGCGGAGCCGTTCGGCTTGCCGTCGTCGTCGCACGCCGACAGGGTCAGAGCGCCCGCGAGGGTCACCGCGGTGAGCAGGAGAGCACGGCCAATTCTCATGTGAAAAGTTTCGCATGAGCGATTTGCGGATCTTTCCCGCCCCCCGGGGGTGCACTGAGCCGCTGGTCAGGCGGTCCGCCGGGGGAACGGTCAGGCTGCGGAGAGGTACGCGTTCCAGCCGCCGGCCGGAGACTGACCCGGGGCCAGCTCCTGGAGCTTGGCGAGCAGCTTGGGGTCCTGTACGTCGATCCAGTCGGTGAACTGCCGGAAGGAGACCAGCCGTACGTCCTTTTTGTCCGACATGCCCTTGAGGGCTTCCTCCACGGCATCCATGTAGATGCCGCCGTTCCACTCCTCGAAGTGGTTGCCGATGAACATGGGCGCCCGGTTCGTCTCGTACGCCCGCCGGAAGCCGCCGAGGTAGGAGCCGGTGGCCTGGGTGCGCCAGGCCGGGTAGTTGGAGGTCATGCCCCGGGTGGTGTTCTTCGACTGGTTGGCGAGGATGTTGTAGTCCATCGACAGCACCTCGAAGGAGTGCCCGGGGAAGGGCATGGACTGCAGCGGCAGGTCCCAGACGCCCGACCGCTTCACCGGCCACACCTGGACGCCGCCGGGCGAGGAGGCGTCGTAGCGCCAGCCCAGCTTCCGGGCGACGGGCAACAGGTTGTCCTGGCCGAGCAGGCAGGGGGTGCGGCCGCCGACCAGTTCCTTGCGGTAGTCGAAGGGCAGCGGCTCGATGTCGGTGAAGCCGGTGTTGGTCCGCCAGCCGGTGACGAAGGACACGGCCTGGTCGATCTCGCTCTGCCAGTCGTCCGGGCTCCAGTGGGCCACGGAGCCGGAGCCGCCGCAGAAGTGGCCGTTGAAGTGGGTGCCCACCTCGTGGCCGTCGAGCCAGGCCTGGCGCACGCAGCCCAGGGTGTTGCGGACGTTCTCGTCCTTGAGGTAGCCGATGTCGGAGGCCCCGACGGGGTTGTTCGGCGGCTTGTAGAGGTCCTTCTTCGACTCGGGCAGGAGGTAGAGGCCGGAGAGGAAGAAGGTCATGGCCGCGCCGTGGTCCTTGGCCAGTTTGAGGAAGCGCGGGAAGAGGCCGTTGCCGATCTCCCCCGCCCCGTCCCAGCTGAACACCACGAACTGCGGTGGCGTCTCACCCGGCTGGAGCGGTACGGGTGCGGCCGGCTGGTGGGGCTGCGGGCCGGTGTCGGCGGTGGAACCGTCACCGATCGGCCGGATGGCGGCCGCGGAGGGGGAGGTGCCGGGGCCACCGGGGGCGGGGCGGCCCGGGCGGTCGTCGGCGCCGCAGCCGACGACTCCGGCCGCGACCGCCGCCGCACCGAGCCCGAGCACTCCCCTTCGGGTGAAGTCGCGCGTCGTCCTACTCGCATCGCTCATGAATAGTCACATAAACGGACTTTTCAGCGAAGTCGAGGTCCGCCGCGGCGTTTCGCCTACGACTTGTACGACTTTTTAGGCGCCGAACGCCTTCGACTTGCCCTTCACGGGCTTCGCACCCGCGAGCAGGTGCGCCGGGACCAGGTCCCGGGCCGGCTCGCTGTAGCCCACCGACACCAGCCGGTCGTCCTCGTACGTGAACGACGTGAGCGAGGCCAGCGTGCACTGCCGGCGCCGCGGGTCGTGCCACAGCCGGCGCTTCTCCGCGAAGCTGCGCACGATCCAGATCGGCAGCTGGTGGCTGACCGCCACCGCCTCGTGGCCGCGCGCCGCGTCGCGCGCCGCCTCGATGGCGCTCGTCATCCGGACGACCTGCTCCACGTACGGCTCGCCCCAGGAGGGCTTGAACGGGTTCGTCAGGTGCTTCCAGTTGGCGGGCTTGCGCAGCGCGCCGTCGCCGACGCCGAAGGTCTTGCCCTCGAAGACGTTCTCCGCCTCCAGCAGCCGCGCGTCGCTCGCCACGACCAGCCCGTGGCTCTTGGCGACCGGCGCCGCCGTCTCCTGCGCCCGCTCCAGCGGGGAGGAGACCACGTACGTGATGTCACGGTTCTGCAGGTGGTCCGCGACGCGCTCGGCCATCTCCCGGCCCAGCTCGGAGAGGTGGTAGCCGGCGCGGCGCCCGTACAGGACCCCGTCCGGGTTGTGCACCTCTCCGTGGCGCATCAGGTGGACGACGGTGATCTCGCTCATGCGGTGGCCTCCGGGGTGGCCTGCGCGGCGGCGCGGGCGGCGGCGGGGAGCGCGGCAGCGATCCGCTCGACCGCCCGCTCGTCGTGGGCGGTGGAGACGAACCACGACTCGAAGGCCGACGGCGGCAGGTAGACGCCCTGCGACAGCATCGAGTGGAAGAAGCCGTTGAAGCGGAAGGACTCCTGCTTCTTGGCGTCGTCGTAGTTCTTGACCTCGTCCTCGGTGAAGAAGACGGAGAACATGTTGGACGCGGTCTGCAGCCGGTGCGCCACGCCCTCCTTGGCGAGCGCGTCCGTGACCAGGCCCTGGATCTGCGCCGAGACCGCGTCGACCTTCTCGTACGCGGCCGCGTCGAGCAGACGCAGCTGGGCGAGGCCGGCGGCGGTGGCGACCGGGTTACCGGAGAGCGTGCCCGCCTGGTAGACCGGGCCGGCCGGGGCCAGGTACCCCATCACGTCGGCGCGGCCGCCGAAGGCGGCCGCCGGGAAGCCGCCGCCCATGACCTTGCCGAAGGTCATCAGGTCGGGCTTGACCCCGTCCACTCCGTACCAGCCGGCGCGGGAGGTGCGGAAACCCGTCATGACCTCGTCGGAGATGTACAGCGCGCCGTTCTCGCGGCACAGGTCCGCGAGGCCCTGGTTGAAGCCGTCCGCCGGGGTCACGACGCCCATGTTGCCGGGCGCGGCCTCCGTGATCACGCAGGCGATCTCGCCGGGGTGCGCGGCGAACGCCGCCCGTACCGCTTCCAGATCGTTGTACGGCAGCACGATCGTGTCGCCGGCCTGCGCGCCCGTCACGCCGGGGGTGTCCGGCAGCGCGAAGGTCGCCAGACCGGAACCGGCGGCGGCCAGCAGCGCGTCCACGTGACCGTGGTAGCAGCCGGCGAACTTCACGACCTTGGCCCGGCCCGTGAAGCCGCGCGCCAGGCGGATCGCCGACATGGTCGCCTCGGTGCCCGAGGACACCAGGCGGACCTGCTCCACGGGCTCGATGCGGTCGACGATCTCCTCGGCGAGCGCGACCTCGCCCTCGCCGGGCGTGCCGAAGGAGGTGCCGCGGGCGACGGCGGCCTGGATGGCCTCCACCACGGCCGGGTGGGCGTGGCCGAGAATCATCGGTCCCCACGAGCAGACCAGGTCGACGTACTCGCGGCCGTCGGCATCGGTCAGGTACGGACCGGTACCGGACACCATGAACCTGGGCGTTCCACCCACGGCGCGGAACGCGCGCACCGGAGAGTTCACGCCGCCAGGCGTCACGAGGGACGCGCGGTCAAAGAGAGTCTGCGAGACTTTGGCTTCATACGGGTACGGGTAGCTCACACCAGCCATGGTCTCATCAGGCCGCGACTGACTTGCGGACGGGCGTTTCACCGCGCCGCCCCGGGGGAGGTCACTGCCATGATGATCAGGCTGCGTGGCGGGGGCCGCGGGGCCGGGGCAGGCAAGACCAGTCGGGTGGAGATATGCAACGCGGTGGTGGACCGGGCGAGGGTACGGACGGCCTCGACCCGCAGCGCGCCCGCGAGGCCCGCGAAGCCCGCCGACGGGGCAAGCACCGGCGCCGGGCCGCGGACGCGGCCGATCCGGTACCGGCGCCGCTGGAATCCCCCGACGGCCTGCCCAAGGGCCGCGGCATGGGCGTGACGTACAAGTACTTCGGCGCGCCCGACGGCGCGACGGCCGCCCGGGTCCCGGTCACGATGCGGCCCGAGGAGCTCGGCGGGGACGAGCTCGGCATGGGCGGCCTGTTCACCAAGATCAAGCCGGAGACGGTGGCCGCGATGGTCCTGACCGGCATCGAGGGCATACCCCTGCACAAGGTGCCCCCGCTGGAGCTGGTCGTGCTCCACCCCGACTACGCGGTGGTCAAGCTCCCGATGACCGTGGTCGACCCGCTGCGCGGGATCGGCGAGGAATCGGTCGGCGCGGCGGCCTTCATCTGGTCCACCGTCCCGGACCGGGGCGGCCCGCGCGACGCGTTCAACGTCTACCAGCTGCTCCACGAGTGGCAGGACTTCTCGCACCGGCTGCACGAGGCCGGGCACCAGCCGTACTGCCTGGTCTGGCCGTGATCCGGCCGTAGTCCGGTCCTGGTCCACCCGTGGCCGGCCCGGGTCCGGCCGTGGTCCGGCCTTGGTCCGCCTTGGTCCGGCCGTGGTCCGGCCCACGAGGGCTACCCCGCCGCGAGCATCTTGTGGGCCTGCTCGCGCAGCGGCGTGATCCGGATCCGCGCCGCGGCGCCGTTGTGGACGGCGTTGGTGACGACGACCACGTACCGGCCCGTCGCGGGGGCGAGGTGCAGGCTCGTACCGGTGAACCCGTAGTGGTAGGCCACGCTTCCGCCCGCTCCCAGGACCCAGCCCAGGCCTCGCTGCACCCCGGGCTCGATCTCCGCCTGCGGGACCAGGCTCATCCGGAACCACTGGCCGAGCGGGGTCTCGCGCCCGGCGAGCAGGTGCTCGGCGTACGTGGCGAGGTCGGCCGCCGTCGCGAACACCCCGGCGTGGCCCGCGGTGCCGCCCATGATCGCCGCGTTCTCGTCGTGGACGGCGCCCCAGAGCCGGTCGTGGCCCTCCTGCCGCTCGGTCGGCGCGACGCGGGACTCCTGCCTGACCGGCCCGTACGCGGTATCGTCCATGCCCAGCTCCGCCCACAGCTCGCGGGCGAGCTCGTCCAGCGGCCGGCCGTGGACGTGCGCGAGGGCCAGCCCCAGGAGGATGTAGCCGCGGTTGATGTAGCGGTGCGTGCCCGGGAGGTTCTCCATCAGCTCGTGGCAGATCAGCTCGTGCAGCGGGCGCTCGGTCAGGTCGTAGAGGTCGAAGCGGGTGGCGGCGCGCAGGCCCGAGGTGTGGGAGAGCAGCTGCCGTACGGTGGCCTCCCCGCTGGGCATCGCGCCCTCCATCGGCGGCAGGAACTCCCGTACCGGCGCGTCCAGGTCGAGCAGGCCCGCGTCGAGGGCGCGGCCGACCAGCGGCCAGGTGGCGGTGACCTTCGTCAGGGACGCGATGTCGTAGACGGTGTGCTCGTCGGGCGCGGCGGGGCCCGTGAACGGGGAGACGACCCCGGCCGACAGGACGGCCCGGTCGCCGGCCGCCGTACCGCAGACGACGACACCGCCCGGGGTGGCGCCGTCCTCGACGATCTCGTGCAGCACGCCGTTCAGCACGGCCCGGTCCGCGGGGTCGACCGCGTCCGTCGGGTTGACCGCGTCCATGGGGCCCGTCGGGTTCTTCGGGTTCACGGGGTTCACGGGGTTCACGGGGTTCACGGGGTTCATCTACGCCTCCGGGTGACGGTGGTGGTCCCGCCACCCAGCGTGGCCATGCCACCGCGCCAGTGCCCGTAGCCGCGCCGGAGGTGACCGCAAGCTATCGGCCGGGCCCCGGCGGGATGTTCTGGTTGAGGCGGAACACGTTCCCCGGGTCCCACTGCGCCTTCAGCGCCCGCAGCCGGTCCAGCTTCCGCTCCCGCGCACCGTACGCCTGGCGCACGCGCTGCTCGCCCTCGTCCATGAGGAAGTTCACGTACACGCCCGCGTGGTACGGCTCCATCGCGGTCCAGAACTCCCGGACCCACCCGCACTCCTCGGCGAAACCCCCGGGCGTGTCCCGGATCCCGTTGATGTTCAGCATGTGGCCCAGGGATCGTCCCGCGGCCGCCGTGTCGTCCTCGCCGACCCGGGCGACCGCCCCGCCCAGCTGGAACAGCGGGAACCCGCTCTGCGGCGAGACGATCCGCCCCGCGTACCGCGCCATCGTGTCCAGGGCGCCGTCGTCGAGCCGGTCGAGGCCGCAGCCCCGGAAGTAGTACCACCAGCCGTGCGGGAACGAGGCGTCGAACATCGCCTGGTGCGCCAGGTACGGCTTCGGCCGGCACAGGTCGAGCAGCGGCCGCCCGAACGCCCGCATCGGCCGCATCACTTCCTCGCCCGCGGCCGCCTCCCCCACCCAGCAGGCGATCACCATCACCACCGGCCGGCCGTGCAGCTCGGCCGGGATCGCCGGCGACGCCGGGGCCTTGCGGTGGATCACGATCGTCGTCAGCTCGTCCGGCGCCCCCGCGATCCACTCCCGGTAGAACCGCATGACCTGCGGCGAATCCTCCACCGGCCACAGCACCGGCCCGGCGAGCACCGTGGGACCGACCGGATTCAGCCGGAACGTGAACTCCGTGACGATGCCGAAGTTCCCGCCCGCCCCGCGCATCCCCCAGAACAGCTCCGGCTCGTGCGCCGCGTCGGCCGTGAGCCGCTCCCCGGCAGCCGTGACCAGGTCCACCGACAGCAGCTGGTCCACGCTCAGCCCGTACTTCCGGCTCAGCCAGCCGATCCCGCCGCCGAGGGTGAGCCCCGCGACACCGGTGTGCGTCACGATCCCGGACGGCACCGCCAGCCCGAACGGCTGCGTCGCCGCGTCGAGCTCACCGAGCAGCGCGCCCGCCTGGACACGAGCCGTACGGGCCTCCGGGTCCACCCGGACCTCCCGCATCGGCGACAGGTCGATCACGACGCCGCCGTCGCAGACCGAATGCCCGGGGAAGCTGTGTCCGCCGCTGCGCACGGCCACCGCCGTGCCCGTCTCCACCGCCCACTTCAGCGCCGCCACCACATCGGCCGAACCGGTACAGGGCGCGATCAGGGCGGGATGCCGGTCGACGGCGCCGTTCCAGATCCGCCGGCGCTCCTCGTACGGGGCGTCCCCGGCCCGCACCAGACTGCCCCGGAAGGAGCGGGCCAGCCGGTGGTACGCGGCGTCGTCCAGGCGGACCGGTGCGGGTGCGGGTACCGGTGCCGGCGCAGTCGATGCACCCATGGGACGAGTCTTCCACCGCGCGGACACCCGGGCCAGCCGGCGTTGCGGGGGAGATCGTCCCGGGTCACGGTGGGCACATGGCCGCGCCCCCGCCACCGCCTCCGTCCCCTTCCCCGCTCCCCGTCAGCCTGATCCGGCACCTGGGCCCCAACTGGTACGCCGGCGTGATGGGCACCGCCATCGTCGCCAACGCGGGCGTCGCCCTGCCCGTGCGCGTCCCCGGGCTGCACACCTTCAGCCTGGTCTTCTGGGTGCTGTCCGCCGTCATGCTGGCCGTCCTGCTCACCGCCCGCGCCCTGCACTGGGCCCGCCACCCCGACCAGGCCCGGGACCATCTGCTCGACCCGGCCGTCGCCCCCTTCTACGGCTGCCTCTCCATGGCCCTGCTCGCCGTCGGCGGCGGCACGCTGCTCGTCGGCAAGGACCTCATCGGCCTCCACGCGGCCGTGGTCACCGACGCCGTCCTCTTCGTCGCCGGCACGGCCATCGGGCTGCTCGCCGCCGTCGGCATCCCGTACCTGATGGTCGAGAGCCACCGGATCCGGCCCGGCAGCGCCTCACCCGTCTGGCTGCTCCCGGTCGTCGCCCCGATGGTCTCCGCCGCGCTGGGCCCGCTGTTGATCCCGTACCTGCCGCCGGGCCAGTGGCAGGCGGCGCTGCTGCTCGGCTGCTACACGATGTTCGGGCTGAGCATGCTGGCCACGCTGGTGCTGCTGCCCATCGTCTTCGGCCGGATGGTGACCGGCCCCCGGCTGCCGCTCGTGCTGACCCCGACGCTCTTCCTGGTGCTCGGGCCCCTGGGGCAGTCGGTCACGGCCGCGAACAAGTTCGCCGACGCCGCCCCGGGGGTGGTGCGGTCCCCGTACGCCGAGGGCTTCCGGATGCTGGCCGTGATCTACGGGGTGCCGGTGATGGGGTTCGCGCTGCTCTGGTTCGTCTTCGCCTCCGCGATGCTCGTACGGGCCCGGCGGCTCGGCATGCGGTTCTCGCTGACCTGGTGGGCGCTGACCTTCCCGGTGGGCACCTGCGTGACGGGTGCGGAGGGGCTGGCCCGGCACACCGGCCTCGACGTGTACCGCTGGCTCGCCGTGTTCCTGTACGCCTGTCTGCTGGCGGCCTGGGCGGCGGCGGCCTCCCTGACCGTACGGGGCCTGGCGACGGGCGCGTTCGTCCCGGCGGCCGTGCCCGCCGGGACTGCCGGGGATGCCGGTGCTGCCGGTGCTGGCGGTGCGGGCGGTGCTGCCGGGGCCACTGAGGCGGCCGGGGCCGCCGGGGCCGCCGGGGCCGCCGGGGCCGCCGGGGCCGCCGCCGGGAGACCATAAAGCCCGCTTATGGCTGTATAGCCCCGATGTCCCTACCGGCGCGCAACCCCGGGGCGGAGGGTGGAACCCGAAAGCAAGAGTTCCCCCGATGAAGCTGGGACCCCATGTACACCCTCCTCTTCCTCCTCATCCTCCTGTGCGTCGTGGCAGCACTCCGGCCCTGGCCCGCCGGGGTCCGGGTGCCGCTGTGGACGGGAACGCTGATCGCCTCCCTGATCGCGTTCCTCCCCCACGTGCTCGACCACACCTTCCACATCGCCCTCTGAGGAGAAGAGCCCCGTGAACACCGCATCCACCTCGAACCGGCTCGGCCTGTGGTTCGCCCACGCCTACGTCATCGGCCTCTGCGCCACCCTGGCCGGCGCGTACTTCTTCCAGTTCGGCCTGTGGGAGTACCCCTGCCCCATGTGTCTGCTGCAACGGATGTTCTTCCTGCTCAGCGCCCTGGGCCCGGCCTGGATAATCATCCGGGCCCGCAAGGGCTCCGTCACCGCCGGGGAATGGGCCGCCGGGTGGGGCTGGGCCGTCGTCGCCGCCCTCGCCGGAAGCACCGTCTCCGCCACCCAGGTCCTGATGCACATCGTGCCCCCGGACCCCGGCTACGCCGGCGCCCTGTTCGGCCTGCACCTCTACACCTGGGCCCTGATCACCTTCGTGGGCGCGGCCGTGGCCGCCGGAGCCGCGCTGTTCCTGACCCCCCGGGCGCTGCCCCTCGACGCGGGGCTCACCTCCCCCGCCCTGCGCCGGGCCTCCACCGCCACCTCGGCGGTGCTGCTCGCCTTCGCCGCGAGCAACCTGGTCGCCTGCTTCTTCCTCCAGGGCTTCGCCTGGCAGATGCCGGGCGACCCCACCGGATACGCCCTGTTCCACTGAGCTCCGGGTGGCCCGCCGATTCCCCCCGATCGGCGGGCCGCCCGGTCAGGCGGTCGTCAGGACCAGGCGGCCGCGGGTGCCCGGCTCCGCCAGGCGGGCGTGCGCCTTCACCGCGTCCGCCAGCGGGAACGTCTGGGCGACCCGAAGGGTCAGGGCGCCCGCGTCCACCAGGTCCACCAGCTCCGCCAGGTGCGCGCCGTCCGCCGCGACCTCCTGCTCCACCACCCGGATCCCCCGCTCCGCGGCCGGGCCGGCGTGCGGACGCAGTCCCACGTAGACCCCGCCGTCGCGGACGAAGCCGAGCGCCGGCTCCCCCAGGACGGCCGCGTCCACGACCCCGTCCACCGGCGCGGCCGGAGCCGAGCCGCGCGGGACGAACTCCGTCGCGCCCAGCGACCGTACGAACTCCTCGTCCCCCTCCCCCGCCAGGGCCGTCACCACCAGCCCGGCCCGAACCGCGAGCTGCACCGCGAGGGCGCCGACCACGCCCGCGGCCCCGGTGACCAGCACCGCGGACCCCGGAGCAAGCCCCAGCAGCCCCACCGCCCGGGCGGCGGTCAGCCCGCTCAGCGGGAGCGCGGCCGCGGCGGCGTCGTCCACGGTGGCCGGAGCGGCCGCCACCGCCGAGGCGTCGAGCACCGCGTACTCGGCGTGCGTGCCCAACGGCTTGACCGGCCCGTAGTGCAGTGCGACCACCCGCTGCCCCGCCGACCAGCCGGTGACCCCGGCCCCGACCTCGTCGATCTCGCCCGCCACGTCCCAGCCGAGCCCGAGCCGCGTCCCGGCGCCGCCGAAGACGCCGACGCGGACGGCGCCGTCCACCGGGTTCACCCCGGCCGCCGCGACCTTGATCCGGACCTGGCCGGCGGCCGGGCGCGGGACCGGCACCCGGGCGATCTCCACCTGCTCCGGCCCGCCGAAGGCGTTGACGACGGCCGCCCGCATGGTCTTCACGGTCTGCGCGTTCTCGCTCATGGTCTCTCCCCGAATCGGTCGGCTGCGTTCACTCGTTCCTGCCGAGCACTAACCTAGGGAGAGGTACTCTCCTTTCGTAAGTACGTACTTCAAGGTGCGTACCCGACCCGGAAGTGGGGCACCCGATGGCCACCCGTACCGCCGCGACCCGCCGCGAAGAGGCCCGTCACGCCTACGACGCCTTCCTCAAGGAGTGCCCCACCAGCCAGCTCCTGGCCCGGATCAGCGACAAGTGGGTCGGCCTCATCGTCGCCGCGCTCGCCGGGGCCGAGGACAACTCCATGCGCTACAGCGACCTCGGCCGCAAGATCCCCGGCGTCAGCCAGAAGATGCTCACCCAGACCCTGCGCTCCCTCGAACGCGACGGCCTCGTCACCCGCACCGTGACCCCCACCGTCCCCGTCCGCGTCGACTACCGCCTCACCGGACTCGGCAGCAGCCTCGCCTGCCTGCTCACCTCCGTGAAGCAGTGGGCCGAGAACCACTTCGACGAGGTCGACGCCCACCGCACCGCCTACGACGGGGCCACCGCCGCCACCGCGTAATTCGGCCGCACCGGGCGGGCCCGCGATGGCATGCTGGGCAGCGTGAACGGACCCGGCATTCAGCTCACCCTCGCCCCCGAACTGCGCCTGTTCGCGCCGCCCAGCCGGCGCGCCGACCGCGTACCGACCGCCACCGACGGCGCCTCCAGCATCGGCCACGTCGTCGAATCGGCCGGCGTGCCGCTCACCGAGGTCGGCAGGCTCCTCGTCGACGGGCACGAAGTGCCCCTCTCGTACGTGCCCGGCGCCGGCCAGTCCGTCGAGGTCTTCGGCGTCGACCGGCCCCAGCGCATCCCCGGCGACGCCCCCCTGCGCTTCCTCCTCGACGTCCACCTCGGCACCCTCGCCCGCCGCATGCGCCTGCTCGGCGTGGACACCGCGTACGAGAACGAGGACATCGGCGACCCCGCCCTCGCCACCCGCTCCGCCGCCGAGCGGCGCGTCCTGCTCTCGCGCGACCGCGGACTGCTGCGCCGCCGCGAGCTGTTCGCCGGCGCGTACGTCTACAGCGACAACCCCGACGAGCAACTGCGCGACGTACTCGGCCGGTTCGCCCCCGCCCTCACCCCCTGGACCCGCTGCACCGCGTGCAACGGGCCGCTGCGCGAGGCCGACAAGGAGAGCGTCGGGGACCGGCTGGAGAGCGGGACGCACCGCTCGTACGACGTCTTCGCCCAGTGCACGGCCTGCGAGCGCGTCTACTGGCGCGGCGCCCACCACGCACGGCTGGAGCGGATCGTCAGCGAGGCCGTCGAGGAGTTCGGCGGCGTGGCCACCCCGTAACGGCCGTACGGAGCAGGTCAGAAGGCGTACGAGTCGCCCGTGTCCAGCGCCAGCACCGCGTGCTGGTTGTTGGACACGTCGCGGTCGGACGCCCCGCCGTTCCACCAGGTGTCGATCCGGACCACCACCTCCGGCACCGGCTCCTTCAGCTCCAGCAGCAGCCCGACGTGCCGGCCGCGCCCGTGCAGGGGCAGCGCGCCCGTCTCGCACACCACCTCGCGCAGCCCGGCCCGCGCGCAGCCCTGCGCCAGCTCCTGCCGGTCCGCGAGGTCCGCCGACAGCCGCACCCGCAGCGTCGCGTTGGCCAGCGCGGCCGGCCCCTCGTTCTGCGGTACGACCCACACCCGCAGCCGCCCCTGCGACAGGGACACCCGCCCGTGGTAGGCCACGTCGGCCTCGGGGCCCCTCCGGGCGATCGCCCCCGCCTCCGTCGCGGACACCGCTGACACTCCTGACACCCCGGGCACCCCGAGCACCAGCAAGCCCGCCACCACCACACTCCGTACGGCACCACGGCGCACCGCCACCACCTCCACGCGCGGAGGCTAGCCAGCACCGCCCCCGCGCAGTCGGACCATCACACGAACGAGGGCGCGCCCCTCGCCCAACCGGCGGGCGCCGCCGGCCCGGGCCCGCGGACGGTCTGCGTACGCTTCGAGCCATGCTGATCGCCCGCTCCGTCGCCCTGTTCGCCCTCGCCGCCGTCCTGGAGATCGGCGGCGCCTGGCTCGTCTGGCAGGGGGTGCGCGAGCACAAGGGCTGGGCCTGGATCGGCGCCGGGGTCATCGCCCTCGGCCTCTACGGCTTCGTCGCCACGCTCCAGCCCCAGGGCGACTTCGCCCGCGTCCTCGCCGCGTACGGCGGGGTCTTCGTCGCCGGCTCCCTCGTCTGGGGCGCCGTCGCCGACGGCTACCGCCCCGACCGCTGGGACGTCATCGGCGCCCTCGTCTGCCTCGCCGGCATGGCGGTGATCATGTACGCCCCGCGCGGCCGCTGAGCCCCGCCTATGCTGGCGGGTATTCGTCCGTACGAACGACCGAACCACCGCACCACCAGACCACCGGAACGACCGAGGAGCCCGCAGATGAGCACGGCCAGCGCCACCGCCACCCGGACCGCCGTAGTCACCGGCGCGAGCAGCGGCATCGGCGCGGCCACCGCCCGACAGCTCGCCGCCGCCGGCTACCACGTCCTCCTCACCGCCCGCCGCAAGGACCGCATCGAGGCCCTCGCCGCCGAACTGACGTCGGCCGGCCACTCCGCGGCGGCCCACGCGCTGGACGTCACCGACCGCACGGCCGTCGACGCCTTCGCGGCCTCCCTCGACCGCTACCCCTCCGTCGACGTACTGGTCAACAACGCCGGCGGCGCCATCGGTGCCGAGCCCGTCGCCACCGGGGACCCGGCCGACTGGCGCACGATGTACGAGGTCAACGTCATCGGCACCCTCAACCTCACCCAGGCCCTCCTGCCCGCCCTCATCGCCTCCGGCGACGGCACGGTCGTGGTCCTGTCCTCCACCGCGGGCCACGCCACCTACGAGGGCGGCGCCGGCTACGTCGCCGCCAAGAACGGCGCCCGCGTCCTGGCCGAGACCCTCCGCCTGGAGATCGTCGGCGAGCCCGTCCGCGTCATCGAGATCGCCCCGGGCATGGTCAAGACCGAGGAGTTCGCGAAGACCCGCTTCCGCGGCGACGCCGAGAAGGCCGAGAAGGTCTACGCGGGCGTGGCCGCCCCCCTGACCGCCGACGACGTGGCCGACACCATCACCTGGGCCGTGACCCGCCCCAGCCACGTCAACATCGACCTCCTGGTGGTCCGCCCCCGCGCCCAGGCCTCGAACACGAAGGTCCACCGCGACCTGTAGGCACCCCCGCAACCCGGCCGGGACCTCCACGTGCCCGGGCCTCGCCGTGCACCAACTCCCGCCGTCAGTCACCGAGTCGGAGCGGAGGCCGGGACCAGGGGGCGCCGGGGGCGGCGGACTCCGGGCGCAGCCCGAGCGCGTGGAGCTGGTTGACCGCCATCATGGCGAGGAACAGCGCGTTCGGGTTGGCGCCGCCGCCGCCCGTGGAGGCGAAGGCCTCCGCGTACCGGGAGGTGAACTCGTCCGGCCGGACCGGGGCGCTCCCCGCGACCGCCCCGAGAGCCGCCGACTGCAGGGCGGTGGCCTGCTCCAGCAGACCGTCCAGGAACGGCACCGCGGCCTCGGCGCCGCGGCGCACCGCGAAGGTGTGCCCGTCGGTGAGCACCTCGGCCTCCCCCTCCTCGAAGAGGAGGGCCACGGAGCCGAGCGTGGTCTGGATCTTGAGCTGGTCGGCGTCGGCCATCGCGCCGCAGGCCCCGTTGCCCTCGTCGGACAGGTGCAGGACCCCGCAGTCCCTCAGGTGCACGATCACGTGCCCGGCGCAGTGGCCCTGGGTACGCAGCACACGGACCGCGCCGTCGGCGAAGGTCCAGCCGGTGAAGCGCGCCGAGCCGATCCGGATCCGCTCCAGCGGGCGCTCCTCGTAGGTCCGGGTGACGGCCGCGAAGGGCCGGTACGGCCGGAAGAGCGACACCAGCGCGGGCCCGGCCACCGCGGGCTCGGGCAGCGGCGCCATCCCCTGGACGCGCTCGAAGGCCCGCACCCAGTACGCGTCCGGGTCGCGCATCTGGTCGAGGTCGGGAGCGGGCACCCAGTGCTCGGCCGCCGCGCCGAGCTCATCGGCGAGGTCGTTGTTGGCGACGTGGTCGGGATGGCCGTGCGTGGTCAGGACCAGCACTCGGGACCAGGGCCCGACCCGGTCCGCCGCCTCCCGCAGGGCGGCCCGGAACGTGCCGGTCACGCCGGTGTCGACGACCACGAGGGTCTCCCCGGCCCGGTGCACGAGGGCGTTGCCGACGTCCGGCTGCCCCCGCTCGACGTCCAGCTCCTGTCCGAGGACCAACACGGTCCGCCCGTCGATCCCGACCAACTCACCGAGCCCGGTCATGGAACCTCCCGCGGTCTCACCACCCCAGCCCGCCAAGCCCCCCTCCCACCCAACGTACGCCGCCCCGCACCCGCTGTCCCCGCGAGGCCTCCGGGGGAAGGCGGGCCGCGCCGGGCGGGGCCGCTCAGCCCTTGATACAGATGACCTGCTTGAGCTTGGCCACGACCTGGACGAGGTCCGTCTGCTGGTCGATGACCTGCTCGATCGACTTGTACGCGCCCGGGATCTCGTCGACCACTCCCACGTCCTTGCGGCACTCGACGCCCTTGGTCTGATCCGCCAGGTCCCGCGCCGAGAAGCGCTTCTTCGCGGCGGTCCGGCTCATCTTCCGACCCGCGCCGTGCGAGGCCGAGTTGAACGACTTCTCGTTGCCGAGGCCCTTCACGATGTACGAGCCCGTCCCCATGGAGCCGGGGATGATCCCGTAGTCGCCGCTGCCGGCGCGGATCGCGCCCTTGCGGGTGACCAGCAGGTCCATGCCGTCGTACCGCTCCTCCGCCACGTAGTTGTGGTGGCAGCTGATCTCCCGGTCGAAGGAGACCTTCGCCTTCCGGAACTCGCGGCGGATGACCTCCTTGAACAGGCTCATCATCACGGCGCGGTTGTACTTGGCGTACTCCTGGGCCCAGAAGAGGTCGTTGCGGTACGCCTCCATCTCGGGCGTGGCGGCGAGGAAGACCGCGAGGTCACGGTCGACCAGCCCCTGGTTGTGCGAGAGCCCGCGGGCCACGTTGATGTGGAAGTCGGCCAGCTCGTTGCCGATGTTGCGCGAGCCCGAGTGCAGCATGAGCCACACCGAACCGGAAGAATCTACGCAAACTTCACAGAAGTGATTGCCTTGGCCGAGGCTCCCCATTTGCCGCATCGCCCGGTCCCGCCGGAACTTCACCGCGTCCGCGATGTAGTCGAACCGCTCCCACAGGTCCCCGAAACCGGCGCCCGTGAAGCCGTACAGGCGGTCCGGGTCGACGGGGTCGCGGTGCATGCCCGCGCCCACCGGGATGGCGCGCTCGATCTTCGAGCGGAGGGGGGAGAGGTCGCCCGGGAGGTCGTTCGCCGTCAGGGACGTCTTCACCGCCGACATGCCGCAGCCGATGTCCACGCCCACCGCCGCCGGGCACACCGCGTCCTTCATCGCGATCACCGAGCCGACCGTGGCGCCCTTGCCGTAGTGGACGTCCGGCATGACGGCCAGGCCCTTGATCCAGGGGAGGCCCGCGACGTTGTGCAGCTGCTGCATCGCGCTCGCCTCGACCGACGCGGGGTCGGCCCACATCCGGATCGGGACCTGCGCTCCCGGTACCTCTACATACGACATACGACTCAAATCCCCCGAATACGCAAAAAGTATCGCTCTCAGTCCCGAACCAGACAGGGGACCGGCGCCGGCACCGGCGTGTGCGATAGACATTGTGTTCATCCGCGTCCAAAGCGCGGCAACGCAATTTTCCTGACCGACGGGCCGCCGGGCCGACGGCCGGTCGAAGGGGGCCAGTGGACGTGCAGCGCAAGGCGGTACGGCAACGACGGCGTGTCCTGCCGGGCATCGCGATGCTCGCCGCGCTCGTGGCCGGCGCGACCGGCCTGACCGGATGCACCAGCGACGGCGGCGTCGGTTCCGACACCGACTCCAAGGCGGGCGACAGCAGTCCCGCGCCCGCGCCGGCCGGCAAGTACCGCAGTCTGCCCGCGCCCTGCAAGGCCGCCGACAGCAAGCGCCTCAGGGCCATGCTCCCGGCCGGGGACAGCCTCACCGACGAGCAGCGCACCCAGCTGTACGCCGGGGTCGCGGACACCTCGTACGACGGGGACCGGCACGTCGGCTGCCGCTGGACGGCGCAGTCGCCCGAGGAGACCCGGCTGCTGTCGGTCGGCTTCGAGCGCGTGGTCTCGTACGACCGGACCCTCATGAGCGACGACGACAAGGCGCGGCAGGTGTACGTGCGCCGGCTGACCGACGCGCACCTGCCGTTCCCCGGTCCCGCCACCACCCCCACCGCGAGTACGGGTGCCGCTACGACGGCGAGCCCGAGCGCGCCCCCGCCGCCCGCCGGCGGGCAGCCGTCCTCCCCGGGGGCCGGCAGTCCCTCCCCCTCCTCCTCCGCGCCGCCGCCCGAGCTCGGCTCCCGGGTGCTCGAAGGGCTCGGGGCCGAGGCGTACATCGAGGACAAGCTGAGCGCGGCGGGCGCGAGCGCGGCGCAGGCGCGGACCGTGCGGATTGTGTTCCGCACCTCGAATGTCATCGTCACGGTCGAGTACGTCGTACAGCCCGCGCTGCCCGGTACGGTGCCGCCGAGCCCCGAAACCCAGGACAAGGCACGGCAGTTGGCGCAGGCGCTCGTCGAGCGTTTCAACGAGTGAGCGGGGGCGCGCGGGGCTCGGCGTGACGGCGCGCACAGCAGGCGCGCGCCGGGTCGGGCTACCGTTGTCCGGGTCCCGCGCCCGCCCACCGAGCCCGAACCGAGTCCGAACCGAGCCCGCTCCGAGCCCGCACCGCGTCCACGGAACGCGCCCCACAACGTACTGACTGAAGGAACCATGCACCGATCTGCCTCGCGCCTCACTCGCGTTCTCGCCTGCGCAGCCGTCCCGGTGATCCTCACCGTCGCCGGCTGTTCGTCCGACTCGGGCAAGGACTCCGGTTCGGGCGGCGACAAGAAGCCCGCCGCTTCCTCGTCGGCCAAGCCGAGCGGCAAGGCCTCGGCCGCCCTGGAGAAGGCGGCGTTCGCCGCGCTGCCGGACCCGTGCAAGGCGATCCAGTCGAAGACGGTCGAGACCCTCGTCCCGGAGGCGAAGGACAAGAACGGCACCGCGACCAAGTCGAACGACCTGGCCTCCCGCGCCAGCTGCTCCTGGAACGGCCTGGACGAGGACGGCCTGAAGGGCTCGCAGTACCGCTGGCTGTCGATCTCCCTGGTCCGCTACGACTCGCACTCCTCGCTCGGCGGCGCGAACAAGCGCGCCGAGGACCAGCTGGGCAAGCAGGTCGAGACGGCGAAGGCGACCGAGGGCGCGACGAACGTGAAGGTCGAGCCGGCGGGCGGGATCGGCGACCAGGCGTCGTCGATCGTGTACGGGGTGAAGAAGGAGGTCGACTTCTTCAACACGACGATCGTGGCGCGCACGCAGAACGTGGTGATCACGCTGGACTACAACGGTGCGGCGTACGAGGGTGCCGGCGCTCCGGATCAGGCCAAGCTGCTCGAAAACGCGATCGCCGCGGCGAAGGAAGTCGTCGCCTCGGTCGGCGCCGCCAACCAGCAGCAGTCGCCGCAGCAGCAGCCTGAGCAGCAGGCTTCTCCCTCCGCGCAGTAGTCGGCGGCGGGTCCGGGAGGCGCGGCGGGCGGCGCGGCCGACGCCGAACGGGAGGCTGACATTCAGTCACCCGTGCGGTCACCCGTACGCTGTGCCTGCCGTAGCTCGACAAGGGGAGGGGATCGCGGGTGGCCGCGATGCAGCTGACTCGTACGCACCGGATACTCATCGGCGTCGTGGTCGCAGGAGCCGTGGTGATCGCGGGGATCGGTTTCGCCGGTTCGTACGCGGCGGTCCGCGCGCTCGCCCTGCAGAAGGGGTTCGGGAACTTCTCGCTGGTGTTCCCGATCGGCATCGACGCGGGCATCTGCGTACTGCTCGCCCTGGACCTCCTCCTGACGTGGATCCGTATCCCGTTCCCGCTGCTGCGCCAGACGGCGTGGCTGCTGACGGCGGCGACGATCGCGTTCAACGGCGCGGCGGCCTGGCCGGACCCGCTGGGCGTGGGCATGCACGCCGTGATCCCGATCCTGTTCGTGGTCACGGTGGAGGCGGCCCGGCACGCGGTGGGCCGGATCGCGGACATCACCGCGGACCGGCACATGGAGGGCGTGCGGATCACCCGCTGGCTGCTGTCGCCGGTGCCGACGTTCAAGCTGTGGCGCCGGATGAAGCTGTGGGAGCTGCGGTCGTACGAGCAGGCCGTCGGCATGGAGCAGGACCGGCTGATCTACCAGGCCCGTCTGCAGGCCCGGTACGGGCGGGCGTGGCGGCGCAAGGCCCCGGTCGAGGCGCTGATGCCGCTGCGGCTGGCCCGGATCGGCGTGCCGCTCGCGCAGACGGCTCCGGAGGGTCTGGCGGCGGCGGGCATCGACCCGATGCTGCTGCCTCCGGCGGCTGCGGGCGCTGCGGCCGCGGCCGCGGCGGCTCCCGCGGCTCCGGCCCTGGAGGCGGCGGCCGTGCAGGCGGCTGTGCAAGCGTCGGCCGTGCAGACGTCGGTGCAGGAGGCCGTGCAGGAGGCCGTGCAGGCGGGCCCCGACCCGCAGGCGGCGCGGCCCGCCACCACCGCCACCCCGGCCCCGGCCCCGGCTCCGGCTCCGGCCGCGGCGGTGGCGGTGCCCCCGGTGACGCACGCCCCGCCGCCCTTCGCGGTGGACCCGACGGCGATGCCCGCGGCGCACGACAGCGCCTGGTTCGCGGCGCCGCTGGCCCCGCAGGCGGCGTACGAGGGCGGCTACAACCCGCAGTACGTGGAGGGGCTGGAGCCGACCCCGGTCATGCCCCCGACCGGCCCGGACGAAGAGCAGGCCCTGGGGCAGGTCCAGGAGCAGCAGCTTCCGGCTCCCCGCCCCGAGATGCGGCCGGAGGCCGGTGAGCCCGTCTCCGACATCGACGAGGCGAAGTTCACGGAGGCGGCGTACGAGGTCTTCCGGACCTACATCGAGGAGAACGGCAAGCTCCCGAGCCCCGAGCAGGTGGACATATACCTCTCGGACCGCCACGGGATCAACCATCCGCTGGCGTTCAGGACGATCAGCCGGCTGATGCCGGAGCTGAAGCAGCGCTACCAGCGCGATCTGGAGAACGAGCACATCTCCTAGCCGCCGCGGCGGCGGTACGCGCGGACGGCATGCGCAAGGGCCCGCACCCCGAGGGGTGCGGGCCCTTGCGCGTACTTGTCGGGCGGCTCAGACGGCCAGCAGCTTGCGCACCCGGTCCGCGCCGACGGCGAGGAGCAGCGTGGGCAGGCGCGGGCCGGTCTCCCGGGTCACGAGGAGGCGGTACAGCAGGGCGAAGAAGGTGCGCTGGGCGACCTTGAGCTCCGGGGTCGGCTTGGCGTCGGGCTCCAGGCCGGCCATCACCTTCGGCACGCCGTAGACGAGCGTGGTCAGCCCGTCGAGCGACCAGTGCGAGTCGAGCCCGTCCAGCAGCAGTCGCAGCGACTCGCGGCCCTCGTCGTCGAGGGAGGACAGCAGCTCGGTGTCGGCGTCCTCGCGCACGAGCGTGCGCTGGTCGGCCGGGACCTGGGTGGTGATCCAGTTCTCGGCGCGGTCCAGCCGCGGCCGTACCTCGTCCAGCGAGGTCAGCGGCTGCGAGGGGTCGAGGTCGGCCAGGATGCGCAGGGTCTGCTCGTCGTGCCCGGCGGTGATGTCCACGACCGACGCGAGCGTGCGGTAGGGCAGCGGGCGCGGGGTGCGCGGAAGCTCGTGCGAGGCGACGCGTACGGCACGGGTGTGCGCGGCGGCGTCGGCCGGCAGCACCGAGCCGTCGGCGACCTTGGCCTCCAGCTTGTCCCACTCGTCGTAGAGCCGCTGGATCTCCTGGTCGAAGGCGATCTTGAAGGACTGGTTGGGCTTGCGGCGCGCGTACAGCCAGCGCAGCAGCTGCGGTTCCATGATCTTCAGCGCGTCGGCCGGGGTCGGGACCCCGCCCTTCGAAGAGGACATCTTGGCCATGCCGCTGATGCCGACGAACGCGTACATCGGTCCGATCGGCTGCTCGCCGCCGAAGATGTGCACGATCTGGCCGCCGACCTGGAACGAGGAGCCGGGCGAGGAGTGGTCGACGCCCGAAGGCTCGAAGATGACGCCCTCGAAGGCCCAGCGCATCGGCCAGTCGACCTTCCAGACGAGCTTGCCGCGGTTGAACTCGCTGAGCTTGACCGTCTCGGTGAACTCGTCCTCGGTGCAGACGTACGTCATCTCGGTCGTCTCGTCGTCGTACGAGGTGACCTTGGTGAAGTCCTTGCCGCACTGACCGCAGTAGGGCTTGTACGGGAAGTAGCCGCTCTCGCCGGCGCTGCCGTCGTCCTCGGCGGCGGCGCCGGAGCCCTCGGCGGCCTCCAGCTCGGCCTCGTCGACCTGCTTCTGCTGGGGCTTCTTGCCGCCCGGCTTCTGCTTGGTGCGGTACTGGTCGAGGACGGCGTCGATGTCGCCGCGGTGCTTCATCGCGAACAGGACCTGCTCGCGGTACGCGCCGGAGGTGTACTGCTCGGTCTGGCTGATCGGGTCGTACTCGACGCCCAGCTCGGCCAGGGCCTCGACCATGGCGGCCTTGAAGTGCTCGGCCCAGGTCGCGTACGCCGAGCCGGCCGGGGCCGGGACGGAGGTCAGCGGCATGCCGATGTACTGGCCGTAGGTCTCGGGGTCGACGCCGGGGATGCCGGCCGGGACCTTCCGGTAGCGGTCGTAGTCGTCCCAGGACAGGACGTGGCGGACCTCGATGCCGCGGCGGCGGATCTCGTCCGCGACCAGGTGCGGGGTCATGACCTCGCGGAGGTTGCCCAGGTGGATCGGGCCGGAGGGGGAGAGTCCGGACGCGACGACGACGGCTTTGCCCGGGGCTCGGCGCTCCGCCTCGGCGATGACCTCGTCCGCGAAACGGGAGACCCAGTCGGTCTCGGTGCTGCTCTGGGCGCTCTGAGCCACGACACGTCCTTCTATCTCGAATGCTGGCTTCTCGCCATTCTCCCAGACGGAAGCAGCCCCTCCGAGGTTGCCTGCGACGCCCCTTTATCCCGGGAAACGGGACGCCCCCGCGTGGGATACTCGGGGCTTGTCGGAACAACCAAGTGCAGCTTCAGGCACGACCTCACAGGAACGGCAGCTCATGGCCTCGGTCCCTTCCCTCGCTTCCTCCGTCAACCAGCGCGTCGCGGACGCCCTTGCCTCGGCCCTGCCGGAGGCCGGTGGCGCGGACCCGCTGCTGCGACGAAGCGACCGGGCCGACTTCCAGGCCAACGGCATCCTGGCGCTCGCGAAGAAGGCCAAGGCCAATCCGCGCGAGCTCGCGACGACCGTGGTCGGGTCCATCCCGACCGGTGACCTGATCGCGGACATCGAGGTCTCGGGCCCCGGCTTCCTCAACATCACCGTCGCCGACCGGGCGATCATGGAGACCCTCGCCGCCCGCGCCGGCGACGACCGCCTCGGTGTCCCGTACTCCGCGAACGCGGGCACGACGGTCATCGACTACGCGCAGCCGAACGTCGCGAAGGAGATGCACGTCGGCCACCTGCGGTCCGCCGTGATCGGCGCCGCGATGGTGGAGATCCTGGAGTTCACGGGCGAGAAGGTGGTCCGGCGCCACCACATCGGCGACTGGGGCACCCAGTTCGGCATGCTCATCCAGTACCTGCTGGAGCACCCGCACGAGCTGGACCACAAGTCGGACGCGGAGGTCTCCGGCGAGGAGGCCATGTCCAACCTGAACCGCCTCTACAAGGCCTCGCGCGCGCTCTTCGACTCCGACGAGGAGTTCAAGACGCGGGCGCGGGCGCGGGTCGTCGACCTCCAGGCGGGCGACGAGCAGACCCTCGCCATGTGGCAGCGGTTCGTCGACGAGTCGAAGATCTACTTCTACTCCGTCTTCGACAAGCTGGACATGGACATCCAGGACCCGGACGTGGTCGGCGAGTCCGGCTACAACGACATGCTCGTCGAGACGTGCAAGCTGCTGGAGGACTCGGGCGTCGCCGTCCGCTCCAACGGCGCGCTGTGCGTGTTCTTCGACGAGTACAAGGGCCCGGACGGCAACCCGACCCCGCTGATCGTCCAGAAGTCGGACGGCGGCTTCGGCTACGCCGCGACCGACCTGTCGGCGATCCGGGACCGCGTGGGCAACCTGAAGGCGGACACCCTGCTCTACGTGGTCGACGCCCGCCAGTCGCTCCACTTCAAGATGGTCTTCGAGACGGCCCGCCGCGCGGGCTGGCTGAACGACGAGGTCAAGGCCGTGCAGCTGGCCTTCGGCACGGTCCTCGGCAAGGACGGCAAGCCGTTCAAGACCCGCGAGGGCGAGACGGTCCGGCTGGTGGACCTCCTCGACGAGGCCGTGGACCGCGCGACCGCCGTGGTCCGGGAGAAGGACAAGGAGCGTGGGTTCCTCAGCGAGCAGGAGATCGTCGAGAACGGCGTCCAGGTCGGCATCGGCGCGGTCAAGTACGCGGACCTCTCCACCTCCGCCGCGCGCGACTACAAGTTCGACCTGGACCAGATGGTCTCGCTGACCGGTGACACGTCCGTGTACATCCAGTACGCGTACGCCCGGCTCCGGTCCATCCTGCGCAACGCGGGCGACCGTTCCCCGGTCGCCCACCCGGAGCTGGAGCTGGCCCCGGCCGAGCGCGCGCTGGGCCTGCACCTGGACCAGTTCGGCGAGGTCATCGCCGAGGCGGCCGCGGAGCACGCCCCGCACAAGGTGGCCGCGTACCTGTACCAGCTGTCCTCGCTGTGCACGACGTTCTACACCGAGTGCCCGGTGGTGAAGCCGGAGCCGGAGCTCGTCGTCGGCGAGAACCGCCTGTTCCTGTGCGACCTGACCGCCCGGACGCTCACGAAGGGCATGTCCCTCCTGGGCATCCGCACCCCCGAGCGCCTCTGACCCCGTTCGCGGGGCTCCTGTTCGCGGGGCTCCTGTTCGCGGGGCTCCGCTCCGCACGATCGGCCTTCCCGCCGTAGCGACGGCAGGGGGAGGCCGATCGTGAACGGTCCACAGGGTGTGCACGGCTCATGGCCGGCGCGCGCCGCGCACGCGGGGTCAGTGGCTGATCGGGTAGGAGTGCCGGCCCGTCGCCTCGTCGATCTCTGAGTGGGCCTTCTGCAACATCTGGGACGCGAGATCCATCAGCGCGCGAGCGCCGGCGATCTCTTCCCCGACCCGCAGCTGCTCCGGGTCGGAGGGGTGGCGCATGGCGTAGCCGTGCGCCCTCATCTCGGAGCCGTCACCGAGCCTGACCATGGCCGCCGCGCTGGTGCGGTGGCCTTCCTCGGTGAATTCGAGCTCCACGTGCCACCCGACGAGTGTGGGCATGGTGCATCACCTCCAGGGGTCACCCTGCCTCCAGGGTGCGCCCGGCCCGCCGGGAGCGCGAGCGGGGGCTTGGGGGGGCGGGAGCCCCGACTCGGGGTCGGGGAGGCTGGGCGGGGTGTTGGGGGCGGGACACGGCTGGCCGGGGTCGGGGAGGGTTCGGGGGCGTCCCGTCAGTCCACTGTCCTTCCGTGTCGGGTCGGTCCGTCAAGGGCGCTCACTTCGTTCGCGTCGCTTCGCGATGGCCTTCGGCCACCCTTGACCGACCGCCCCGCCCCGGAATGCCATAAGACTGCCGGGAAGCCCCCGAAGGAATGGCCGGGAGGTCAAGCGACGGATGAAGGCCCCCTGAGATGCCGACCAGCACCTCCCGTTCAGCCACCCCCCATTTCCCCGCACCACCAGCCCGGCCAAGACGGGGGGCGCGGTCGATCGCTACGCGCTTCTCACGTCTCAGCGACTGACGACCGCCTGTGGCCGGACATAGGCCGCCCAGACGGAGTCCGTGGATGGCCATGTCGGCGTCTGCGGCCTGTTCCTGGGTGAAGAGCGGGCCGGCCTTGGGTGCAGAAGGAGACCAGTGGGACGGACAAGAGGTCGAACGGGACGGATACGGGGTCGACCGGACGGTCAAGAGGCCCAGCGGGGTGGACAAGAGGCCCAGCGGGGCGGGCATGAGGCTGAACGGGACGGATGAGGGGCTCGGCGGGGCAGGCGAGCGGCCTGGCGGGGGCGGAATGAGGCCCATGGGGGCGGACAAGCGCCCGGCAGGGGCGGAATGAGGCGGTGAGGGGGCGGAATGTGGCGGTGAGGGGGTGAGTCGGAGCCTGATGCCGGACTTTCCAACCTCTCAGTCAGGCACGGCCCCTTGCAGGCCTCGATCGGCCACCAAAAGGGACAAACAACCCGCTGTCGCAGGCCGGGAGACATCCGGATCCGTCGTAGGCGGCTTATGTCCGGCCACAGACGGTCGTCGGACGCTGTGCCGAGAGGAGCGCGTAGCGATCTGGCGCGCCACCCCGCGCTACATGCGCATCTCATCGCTGCCGGGTGCAGGTCAGGGGCTGCCAGGGCGCGGGATCGGCGTCCCTGACGCGGGCATGTGCATGGCTGTCCCCCTGACCGTTCCTTCGGGGGCTTCCCGGCAGTCTTATGGCATTCCGGGGCGGGCCGGGCAGTCAAGGGTGGCCGAAGGCCATCGCGAAGCGACGCGAACGAAGTGAGCGCCCTTGACGGCCCGGACCGACACGGAAGGACAGTGGACTGCCGGGAAACCCCCGAACCCTCCACAACCCCGCCCCACGGGGCCCCGCCCCCCATACCGCCCCGCCGTCCCGACCCCGGCCGTCGGGGAACCGCCCCCCACCCCGCCCCGCCGTCCCGACCCCGCTCGTCGGGGTACCGCCCCCACCCCCGATACCTAGCGGCCTGAGTAGCCGCGCTCATGTGCGGGGCTCCGCGCGGCGGTTGACTGCCCGTATGGATCAGGGCCACGACACCTCCCCCGACCGGTGCGCCTTCGTCGCGCCGCTGCTCTCCAGCCTGCTGACGCTGCCGATGGGGCTCCTCGCGTTCTTCTCCGTCGGGCTGTCTCCCATGGCCTGCGATTCCTGCGGGGACGCCGCGAGCGACCGGTTCGACGCCTCGTACGGGCTCGCCTTCCCCGTCTTCGTCACCGGCCTGCTGCTCGTCCTCGCCGTGCTGGTGGCCGGCTGGGCGCTGCCCTGGCAGCGGCGGAACGCCGCCCGGCGGGTCGGGTTCGCGTTGCTCGCCCCCGCCGTCGTCGTCCTCGACTACGTCGTGTTCGCCTCCATCGTCGACTGGCCGTAGGGCGCGCCGGGAGGCCCAGCGGCTCGTTCGAGGCGACACTCTCCGACCGGGGGCCCGGAAGGTCGTCGAAGGTCGTCGTGGGCTTCGGTGATCCCGGGCCGGTGCTCGCGCGGCTGGAGCCCGGGGACCAGGTGACCGCCGGCCATGCCACCTTCGCCCGTCTGGGTGGCGGCCGCGGCCCTCGGGGCCGGTTTCGCGATCGCGCTGGCGGCCGGGCTCGGCGGGCGGCAGCCGTGGCCTGGCGCTCCCTCGGGCTGCCGTTCGCGGCGTACGCCGCGGTCCGGCTCCACCGGTACCGGCTGCGGCAGTTGGTCCCCATGGGGCGGAGTGACAGATTCCTCTCCCGCTCCGTGATCCCGCGCCCCGCCCCCGCCTACGCTGCCCGGCATGGGTGGGGACAGGAAACCGGGATGGTGGCGGCTGTGGTCACGGATCTGGCGGTCCGGGCCCCCCGCCGGGTCCGCGCGCGTCTGGCCGCTGCGCTGACCCGGCGGGGGTTCCCCACGCGGAACCGCCCCGTGCCTCGCTCAGTCGATGCCCTGCGCGAAGCGGAAGAAGCGGTTCGGGTCGTAGGCGCGCTTGACCGACCGCAGCCGCGTGTAGTTCCGCCCGTAGTAGGCCTCGCGCCAGTTGGTCAGCGCCGGGTCCATGTAGTTCTGGTACGACTGGTGCAGCGAGGCCGTGTACGGCTCCACCGTGTTGAAGCCCCTGTCGACCCAGGCCTGGCCCCGGTCCTTGTCCTCCTGCGTGAGGTTCGGGCTGGTCAGGCCCACCGAGTAGCCGGCGTTGAAGAGCGAGTCGCGGTGCACGAAGGCGGTGGCCGTCGGGGCGACGTCGTTGACCTTGCCCGCGTAGGCGAACAGGCCCAGGAAGCGGAACTGGCCCGGGCGGAAGTCGGCCGTGAAGGCCGCCAGGGCCGCCTCGGCGTCGGCGCGGGTCCAGCCGCGGGCGAAGAAGTTGTTGCGGCCCAGCGAGTAGTTGTCGCGGGTCAGCTGTGCCTCGGGCGAGTACCCGATCCGGTGGCACTGGTCGACGGTCTTCGTCCCGCAGCCGAAGACGTTCATCATCGCCTCGCGGTACGGCGCTTCGACGACCGTACGGGAGGTGGTGGGCCGGCCGACGGCCGCGACGAGCTGGTCGAGGACCCGGTCGGCGTCGGCCTGCGGGCCGGCGTAGCCGCCGGTGAGGACGACGTACGGCTCGGTGCCCTGCGGGGCGTCGGTGGAGAGCAGGAACAGCAGCTCCGCGGAGAGCTCCCGGGGCGCGGTCGCGATCCAGTCCTGCCAGGCCAGGATCACCTGGACGGCGTCCGACCAGGCGAAGTTGAGGTTGTACGTGGTGAGCGAGGGGATCTGGACCGGCTGCACCTCAAGGTCGGTCACGACGCCGAAGTTGCCGCCGCCACCGCCGCGCAGGGCCCAGTACAGGTCCGGGTTCTCGTTCTCCGAGGCGCGCACCGTACGGCCGTTGGCCAGGACGACGCGGGCCGAGACCAGCCGGTCGGCGCCCATGCCGAACTTGCGGGTGGCGTAGCCGAGGCCGCCGCCCTGGAGCCAGCCGCCGACCGCGACGGTGGGACAGGTACCGGCCGCGACCTGGATGCCGTACGGGGCGAGGGAGTTGAGGACGTCGACGCCCTGGCTGCCCGGGCCCAGGTGGACGGTGTCGCCGGGGCGGACGTGGTTGAGCTTGGAGACGTCGATGACCAGGCCCGGGGTGGTGGAGTAGCCGGCCTGGCTGTGGCCGCCGCTGCGCACCGCGGGGGCGAGGCCGTAGTCCTGGGCGAAGCGGATGCACGCGGCCACGTCGGCTTCGCTGGTGCAGTAGGCGATGGCCTGCGGGTGGATCGCGTCGAACTGGGCCAGCTGGAGCTGCTTGGCCGTCTCGTACGTGGCGTCGCCCGGCAGGACGAGCCGGCCGGACAGGCGGCTCTGGAGGGTCTTCCACGGGGTGGCGCCGGCAGCCTGCGCCAGCATCAGGCCACCGGTTCCGGCGGTCAGTGCGGCGGCCGCCCCGACGCTGGCACCTGCGCGTATGAGCGAGCGTCTGCTGAGCACGTGAACCACACTCCGTTCTGTCCTGGCATGCAGGACACAGCTTTCGGTCGAGTGCGTGCAGCCTCGGTCAGGAACGCACGGTTCCCGCCACGCCTATCCGGAATCCGTCAGTACCCGGCGGTGGCCGGGCGCCGAGCTGACGGAGTCGGCCCGCGGCCGGGAGGTCGGCCGGGGCGCACCGCCTACCGTGACGCCCCGACCGACGAGCCGGGGTGCAGGGAGGGGTGACGTCCGTATGGGCGGTGCGCGCAGGCCGTACGTCCTGCTGTCCGCGGCGATGAGCGTGGACGGGCGGCTCGACGACGCGGGTCCCGAGCGGCTGCTGCTGTCCTCGCCGGAGGACTTCGACCGGGTGGACGCCGTACGCGCCTCCTGTGACGCGCTGCTGGTGGGCGCGGGAACCGTACGGAAGGACGATCCGCGGCTGCTGGTCGGCGATCCCGGGCGCCGGGCGGGCCGGGTGGCGCGCGGCGAGCCCGCGGATCCGCTCAAGGTCACCGTCACCGCCTCGCCCCGGCTCGATCCCGGGCTGCGTTTTTGGCACTGCGGTGGCGAGAAGCTGGTGTTCACCGTGGACGCGAGCGCGGGGCCGCTGCGCGCGGCGCTCGGCGGCCTGGCCGAGGTGGTGAGCACCGGGCCGGAGCTGGACTGGGCGCGCGTGCTCGACCTGCTCGCGGCGCGCGGTGTGGGGCGGCTGATGGTGGAGGGCGGTACGTCCGTGCACACGCAGCTGCTGGCCCTGGACCTGGCCGACGAGCTCCGGGTGGCCGTGGCCCCGCTGCTGGTGGGCCAGGAGGGCTCGCCGCGGCTGGTGGGCGGGGCCGAGTTCCCGGGCGGGCCCGCCGCCCGGATGCGGCTGCTGGACGCGCGGGTGGCCGGCGACGCCGTCGTACTGCGCTACGCGCCGAAGGAGCGTGTGCCGTGACCCCGCTGTACCTGTCGGACGAGGAGTGGATGCGCCGGGCAATCGCCCTGTCGCGGCGGTGTCCGCCCAGCCCGGGTGCGTACTCGGTGGGCGCGGTGCTGGTGGACGGGGCCGGGATGGAGCTGTCGTACGGGTACAGCCGCGAGGGCGATCCGAGCGTGCACGCGGAGGAGTCGGCGCTGGCCAAGCTGGTGCCCGGCGACGCCCGGCTGCGCGCGGCGACGCTCTACTCGACGCTGGAGCCCTGCTCGGAGCGGCGTTCGAGGCCGACTCCGTGCGCCGCTCTGGTGATCGGTGCCGGGGTGCGCCGGGTGGTCGTCGCCTGGCGGGAGCCGGCGCTGTTCGTGGCGGCGTGCACGGGCGTGGCCGAGCTGCGCGCCGCCGGGATCGAGGTCGTGGAGCTGGCGGGGCTGGCCGGTCGGGCCCGGGCGGTCAACGCGCACCTGTGGGCGGCGGGCCCGGGAAGTTGACGTACTCGTGGCTGCGGCGTTGTCCGTGCGGCTCGCGGCGCAAAAAGTGGGCACCGCTAGCTCGCACTCATCCGGAGGTATTTTTCAATGTCTGAGCCGCTCCGCGTCGCAGTCATCGTCGCAAGTGTCCGTGACGGCCGGTTCGGCCCGGTCATCGCGAACTGGTTCACCGGTGTCGCCCGTGAGCGGCAGAACCTTGAGATCGACGTGATCGACCTGATCGAGCACGACCTGCCGAACCGGCTGTCGCAGTCGCCGGACCTGGAGGTCCAGGCCGTGCTCTCGGGCGTTTCGCCGCGTCTGGCCGCCGCCGACGCGTTCGTCGTCGTCACCCCCGAGTACAACCACTCCTACCCGGCGTCCCTCAAGTCGCTGATCGACTGGCACACCACCGAGTGGCACGCCAAGCCGGTCGGCTTCGTCGGCTACGGCGGCCTCGCGGGCGGTATGCGCGCCGTCGAGCACCTGCGCCAGATCTTCGCCGAGACCCACTCGGTGACGGTCCGCGACACCGTCGGATTCCACGGTCCCTGGGGCCAGTTCGACGAGCAGGGCAACCTGATCGACCCGACCGAGGCGGAGGCCGCGGCCAAGACCCTGCTCGACGCGCTGGAGTGGTGGGGCACCGCGCTCAAGGACAAGAAGGCCCAGCAGCCGTACGGCAGCTGATCGCCGAACCGCCACCTCGCCCGGACCGGCCCACCCTCCCGGGGTGCACCGCAGCCCTGGAGGAAAGATGAGCCTGCGCACGACCCCCGCACAGCCCACCGCCCCGCACCGGGTCGCGTTACGCGGCGGCGCGGACCGCCCCGCCTCACCCGAGGCGGGGCGGTCCGTCGCACGCGTGGTCGCGGCCATATCCCTGCTCGGGATGCTGGTGGTGGGCCAGCTGTACGTGGCGATCCCGCTGCTGCCCGACATCGGGCGGGCCTGGGGGGTGGACCAGGCGTCGGCCACCTGGGCGACGTCCGCGTACGCGGTGACGTACGCGATCATCTCGCTGTTCAGCGGGGCGCTGGCCCGGCGGTTCGGCACCCGGGCGGTGCTGGTGGCCGGGGTGAGCGCGCTGGCGGTGGTGACGGCCTGCGTGCCGCTGGCGGATTCCTTCGGCGTGGGGCTGGCGCTGCGGGCCGGGCAGGGCCTGTTCGCCGGCGTGTACGTCCCGCTGGTGTACGCGTACCTGAACACGCACGTACCGGCGTCGAAGCTGCCGACCGCGCTGACGATCGTCTCCGCCTGCATGGCGGGGACGATCGTCGCCGGTCAGGTGGAATCGCAGCTGCTGGCCGCCGCCGTCGGCTGGCGGGGCACGTTCTGGGTGACCGCGCCGCTGCTGCTGGCGGGTGCGCAGGTGCTGCGCCGGGTGCTGGCGCCGGTGGATCCGGCGCGGGCCAAGGGCGGCGCGGACACCGGGGCCGCCGGGGGCGCCGCCTCGCGGGCGGCCCGCGGGGCCACCCGGCGGATGTGGCTGCGGCTGCTGCCCCTGTACGTCGTCGGGATCACCTGCTCCAGCACCATGACGGCCATCTACACGAGCGTGCAGCTGTACGGGCCTGCCTCGCTGGTCGGTGACGGCCAGGCGATGCTGACGCTGCGGGCCACGGCGATCCCCGCGCTGGTGCTGGGCGTCCTGCTGTCGCCGCTGCTGGGCCGGATCCCGGCGCGGCCGCGCGGGGCCGGGGCGTTCGCCGTGGCGGCGGCGGGGATCTGCGGCGCCGGGCTGTTCGGCGGTACGGCCGCCGGGCTGGCCGGGGCGCTGTTCGTGTTCATGCTGGGCCTGGCGGCGATCGGCCCTGCCGTGGTGCAGGAGATCGGCGCGCTGTCGGGCGCGGCCCACGGGGTCATGGCGACGGCCCTGTACGGGTTCACGCTCAACATCGGCGGCGGGGTGGGGGCACAGGTCCCGCTGGCGTTCGGCGAGGTCAGGGGCGTCGGGCTGTTCATGTCGGCGCTGCTGGCCGGCTGCGTGGTGCTGCTGGTGGCGACCGGCCGCCGGCGGCGGCGCGCCGCGTACGTGACGGACTAGAGCCGGCGCCCTCGGCGGGGCGCCGGGCACGGAACAGGATCAACTCAAAGGCCCCGGCAGTCGAAAACCGGAAACGAGCGGGGGCGGTCGAAAGGGAGTGCATCTCGTCATGACGAACATCGCTGTCATCTACTACTCGTCCACCGGCTCCACCTACAAGCTCGCCGAGGCCGCCGCCGCGGCGGCCGAGAAGGAGGGCGCGGAGGTCCGCCTGCTGCGCGTCGCCGAGATCGACCCGAACGGCGAGGCCGCGCGCCGCGACGGCGCCTCGGACTTCCAGAACGCCACCAAGGACGTCCCCGTGGTGACCCTCGCGGACCTGGAGTGGGCGGACGGCATCCTCATCGGCACCCCGGTGCACTTCGGTCTCGCCGCCCCGCAGCTGATGCACTTCATCAACTCCACGTCGAAGCTGTCGATCGAGGGCAAGCTGCTGAACAAGGCGGTCTCCGCTTTCGCGTCCGGCTCGGCGGCCCACGGTGGCCAGGTCTCCGCGATCCTCGCCCTGCACAACGCGATCACCCACTGGGGTTCGCTCATCGTCTCCACCGGTTCGACCGACCCGGTGCTGTACAAGCCGAAGAACGGCAACCCGTACGGCGCCTCCGCCGTGGTCGGCGGCAACCCGGGCCAGGTCCCGGAGGAGAACCTGGAGGCCGCGGCCTTCCAGGCGCGCCGTACGCTGGAGGTCGCCGCTGTGGTCAAGACCCTGGACGCCCGGTGATCGACAACGGGCTCGCCACGGCGTATCTGGCCCGGATCGGCGCGTCCCGCCCCGCGAAGGCCGATCTGGCGGCGCTGGCCGAGCTGACGGAACGGCACGTGCTGACCGTGCCGTTCGAGAACCTCGACTACCACCTCGGCCAGGAGATCCACCTGGACGAGCGGGTCGTCGACAAGATCGTGCACCAGGGCCGCGGCGGTGCCTGCTACGAGGTGAACCCGGCCTTCGGGCTGCTGCTGGAGGCGCTCGGCTTCCAGGTGGAGATCCTCTCGGCGCGGGTGCACCGCCCGGGCGGGCTCGGCGCTCCGCTGGGCCACCTGATGCTGCGCGTGAGCGTCGACGGGTCGGCGTACCTGGTGGACGTGGGCTTCCGGCGCAACGCGCGCCGGCCGCTGCTGCTGGGGACCGAGGCGGTGCAGTACGACCCGCAGGGCGCGTTCGCCTTCGGGCCGGAGCGGGAGGGCGAGTTCGACCTGTTCCTGGACGGCGAGCCGATGTACCGGGTGGACGGCCGGGCGCGTGAGCTGGGCGAGTTCCGGCCTTCGCTGTGGTGGTTCCGCACCTGCCCGGACTCGCCGTTCATGCAGGACGTGTTCTGCTCGCTGCCGACGGTCGAGGGCCGGATCACGCTGAAGGGCCACACCCTGACCAAGCGCGTCCACGGCGAGTTCACCGTGGAGCACCTGGCCGACGACACCGAGGTGTTCGAGGCCTACCACAAGCACTTCGGCATGACGCTGGACCGGCTGCCCGACGAGCCGGTGCGCCCCGCGGGCACGCCCGGTATCGCCGTCGAGTAGCCGCGGGTCCCCACCCCGCGTGCCATGTGCCCGCTTCCCCACCTCGCCTCCCCCACGCGTGCCACCGGATCCCCCCACTCCCCCACGGTGCGCACCCCACCTCCCCCGCCTCCGCCAGGTACCTCCTTCCCCCCTCCCAGGAGTCACCATGACCACACTCGTCACGGCACCGGCCGAACTGCCGAATGCGTTCCTGCGCGCCTTCAACGCCCGCGACATGGAGGCGATCGACCGCCTCTTCGAGCCCGGGGCGGTCCGCGTGCTGACCCCCGGCGAGGTCGTCACGGGCGAGGGCCGGCGCGACGCGACCCGCAGCTTCATGGCGCTCGGCATTCCGATGAAATTGACGGTGCGCCACTGCTATGAATACGACGACTTGGCGCTGCTGCTGTGTGACTATCTGATCAAGGGCGTCAAGCCGGACGGAACTTCCGTCCTCCACGAAGGCACGGCCACGGATGTGGTGCGCCGCGGTGCGGACGGCTCCTGGCGCTATGCCATCGACAACCCGCCGGGAATCGACCGCGAAAGCGCGAAGCCCTGAATCCCACAAGACAAGAGAGATTGAAGAGCCGATGACCAACGTCGCGATCGTCTACTACTCGGCCACCGGAAACATCCACAAGCTCGCGGTGGCAGCAGCCGAGGCCGCCGAGAAGGCGGGCGCGCAGGTCCGTCTGCGCCGCGTCGCCGAGATCCAGGAAGCCACCATCGCGCCCAACTTCACGGAGTGGACCGAGGCGTTCCAGGAGCACGTCGGCGGCAGCAGCCGCGAGGTCGAGATCGCCACGCAGGACGATCTCGACTGGGCCGACGCGGTCATCTGGGGCACCCCGGGCCGCTACGGCGCCATGGCCGGCCCGCTCAAGCACTTCATCGACCAGACCTTCGAACTGCACGCCCGGGGCGGCCTGAAGAACAAGGCCATGTCCTCGTTCACGTCCACGGGCACCCAGCACGGCGGCCAGGAGTCGACCGTCCTGTCGCTGTCGAACGTCTTCTACCACTGGGGCGCGATCATCGTGCCCCCGGGCGTCACCGACCCGATCATGGTGGCGCCGAGCAACGGCAACCCGTACGGCGTGAGCGCCACCTCCGGGCTCCAGGCCGTCCCCGGCCTGCTCGCCCAGAACGTGACCGAGGACAACCTCAAGGCGGTCGGCTACCAGACCGTCCGCACCCTCCAGGTCGCCGAGGCCCTCAAGCAGGGACTGGGGAACTGACCCACCTCTGCGACCAGTAGGAACAGCAACGCACCGGCACCGGAAAGGCCCGTAGCGGGAGCATCCGCTACGGGCCTTTTTCCGCGCGCACCACAGTGAATTCCCGCCATTTCCCTGGCTCGAATCCGCCGAGCTGACACAGTCAAACAACCGCCATTGGGTCCGGGCATTCTTGGTGAGAACTTGAACACATGCTCCGGATTCCCAAGAACAAGACGCCGCTCTACCTCGGCCTGGTGGCCGAGGAGGCTGCCGCCCAGTTCGGCGCCAACACCATCACGCTCGACCGCACCATGGACGCCCTCCCCGAGGTCGGCCAGGTCCTGACGGTCGCCCAATTCGCCGACCTGATCGCCGAGATGGCAAACCGCCTGTGGGCCAGTGGTATCCGGCCCAGCGAACACGTCGTCATCCACAAGACCAACAACTTCGACATCACCCTCTTCGCGTGCGCCGCGGCCCGCATCGGCGCCGTCCCGGTGATGCTCTCCGCGCACCTCGACGGAGAGACCATCAACGCGCTGCTGCAGCGGCTGCCTTCGCCGACGCTGCTGACGGACGCCGCGAAGCTGACGGGCTCGCTGGCCGCGTCGCCGCTCGCCGAGCTCACCGCGCGGGTCATCTCGGTCACCGAGCCGGTCGAGGGCGCGATCTCGCTCTCCGACCTGGCCGGCGCCCCCGAGCGCTCGGCGGTCACGCTGCACCCCGACTCGCACGCCATCATGACCCACACCTCGGGCACCACCGGCATCCCCAAGCTCGTGGTGCACTCGGCCCGCTCGATCGGCGCCCGCTACCGCTGGCAGAACATCCCCGTCAGCCTGCTGCGCCAGCGCGAGCCCATCCTGATGCACGTCTCCTACGTCCACTCGCGCATGTACCCCGGCATCGCGTCCATGATGCTGAACAACAAGCCGATGGTCTTCCTGGACGACGCCGAGCCGGCGAAGGTCGCCGACGCGATGGTCAAGTACCGTCCGGGCGTCTTCGAGACGCACCCGAACTCCTTCCTGGAGTGCGAGTCGATCCTCGACGACCCCCGCAAGCCGTTCAAGACGGTGCGCTTCTACAACTCCACCTTCGACGCCATCCACCCGGGCACGATGGACAAGTTCCTGCGGGCCTCGGAGCGCAAGAACCCCGTCTTCCTCCAGGTCTACGGCCAGAGCGAGTGCGGCCCGCTGGTCGGCCGCCCCTACACCCGCAAGACCGTCATGCAGGCCGACGGCCGCTGCCAGGGCTACTCCACGCCGGGCATCACCAAGTACCGCCTGGTGTCCCGCAACGGCAAGCCCGTCACCCGCGACAACCCCGGCTACATCGACGTGCAGACCTCGGGCCGCGCCCTGACCTACTACGGCGAGGCCGAGCGCTTCGAGAAGCAGCTCGACGGCGACTGGTGGCGCGGCGGTGACATCGGCTACCGCACCAAGTGGGGCTGCCTGCACCTGCTGGACCGCGAGGTCGACCAGATCCCGACGATCCACTCGACCCTGGAGGTCGAGGACACCGTCCTGCACCGCCTGCCCGAGCTCACCGAGCTCATCATCGTGCCGGGCCCCGACCAGGAGCCCGTGCCCGTCGTCTGCACCAAGGACGACGCACCCCTGGACCTGGCCCGCTGGAAGCGCGCCATCGCGGACCAGTCCGCGATGGCCGACCCCATCCAGATGAAGCTCGGCGAACTGCCGCGCACGGCCACCGCCAAGATCAAGCGCCTTGAGCTGGCCCGCCGGCTGGCCGACCAGGTGACCCACGAACTGGCCTCCTGACCAGGCGCTGCCCCGGACTCCACCGCACTGCACCGCACCGCACACCAGGTACGACCATCGACCCCCGACCCGACCCCGGGAGCTGTACACCATGTCAACGACCCAGAACCAGGAAGGCCGGCGCAAGCACCTCGGCCTCACCCTGGCGCTGCTCGCCTTCGCCCAGCTGATCATCTCCATCGACTACAACATCGTCTACGTGGCCCTGCCCGACATCGGCAGCGGACTCGGCTTCTCCGCCCAGACCCTGCAGTGGGTCGTCAGCGCGTACGCCGTCGCCTTCGGCGGGTTCCTGCTCCTCGGCGGCCGCGCCTGCGACCTGTTCGGCCCGCGCCGCATGTTCGTCCTGGGCCTCGCCCTCTACGCCGGCTCCTCCCTGCTCGGCGGTCTCGCCGGCAGCCCCGAGGTGCTGATCGCCGCCCGCGCGATCCAGGGCATCGGCGGCGCCTTCCTCTTCCCGGCGACCCTCACCCTGGTCTCCACCAGCTTCGCCGAGGGCAAGGAGCGCAACCGCGCCTTCGCCGTCTGGGGCACCGCCGGTGGTAGCGGCATGATCGTCGGCTCGCTGCTCGGCGGCGTGCTCACCCAGTCCCTCGGCTGGGAGTCGGTCTTCTACGTCAACGTGCCGCTGGCCGGCATCGCCGCCCTGCTCGCCTTCCCGCTGATCAAGCCGGACGCCGCCCGCAACACCAGCCGCAGCTTCGACCTGCTGGGCGCCCTGACCTCCACGGTCGGCATCACCGCGATCGTCTTCGCCCTGGTCCAGGGTCCCGAGTCCGGCTGGGCCTCCTCCGAGGTCCTCGGCGCCCTCGCCATCGGCGTGGTCCTGCTCATCGCCTTCTTCGTCATCGAGAAGAAGTCCGCGGACCCGCTGCTGCCGCTGTCGCTCTTCAAGAACCGCAACCTCACCACCGCGGTGGGCGTGACCTTCTTCTACATGGCCACCTTCGGCACCCTGCTGTACTTCCTCACCGTCTACTTCCAGGGCGTCCACGGCTACAGCCCGCTGGAGACCGGCGTCGCCTTCCTCGTCCCGATGGTCGCCATCGCCATCGGCGCCCAGACGGCCGGTGGCCTCGCCACCAAGTACGGCATCCGCGCCATCATGGTCAGCGCCATGGTCATCGGTGTCATCGGCACCGCGATCGTCGGCGTCACCATGGCCACCGACGCCTCGTACTGGGCCCTCGTCCCCGGCCTGGTCATCATGGGCCTCGGCCAGGGCGCCGGCTACACCCTGATGTTCGGTGCCGCCGCCATCGGCGTCGCCCCGGAGGACCAGGGCATCGCCTCCGGTGTCGCCTCCACCACCCAGCAGATCGGTGGCGCCGTCGGCCTCGCCGTCCTGGTCGCCATCGCCAACTCCGGCCTGGAGGGCCAGACCGGTGAGGCGCTGCGCAGCGCCACCACCGACGGCATCCAGAAGGCGGTCTTCATCGCCGCGGCCGGCATCGTGATCACCGGCCTGATCGCCCTGGGCCTGAAGAAGCCCGAGCAGAAGGCGCAGACCGCGCCCGCCGCCGAGCGCGAGTCACAGACCGCCGGTGTCTGATCCGGCAGCCTGACGCACCGCACGGCGAAAGCCCCCACCCGGCCGGGTGGGGGCTTTCGCCGTTGCCCCGTCGCGCGGGTCGCGCCGTCGTGTCGCTGCGCCGGTCCGCCGTACGCGGTCCTCGGCGGGCCCGGTCCCGGAAAGGCCGCCGGGGGTGTCCCGGAGTCGGGACACCCCCGGCGGCACGGGGTCGGGCAGCGTCTAGACCGAAGCCAGCAAGGCCTCCGCGGAGTCGGGGAGTTCGCGCCCCAGGAGGGACCGCAGCCGCGGGTAGGCCGTCGCGTCGCCGGCCAGGATCCCGCCGAGGAGGCTGTCCCCCGCCGAGTCGAGGACCAGCTTCGCGTACGCCTCCCCGCCCGCGGATTCCCGTACGAACTCCAGCGCGCCCGGGGTCTGCGCGTGGGCGTCCCCGAAGGAGGCGACGTCGACGCCCATCAGCTTGAGCTTCGTGGACATGTCGGCGCCCGGGAAGCGGGCCGGGCCCTCGCCGAGCAGCTGGGCGACGACGGCCTCCGCCATCCGGTAGCCCGGGGCCACCAGCCCGTAGCAGCGGCCCTCGACGGCCGCGCACTCCCCGACGGCCCACACGTGCGGGTCCGGGGTGCGGCAGTGGTCGTCGACGAGGAAGCCGCCGCGCTCACCGCGCGGCAGGTCCGCCGGGCCGGCCAGGCAGTCCTGCGGCCGTACCCCGGCGGAGAAGACCACGAGGCCCGTCTCGATCGACGTGCCGTCCGCGAAGACCAGACGGGCCACCCGCCCGTCCTCGCCCGCCTCGATGCGGCTCGTCGCCACGCCCAGGTGGGTGGTGACGCCGAGCCCGGTGACGAGCCGGTCCAGGACGCGGCCGCCGCCCTCGTCGACCTGGACGGGCATCAGCCGCGGCGCCATCTCCACGACGTGCGGGGAGAGCCCCAGCAGGCGCAGGCCGTTGGCGGCCTCCAGGCCGAGGAGGCCGCCGCCGATCACCACGCCGGTGGTGGTGCGGGCGGCGGCCTCACGGATGGCGTCGAGGTCGTCGAGGGTGCGGTAGACGCAGGCGCCGGGCAGCTCGCGGCCGGGGACGGGCGGGACGAAGGGCACCGATCCGGTGGCCAGGACCAGTGCGTCGTACGCGGTGCGGCGGCCGTCCTCGGTGGTGACGACGCGGGCCACGCGGTCAATGCCGACGGCCCTGGTGGAGGTGTGGAACTCCACCAGGGCGTCGTCGAACAGGGCCGGCTTCACGAGGCTCAGCTCGGCCGGGGTCTTGTCGTCGAGGGCGGACGAGAGCCTGACCCGGTCGTAGGCGGGGTGTCTCTCCGCTCCGAGGACCACCACCCGCCAGCTTCCGTCCGGGTCGCGGGAGCGGAGCTCCTCGACGAGCCGGTGGCCGGTCATGCCGTGGCCGATGACGACGAGGGTACGGGTGGTCATACGGGATTCCTTTGCGGGGTGAGGGCCGCCGCGCCGGGTCAACTGCCGGTCGTGGCAGGCGTACTGGAGGCCAGGGAGGTGCAGAGGGACTCCACCTGGCGGGCGCAGCCACCGCAGCCGGTCGTCGCGCGGGTGGCGTCCGCGAGCTCGGCGAGGCCCTGCGCCCCTGCGTGCCAGGCCCGGGTGAGGTCCTGGTGCGTGACGTTGTTGCACAGGCAGATGACGGTCTCGGGCGTGATCTCCTCGGAGCCGGCTCTGGCCAGGCGGGGAGCCCGGCCCAGGAGCAGGCTGAGCCGGTCGCGCGGGACGGGCGCGTCGTGGACGTACAGCTCGGTCGTGGTGGCGATGGCCCGGTCGAAACCGAGGAGGACCCCGGCGGTGATGTGTTCACCGGTCAGCTCCAGGCGCGCGTAGCGGCCGTTCGCCGGATCGTTGAGGGTGATCGTCTCGTCGGAGGGGGCGCGGCCCGGCATGCCGAGGACCACGAGGCCGGGGCCGGCGATGCGGGGGCGCAGGACGCGGCGGGCGGGGGCCACGCCGCGGGCGCCGGAGGCGAGGTGGCGTGCCAGGGCCTCGGCCTGGGCCCAGCCGGAGGCGAGCGATCCGCCGCGGTTGCCGCGGTGCTCGGCGCAGTCGCCCAGGGCGTGGATCAGCGGGTCGTCGGTGCGCATGCGGTCGTCGACGACGATGCCGGTGCGGACGGCCAGTCCGGCGGTGCGGGCCAGGCCGGTCTCGGGAAGGACGCCGGTGCACAGCAGCAGGGTGTGGGCGGGCAGGGCGGTGCCGTCGGCGAGAGCGAGGGTGCCGGGGGCGCCCTCGGTGGCGGGGGTGTAGGCGGTGGCGGGGCTGCCGGCGACGAGTTCGACGCCGGCGGCGGTGAGCCGGTCGCGTACGAGGGCCCCCGCGGCCGCGTCGAGGAGGTGGTCCATCGGCCAGGGGCGGGGGTGGACGAGGGTGACGGGGCGGTTCTTCAGGGCCAGCGCGAACGCGGCTTCGACGCCCAGGGATCCGGCGCCCAGGATGGTCACGGGCGTACGGGCGGCCACGACGGCCGGGTCGGTGAGCCGGGCGCAGTCGGCGAGGGTGCGCAGGACGGCGACCCCGGCGGCCGGGCTCCCGTCGGGGGTGCGCAGGCCGGGCAGGTCGGGCAGGAGCGGGGTGGCGCCGGTGGCCAGGATCAGCCGGGCGTACGGGAAGACGTCCCCGTCCGCGGTGTGCACGCGGCGGCGGAGGCGGTCGATGCGGACGGCGCAGACGCCGGTCAGGATCGTGGTGTCGCCGGGCGGAGGGGGCAGTTCCATCGCCTCGACCGGCAGGCTGCCGTCGAGGGCGGAGGTGAGCAGGGCGCGGTGGTAGGCGGGGGTGTCCTCGGCGCCGAGGACGGTGACGGGGTCCTCGCAGCCGAAGTGGCGCAGCCGGTCGAGGACCTGGTGGGCGGCGGGGCCGTTGCCGATGACGAGGATCGGCGCGGTGCGGTGCGTGGTCATGGGCGGGCGTCCTGGAGGAGTGCGGGGCCCTGGCCGGTGGCGGGGCGGGATGCGGAGGCGAGCACGGTGTCGACGCCGTCGTCCCCGAAGCCGTCGCCGCATCCGTCCTCGGTGCCGTCCTCGATGCCGTGCCCGATACCGTCGTTCGCGGCGTCCGCCTCGGGGAGTTCGAGCTCCGCCGGTTCGATGCGGACCGCGCACACCTTGAACTCGGGCATGCGGCTGCGCGGGTCGAGGGCGTCGTTGGTGATCAGGTTGGCCCGTCCGTCGCCCGGGAAGTGGAACGGCAGGAAGACGGTGTCGGCGCGCAGGGTCGGGTCCAGGCGGACCCGGGCCAGGGTGGTGCCGCGCGCCGAGCTGACCCGGGCGTGGCCGCCGTCGGTCAGGCCGGCCCGGGCGGCCGTGTCGGGATGCACCTCGACGTGCGCCTCGGGGGCGGCGGCGGTCAGCTGGGGCACCCGGCGGGTCTGCGCCCCGGACTGGTACTGGGCCAGGACCCGGCCGGTGGTGGCGTACAGGGGGTGCTCGGCGTGGGCCTCCTCGGCGGGCGGCCGGTGCTCCACCTCGGCGAAGCGGGCCCTGCCGTCGGGGTGGGCGAAGCGGTCGAGGAAGAGCCGGGGGGTGCCGGGGTGGGCCGCCTCGCCGTCGGGGGTCCCGGGGCAGGGCCAGTGCAGGGCCTCTCCCGCGTCGAGGCGTTCGTAGCTGATCCCCGAGTAGTCGGCGGGGCCGCCGCGGGAAGCGCGGCCCAACTCCTCGAACACGGCGCGGGGTTCGTCGGGGTAGCGCTCGGGGAGGTCGCCCAGCCGGGTGGCGAGGGCGCGCAGGACGGCGAGGTCCGAGCGTGCTCCGGGCGGCGGGTCGAGCAGCCGCCGCCGGCGCAGGACGCGTCCTTCGAGGTTGGTCATGGTGCCCTCCTCCTCGGCCCACTGGGTGACGGGCAGCACCACGTCGGCCATGCGCGCGGTCTCGGAGGGCACGAAGTCGGCGACGACGAGCAGGTCCAGGGAGGCGATGCGTTCGGCGACGCGGTCGGCGCGCGGGGCGGAGACCACCGGGTTGGCGCCGAAGACGAGCAGGGCGCGCGGGCCGGTGTCGGTGCCGAGGGCGCTGAGGAGTTCGTAGGCGCTGCGGCCGGGACCGGGGACGGCCTCGGGGTCGACGCCCCAGACCCGCGCCACGTGGGCGCGGGCCGCCGGGTCGGTGATCATCCGGTAGCCGGGCAGCTGGTCGGCCTTCTGGCCGTGCTCGCGGCCGCCCTGGCCGTTGCCCTGGCCGGTGAGGCAGCCGTATCCGCTGCCCTCGCGGCCGGGCAGGCCGAGGGCGAGGGCGAGGTTGATGAAGGCGGCGACGGTGTCGGTGCCCTTGCTGTGCTGTTCGGCGCCGCGCCCGGTCAGGACGTACGCGCGCCGGGCGGCGGCGAGCATCCGTACGGCCTCGCGCTGGTCGCTGACGGGGACGCCGGTGACCTTTTCGACGCGCTCGGGCCACCAGGAGGCGGCGCGCTTCCAGGCCGCTTCGAAGCCGGCCGTGCGCCGGCCGACGTAGTCCCGGTCGGTGTGGCCGTCGACGACGAGGATGTGCATCAGGCCGAGGGCGAGGGCCAGGTCGGTTCCGGGGCGCGGCTGGAGGTGCAGGGCCGCCCGGGCGGCGGTGGGGGTGCGGCGCGGGTCGATGACGATCAGCTGGGCGGCGCCGAGGTGGCGCATCAGCGGGGGCATCGTCTCGGCGGGGTTGGCCCCGGCGAGCAGGACCACCTCCGCGGCGCCGAGGTCGGTGACGGGGAAGGGGAGTCCGCGGTCCAGGCCGAAGGCGGCGTTCCCGGCGGCGGCCGCCGAGGACATGCAGAAGCGGCCGTTGTAGTCGATCTGGCTGGTGCCGAGGGCGAGACGGGCGAACTTGCCGAGCAGGTACGCCTTTTCGTTGGTGAGTCCACCTCCGCCGAACACGCCGACCGCGTCGGGTCCGTGCTCGGCGCGGATCCGGGCGAGGCGGGCCGCCACGGTGTCGAGGGCGGTGTCCCAGTCGGTGGGGCGCAGGGTCCCGCCGGCGTCGCGGACCATCGGGGTCCGGATCCGGTCGGGGGTGGTGAGCAGGGCGGGGGCCGTCCAGCCCTTCTGGCACAGTCCGCCGCCGTTGACGGGGAAGTCGGGGTCGGGCCGGACGTCGGCTCCGCCCGCCGGTTCGTCCCGGCTCAGCAGGGTGCCGCACTGCAGGGCGCAGTAGGGGCAGTGCGTCCGTACGGTCCCGGCGCCGACCGCGTCGGCGCCGGGACCTGGACCGGGGCGGATCCCGTCAGACATGGACGTTCTCCGGGCGGGGGGCGGCGGCCGCCTCAGTGGGCTGCTGCCGCGGGGCGACCGGGGCGCCGGCCCGCTCACGGCGTACGTACACGGTGAGGACGACGGCGGCGCAGAGCGCGTAGTAGGCGAGGAAGGACAGGAAGGCGGGGGCGCCGTCGCTCGCGCCGCCGCTGTAGGCGCCGCGGAAGGCGAGGTTGATGGCGACTCCGCCGAGCGCGCCGATCGCGCCCGAGATGCCGATGGCGGCGCCCGACAGGCGGCGGGCGGCGGCGAAGGCGCGGGTGGCGTCCTCGCCCTGGACGATGCGGGCCTCGGCCTGGCGGGTGAAGGCGGCGGGGATCAGCTTGTAGGTGGAGCCGTTGCCGATGCCGCTGAGGACGAACAGGGCGGTGAATCCGGCGATGAAGAGGGGCAGGGAGTCGCGGGCCGAGGCCAGGAGCAGCACCCCGGTGCCGATGCCCATGCCGGCGAAGGTCATGAGGGTGATGCGGGCGCCGCCGAACCGGTCGGCGAGCCAGCCGCCGAAGGGGCGGGAGAAGGAGCCGAGCAGCGGGCCGAGGAAGGTGTACGAGGCCGCCTGGAGCGGGGTGGAGCCGAACTGGGTCTGCAGGACCAGGCCGAAGGCGAAGCCGTATCCGATGAACGAGCCGAAGGTGCCGATGTACAGGAGCGAGATCAGCCAGGTGTCGCGCTGGGCGAGCGCCTCGCGCTGGGCGCCCGGGTCGGTCCGTACGGTCGCGATGTTGTCCATCTTCAGCGCGCAGACGACGGAGACGACCGCGATGAGCGGCAGGTAGAAGGCGGCGATGTACGCGGGGTGGGTGTCGCCCGCGGTGGAGATGACGAGCAGGCCCAGCAGCTGGACGGCGGCGACGCCGAGGTTGCCGCCGCCCGCGTTGAGACCGAGGGCCCAGCCCTGGTGGCGGCGCGGGAAGAAGCCGGTGATGTTGGTCATGGAGGAGGCGAAGTTGCCGCCTCCGACCCCGCCGACCGCGCTGATCAGCAGGAACACCCACAGCGGGGTGCCGGGGCGCTGGATGAAGACCACGGTGAGCGTGGCGGGGACCAGCAGGATCGCCGAGGCGAAGACGGTCCAGTTGCGGCCGCCGAAGCGGGTGACGGCGTAGCTGTACGAGGGGCGCAGGAGGGCGCCGACGAGCGTGGGGGTGACGACGAGGAGGAACTTCTCGTCGGGTGCGAAGCCGAGTCCGATCCTGGGCGTCATGAACAGCACCAGGACCGACCACATGCTCCAGACGGAGAAGCCGATGTGCTCGGAGACGACGGACAGGTAGAGGTTGCGCCGGGCGATGCGCTTGCCGCCCCGCTCCCAGAACTGCTCGTCCTCGGCGTCCCAGTCCTCGATCCAGCGCCCCTTGGCGGATCGCGTGGCTGCTCTCGCGGCACTCATGACCTGGTTTCTCCCTTGTCTGTCAGGCGGTTGATCCGGGTGGTGGCGACTGCGGGTCCGGCTGGGGTACGCCGGCCAGCGCGCGGTCGACGAGGGCGCCGGCGGCGCCGCTGTACCCGGCCGGGTCGCACAGCCGGGCGATCTCGTCCCGGTCCAGTCCGTGGCCGGACATCGCGGCGAGCACGGTGCCCAGGGGCTGCCCGCCGTCCGCGGCGGCGGTCGAGGCCTCGGTCAGCAGCTGCTTGGCGGCGGCCTTGCCCAGGTGCGGGGCGAGGCGGGCCGCGATGCGCTCGGAGACCACCTGGCCGCCGGTGAGGTCGAGGTTCTCGCGCATCCGCCCGGGCCGGACCTCCAGTCCCTCGGCGAGTTCGACGGCGGTGTGGGCGGCTCCGCCGGCCAGCCGCAGGCATTCGCGCAGCAGCTGCCATTCGGCGTGCCAGACGCCGGCGGCCCGCTCGTCCTCGGTGACCAGGCACTGGGTCAGTCCGGCGGCGATCACCGGGACCTGGAGGGCGGCCGCGCGGATCAGCGTGGCGAGCACCGGGTTGCGCTTGTGCGGCATGGCGGAGGAGCTGCCGCGGCCCGCCGCGGTGGGTTCGGCGACCTCGCCCACCTCCGTGCGGGTCAGCGCCTGCACGTCGACCGCGATCTTGCCGAGGGCGCCGGCGGTGAAGGCCAGCGCGGCGGCGAGATCGGCGAACGGGGTGCGCAGCGCGTGCCAGGGCAGCACGGGTCGGGCCAGTCCGGTCTCGGCGGCGAAGGCGTCGACGAGACGGTCGAGATAGGGGTTCTCGGTGTCGGCCGCCACCTCGGGGCGGTCGATGTCGGCGTATTCGAGGTAGCCGGCGAGCGTGCCGGCGGCCCCGCCGAGCGAGACGGGCAGTCCCTCGTCCAGGACGCGGGCGAGCCGGGCGTCGGCGTCGAGGACGAGGGCCCGCCAGCCCGCGGCCTTGAGGCCGAAGGTCGTGGGTACGGCGTGCAGGGCCAGGGTGCGGCCCGGCATCAGGGTGTCGCGGTGGGTGCGGGCGAGGCCCGCCAGGGCCTGCGCGGTCCGGGCGAGGTCCGCCCGGATCAGGCGCAGGGCCCTGGCGGCCACCAGCATGGCGCCGGTGTCGAAGATGTCCTGGCTGGTGGAGCCCCGGTGGACGTAGTCCGCGGCCTTCGGGTCGATGGCGCGGACCTGCGCGGTGAGGGCCTGGACCAGGCCCACCACCGGGTTCGCGGTCTCCCGCGAGGCGAGCGCGAGGGCCCTCAGGTCGAACCGCTCGGCCCGGGCGGCTTCGGTGATGGCGGCCGCGGCTTCCTCCGGGAGGGTGCCGAGGCCCGCCTGGGCCCGGGCCAGGGCGGCCTCGGCGTCGAGCATGGCCTGGAGCCACGCCCGGTCGCCGACGGCCGCCTCGACCGCGGTGCCGGCCCGTACCGGAGACAGCAGGCCGGCGTCCTCGAGAAGGCCCTCGCCGGTCATACGATCACGCCGGGCAGGGTGTCGTCGGCGGGCTGGTCGGCCACCGCGCGGATCCCCGCCGGCAGACTCGCCACCGGAGGCAGGGCCAGGACGGCTCGGGCGATCGCGTCGGAGTCGCCGAGCGTCACCGAGTCCACGCCGGGCCGGATGCCGGCCGCCGTGACCCAGTGGACGGACTCGGTCGGCACCCCGTAGGCGAAGCGGCGCGCGTGGGCGGTGCCGCGGGCGTCGATGAGCCGGTACGGGCGCTCGGTGACCGCGAGGCCGCCGGTCTGGTAGCCGCCCTGCTCGCCCGAGATGACGTACGGCTTGGCCTGGTCCGTGTCCAGCAGGTGCTGGAGCAGCGGGTCGGAGGTGCGCCGCAGGTCGGGCTCGGGCAGCCGGGACTCGATGAGCACCTGCGCCCTGATCTGCGGGCCCGGCACGGACGTGGACGCGGCCACGAACGTCTGGGCGTCGGTGTCGATGCGGACCTGGGTGCCGGGGCCGGTGACCGTCAGGATGCCCGCCTCGATGAGGGCGATCATCTCCTCGATGCGGGTGGCCGGCGGACCGATGGAGAGGAAGCCGTTGAGCGGGGTGTACCAGCCCTCCAGGTCGTCGCGGTGCGAGTCGCCGTCGAGGCCGCCGTGGTCGACGGCGAGCCGGACCTCGTTGCGCAGGTCGCGCAGGACGTCCAGGGCGGACTTGACCGGGCCGCTCAGATTGCCCTGGCGGGCGGCGGCGACGTCGGCCGCGAGGTACTCCACCAGCCATGCCTGGAAGTCGTCGCGGTCGGCGAACTGCCGGTCGCCGTAGGGGACGGAGAGCTTCTCCCAGCTCCAGTGCTGCTCCTCGGGGATGTCGTACTCGGCGAGCAGCCAGGAGCGGCCCTCGGCGTCCTCGGTCTCCAGGTACCGCTCGGTGAACGCCTCGCGCTCCTCGGGCCGGCCGTTGGCGGCGAGCAGGGCGCCGTAGTAGACGCTCTCGACCTCCAGGGAGATGAAGGGCCACAGGTCTTCCTTGAAGGTGACCTTGCCGCCGGCCGCGGCGCGCTCGCGCAGGGCGCGCACGTAGTCCGGGGTCAGCAGCTTGGGGAAGTAGCGCCCGTACGCGCCCTTCTCGTTGTCGCCGCGGGCGTGGTACGGGATGCCGCGCCGCGAGAAGGCGTACAGGCGGGGCTCCTGCCCGGACGGCTGGTAGGTGAGCTTGCCGTCCTCGTCGCGGACGAAGGTGCCGCCGCGGCCGTGGCTGAACAGCGCCATGTAGTCGAAGAAGTTCAGGCCGAGGCCGCGGACGAGCACCGTCTGGCCGGGCTTGATCGCCGCGAGGTCCTTGTCGGCGGGGTTGCCCGGCGTCAGGTAGGTCAGGTAGTGGATGCGCGCCAGGGATGCGGTGCGCGCCTCGCGCGGGGTCAGCCGGGCGGGGACGTGACCCTGGGCCAGGATGATGGCGTCGAGGTCGTTGAGGCGGGTGCCGTCCTGGAGCCGGACGCCCTGCGGGCCGCCGGAGATGCCGAGGGTGTCGGCGATGGCCACGGCGCGCGAGCGGTGGACGTGGACGGTGACGTGCTTGGGGGCGCCGACGATGACGCGCTGGAAGCACTCGCTGAGGTAGTTGCCGTAGAAGGCGCGGGTGGGGTAGGTGTCCGGGCCCATGGCCGCGGCCTCTGCGAGGGTGCCCTCGTCGTAGTCGCCGAACTGGCCCAGTACCGAGAGGGACTTGGCCCACTCGAACAGGGTCGGCCCGGGCTCGATCGGACCGTCGATCTTGCAGCTGTCGTCGGTGTAGACGGTGATCTGGCAGGCGACGGTGTTCATCAGCAGGTGGCGGGACTGGCCGGAGCGCCAGACCTGGCCGGCGCCGGGCGCGGCCGGGTCCACGACGTGGATGGCCACCGAGTCGTGGACGGGGTTCTCCCGCTCGTTGGCGACCAGGCGCTCGACGACGGACAGGCCTCGGGGACCTGCGCCGACGACGGCTATCTCAACGGACGAGCTGCTCATGCGTGTTCTCCGATGCTGTGGGGATGCAGGGTGGGAGCCGGATCTGCGCGGAGGTGGGCCGGGCGCGGTGGCGCCCCGGGGCTCACCGGGGGCACTCAGGCGGCGTCTGCTTCGACCTCGGTTCCGGTTTCGGCTGCGCCTTCGCCCGCGCCGTCCGACCCGCCGGCGACCAGCCGGGCGAGTTCGAGGCGCTTGATCTTGGTGGTGGCGGTCTGCGGGACGTCCTGGAGACGCCACTGGACCGGCGCGGCCAGCTTCGGCAGCCCGATGACCGCGGACTTCCACGCGATCAGGTCGAGCGGCTTGTCGTCGCGCGTGCAGACGACGGGGACCGGGACGCCGTCGGCGCCGGGGATGATGATGACCTCGATCAGCTCGTGGAGCCGGGTGAAGAGCTTGTCCTCGATCTCCAGGGTCGAGCCGATGCCCGGGATCTCGTCGACCTCGCGGTCGAGCAGGTGCAGGCAGCCCCACTTGGTGCGGTAGCCGAGGTCACCCATGCGCCACCAGCCGTCGTTCACCTGCTTCTCCCAGCGCTCGTGCTCGGAGTGGTAGGTGATGATGCGGCCGTCGGACTTGATCTCGATGAAGCCGGGGTTCGTCTTGGTGACGGGGTTGCCGTCGCGGCTGACGACGCGGACGCCGGTCATGCCGGGGAAGGGGGAGCCGACGCAGCGGCCGTCGAAGTCGGCGCCGCCCTTGCGGGTGTAGGTGCGGGCCGCGATGGGGCCGACCTCGCTCTGGCCGTAGGCCTGGGCGAAGAGCGCGTTCTTCCGCTTGCTCGCCTTGAGCAGGATGCTGACCGTGCGCGGGTGGATCGCGTCGAAGGTCGAGCTGAAGTACTTGACGTTGGCGAGGGGGCCGCGGGGGTCCTCGGCCAGCGCCTCCCAGCGCAGGAACGTGTTGGGGTGGGCCTCGATGAACCCGGGCGGGACCTGGGCGAAGATGTCGCCGACGGTCTCCGGGTCGTCCTCCTTGAGCACGATCAGGGTGTGGCCCTGGAGGATCGAGATCGGCATGGCCGTGAACATCCGGGAGTGGACGAACGACACGTGGACCGCGACCGGTTCGCGCTTGGGGACGGCCGAGAAGACCGTGGCCTGCGGTCGGTAGCGGGCCTCGAAGGTGTGGCCGGTGTGGACGGCGAGCTTCGGGGTACCGGTGGTGCCCGAGGTGTGCGTGATCAGGGTGGGGTGGTCCGGCGGCATCGGGATGGCCGGGACGCGGGTGACACCGGCGAGCGAGGCCAGTTCGGTGGCCTGGTCGTAGGAACCCTTGGTCAGCAGCACCGCGGCCGTGATGTCGAAGATCTCGGCCGGCAGGTTGTCCTCAAGCTTTTCCTGGTCGGTGATCAGGAAGGGCTGGTCGATGCGGCGTACGAGCGTCGCGACCGTCTCGCCGTCCAGCTTGGGGGACAGCAGGGCCGGGATCGCGCCGATGCGGGCGATCGCGCAGGCCAGCAGCGAGATGTCGAAGCCGTCGGACTTGTGCACGACGACGTGGTGGTTGGGCCGTACGCCGACCGACCACAGGCGGGAGGCGAAGTCGTCGATCAGGTCCGCGAGTTCGGTGAAGGTGGGGCGGCGCCCGAGCTGCGGGGCGATGTCCAGGTCGTGGTCCATGACCACGAGGCCCGCGGGGGTGCGGGCGGCCGCTCGGTCGAAGAGCGTACCCAGCCGGATGCCCTTGTTTCCTATGCGCTGGAGAAGCATGGCCTCGTTCTCTCAAGAGTGTCTTCGATGGCGTACGGGGAGTGGGCCGGCACCGGGAGGGAAGCCGGTGCCGGCGTCCGGGTGCGGCAACGCGGGCTCAGCGGCCTTCGACGACGTCGCGGATGCGGGCGAGGGTGGCGTCGAGGTCGCCGACGAGCTTCTCGGTCCAGTCCGTGATGAACTGCTTGCGCTGGACCTCGTCCAGGTCGGCGACGATCTTGTGGATGCCGGCGGTGGCCTTGCCCATCCGGAAGTGGTGCACGAGGACCGAGCCCTGCTGCGCCGGCTCGATGTCGAAGCCCCAGATGGACTCCTGGTCCTCCTGGGCGTGGGTCAGCATCATCCAGCGGAAGGTGCGGCCGGGCTCGGCCGCCGTGACGCGGGCCTCGGTGTACCAGGTGCCGCGGACCAGCGGGGCCCAGCCGACGACGTCCTCGGCGCGCAGGTTCTCGCCGCGGAAAATCGCACCGACGGTGGAGGGTTCGCCTGAAATCCACTCGCCGCCCATGCATTCCGGGCTCCACTCGGCGCTCCGGGTCAGGTCGCTGACGACGTCGTAGATCTCCTGCGCAGTGGCCGCGACGGGAATGTCCGCGCGAACCTCGAAAAGCGGGGTCGAGTCGATGATGGAGTTCGTCATGGCTGAAATAATGCTGCTCGCCCAATCACCGCTCAAGACGCTTATCACGGGTCCATCAGGTCTTTTACCCGTGTATTACGCAACAAAAATAAAGACATGCGGGAACGGCGCTGCGACAAAAATTCCGCAGCGCCGCCGGCAGTTTTTTCCCGCAGCTTTTTCCGTCAGGAACGCGCGCGCAGTACCAGCTTTCCCGTCACCTTGCCCTCGTCCAGCAGGCGGTGCGCCTCGGCCGCCGCCGACAGCGGCAGCACCTCGGTGCCGCGCGGCCGCAGCAGTCCGGCCGCCGTCAGCTTGTTGACGTGGGCGGCGGCGGCGGCGAGCCGGCCAGCGGTGGCGTGCGAGATCGCGAAGCCGCGGACCGAACAGTCCTTGAGGTAGAGCGGGCCCACGGGCAGCACGGGGCGGGTGCGCATCCCCGACAGCAGCACGATCCGGCCGCGGCTGGCGAGCAGGTCCACCGCGGTCTCCAGGTCGTTGCGGGCGGAGGTGTCGACGTGGATGTCCACCCCGTCCGGGGCGAGCTCGCGGACCCGGCCCGGCACGTCGGGGTCGTTGTAGTCGATGACCTCGGCCGCGCCGAGCTCCCGTACGTAGTCGAAGTCGCGCGGCGAGGACGTGGCGATGACCCGGGCTCCGGCGTGCGCGGCCATCGTGACCAGGGCACTGCCCACGTTGCCCGCGGCGCCCAGGACCAGCGCGGTGTCGCCGGCGGTGATGCCGCCCTGGTCGAAGAGGGCGAGGTAGGCCGTGACGGCCGGGTGCGCGAGGGCCACCGCGTCGACCGGGTCCACCCCCTCGGGCAGCGGGTAGAGCCGCTCGGCCGGGACGACGGCCTGCTCCGCGGCGGCGCCCTGGCGCCCGTCGTGCCCGAGGCTGTTGCACCAGACCCGGTCCCCCGGCGCGAAGCGGTGGGCGACCGCCGGGCCGGCGGACAGCACGGTCCCGACGAGGTCGCGGCCGATCACGAAAGGGAAGTCGAGCGGGGTGCGCCAGGCACCCGAGCGGACGAAGGTGTCGACGTGGTTGACGGAGACGACGTCGACCTCGACGAGCACGTCGGACGGCCCCGGCTGCGGAGCGGGCAGCTCACCGAAGCGGATGAGCTCCGCGGGACCCAACTGTTCGATATAGGCGGCATGCATGGTTCGGATTCTGTTCGCAGCGGCCGCCGCGGGAAACCCCGTGCTGCTTTTCAATCAGGTGTGACTTCTGAGCCAGGATGCGGCTTTGTCAGGTGCGGCCACCCCACCTGACGGAGTGACTATCGGCCGGTGGGTGCCATCCGAATAACCCAGCAGCATCGATAATCCGCCACCCCTCAGTTCTGCCCATGCGCCAGACTTGGGCCCATTTCCTGGGAGTTTCCTGTGGTTACAGCTTCACTCACCGTCAGAAAAGCATCAGCCCTACAGCAGCCCGACTGGGCCGATTTTCCTGAATTGACCAAAGTGAAGGACGATCTTTCCCAGCGTCCCGCACTGGTCAATGCCGGAGACGTCCGCCGCCTGCGTTCCCACCTCGCGCGGGTGGCGGCGGGCGAGGCCTTCGTCGTCCAGGCGGGCGACTGCGCCGAGGACCCGGCGGAGTGCGACGCCGGCTACATCGCCCGCAAGTCCGCCCTCCTCGACATGCTCGCCGGCACGCTCAAGATGATCACGCACAAGCCGGTGGTCCGGATCGGCCGCCTCGCCGGCCAGTTCGCCAAGCCGCGCTCGCGCCCGACCGAGATCGTGGACGGCGTCGAACTGCCGGTCTACCGGGGTCACATGGTCAACGGCCCCGAGGCCGGCCTGGCCGACCGCCTGCCCGACCCCTTCCGCCTGCTCGCCGGCTACCGGTCCGCCGCGCAGGCCATGGCCCACCTCGGCTGGACCGACCCGGCCCGCCGCTCCGGCATCTGCCCGCCGGTGTGGACCAGCCACGAGGCACTGCTCCTCGACTACGAACTGCCGATGATGCGCTGGGACGAGGAGGGCAGCCCGCTGCTGACCTCGACCCACTTCCCGTGGATCGGCGAGCGCACCCGCCAGATCGACGGACCCCACGTGGACATGCTGGCCGGGGTCGTCAACCCCGTCGCCTGCAAGGTCGGCCCGTCGATGGAGCCGGAGGAGCTCATCGAGCTCTGCCGGCGCCTTGACCCCTGGTGCGAGCCCGGCCGCCTCACCCTGATCGCCCGCATGGGCGCCGACCTCGTCGCCGAGCGCCTGCCCGCGCTGGTGGACGCGGTACGGCAGGCCGGACACCCGGTGATCTGGCTGACCGACCCCATGCACGGCAACACCTTCTCCGCCCCCGGCGGTCACAAGACCCGGCTCGTCGAGACCGTCGTCAAGGAGATCCAGGGCTTCCAGGCGGCCGTGGCCCAGGGCGGCGGCGTGGCGGGCGGACTCCACCTGGAGACCACCCCGGACGACGTCACCGAGTGCGCGACCGCCGAGGACCAGCTGCACACGGTCGGAGACAAGTACACGAGCCTGTGCGACCCCCGCCTCAACCCGAACCAGGCCTACGCCGTGGTGACGCAATGGCGAGCCTGAACCAGCAGGGAGATTGGACATGGAGAACAAGGTCGCCCTCGTCACAGGAGCCGCGGGAGGCATCGGTCTTGCCGTAGCCCGCCGGCTCGCCGAAGAGGGCGCGACGGTGGCCGCGGTCGACCGGGACGCCGACCGGCTGCGGGAATCGGTGGAGAAACTGGTCGCCGACGGGCTGGACGTCCACGCCCACCCGGCCGACGTCACCGTCACCGCGCAGGTCGAGGCCGTCGTCGACGCGGTCGAGACGGAACTGGGCCCGCTGGACTTCCTCGTCAACACGGCCGGGATCCTGCGCCTGGGCGAGGTACGGGACTTCAGCGACGAGGACTGGCTGCAGACCTTCGAGGTCAACGTCAGCGGCGTCTTCCGGCTGTCCCGCGCCGCCGTCAACCGGATGATCCCCCGCAACCGCGGGGCCATCGTCACGGTCGCCTCGAACGCCTCCGGCACCCCGCGCACCGCCATGGGCGCGTACGGAGCCTCCAAGGCCGCCGCGACCATGCTCACCAAGACGCTCGGCCTGGAGGTGGCCAAGCACAACATCCGCTGCAACATCGTCGCCCCCGGCTCCACCGACACGGCGATGCTCGCCTCCATGTGGGAGGACGAGCAGGGCCCCGCGAGGACCATCGCGGGCAGCCCCGAGTCCTTCAAGGTCGGCATCCCGCTCGGCAAGCTCGCCCGGACCAACGACATCGCCGAATCCGTGATCTTCCTGCTCTCCGACCGCGCGGCGCACATCACCCTGCACGTCCTCACCGTGGACGGCGGAGCCACGCTCGGCGCGTGAGCCCGGCCCCGCCGCTCCCGCCCACCCCATCCACTCCTGCGCACCCCTTTTGAGGAACAGACATCCGAGAGGACAGTCATGGCCGGCATACCGACCATCGAGCCCTATCCCCTCCCGACCGCGGGAGACATTCCCCCGTCCGTACCGCAGTGGACCTTCGACCCTGACCGGGCCGTACTGCTCGTCCACGACATGCAGCGCTACTTCCTCGCGCCGTTCCCCGACGCGCTGCGCGCCGAGCTGACGGACAACGCCGTCCTGCTGCGGGAGCACTTCAAGGCCCACGGCGCCCCCGTCGCCTACACCGCCCAGCCCGGCGGCATGACCCCCGAGCAGCGCGGGCTGCTCGCCGACATCTGGGGCCCGGGGATGCGTACGACGCCCGAGGACCGCGAGGTGGTCCCCGCGCTCGCGCCCGCCCCCGAGGACTGGGTCTGCACCAAGTGGCGCTACAGCGCCTTCTTCAACACCGACCTGCTGGAGCGCATGCGCGCGGCCGGCCGGGACCAGCTCGTCATCTGCGGCGTCTACGCCCACGTCGGAGTGCTGACCACGGCCATCGAGTCCTTCAGCCACGACATCCAGACCTTCCTGGTCGCTGACGCGACCGGCGACTTCAGCGAGCTGGAGCACCGGCTGGCCATCGACTACGCGTCCAAGCGGTGCGCGGTCGTCACCACCGCCAAGGAGATCGCGGGATGACCTCACCCCTGCTGGCCCGCATCCTGGGCCCCAACCCACCCCCCTTCGCCCTTCTCTACCGTCCCGAGGCCACCGGTCCCGGAATCCTCGACGTGATCATCGGCGAGAGCGCCACCGTCGACTCGCTGGCGCATCTCCGTGCGTCAGGTGCCGCGGACGGAGCGGACGGAGCGCACGGACGGACCACGTCGGCCGGGCCGGCCGCGGGCGGCGCCCGGCACGAGGTGCTCGCCCTCGTCCCGTACCGGCAGATCTCCGAGCGGGGCTTCGCCGCCCCCGAGGAGGACACCCCGCTGGTCGCGATGACCGTCACCGGACAGGAGCGGATCTCGCTGGTCGAGGCGCTCGCCCGGATCCCCGACCTGCCGATCGAGCTCGAAGGAGGAGCGTTCGACGTCTCCGACGAGGAGTACGCGGACACCGTGCGCCGGGTGATCGCCGACGAGATCGGCGAGGGCGCGGGCGCCAACTTCGTCCTGAAGCGGTCCTGGACCACCGGCATCCGCGCGTACTCCACCGGCCACGCCCTGACCCTCTTCCGGCGGCTGCTGGAGCGCGAGTCCGGGGCGTACTGGACCTTCGTCGTGCACACCGGCGAACGCACCCTCGTCGGCGCCAGCCCCGAGCGGCACGTCAGCCTGCGCGAGGGCACCGCCGTCATGAACCCGATCAGCGGCACGTACCGCTACCCGGCGGCCGGGCCCTCGCTGCCGGAGGTCATGGACTTCCTCGCCGACACCAAGGAGGTCGACGAGCTCTACATGGTGGTGGACGAGGAACTCAAGATGATGGCCCGGATCTGCGAGGGCGGTGCCCGCGTCGACGGCCCGTACCTCAAGGAGATGGCCCGCCTCGCCCACACCGAGTACTTCATCGAGGGACGCAGTACGCGCCCCCCGGAGGAGATCCTGCGCGAGACCCTGTTCGCCCCGACCGTCACCGGCAGCCCGCTGGAGAGCGCGGCCCAGGTGATCGCCAAGTACGAGCCCCGGGGCCGGGGTTACTACAGCGGCGTGCTGGCGCTGATCGGCCGCGACGAGCAGGGCGGCGACGCCCTCGACTCCTCCATCCTGATCCGCACGGCCGACATCGGCGCCGGCGGCGAGGTCCGCATCGGGGTGGGCGCCACCCTCGTACGCCATTCCGATCCCTGGTCGGAGGTGGCCGAGACCGCCGCCAAGGCGGCCGGGCTGCTCGCGGCCCTCGAATCGGGGGGCGGCAAGACCCGCTTCGCCACCCATCCCACCGTCCGCGCGGCCCTGGAGGACCGCAACCGCACCATCGCCGGCTACTGGCTCAAGGAGGACCAGGACCGGGCGGCCGTCGATCCGGAGCTGGCCGGCCGGACCGTGCTGGTGATCGACGCCGAGGACACGTTCACGGCGATGATCGCCCGCCAGCTCGACTCCATCGGGCTGGACGTGACGATCCGCCGGTACGACGAGCCGTACTCCTTCGACGGACACGACCTGGTGGTGATGGGCCCCGGCCCGGGCGACCCCCGGGACGGGGCCCACCCCAAGATCGCCCACCTGCGCACGGCGATACGGCACCTGCTGGACGAGCGGCGGCCCTTCCTGGCCGTCTGCCTCAGCCACCAGGTGCTCTCCACGGCGCTCGGCTTCGACCTGGTCCGCCGCAGCGAGCCCAACCAGGGCGTGCAGAAGGAGATCGACTTCTTCGGCAGACCCGAACGGGTGGGTTTCTACAACACCTTCGCCGCCCGCTCGCTCGGCGATTCGGCCGTCGTGCCCGGTGTCGGGCTCGTGGACATCAGCCGGGATCCGCAGACCGGCGAGGTGCACGCCCTGCGCGGGCCGCACTTCGCCTCCATGCAGTTCCACGCGGAGTCGGTGCTGACACAGAACGGACCGCGCATCACCGGGGACCTGCTGGCCTCGCTGACCGCGCGGATGCTCGCCGCCTGACGCGGCGCGGGGCGGTCCGGCATGCCCGGACCGCCCCGCGGCCCCGTACCTGACAAGGTCCCGAAGACGCCGTTGTCGGCATTTCCGCGGGACGGAACCATGAGTTTCACGCAGTGTTGAGGAGTCGTAGAAATGATCACGACGGGAAATCACGGTGCGCGCAATGCTTTTTCGGTGGGCGTGCTCGGTACGGGGTCGTACGTACCGGCTCATGTCGTTTCCAACGAAGAAGTCGGAGCGCCGGCCGGAGTCGATCACGAATGGATACTCGGCAAGACGGGAATACGCGAGCGGCGTTGGGCGAAGCCCGATGAAGCAACATCCGATCTCGCGGTGATCGCGGGCCGGGCGGCGCTGGAGAGCGCCGGCATCCGCGCCCGGCAGCTGTCGTTCATCGTGGTGGCGACGTCCACCCCCGACCAGCCCCAGCCGCCGACCGCGGCCGTGGTCGCCGCCGAACTCGGCGCCGACCAGGGCACGGCCGCCTTCGACGTCAACGGCGTCTGCACGGGCTTCCTGTTCGCCCTGGCCACGGCCCAGGGCATGCTCGCGTCCGCCACCGGCGAGGGCTACGCCCTCGTCATCGGCGCCGACGTGTACTCCCGGATCCTCAATCGGGAGGACCGGCGTACCACGATCCTGTTCGGTGACGGCGCCGGCGCCGTCGTCCTCGGCCCGGCGGCCGGGGAAGGGCGCGGCGTCCTGGCGAACCGGCTGGCCAGCTTCGCGGCCGACCGCCACCTCATCGAGGTCCCCGGCGGCGGCAGCCGCATTCCGACCACCGCCGAAACCCTCGCCGAGGGACTCCAGTACTTCACGATGAACGGCCGCGGCGTCCGCGATTTCGTCGCCGCGAACGTCCCTCCCGCAATCGACGCATTCCTTTCGGAAAACGACCTCACACCCGCGGACATCGCGCACTTCGTTCCGCACCAGGCCAACGGGCGCATGCTCGAAAACCTCTCCGAGGAAATCGGCGTGGGCACCGACCGCACCTGGACGACGTACGAGAGGTACGGCAACACCGGCTCCGCCTCCGTCCCGATCACCCTCGACCGCGCGGCGCGCTCCGGCCGGCTGGCCGACGGCGACCTGGTCCTGCTCGCGGGCTTCGGCGGCGGCATGGCCCTGGGTCTGTCGCTCATCCGCTGGTAGCCCCTCCCCCCGAGGACCCCCCTCCCCGCCCTCCCCCGTCCCGGGGGGCGACACCCTTCAAGGAGATTCCATGCTGGACGCAACCCCGATCGACGACGCCCGGGTCGACGCCTACCTCACCCGGATCGGCGCGAGCCGGCCCGCGCAGCCCGACCTGGCCGGCCTGCGCCACCTGGCCGAGCGCGCCGTGCTGTCGGTCCCGTTCGAGAACCTCGACTACCACCTCGAAGGCCGCGAGATCCACATGGACAAGCGGTCCGTGGACAAGGTGGCGATCGACAACCGCGGCGGCGGCTGCTACGAGGTCAACCCGGCGCTCGGCTTCGTGCTGGAGGCCCTCGGCTACGAGGTCGACATCCTGCCGGGCCGCGTGCACCGCCCGGAGGGCGTGGGGCCGTTCCTCGGCCACCTCGCCCTCAAGGTCACCATCGGCGACGACGCCTACCTCGTCGACACCGGCTTCGGCCGCAACAGCCGCTTCCCCCTCGACTGGAACAGCCGTGAGGTCCAGAGCGACCCGCACGGCGAGTACCAGCTCAAGGACGTGGAGGACAAGCCCGGCACCGTGGACCTGTGGCTCGGCGGCCGCCCGCTGTACCAGGTGGTCGAGACCCCGGTCCGCATCGAGGACTACGCCCCGTCGCTGTGGTGGTACCGCACCGCGCCCGACTCCTCCTTCATGCAGGCGCTGTTCTGCTCCATCCGCACCGAGAACGGTCTGGTGACCCTCAAGGGCCGCCACCTGAACGTCGTCGACGGCGACCAGCGCTCGAAGACCGTCCTCCAGGACGACGCCGAGGTCATCGCCGCGTACAAGACGCACTTCGGCATCAGCCTCGACCGACTGCCCACCGAGCCGGAGAACTCCATCACCACCGGCGTCCGCACCGACTGAGAGAGTCCCAGAGGCCATGGCTGACCTGATAGCCGGCGAGAGCCGGCCCACGAGAGAGGGCGAAGCGGTACCCGCCGCCGCCGGGGCGTCCGACCTGGACGTCCTGGTGGTCGGGGCCGGCCCCACCGGCCTGCTGACCGCCGTCGAACTGCTGCGGCGCGGCATCCGGGTCCGCGTGATCGACCGTGCCGTCGAACCCATGCTGACCCCCAAGGCCCTGTCCGTCTGGCCGCGCGCCCTCGACATCCTGGAGGACACCGGTCTGGGCGGCGTGGTCGACGAGGAGTCCGTACGGATCAACACGCTGAGCTACTTCTCCGAACGGCGCCCCCTGGCCTCCTTCGGGTTCTCGGACGACCTGGCGTGCCGCACCCTGCCCCAGCACGTCACCGAGCGGCTGCTCACCCAGCGGTTCGAGGAGCTCGGCGGCAAGATCGAGCGCGGGGTGCGGCTGCTGGCCCTCGACGGGCTGGACTACTCCGGCCGGATCGAGGCCACCGACGGCGTGACGGCGGTGCTGGAGACCCCCGAGGGGCTGCAGCGGCTGAAGGTGCCGTTCGTCGTCGGCGCGGACGGCGCCGGCAGCGCCGTCCGGGGCCAACTCGGCGTCGGATTCGAGGGATCGACGTACGAGATGGCGTTCGCACTCATCGATGCCCGCATCGATGGGTACCTACCTCCGGACGAGTGCCACTTCTACCAGTCCGCCAACGGCGCGCTGGTGATCGTGCCCATCCCGGGCGGGATCTTCCGGTTCCTGTCGGTGATGCCCCAGGGCGGCGGCGAGGTCGACGTCCCGATGATGCAGGCCGTCATCGACGAGCGCGGGCCCCGCGGCGTACGGATCAAGGAGGCGGTTTGGAAGGCCGTGTTCCGGGTTCACGCCCGGCGGGCGAGCGAGTTCCAGCGCGGCCGGGTCTTCCTGGCGGGCGACGCCGCCCACGTACACAGTCCGGCCGGCGGGCAGGGCATGAACAACGGCCTCCAGGACGCGCACAACCTCGCCTGGAAGCTGGCCGCGGTGATCCGGGGCGAGTCCCCCTCCTCGCTGCTCTCCTCGTACGGCGAGGAGCGTGCGGAGGTCACCCGGCAGCTCGTGCGGGACACCGACTTCCAGACCAGGGCCTGGCTGTTCAAGTCCAGGGCCACGGTGGCGGCGCGCGACGCGGCGTTCCGGCTCCTCGACCGGACCGGGATCGTCTCGGAGTTCTACGCCCCGGTAATGGCCGGCCGCCGGCTCTCCTACCCGCCGGTCCGCGACACCCAGCAGCCCTCGGGCTGGACGGGCTGCCGCGTACGGCGTTCCCTGCCCGGCGCACTGGAGGTCGGGGCGGTCTTCCCGCGCCGTCTGGCACTCGCGTACGGGATCTCCGGAGCGGACGCCGACCCGCACGGCTGGAACTTGGCGGTCGTCCCGGACGGGAACAGGGCCTGGGAAGAGGAATTGGGCCACATCGTGGCGCAATGGCCACTGTTGCGGCAAGTGACGCTTCGGCGCCGCGACGCCGCCCCGCAGGCCGGATGTCGCTCCGCGGGGTTCTACCTGATCCGGCCGGACGGTCATATCGCCGCTCACGGCCATGCGCGGGATCTGGGACGACTCGAAGCGGAACTCCGACTCTCCTTTTCTTGAATGGCAATCCACCGATATCCGAACGGCGATATTCGGCCAATCAAATACCGGATAGCCCACCGGTTTCCTCGTTAGACTGCCCGTTCCCGTTCCGTTCCCATACCACCGCCCACTCAAGCGGGAACGGAGAGGGACTGGAGCAGGAAGCCCCGTTGCGAATCTCTGTCACGTCGAAAGCGACACGGGATTTCCAAACACACAAGGGGTTCGAAATGCGCGGCAAGTTCGCTGGTCTGGTCGGTATCGTCGCCCTCGCCCTCACCCTCGGCCTGGGTACGGCGGTCGAGCAGGACCACACCGACGGGACCAAGGGCCACTCGGTACTGGCCGAGGACAAGGGCCCCGGCGTCGCCCCCACCAACCCCCCGGTGCCCCCGAAGGGCATCTGACCAGCTCCCGCCGCGCACACAGTGGGCCCCGTCCGGTACCGGACGGGGCCCACTGTTCTACGGTCGTGCCGCGCGGCGCCCGCCGCGCGCCCGCGCCCCGCTCAGGAGGTGCGGCGCCCTTCCGGCGGCACCCCCATGGCATCGAAGAGCAAGTCGGCTCGCTCCCGGTACTCGGCCGCGGTCGGCCGGCCGAGCCGTTCGGCCGCGGCCGCCATCCCGTCCAGCGCGTGGGCCATCTCGACGCGGTAGCCCATCCCCTCGGCCACGTCGAGCGCCCGCTCGTGCAGCCGCAGGGCCTCCTCGTACCGGCCGTTGCGGCCGTGCTTGAGCGCCAGGAGGTTGTCCACCCGCGAGCGCCGCTGCGCCGAGGTCCGGGGGCTGATCAGTTCCAGGGCCCGGTCCTCGTGCTCCTGCGCCCGGCGGGCGTCGCCCAGCCGGTCGCTCACGTCGGAGGAGACGGCGAGCGCGAGGACCAGGTTCTCTTCCATGGCGGAGGCGCTCAGTGCCCACGACCGCGTCACACTGTCGTGGGCGGCCTGGAAATCGCCCTTGCCGATCTGGGCCAGGGCCAGGCTCGTCCACGCGGTGACCTCCACCCCCGGAGAGGGGTAGGCCCGGCAGATCTCGATGACCTTGCGCAGGGCATCGGCCGCCTCGTCGTGGCGGCCGAGCGCCAGGCAGACGGTGCCGAGCGTGTTGAGGTCCTCCGCCTGCTGCTGGACGAGACCGGCGCCGTCCCCCTTCTGGAAGGCCCGTACCGCCTCGGTCGTGTAGCCGTACGAGCTCGCCAGGTTCCCCAGCGCGTAGTGCGCGAGACCGAGCAGTCCGAGGCACACGGCCTCGTCGTCCAGACCTCCGGCCTTCCGGGCCCAGTCGAGTGCCTCCTCCGCCGCGTCCACGGCCTCGGGGAACCGGCCCAGCCTCCAGCGCGCCACCCCGAGGTTGTTGAGGGTCTGGCAGATGAGCAGGGGATCGCCCATGTTCCGCGTCGCGATGAGGCCCGCCCGGCACACCGACTCGAACTCCACGAACCTTCCGCGCAGGTTCAGGTGGAAAGACGCGTTGCGGGCCAGGGCGAACACCAGCTGTGGGCGCTCCTCGTGGCCGCCCCGGGCCAGGAGGGTCTGGATGCCCGCCGACTCCCGGTCGAACCACTCCAGGGTGCGGTCCTCGCGGCGCATCGGCGGCAGCGCGTACGCGGGACCGGGCGAGTCCACGTCCATGCTGCGGCGGGTGGGGAACAGCAGCGTGCACGCGGCCTCGGTCGCCGCCGTGTAATAGCCGAGCAGCCGGCCGTCGGCCTCCCGGGCCTCGCGCCCGCTCCTGCCCTCGCCGAGCGAGAGCGCGTACGTGCGCACCAGGTCGTGGAAGGCGTACCTCCCCGGGTCGTTCTGCACCAGCAGGTGCATGTCGAGGAGGTCCTCCAGCATGTCCTCCGCGTCCCGGACCCCGGTCTCCAGCAGGGCCGCGGCCGAATAGACGTCGACCTCGGCGCCCGGGTGCAGGCCGAGCAGGCAGAACGCGCCCTGGAGCTCGGGCTCCAGGGCCTTGTACGACAGGCTGAGCGTGGCGGCCACGCTGCGCTCGCCCGCGCTCAGCTCGTCCAGCCGCCGGGTCTCGTCCTCCAGCCGCTCGACCAGGTAGCGCACGGTCCAGCGGGGGCGGTTGCGCAGGCGCGCCACCGCCAGCCGCAGGGCCAGCGGCAGGTGACCGCACAGCTCGGCGAGTTCGGCGGCGGCCTCCGGCTCCCTGGCCACCCGGTCGTCGCCGAGGATGTCGGCGAGCATCGCCCGGCTCTCCTGCGGCTCCATCACCCCCAGCGAGATCCAGTCCGCCCCGTCCAGGTCGAGCAGCCGGGCCCGGCTGGTCACCAGTACCAGGCATTCGGCTGCGGACGGGAGCAGCGGCAGCACCTGGCCGGCGTCGAGGGCGTTGTCGAAGAGCAGCAGCAGGCGCCGGCCCGTCAGCGTGGCCCGCCACAGGCCGATCAGGCCCGCCTCGTCGTCGGGGATGCTGTCGGCCGCCACCCCGAGGGTGCGCAGCAGGCCCGAGAGGGTGGCGGCCGGCCGCTGCGGCTTCTCACCGGGGGTGAAGCCGCGCAGGTCGGCGTAGAGCTGCCCGTCCGGGTACTCCTCGGCGAGCTGGTACGCGGTGCGCACCGCCAGCGAGGTCTTGCCGCAGCCGCCCATGCCGTCGATCGCGACGACCCGGGGTCCTTCCCCCGCGTCCTGCCGACACGCATCCAGGACCTCGGCCAGCTCGCGCTCGCGGCCGGTGAAGTCGGGGATGCCTGGCGGCAGGGTGCAGGGGGCCCCGTGCAGCGAGGCGAGGGTCGGGAAACGGCTGCTCCCCAGTCCGGGAGGCTCCGATCTCGGGGCGTCCGGACCGGCCGCCTCCGGGGACTGCGGCGCGGGCGGGGCGGCCACGGACACCGGCCGGGCGGCCGGGCCCGCGAGTTCGGGGGAGGCGCGCAGGATGTCCTCGTACAGCTTGGTGAGCTGCGCGCTGGGGTCTATGCCGAGTTCCTCGACGAGCAGTTCGCGGACCTTGGCGTACTCGGCGAGCGCCTCGGCCTGCCGCCCGGAGCGGTACAGGGCCAGGATCAGGTGGCCGCGCAGCGATTCCCGCAGCGGGTGCTGGGCGATGAGGGTGCGCAGGTCGCCGATGAGTTCCCCGGACTCCCCCAGCGACAGGCGCAGTTCGAAGAGCTGCTCGGCCGCCCCCAGCCGGCGTTCTTCCAGTACGGCGCCCGCAGCCTCGACCACCGGGCCGCCCGCGCCCGACATCACCGGGCCGCGCCACAGCGCCAGGGCGGCGCGCAGTTGGTCGGCCGCCTCCTGGGACTGGCCCACGGCGACGGCGCGCCGGACCTGCTGTATGTGGCCGTTGAATTCGAGCAGGTCGAGCTGCTCGTCCGTCACCTGCACGCGGTAGCCGGGACCGTCCGTGACGATCAGCTTCCCGCCCCCCGGGATCCGACGCCGCAGGTCGGCGACGGCCTTGCGCACCTGATGGGAAGCGGTTACCGGAGGTTCCTCATCCCATACCGCCTCCACAAGGCGGACAACCGGGACAATATTTCCCGGTTCGAGCAGCAGGGTGGCAAGAACTCGTTCGTAAATTTGACCGCCGAGCTTTAACCGATCTCCTGCCGTCCACCCTTCAAGTGGTCCGAGAATGTTGAAACGCACCTGGCTTTCCACAGAATTCGCCATGGCCTCCTTGCCCATCCCCCTCAATGCCCCCTGCTGAAGAGCCTTCCCCAGGATCCTAAGAGCTTCCGGGAGGAAGCGGTAGCGAAGAGGGAACGAAGCGGGAACGGCTCCTCGCACAGTTGCGTCCTGACTCGGACTCAGGAGCAGCGATGAAGACTTTCGGCCTCGGCGCCAGCCGGCGGACCGTGCGCCGCGCGGCGAACCATTCCGGCACCCGGCCTGCCGCCGCGCACAGCGCCTACCAAGCACCTGTAGCCGCCCCTCCGGCACAGGACCCCCACTCCCCACCCGCCATACCGTCGACCACGACGGCCGACCACAGAGCGCAGATCGTCGAAGCGATGATCTCGGAGCTCGCACCGCAGCTGTTCATGTCGCTGCGCCGCAGCGACCAGCGCGCCCGCGGCGAGCAGTACCTGCGGGGACTGCTCTACGCGGAAGGGCGCAAGTCGATCCGCAACATGGCCGGAGTCGTCGGCGGAGCCGGCACCGAGCAGTCGCTGCACCACTTCATCAGCGAATCCACCTGGAACTGGGCCCCGATGCGCGCGGCGCTCGCCCGGCACGTGGAGCAGACGGTCCAGCCCAAGGCCTGGGTCATCCAGTCCATGCCGATCCAGAAGGCGGGCGAGCAGTCGGCGGGGATAGACCGCCGGTTCGTCCCGGAGCTCGGGCACTCCGTCCACGGCCAGCACTCCTTCGGCCTGTGGATGGCCTCGGAGACGATGAGCACGCCGGTCAACTGGCGCCTGTACCTCTCCCCTTCCTGGCTCCAGGACGAGGAGAAGCGCCGCCGGGCCGACATCCCCGACTGGGTGGACGAGGAGTCCCCGGGCGAGTGCGCCACGGCCTCCGCCCTCGAACTCCTCGCCTGGGGCGACGTGGAGCGCCGCCCGGTGGTGCTGCCCTCCCGCGACTTCGTCAGCAGCGCGGTGCTCAGCCGCTTCCACGCCGCGGGAGTTCCCGTCATGGCCCGGATGCGGCCCATGGACCAGCTGCGGGTCGCCGACACGGCCATGCCCGGGTACGGCGCCGGACCGATACCGCTGTCCGACATGCTCCAGCACGTACGCGGGCTGCGCCGGCCCGTCGAATGGCTGGACCCCTCGTCGGGGACGCCCGTCGTACGCAGCACCCTGGTGGCGGGCATACGCGTCGAGCTGCCGCAGCCGCGCCGCTCGCCGGCCGGTCCGCAGCAGTGGCTGCTGATGGGCGAGTGGACCAACCGCAACGGCCCGCCCAGCGAGTTGTGGCTCACGGACCTCACCACCACCTCGCTCGACGGGCTGATGCGGCTGGCCAAGCTCAGCCGGCGGACGGCCTTCGACAGCGCCGTCACCGGGGAGCGGGCCGGCCTGCGCGATTTCGCCGGCCGCTCCTTCAAGGGCTGGCACCGTCACCTCACGCTCGCCTCGGCCGCCCACAGCGTCGCGATCGGCGCCGACCACGCCGCTGGCCGCACTCGGGCGGAGAATTCGTCCGACACTCCGTCGCGGAACCGGCCGCTGCGGCAGATGGGCTGAGGCGTGTCGTCCGAGGATGACGGTACGCCGAGCAGAGGGGAATGTTCGGGGCCCGCTCCCATGCTCCCTCGGCCCGCCTCACGCGGGGCTTCCCGCGGTCTGCGGCGACTTCCCGGCGGCCGGGGCCGGCTGCGGGACACGCATCGCGACCAGGCCGACGGTGGTGAAGTAGAGGGCCCAGCCGAGCCAGGACCAGCCGCCCCAGCCGACGGAGGTGGTGATGAGAGGGGGCCCCACGACGGTGGTGACGGCGAAGCCGAGGTTGAAGGCGGCGAGGTAGCCGGTCTTGCGGCCCTCGGGGATGTGCAGCAGGGCGACGCCGGTGGCGCCGGACATGATGTACAGCTCCCCGAGGGAGAAGAGCAGCGCGGCTGCGACCACCAGGGCCAGGTTCGTGGTCGCGTCGCCGAACGCCGTCAGCGGTACGACCCCCGCTGCCAGAGCCGACAGCAGCCCGCCGCGCCGCATCATCCTGCGGGCCGTGCGGAAGTCGTCCGACCCCTTGCTGATCCGGACCTGGAGGGCGACGACGACGGCGGTGTTGAGGACCTGGACCAGGGTCACGGTCCAGGTGGGGGCCTGCGTCTGCTGGACCACCCACAGCGGGACCCCGAGTCCGAGGACCAGCGCCGACATGGTCAGGGCGCCGTACAGGACGGTGATGCGCAGGAAGGCCCGGTCGCGCAGGACACTGCCGCGTGAGGGGCCGCCCCGCGCGGCCCCGGCCGGGCGCCCGCCCTCGTCCAGGGTGCGGCAGACGGCGGCGCAGCCGATGAACAGGACGGCGGAGAGCACCATCACGGCCCGGTAGGCCCAGGCCTCGTCGATCGCGATGGCCGCCCCGGAGGGCAGCGCGCCGGCCGCCATGCCGGCGTTGCGCAGCGACCGGAGCCGGGCGAGCGCCCCGACCGCCTCCTCGTTGCTCGCGCGGGCGATCAGGCCCGATTCGATCAGCGGGCTGATGCCCCGGCTCAGGACGCCCGCGACCGCCGAGGCGAGCAGGGCGGAGACGAAGGAGGAGGACACGGCCAGCGCCAGGAAGGCCGCGGCCCGGACCAGGAACAGCACGGTGAGCACCGTACGGGTGCCGAAGCGCTCGGCGGCCCGCGCGATGGGCATGGCCCCCAGCAGCGAGGTGATGCCGGCGATGCCGAGGACCAGCCCGATCTCGGCGTTGGGCAGTTCCACGGCCTTGTGGAAGAAGAGGACGGACAGGGACAGGTACATCCCGAGTCCGACGGCGTCGGACAGTCCAGTGGCGTAGATGCGTTTCCTCATCGAAGCGATCCCCACGTCATGAGTAGGCGGGATTGCGGAGTCGGGCGGGGCAGGGGGTGTGGGTCCACGGCTATGTGGCCCGGGCCAGGGCGGACTCGGGCAGCGGCTCGGGCAGTGGCTCGGGCCCGGGCAGCGGCTCGGGCCCGGCCGGTGCGCCGGCCTCCCGCAGTTCGATGCCGAGGGCCCGCTCGATCCGGCCCGCGAGCTCCAGGGCCGCGGCGGGCGTCGGCGCGCCCAGCATGAACGTCGCCAGGTGCAGGGTCCGGTCCCGGCTCGCGGACTGGCCCACCTCGAACCTCGGTCGCACGTAGGCCAGTTCGGGGTGGGCCGCCATCAGCTCCGGTACCGGGGTCTGGGCGGTCACCCGCCATTCGCCGGCCGGGATCGGGACCATCCTCACCAGGGCCGTCCGCGTGAACCGCGCCGCGGTGTCCGGCGCCAGCCCCAGTGCGCTGCGGCCGATCTGCTCGGCGTAGTCGTATCCCGCGCCGACCTCGAACATGACCGGCATGGGGCCGCCCGCACGGGCGTTGACCTCGATGACGCGCGGCCCGTCCGGGGTCAGCGCGATCTCCGTGTGCACGGCCCCCGTGGTCAGCCCGATGGCCCGGATCGCCCGGTCCGCGCAGTCGACGACCGCCGCCTGGACGGCCGCGTCGAGCCTCGACGGCATCGACGCGCCCTCCTCGGCGTAGCCGTGGCGCAGCCGGATCCGGTCGGAGACGGCCAGGTGGTGCCGCTCCCCGGCCGCGAGGAGCGATTCGACGCTGCAGTACGCGGCCCAGCCGCTGTCTCCGTCCGCCTCCAGTGCGAGACGCTCCTCCAGCAGGAAGACGTCCTCGCTCTGGAGGAAGGCCGAGACGGTGGCCCGGCCGTCGCGGTACGCCTCGACGAGTTCCCCGTACGTGCGGACCAGCCGCACGCTCTGGCTGCCGGCGCCGAGCGAGGGCTTGAAGACGGCCGGCAGGCCGATGCTCCGGGCCGCCTCCGCCAGATCGGCCTCCTCCCGGATCTCCGCGAACCGCGGTGAGGGCACGCCGTGTTCGGCGAAGACCTGCCGCTGGCGGGACTTGGACTGGGCGATGCCCACCGCCTCGGGGGTGTTGCCCGGCAGCCCGAGGCGTTCGGCCAGCTCGGCCTGCGGCCGCAGCAGCAGCTCCGAGTAGGTGACCACGCCCGACAGCGGATACCGCTCGTGGAGGGCGAGGCCGACGGTCACGGCGTCGTCGAGGTCGGCCGCGGTGAGGAACTCGCCGCGCAGCGCGCGTGCGGCCCAGTCGGCGCGCACCGGTTCCGGGTCGCCCCAGGCCGCGATGTGGACGACGGAGACGGCCGGGCCGATCCGCGCGAGGGAGTCGAGCGCCGCGGCGGGCGGATGGCCGCCGATCCCCGAGATCAGCAGCAGGTGCGGCTGGTCCTCGGGGCCGGCGGGCGGGCGGGCGGAGCGGGGGGTCATGGCGCGTCCTTTCAGGTGACGGGCTTCGCTTCGCGGATACGGTGGTCGGGCATCGGGGGGCCGGCGGCTCCGCGCGTCATCGGCCGGCGAGGGCCGCCGGGAGCCGGCGGGCGGAGCGGAACGAGAGCAGTTCGCCCACCATCCGGTCCATCCGTATGTGCAGCTCCTCCAGCGGGACCCCCGGTGTGAAGTCGCTTCGGGCGGAGGCCACATGGGTGGGCACCGCCCACCCGCCGAGCGCCCTGACCACCGCCCGCATCTGGTCGCAGGCGGTGCCCGCGCCACGCGGTCCGCCGCCCGCGGCGATCAGCCCCACGGGCCGGTCGGCCAGCGCGTCGCCGGTGAGGTGGTCCAGGGCGTTCTTGAGCAGCCCGCTGTACGAGCCGTGGTAGACCGGCGTGGCGAAGACGGCGCCGCTCGCCTCGGCGACGCGGGCGCGCAGGGCCGCCGTCTGGCTGTACGGGGGCGGGTCGTCGTAGTCCTCGATCCGGTGGCGTCCGGGGAACTCCACGCTCAGGTCGAGGAGTTCGTACGCCGCCCCGGCCGCCCCGATCCGCTGGGCGGCCACCTCCAGGACCCGGCGCGAGACCGAGTCCGCGGAGGCGCTGCCGAGGATGCCGAGTATCACCGCCCGGCCCCCGCCGACCCGGGCTTCGGCTCCAGCCCGATCACCAGGCGCACCTCGTGCTCCGCGCGCGAGACCAGCCGGCGGACCTCCTCGTGCGAGTCGTGGGTGAAGACGTACGTACAGGCGCCCGTCCCCGAGAACGGCTGCGGCGGGACCACGTCGCCGATCCGGTACGGCACGTTGCGGTAGTACGCGTCCTGCGCGACCGCCGAGTCGTCGAAGTCCAGCAGCATCCCGCCGACCGTGAAGTGCACGGTCCAGCCGGCGTACGCACCCACGGGCGCGATGCGGCCGGCCCTCGGGTCCAGCCCCACGTCGGTCAGGACCTTGGCGTGGAAGAGGTCGACGCCGGTCGTGGCCAGGAAGGCCTGGCGGATGCCCGCGCCGCCCGGGCGGCCCGCCACCTCGCAGAAGGTGAAGGACCCGGCCTCGTCCAGGAAGGCCTCCAGGTGCAGCACCCCGGCCCTGACCTGCCAGGCGTCGACGACCCGGCCGAGCAGCTCGCGGGCGGCCGCGCGCACGGCGGGGTCGGCGACCGTGATGGAGGAGAGCGGCTCCACCCGGGAGACGGCCAGGGTGTCGCTCACGTACCGGGAGACGTCCCAGATCACCTCGCCCTCGTGGACGACGGCGTCGATGTGGCACATGTCGCCCGCCACGAACCCCTCGCACAGGTGGGTGCCGGGGGCGAACTCCTCGCGCACCCACCGCTCGACCTGCCGGGCGTCGGTGAGCACCGACACCCCGTACGAGCCCGAACCGTCCCGCGGCTTGACCACGACCCGCCCGTGCCGGGCGAACAGATCGGTGACGTCCTCGGGGGTGTGGATCAGGTGCCCCTCGGCGGTGGGGATGCCGGCCCGCCGGGCGATGCGCTTCATCACCGCCTTGTCCACGAACTTGCGCGCGGTCGCCGGGTCGCTGCCCGGCGTGCCCAGGCGGGCCCGCAGCTCGGCGGCCGGCTCCAGCAGCCGCTCGGAGACGGTGGCGACCCGGTCCACCGGGTACAGCGCGTGCACCGCGCCCGCCAGGACCCGTACCCCGTCCGGGTCGAACACGTCGGTCCGGGCGGCGAAGTCGGCGGCGCCGCCCTGGGTGCCGCCCGCGGCCGAGCTCAGCACGCTGAGCCGGAAGCGGTCCGGGTCCAGCAGCGGCGAGCCGTCGTCGCGGGTCCACACCCCGGGCCCGATCCGGTCCAGCAGCAGGACGTGCGTGCGGTCGGCCGGCTCGGTCTTCCACAGCAGCGAGCGCTCGATCCGGGCCACCGCCTGCTCCGCGCGGACCGTGTCCGGCGCGGCCGCGGTGTACTCCAGCCTGACCACCGGCCCGCTGTGGACGCCCTCCCGGTCGAGGGGGGTCCGTACGAAGGCCACCTCGGGCCGGTCGTACAGCTCCTCGGCGCCGGTCGCGGCGACCACGCGGAAGCGGCCCGGCCCGGTCAGGAGGTGGCGCTGCACGGCGACCCGCCCGGCGTCGGGCAGGGCGGCGGACACCGGCCGGCCCAGGGCGCTCTCGGCGGCGGCCGCCACCAGGCTCCGCCGGTGGGCCGCGTCGTAGAGGTCCAGGACCTGCCGGTCGAAGCCGGGCAGGACCAGCGGGCGGGTGTTGCGCGCCCCGAAGACGATCCGGGCCGGTCCCTCGATCGCCGCCTCGCGCACGGCCTCCACGGTGCGGGCCAGCAGCCGCGCGGGCACCGGACCGGCGGTCAGGCGGCGCTCGGTGCTGCCGTCCTCGGCGGCCTGGTCGCCGCTCTCGTCGATCACGGCGAGCACGTCCACCCGGCCCCCGGCGGCCGCGAGGGCCAGCACGGTGTGCACGGGATCGCTGACGAAGGCGAGCTCCTCCAGCAGCCCGTCGAGCTCGCCGAGTTCCTCGCTGCGCGGCTCGTCCGCCCGGCCGGCTCCGGCGGCCAGCGCGCGCAGTTCGCGCGCCTCGCGTTCGTAGGCGCCCGACCAGGACAGCACCGCGGCCACCGCGGCGCCCTCGTGCGCCGCCAGGAACCGCGCGCGCACCTCGTCGAAGGTGAGCTCGTCGCGCCGCAGTACGGTCAGCCGCGCGGTCACCGCGCCGGCCGCGGCCACGATCCGCTCGACCGGGTCGTCCCCGTCGAGCAGCAGCACCACGTGCTCGCCGCCGACGCCACCGCGCTCCGGGCCCGCCGGCCCGGCCCCGGGCCGCTCGGCGGCGACCGGCTCGATGCGCAGCGACTCCTGGACCTGGGCCGCGGCCTCCGCGGCGGTCCGCACGGCCGTCGCCGCGTCCGCGCCGCGCACCATCACGTACCCGAACCGGTCGTGGTTGGTGCCCAGCGCCGGCACCCGGTCCCCGGGTCCCGCGGTCACCTGGCAGTCGACCACCCCGGCGGGCAGTTCCCGGGGCCCGGGAGGCGTACCGCGCACGATCCCTTCCTCCCGGCTCCACAGGGCGCGCAGCGCCACGGTCGCCACCGGCGGGGCCGCGTCCTCGACCGGCGCACCGGTGGCGAGGGCGACCAGGTCGCGGGCGATCGAGCGGTCCAGGGCCAGCGACATCTGCCGGGTCACCACGTGCCCCGCGATGCGGCCGTTGACCTCGATCAGCTCCGGGCCGGTCGGCGTGAGGAGCAGCTCCACGTGGAGCGCGCTCGCCCGCACGCCCAGCGCCTCGACGGCGTCCAGGACGAACCGCCGCGCGGCGCCCATGCCCGGGAAGCGGGCCGGGAAGTGCCCGCCCAGCTCGGCGGTGGTCCCGGGCGCCGCCGGGACCCGCTCGGCGAAGCCGTACAGGACCACGCGCCCGTCCTGGACGAGCAGTTCGGCGCTGACGTGGCGCCCGACCGCGTACTCCTCGACGAGCGCTACGGGCCGCTCGCCGCCCTCCTCGTCACCGGTCCCTCCGGTGGGGGCGCCGCCGTTCCCGTCCGCGACCCGCAGCACCTCGGCCAGCCCGGCGGCGGCCTGCTCCCGGGTCCACGCCACGGTGACCCCGACCGAGTACCGGCCGGACGTCGGCTTGACCACGCAGGGCAGCCCGATCTCGTCGACCGCCGCCAGCCCCTCCTCCTCGGTGACCGCCCGGCGCCAGCGCAGACTGCCGATCCCGGCCTTCCCGAGCCGTTCCCGTACGGCCGACTTGTCGCCGAGCAGCCGGGCCGCCTCCGGTGACTCGTGGGGCAGGCCCAGCTCGCGGGCGAACCGCGCCGCGCCGTGCAGGAGGTTCTCGTCGCGGCAGATGACGCCGTCGACCGGGTGGGGGCCGAGCCGTCCCCGCAGCCGGGCGGCCAGATCGTGGCCGCCGGACAGGTCCGCCAGCTCCACCACCCGCGCCGCGCGCTCGATCAGCTCGAACCCGGCATTGGCGCGGTAGGCGTCCAGGCGCTCCGTGACGAAGGTGACCTCGATACCGTCGTCGGCCATCTCTGCCACGACGTCAAAGCCTCTGACGTATGCCGTCTCCAACAGAACAACATGCATGAGCTCAGCCCCTTGAGTCCTCTTCTCACCGAAGCATCAAGGGGAGACGAACGAAGGGCAAGCGGCAGTCGCATAATGCCGCTCACTCCATCACCTCTTCCCGTTCCATTCCCGTCCCGTTCCCGTTTCGCTCCCGATGCGATCCCGCCCCGATTCCGCCTGGACCCACCACGACCTGCGATGACACGTCAAGAAGAAGAATTCGAATCCATCAGGTTCGAAGACTTCCCACATTGCCGGACGGTATTTCGCCGCCCTTTACGGAGCCCATTAGCGTGAATGCCGGGAAACTGGACACCCGTATCCCCCACCCCCGCCCTTCAACCCGATCTTTCCGGCTCCGAAGCAAAGGACAGAGACAGCGTGCGCACCATCTCCATCCCGAAATCGGGGACCGGACATTCGGCCCCGATCACCCACGTGGCCTTCAGTCCGGACGGTTCCCGCCTCGCGACCTCGTCCTACGACGGAACCGTCATCGTCTGGAACACCGCCGACCCCGCCCACCCCGCGGAGACCGCGACGCTGCGCCACCGCCGCCTCGTCAACTCCTCGGCCTGGAACCCCGCCGACCCGACCCTGCTCGCGACGGCCTCCGCCGACAAGACGGTCGGCATCTGGCGCGTCCCCCAGGAGGGCCCGGCCACGCTCGTCAACGTCCTGGCCCGGCACACCGACGACATCAACTCGGTGGCCTGGCTGCCCGACGGCGAACGCCTGATCTGCGTCTCCGAGGACGGCCGCGCCACCCTGTGGTCCGTACTCGACGGCACCTTCCTCACCGAGGTCGGCTCCCACGAGGCGCACTGCATGATGGTCTCCGTCAGCGCCGAGGGCCTGGCCGCCACGGTCGGGGAGGACGGCCTGGTCGCCGTCAGCGACCCCGCCGCCGCCCCGGGCTCCGGCCCCGCCGCCACCCGCAAGCGCCACTACGACTCCTCCATCGAGGGCTGCGCCTGGTCCCGGGCCGGCGACCTCCTCGCCGTGGCCCGCGACGACGGCCGCGTCGACCTGCTGACCCGCGAGCTGGAGCACGTACTGACCGTCGAGGTCTCCAGCTCCGCCGCCCGCGCCGTCGACTGGGCCGAGGACGACTCCGCGTTCGTCGTCGGCGCCTACGACGGCTCCCTGCACTGGTTCGACCGCTCCGGTGAGCGCCGGCACACCGTCGCCGACCTCCGCGTGTGGCCGCGTTCCGTCGCCGCCGCGCAGGGCCTGGTCGCCGCGGGCTCCTTCCGCAACGCCCCGCACCTGTACGACATGGCCACCGCGGCCGAACTGTCCGGACCCGACCGCGCCACCCACGGGCCCAACGCGCTGGCCGCGCGCGGTGACGAGCTGCTCATCGGCGGGGACTCCGGCACCGTCTTCGCCGTCCGCATCGAGAACGGCGCCCAGAGCCGGGCCACCCCCATCGAGCTCACCGACGGCCCGATCCTGTCCCTCACCACCGACGGCGACACGATCTACGCGGGCACCTACTCCGGCCACGTCATCCGCTACGACGGCACCCGCACCTCCAGCGAGTGCCTCGGCGCGCCGATCCCCTCCCTCACCGTGGACGGCGGCCGGCTGATCGCGGGCACCTACAACGGCGAGTTCCTCGTCGTGGACCCGGCCACGCTGCGGCTGGAGGAGCGCATCGAGGCCCACGGCGGGTCGGTGAAGTCCCTCGCCCCGATCCCCGGCGGCGGCTTCCTGTCCGCCGCCACCGACCGGACCATCGAGGCGGGCACCGCGCGCGGGCGCACCAAGCTGTGGGAGCACGGCAACCTCGTCAACGCGGTCTCCGGGCTGCACGGCCCCGCCGGCTCCGTCGTCGCCAGCGCCTCCCGCGACCACACCGTCAAGGTCGGGCGGGTCACCCGTACCGAGGACGGCGGCTGGAGCACCGGCGCGCCGCAGACGCTGCTCGGCTCCGACGAGTCCGTCAAGTGCGTCTCGCTGCTGGGCGACACCGCCAGGCCCACCGTCCTCGCCGGCTCCTACGACTTCAACCTCTACTGCTGGCAGGTCGACTGGGCCGACTCGGCGGGCACCCTCGCCTCCGGCCGCGTCCTCGCCGGGTTCGCCCAGGGCCTGTCCTGCATGTTCCAGCTCGCCGACGGGCGGGTGGCCGTGGCCGGCTGGGACGGCCGGATCGTCTTCGTCGCCGTGGACGAGTACGGCGCCCACATCCAGCACACCCTCCACATCGACGACATCGCGCAGAGCGCCGACCGGAAGCAGGTGGCCGCATGACGACCTCGGCCGAGACACCGCAAGCCGTCACGGAAGCCGCCCCGGACGCCGTCACCACGGCCTTCCCCGGGACGATCCCGGCGGCGGTCCGGGCCCGCGTGCCCGTCACCCTCTCCCGCGTCCGCGACCGCAGCGCCGACCTCGTCACCTTCCACCACCTGCCCGACCCTGGGGAGCACTTCGCCGTCCTCGTCCCCGCCGCCCCCACCGACACCGCGCCGCCGCTGGTACGCCTGCACAGCGAATGCCTGACCGGCGACGTCCTCGGCTCGGCCCGCTGCGACTGCGGCCCCCAGCTCGACGAGGCACTCCGCGCGATCGCCGACCACGGCGGAGCCGTGCTCTACCTGCGCCAGGAGGGCCGTGGCATCGGGCTCTACAACAAGCTCGACACCTACGTCCTCCAGTCGCAGGACCACGACACCTTCGCCGCGAACCGCATGATCGGCCGCGGCGACGACGAACGGGACTACGCGGCCGCTGCCGCGATGCTCCACGCCCTCGGCCTGACCCGGATCCGCCTGCTCACCAACAACCCCGACAAGGTGCGGGAGCTGCGCACGCACGGCATCGAGATCACCGAGGTGATCCCCACGGGCGTGTACGTCACCGCGGAGAACTCCCGCTACCTGTCCGCCAAGGCCGAACTCGCCGGCCACACCATCGCCCTGCTCCAGGAGGCCGCGGCATGACACTCTCACTCGAAGACCTCGCGGACTCCCCGCACTTCAAGGAGCACGCCGGCCTCGCCGACCCCGGCAGGCTGCACCCCGCCCGGCTGCCCGGCACCACCCCCGACGAGCTCGCCGCCGCCGTGGAGGACCCGGAGCTGCCGACCGCCGAACGCCTGGCCGCCGGCCACGTGCTCGGCCTGCTCGGCGACCCCCGCATCCCCTCCCCCACCTCCGGGGCCGGCCCCGCGACCCGCCACGTGCCCGGCGGCCGGATCCGCATCGGCCTCCCCGCCGACGAAGCCGGGTACGTCACCAACGCCTGGGCGCACGTGGGCGTGGAGGAGTCCTGGATCCTCAAGGAGTGCCCCGAGCACACCGTGGAGATCGCCGACTTCTGGATCGCCACGTACCCCGTGACCAACGGCGAGTACCGGGCCTTCCTCGCCGACACCGGCCTGGAGGAGCGCCCCACCACCTGGTACCTGGGCGCCTACCCGTGGGACCGCTCCAACCACCCGGTGGCCGGCGTCCGCCCCGAGCACGCCGACGCCTACGCCGCCTGGCTCACCGAGCGCACCGGACACCCCTGGCGGCTGCCCGCCGAAGCCGAGTGGGAGCACGCGGCCAAGGGCCCCGAGGGCCTGCCCTACCCCTGGCCCGGCGGCTTCGACCCGGAGGCGGCCAACACCCGCGAGTCCGGCGTGCACACCACCACCCCGGTCGGCGCGTTCCCGGCCGGCCGCTCCCCGTACGGCGTCCACGACATGGGCGGCAACGTCGAGGAGTTCACCGCCGACGAGTACGCGCCCTACCCCGACGGCCCCTACGTCGCCGACCATCTGGTGCAGTCCATGGGCAGCTACCGGATCGCCCGCGGCGGTTCCTTCGCCCGCTTCGGCGACCTGACCCGCACCCGGCGCCGCCACGGCGCCTTCCCCGGGCCGCTCTACCCCGTCGGGTTCCGCCTCGCCACCAGCGAGCAACCCTCATGACGACCGCCGTCCGCCCCGGGCCGAAGCTCGCCGTGGCCGCCGGCCCGGGCCCCGCCCCCACCCCTGGCACCACGGGCACCACCGGTAGCACCGGCACCACCGGCACCACCTTCCCCGACATCCGGCGCGTCCTGGCCGACCGCGCCCCGTCCCTGGCCGACCTCACCCGGGCCTTCGCACCGCTGGAGGCCGAGGCCCACCGGCTGCTGCCCCGGCTCGCCGCCCTGCGCCCCGGCATCGGGGACACCCCACTCGTCCCGGTGCCCAGCCGGGCCGGACGGGGCACGGTCTGGCTCAAGACGGAGGCCGCCAACACCTCCGGATCCGTCAAATCCCGTACGGCGTACGCCCTGTTGTGCGCCGCGGTCGCTTCGACCGGCTCCCCCCGGATACGGCTGGCCGAGTACTCGGGCGGCAGCCTCGCCGTCGCCCTGGCCGAGCTGTGCGCCCAGCTCGCACTGGACCTGCACCTGGTGGTCCCGTACGGGGCCTCCCGGCGGCTGCTGGACCAACTGCGCCGCCACGGCGCCGAGATCACCACCGCCCCCGAGGGCACCGGCTTCCTCGGCGCGATGGACGAGGCCGTCCGCGTGGCCGAACGCGAGGACCGGCACCTGCTGCTCCAGCACTGCGCCGCCGTCGGCGCCGCCCTGCACCGCGAGCACACCGGCGCGGAGATCATCGGGCAGCTCGCCGGCTACGGGGTCGAACCGGTCGCCGTGACCGCGGGCGTCGGCACCGGCGGCAGCCTGGCCGGCGCCGCCATGGCCCTGGGCAGCGCCTGGCCCGACTGCCGCCCCGTCGCCGTCTTCCCCACCGAGGCCGTCTACGGCGACGAGCGCGCACCCGACGGAGCCCCCCGCATGAGCGGCACGGGCGGACTGGGCCACGGCCTGCGCCAGCCCCTGCTCGCCGCGTTCCCCGAGGACTTCTTCGGCTTCACCGCCGTCGCCCATCCGCAGGCCGTCCAGGCCATGCGCCACCTGCGCCGGGAGCACGGCATCGCCGTCTGCGGCAGCGGGGCCGGCGCATGGCTCGCCGCCTCGGTGGAAGTCGACCAAGGCCCGAGAGGGCGCAACGCAGTCGCGGTCGTCGCAAGCCGCGGAACAATCGAGGAGTGGGAGCATGCCGCAGGATCGTGACATCCAAGGACGGGACACCCAGGGCCGCGGCTCGTCCGCCGTCCTGACCGCCGCCGGCCGCAGTGCCGGGCACGCGGAACGCAACTACTGCGGCTACCGGGAGGTCGTCCGCAACTCCTTCAAGCAGTGGTACAAGAACAACCGCGACTCCTGGTCGGGCACGACCACCAACGACCGCGTCACGCACTTCGCGGTCGCGGCCGCCCCCACCGACGACCAGCAGCCGGGCTCCGGCCCGGCCCGCGTCCTGGACATCGGCTGCGGACGCGGCCTGCAGACGGCCTCCCTCGCCGAATGGCTGGAGGCCGAGGTCACCGGCCTCGACCTGCTCGACGTATGGGACACCCCCGAGGTCGCGCACGGCTCGATCCGCTTCCACCAGGGCGACTTCCTCGCCTTCCGGGCCGAGGGCCTCGACCTGCTCGTCGACAACGGCTGCCTGCACCACCAGCGGCGCGAGGACTGGGCCCCCTGGGTGGAGCACGGCCGCAAGATGCTGCGCCCGGGCGGGGTCTGGGTGGTCAGCGTCTTCCTGAGCCCCGACGGGGAGATCACCCCGCACCCGCTCGCGGACGGGCGGCTGAACTGGTGGCTCACCGAGGAGCTCGTCACCGAGCTCTACGAGGCGAACGGCTTCCGCTTCACCGGCCGCCTGGAGATCGACCGCCACTTCGAGTACGAGGGCCACCAGCTCAAGTACCTGACCCTGTCCTTCGTCGCGGTCTGAGCGGCGCGGGAGGAGAGAAGAAAGAGGAGGGACCGGAGATGCTCAAGGAGATCGCACTCGACGCCCAGGGCGACGACCAGCACGTCCGAAGCGCCCTGCGCGACGGCTTCTTCCTGGTGCGCAACACCGTGCCGGAGACCCTGCTGGACGAGGCGTACGCCATGCTCGGCGCGTTCTTCGAGCTGCCCGCCGAGGTCAAGGCGGACTGCCGGGTACCCGGCGCCAACGGGCAGTCCGGATACCTCCCACCCCTGGTGGAGCGGGGCGAGAAGGGCCGTACCCCCGACTGGAAGGAGCTGTTCCACTGGGGCGCCCCGCTGCCCTCCACGCACCCGCTGCGCGAGCGCTACCCCGCCCGCTACCCGCAGCCGTACTATCCCGACCACCTGATCCCCGGGATCGGCTCCGCCTTGAGCGAGCTCCACCTGAGGATGTCCCGGTTCCAGCTCGACGTGGTCCGCCGGCTGGCCGGGGCGCTCGGCGCGAGCCCCGGCTACTTCGAGGAGATGCTGGAGGACGGCCCCGTCGTCAACCGGGCCACCTGGTACCCGCCGATGGAGCAGGCCCCGTCCGCGGACCACGTCTGGATGGTGGAGCACCAGGACTTCGACCTGATCACCGCCCTGCCCCGGGCCACCGCCGCCGGACTCGAAGTCCTCATCGACGGCGAGTGGACCTCCGTGGAGGCACCCGAGGGCTACACGGTCCTCAACGTCGGCATGGTCCTGGAACGGCTCACCGGCGGCCTGGCCCGCGCCACCGTCCACCGCGTCGTCGCCGCACCCGGGCAGGGCGGCGGGCGGCTCTCCATCGTGCAGTTCTGCCACCCCACCCCGTGGACGGTGCTCTCCGCGCTCCGCGGCGTCACGGTGGACGGCGAGCCCGACCGGTACCCCGCCCTGACCGCGCAGGACCTGTTCCAGCGCACGATGTACCGGATCAACCGGCTGGACTCCCAGCGGACCCCGCACGCCCGGCCCGCGCGGCAGACCAAGCACGCCCAGCACGCCCAGCAGGCGGCGGAGGCCCGGCCGTGACCGGCGCCGGGCCCCGCACCCCGCGGCGGATCTCCCTCCTGCGCCAGATCCGCGAGGACCTCGACACCGTCGTCGCCCGCGACCCCTCCCGCCCGCGCCTGCGCGACGCCCTGCTCCACTCGCCCTGGCACGGGCTGGCCCTCCACCGGATCGCGCACCGCCTCCACCTGCGCGACCACCGCTTCGCCGCCGGGCTCCTCACGCTCGCCGGCCGCCTGCTCTCCGGCATGGAACTCCACCCGGGCGCGCGGATCGGCCGACGGGCCTTCATCGACCACGGCTTCGGCGTGGTCATCGGCGAGACCGCCCGCGTCGGCGACGACGTGACGCTGTACCACGGGGTGACCCTCGGATCACGCGGCTGGTCCCGGGCTCCCGAGCCCGGCGTACGCCGCCACCCCGTCATCGGCGACGACGTGCTCATCGGCGTCGGCGCCTCCGTGCTGGGCCCGGTCACCATCGCCTCCGGCAACCGGATCCGCGCACACTCCCTCATCCTGCGCGATCTCCCCGCCCCCGGCAGGGCGGTCCGCATCGACCCCGTCCGAGAAGCCGCCCACCACTCAAGGAGCACCGCATGACGCCGGCCACCCTCAGAGAGCGCACCCTCGAACTCGCCAAGGACCTCGACACGGGCGACTGGATGCCCACCGACCTCGAACGCGTCATCACCCGGCGCCTGCTGACGGCCGCCGACCCGGTGGGCTGCCTCACCGATCACGCGGTACGCGACGCGGTCTGGGAGGGCTCCGAACCGCTGACCCGGGCGAGCGACGGCCGGCTCTCGCTCCTGCTCGCCGAGATCACGTACAGCCTCGCCGGCAACGGCCGCGACGCCGCGGGCCTCGCCTCGGCCCAGGCCCTCCTCGCCTCGGTCAACCGCCGCGGCCACAGCGACGCGTGACGTATCGGCGAGGGGGCCGACGGGCGACCGCTCCCCGCCGGCGGGTCCCGGCGGCGCCCCTCCCCGTGCCGGAGGTTAGCGGGCCTCGCGGAGCCAGCCCGCCACCTCCGTCGCCCAGTACGTCAGGATCGTGTCGGCGCCGGCCCGCTTGATGCCCAGCAGGGTCTCCAGGATGGCCCGGTCCCGCTCGATCCAGCCCTTCTCCGCCGCCGCCTCGATCATCGCGAACTCGCCGCTGATCTGGTACGCGGCGACGGGTACGTCCACCGCCTGCGCGACCCGGTACAGGATGTCCAGGTACGGGCCGGCCGGCTTGACCATCACCATGTCCGCGCCCTCCTCCAGGTCGAGCGCCAGCTCCCGCAGGGACTCCCGCGCGTTCGCCGGGTCCTGCTGGTAGGTCTTGCGGTCGCCCTGGAGGGAGGAGGCGACGGCCTCACGGAAGGGACCGTAGAAGGCCGAGGAGTACTTCGCGGTGTAGGCGAGGATCGAGACGTCCTCGTGGCCCGTCTCGTCCAGCGCGTCGCGGATCACCCCGACCTGGCCGTCCATCATCCCGCTCGGACCCACCACGTGGACGCCCGCGTCGGCCTGGACCTGCGCCATCTCGGCGTACCGCTCCAGCGTGGCGTCGTTGTCGACGCGCCCGTGCTCGTCCAGGACACCGCAGTGGCCGTGGTCGGTGTACTCGTCCAGGCACAGGTCCGACATGATCACCAGGTCGTCGCCGACCTCCGCCTTCACGTCGCGGATCGCGACCTGGAGGATGCCGTCGGGCTCGGTGCCGGCCGTGCCGAGCGCGTCCTTGTTCTCGTCGGCCGGGACCCCGAAGAGCATGATCCCCGCGACGCCCGCCTCGACGGCCTCCACGGCGGCCTTCCGCAGCGTGTCACGGGTGTGCTGGACGACCCCCGGCATCGCCGAGATGGCGAGGGGCTCGGAGATCCCCTCGCGGACGAAGGCGGGCAGGATCAGGTCGGAGGGGTGCAGCCGGTTCTCCGCGACCATCCGCCGCATCGCCGGGGTGGTGCGCAGCCGGCGGGGCCGCGAGCCGGGGAAGGATCCGTACGCGCTCATACTCAGTCGCCTCTTCGAGCCTGGACAGCAGTCGCACTCAAGCCTAGGGGGTGCCGTGCGGGAAGGCGGTCAGGGCCAGCTCGCACCACACCACCTTGCCGGGCCTGCGCGGCCCGACCCCCCACCGCTCGGCGAGCGAGGCCACGAGCAGCAGCCCCCGCCCGCCCTCGGCCCCGGGATCCCGGTCCTTCACCTGCGGCAGACCACCCCCGCTGTCGGCCACCTCGACCCGGACCATGCCGTCGAAGAGCAGCAGCCGCAGCCGGTAGCACCGGCCGGGCGGCACACCGTGCAGCAGGGCGTTGGTCGCGAGCTCGCTCACGCAGAGCAACAGGTCGTCCCGGCGGCGTGTGACACCCCACGCGTCAAGTGTCACCGCCGCGAACTCCCTGGTGGAGCCGATGGATTGGCGGCTGCGGGGGAAGTACCGCTCACGCAGCATGGCCGGATGGATTTCCACGTTCACGGGACGATCGTCGCGCTGCGTGATTAGCGTGAGCAAGACGTGCAACCCGTACTCCTTCACGAGTACGGGTCGGTGCCGGTATCTCATCTGTGCATGCGGGGAGTTCACAGGTATGCCATCACGCAAGAGCGCCCGCCCCAATGAGACGGCGATGAAAATGGTCGGCGCCCAGGTCGCCGCCGCCCGCGTCTCCAAGGGCTTGACGCAGCGCGCGTTCGCCGATGCTCTGCACATCGATGTCCAGAGCGTCGCCTCCATCGAGCAGGGCCGACGGACCTTGATGCCCAGCGTCGCCGAAGCGATGGACCGAGTCCTAGGCCTGCCGGGCCTTCTCACTGTCGCGGCGAACAAGATGCCGCAAGTCGAGGTCATCCCGCCCTGGGCGGAGGAATACTTCGCCAGCGAGGCAGAGGCCGTAGCCCTTTCCTGGTACGACGCCGTGCTCGTGCCAGGCCTGCTCCAGACCGAGGAATATGCCCGCGCTGTGTTCGGCTGCCGCGTTCCGTACACGGGCGAGGAAAAGATCGAGCTCCAAACAGCGCGCCGCATCAAACGTCAGGAGATCCTGCACCGCACCGTCCCGCCCAACCTCGGCTTCATCGTCTCGGAATCGGCACTGCGAGACCGAATCGGCGGCGACGACGTTAGACGGGGCCAGCTACGCCATCTGCGCGACTGCGCCGACCACCCCGCGGTCTCGTTCCAGGTCCTCCCTCTTGGTCTCACAGCCCACGCAGGCCTCACGGGCTCGTTCGCCCTACTGGAATCACCCGATCACCAGCATGTCGCGTACTCGGAAAACCAACGCGTCAGCATCGTCGTTCGCGATCCCAACGAGGTCAGCATCCTCGCTCAGAAGTATGCAATGCTGCGATCCCAGGCCCTCAATGTCACAGACACAAAGGGCCTGTTGGACCGGCTGCTAGGAGAGTCATGAGCACCAGCACCCCACTGAAGTGGTTCAAGTCCAGCTACAGCAGCGATCAGGGCGGCCAGTGCCTGGAAGTGGCCTACGCCTGGCGGAAGTCCTCCTACAGCACCGATGAAGGCGACGCCTGCGTCGAAGTAGCCACCTGCCCCGCCGACCGGGTCCACGTCCGCGACTCCAAGGTCACCGACGGCCCCACCCTCGCCCTCGCCCCCGCCGCCTGGGCCGGGCTCACCGGCTGGGTCGGCCGCTAGAGGTTCCGCCACCGGCCGCTGCGGCGGTGGTCGTGCTCGTGCTGCGGGCCCAGCGGGCCCACCCGCTCGTACGCCTCCCGCGTGCGCGGGTCGTCGCGCAGGGCGAGGCCGTACGCGCCCTCCAGGCGTAGCTCCTGGTCCTCCTCCGCGAGCAGCGCCACCATCGCCTCCGCGGCCTCCGGCGTGCGGTCGTCGCCCGCGGACAGCACGGCCGCGGCCGTGGCCCGTACACCGGGGTCCGGGTCGCGGACCAGGCCGAGGACCAGCGCCCGGACCTCCGGCACCGCGCCCGGCTCCCGGCCGAGCCTGCCTCCCGCGTGCCCCCGCACCTCCGGGTCCGGATCCCGCGCCAGGGCGAACAGGGCGGCGGTGGCCTCCGGCGACAGCGGGGCGTCGAACAGGTACGGCACCTCCTGCCGCACCCGCGAGTCCGGGTGCCCTGCGTAGCGCAGCCCGAGGGGTTCGTCGTACCCGTCGTCCGAAACGGCGTCGAGCACCGCGGCGAGCACCCCGCCGTCCGTCTCCTCCAGCGCCCAGGCCCTGAAGAGTCCGGCTCCCTCCCGCTGCGAGGAGTCGCTGCTGAGGCTCGCGAACCAGTCCCGGGTGCTCAGGCAGTTGACGACGAACCGGCGGTGGTCCGGCGACGGATGGTGACGCAAGGCCGCCACCGCCGACCAGGTCTGCGTACTGCGGCGCTGTGCGAGCACCATGGAGGACGCGGACCAGTCCACATGGCAGACATCGGGGTGCCGGACGGCCCGCTCCACCAGCTCCTCCACGGGAGTCAGGATCCGGAAGGCCCACTCCAGCTCCGTCAGGACGGCCCCGTGGCCCGCCCGGACCGTCACGCCGCCGAGCGAGACCTGCCCGACGTCGCACCACTCCTCCTCGGCGGACGACCACCGCGCCGGGCCCGTCGCCCCGGTGCGGCGGCGCAACTCCTCCTCCGCGCCCGCCCCGTACCAGTGCCGGGCCGCCGCGAGCAGCCGCTCGCGCTGCGCCGCCGACAGGCGCAGCACCTCACCCCGGAGCGCCCTGACGGTCGCCGGGGAACCGCCCTCCACGGCCCGCAGCAGCGGGGTCGTGCCGTCCGGCAGTTCCCGGTCCGGGTCGGCGCCGCCCGCCACCAAGGCCTCGGCGACCTCGTACGCGAAGGCGTCCACCGCCGTGCACAGCAGCTCGGCCCTCCCCGGATCCGCCCCCGCCCCCAGCAGCGTGCGGACCGCCTCCGCGTCCCCGGCCCGTACCGCCGCCGCGAGCCGCCGGTCGGTGTCCTCCTCCGTCACCGGTCCCCCGTCCCCCGTCCCCGTTCCCCGGCGAAGATCCTCGCCGAAGCCTGCCGCCGGCACCACCGGATACGCCGCGGGGCCCGGACGCGGGTGCGTCCGGGCCCCGGGGCGAACCTCGCCCGGCGTCAGGTCGTACGGCGCCGGCGGGCGCCCGGCCGGCGCTCGCTCGGGCGGGACACCGACTCGCCGGCCTCCTTGGCCGCCTCGCGGCGCGCGGCCCCGTACTCGGCCAGGGCCTCCGCCAGCTTGCTCACGCTCGGCTCCGGCGACAGGACGTCGACCCGCAGGCCGTGCTCCTCCGCCGTCTTGGCCGTGGCCGGGCCGATGCAGGCGATGACGGTGACGTTGTGCGGCTTCCCGGCGATGCCCACCAGGTTGCGCACCGTGCTCGACGAGGTGAAGAGAACGGCGTCGAAGCCGCCGCCCTTGATCGCCTCGCGGGTGTCCGCCGGCGGCGGCGACGCGCGCACGGTCCGGTACGCGGTCACGTCGTCGACCTCCCATCCGAGCTCTATCAGGCCCGCGACCAGCGTCTCGGTCGCGATGTCGGCCCGCGGCAGGAAGACGCGGTCGATCGGGTCGAAGACCGGGTCGTACGGCGGCCAGTCCTCCAGCAGCCCGGCCGCGGACTGCTCGCCGCTGGGTACCAGGTCCGGCTTGACGCCGAACTCGACCAGCGCGGCGGCGGTCTGCTCGCCCACGGCGGCGACCTTGATGCCCGCGAAGGCCCGGGCGTCGAGCCCGTACTCCTCGAACTTCTCGCGTACGGCCTTCACCGCGTTCACGCTGGTGAAGGCGATCCACTCGTAGCGTCCGGTGACGAGCCCCTTCACGGCCCGCTCCATCTGCTGCGGGGTGCGCGGCGGCTCCACGGCGATGGTCGGCACCTCGTGCGGCACCGCACCGTACGAACGCAGCTGGTCGGAGAGCGAAGCGGCCTGCTCCTTGGTGCGCGGTACGAGGACCCGCCAGCCGAACAGCGGCTTCGACTCGAACCAGGCCAGCTCCTCGCGCCGCGCGGTCGCGGCGCCCTGCTCACCGACCACGGCTATCACGGGCCGGGCGCCCTCCGGCGACGGGAGCACCTTGCCCTGCTTGAACACCTGGGCGATGGTCCCGAGGGTGGCGTTCCAGGTCCGCTGGCGGGTCGTCGTACCGGCGACGGTCACCGTGAGCGGGGTGTCCGGCTTGCGGCCGGCGGACACCAGCTCGGCGGCCGCGCTGGCGACGGTCTCCAGCGTCGCCGAGACGACGAGGGTGCCGTCGCTGGCGCCCACCTCGCTCCAGCAGCGCGCGGAGGCGTTGCGGGCGTCCACGAACCGGACGTCCGTGCTCGCGTCGCCCCGGCCGCCGCGCAGCGGCACACCCGCGTACGCGGGCACGCCGACGGCGGTCGCGACACCGGGCACCACCTCGAAGGGGATGCCGTCGCTCGCGCAGGCGAGCATCTCCTCGGCCGCGTTGCCGTCGAGGCCGGGGTCACCGGTGACGGCACGGACGACCCGCCTGCCGGAGCGCGCGGCCTCCATGACAAGATTGGCGGCATCTCGGATCACCGGGACACCGGCGGCTGCTGACACTTCGTCAGCAATCGTCAGCTGCGGCGTGTCCACTCCCGCGCGCGCATGCGTGCGTACGACCTCGAGCACCTCGGGCTCCGCGATCAGTACGTCCGCGGCCGCGAGCGCCTCGACGGCGCGGAGCGTCAGCAGACCCGGGTCACCGGGGCCGGCACCGAGGAAGGTGACGTGCCCGTGGGCGGCGGCGACCGGAAAAGCGGAGGTGGTCGGACGTGAGGGGTTCAAAGCGATCGCTCCCCCATCAGACCGGCCGCGCCCTTGGCCAGCATCTCGTCCGCGAGTTCGCGGCCGAGCGCCATGGCCTCGTCGTACGACTGGGGCACGGGACCGGTGGTGGACAGCTGCACGAGCGTCGAGCCGTCGAGGGTTCCGACGACGCCGCGCAGGCGCATTTCATTGACAGCCTGGCCGTCGGCCAGAAGATCGGCGAGCGCGCCCACGGGCGCGCTGCAGCCCGCCTCCAGGGCGGCGAGCAGGGAACGCTCGGCGGTCACGGCGGCCCGGGTGTGCGGGTCGTCGAGCTCGGCGAGCGAAGCGATGAGCTCCGTGTTCGAAGCGAGGCACTCCACGGCCAGGGCGCCCTGGCCCGGAGCCGGCAGCACGTTGTCCACGGACAGCAGGTCGGTCGCCTCGTCACCGCGGCCGATCCGGTTCAGCCCGGCGGCGGCGAGGACGACGGCGTCCAGCTCCCCGTCGCGCACGAACCCGATCCGGGTGTCGACGTTGCCGCGGATGGCGACCGTCTCGATGCGCTTGCCCAGGGCGCGCGCGTAGTGGTTCAGCTGCGCGGTGCGGCGCGGCGAACCGGTACCGATGCGGGCCCCGTCGGGCAGCTGCTCGAAGGTCAGGCCGTCACGGGCGACGAGCGCGTCGCGCGGGTCCTCGCGCAGCGGCATCGCCGCGACCACGAGCTCCTCGGGCTGCGCGGTCGGCAGGTCCTTCAGCGAGTGGACGGCGAAGTCGACCTCGCCGCGCAGCAGCGCGTCGCGCAGCGCCGTGACGAACACGCCGGTGCCGCCGATCTGCGCGAGGTGCTCACGGGACACGTCACCGTACGTCGTGATCTCCACGAGCTCGACGGGCCGGCCGGTGATCGCCCGTACCGCGTCGGCGACATGGCCGGACTGGGACATGGCCAGCTTGCTGCGCCGCGTGCCCAGCCGCAGGGGCTGGTCGAGACGTGGATTCATGATGCCCGTCCTGAGTCGTCGTTCTTGTCTGCCGCGTCCGCCCGGCTGACGGAGGCCACCGTCTGCGGGTCGAGATCGAAGAGTTCACGCAGCGCCTCCGCGTACCCGGCGCCCCCGGGTTCGCTGGCGAGCTGCTTGACGCGCACCGTCGGCGCGTGGAGGAGCTTGTCGACGACGCGGCGCACGGTCTGGGTGACCTCGGCCCGCTGCCGTTCGTCCAAGTCCGGGAGCCGTCCGTCGAGGCGCGCCACTTCCATGGCCACGACCTCGGCGGCCATCGCCCGCAGGGCGACGACGGTCGGCGTGATGTGCGCGGCCCGCTGCGCGGCGCCGAAGGCCGCCACCTCTTCGGCGACTATCGCGCGTACGGCGTCCACGTCGGCCGCCATCGGGGCGTCGGCCGAGGCCTCGGCGAGCGACTCGATGTCGACGAGCCGCACGCCCGGGATCCGGTGCACGGCGGCGTCGATGTCGCGCGGCATGGCCAGGTCCAGCAGGGCCAGCCGTACGGGCGCCACGTCGACCTGGCTGCGGGCGCCCTTGCGGGGCTGCCGCTGCGCGGCGGCCTCGCCCTGGTCGGCCCAGGTGCCGTGCAGTTCGAGGGAGTTGGCGTCGACCCCGGTGAGCGCGGCCCGCCCGTCCCCGGCGAGCACCTCGACGGGACACCCGTCCGCGGCGCCGGCCCCGGGCGCGATGGTCCGGGCGACGCCGCCGTCGGCCAGGCGCACCCCGGCCTCGGCCGCGGCCCGGAGCCGGGCGACGACGTCGGCATCGACCGCGGCCAGCCCCGCAGGCGCCCCCTCCAGCCCCGCCGGCGTTCGAGGCGCGGGGGTCTGGGGGCGGAGCCCCCAGGGGGTCCGGGGCGCAGCTCCGGTTTCGGGAAGGGGCGGGGTGGGGGAAAGCCCCGCAGGGCCCGCCACGGCAGCCCCGACGTCCTCGCCGGTCAGCACCAATCCGGTGGCCCCCGTGCAGGAGACGACCACGTCAACACGTGTCAGCTCGTCGACCACCGAAGCCATCGGAACGGACCTGGCCGCCACCCCGGTGCCCGAGGCAACCAGAATCTCGGCCAAGCGCTCCGCCCGCTCCGCGGTCCGGTTCGCCACCACGACCTCGGCCACGCCGACCCGTGCCAGCGTCGCCGCCGCCAGCGAGGACATCGACCCGGCACCGATCACCAGGGCCCGCTTGCCCTTGGCCCAGGCGTCCACCGGCAGGTGTACGGCCAGCTGTTCCAGCCCGAACGTCACCAGCGACTGCCCGGCCCGGTCGATCCCGGTCTCCGAGTGTGCCCGCTTGCCGACGCGCAGCGCCTGCTGGAAGAGGTCGTTGATCAGGCGCCCGGCGGTGTGCAGCTCCTGCCCCAGCGCCAGCGCGTCCTTGATCTGCCCGAGGATCTGGCCCTCGCCGACCACCATCGAGTCCAGCCCGCACGCCACCGAGAACAGGTGGTGCACGGCCCGGTCCTCGTAGTGCACGTACAGGTACGGGGTGAGCTCCTCCAGCGCCACCCCGCTGTGCTGCGCGAGCAGCGTCGACAGCTCGGCGACGCCGGCGTGGAACTTGTCCACGTCCGCGTACAGCTCGATCCGGTTGCACGTGGCGAGCACCGTCGCCTCCGCCGCGGGCTCCGCGGCGAGCGTGTCGTGCAGCAGCTTGATCTTGGCATCGGCGGACAGCGAGGCACGCTCCAGCACGCTCACCGGCGCGCTGCGGTGGCTCAGTCCCACGACGAGCAGACTCATGCCGGCATCACCGCCGGAACGTCACCCTCGGGGCCGGTCTTGCGTGCGACGGCGGCGGCCCGCCCGGCCGGCGGCTCGACGGCCGCGGCGGGGGCCGCGCCGGAACCGGCGGCGGCGTCGGCGACGGCCTCGTCGCCGGAGGGGACGGCGGGCACCGAGGCGGGGCCCGCGCCGGCCGCGGCCGCTTCCTCGCCGGCCTTGCGCTGCTCGTGGAAGGCCAGGATCTGCAGCTCGATCGACAGGTCGACCTTGCGCACGTCCACGCCGTCCGGCACCGACAGCACGGTCGGCGCGAAGTTCAGGATGGAGGTGACACCGGCGGCGATCAGCCGCTCGCTCACCTGCTGGGCCGCGCCCGCGGGGGTCGCGATCACGCCGATCGAGACCCCGTTCTCCGAGATGATCTTCTCCAGATCATCGGTGTGCTGGACGGGCATGCCCGCGACCGGCTTGCCCGCCATCGCGGGGTCCGCGTCGATGAGCGCCGCGACGCGGAATCCGCGCGCGGAGAAGCCGCCGTAGTTGGCCAGGGCGGCGCCGAGGTTGCCGATGCCGACGATGACGACCGGCCAGTCCTGGGTCAGGCCCAGTTCACGGGAGATCTGGTAGACGAGGTACTCGACGTCGTAGCCGACACCGCGGGTCCCGTACGAGCCCAGGTAGGAGAAGTCCTTGCGGAGCTTGGCGGAGTTGACTCCGGCCGCCGCCGCGAGCTCCTCGGAGGACACCGTGGGCACCGATCGCTCGGAGAGCGCGGTGAGGGCGCGCAAGTACAGCGGAAGCCGGGCGACAGTGGCCTCGGGAATACCTCGGCTGCGGGTCGCCGGTCGGTGAGTTCGGCCAGTTGCCACGATGCTCCTGCGGGATGAGCGGGGCTGCAGGCGGTCACTTGTCCCAAGACCGCCCCGTCGAATGCAGGCTATGTCTTTGTGAACGCGTGCACAAAGATTGTGTCCGCTTTGTCCGCGCAAAGTGACCGGGGTCACGCAGCTCGGGCCCCCAGGGCGGGAACCCACAACACGCCGAACCCGTTCAAATCCCGAGGGGGGCAAAACGGTACACACTCCTCATCGATACGCCCCCGAGACCCCACAAATCGCCCATGATGGTAACCGGCCGGAGGGTCAGGCCTCCAATGCGCGGCGCAGCCGGTCCGGGTTCACCCTCCAGAAGGTGTGCTGCTCGCCGTCCACGAGCACCACCGGGATCTGCTCCCAGTACAGCCGGTAGAGCTCCTCGTCCTGCGAGATGTCCTTCTTCTCCCACTGTGCTCCGACTTCCGCGCAGACCTTCTCGATCACCTCCTGGGCGTCGTCGCACAGATGGCACCCCGGCTTCCCGATGAGGGTGACCAACCGCTCGCCGGGACGCTTCTTTTCCTTACGACGCAGCAAAGGGCTCATGCCCCCATTCTCCCGCGCCGCCGTGTAACACCGAGGCACCGAAGAGTTCACGCCCCCGGCACCCGGCGGGTTCGGGAACTCCCGAACACAATGGCTATGCTCGCGTCATGGCCGCTCTGGGATGGCTCACCCCCCGTAGGCGCTCCGCAACCGCGCGGAGCGTGCTGGCAGGCGAGGCCTCGGCCGAGGCCGCCCGCAAGACCGCGCTGACTCTCGACGGCACCGACGAGATCGACGAGGTCGACGAGAGCGACGAGGAGGCGGCCGGGGAAGCGGAACCGGCCGAGCCCGAGTTCCCCGTCGCCGGCGACGACCTCGCCGCCGCCTTCTTCGACCTCGACAACACCGTCATGCAGGGCGCCGCGATCTTCCACTTCGGCCGCGGCCTCTACAAGCGGGAGTTCTTCCACCGCCGCGAACTCGCGCGCTTCGCCTGGCAGCAGGCCTGGTTCCGGCTCGCCGGGGTCGAGGACCCCGACCACATGCAGGACGCGCGCGACAGCGCCCTCTCCATCGTCAAGGGCCACAAGGTCTCCGAACTGATGGCGATCGGCGAGGAGATCTACGACGAGTACATGGCCGAGCGGATCTGGCCGGGCACCCGCGCCCTTGCCCAGGCCCACCTCGACGCCGGCCAGAAGGTCTGGCTCGTCACGGCCGCGCCCGTGGAGACCGCCACGATCATCGCCCGCCGCCTCGGCCTCACCGGGGCGCTCGGCACGGTCGCCGAGTCCGTCGACGGCATCTACACCGGCCGGCTCGTCGGCGAGCCGCTGCACGGGCCCGCGAAGGCCGAGGCCGTCCGCGCCCTGGCCGCCGCCGAGGGACTCGACCTCGAACGCTGCGCCGCGTACTCCGATTCGCACAACGACATTCCGATGCTGTCGCTGGTCGGACATCCGTACGCGATCAATCCCGACACAAAACTGCGCAAGCATGCCCGTGCGCACGACTGGCGGCTGCGCGACTATCGGACCGGCCGCAAGGCCGTGAAGGTCGGCGTCCCGGCGGCCGCCGGGGTCGGCGCGATCGCGGGCGGCGCGGCCGCCGCCATCGCCCTGCACCGCCGCCGCAAGTAGCCCGGGGCGCACCACCGCGGTGCAGCCACCGGGCCGCCGCCTGCACCGAAGCCGTCCGGCCGCCCGCCGGGCGGCTTTCCGCGTACCCGCGGCCCGCCGCGGCGCGGACATTCCCCGACCTCTACCCCCGCGCCCGGCGCACCACTCCCGGCCGCCCGACTCGGTCGCGAGCCACCGTGGAAGCGCCCATTCCGCGCACCCAACCGATCAAGAACCGATCACCAATTGCGACCGAATATGCCTTCGACACGTAAGAGAAGTGTCGGAATCGGTGATTTGAGCAACTGGGTGTAGCGCTGCCTGTACGAAGCGTTATTCTCCTCAAACGCATGCCACCGCCCATCTGTCGCCACGACGGGTGAACGGTCCCGCACTGCACGTGATGGAAGCTCTGCCTCTGGGAGTCCCGTGTACCCACCTGTCGGGGTTGACGCCTCGGGCCTGGCTACGCTGCGCGCAACGGTCCTCGACCACCTGCGCGGCTTCGTCCCCACCGCGTACGCCGTCCCCGCCTTCGCCGCCGCGGTCCCTGCCGGCCTCGGCCCGGCCGGTCCTTGCTATGCCCTGACCGACGGCGGAGCGACGGTGGGCAGACGCGGTCGCGCGGGAGGAGGTGCCGGCACCGCCGCAACCGGAACGAGCGCGCCCGCCGCCCGCCGCCCCACCGCGGACAGCGACCAGGCCCGCATGATGGACCTGGTCGAACGCGCCCAGGCCGGCGAGGCCGAGGCCTTCGGCCGCCTGTACGACCAGTACAGCGACACGGTGTACCGCTACATCTACTACCGCGTCGGCGGCAAGGCGACCGCGGAGGACCTCACCAGTGAGACCTTCCTGCGCGCGCTGCGCCGCATCTCCACCTTCACCTGGCAGGGCCGCGACTTCGGCGCCTGGCTCGTGACGATCGCCCGCAACCTGGTCGCGGACCACTTCAAATCCAGTCGCTTCCGCCTGGAAGTGACCACGGGCGAGATGCTGGACGCGAACGAGGTGGAACGATCCCCCGAGGACTCGGTCCTGGAGTCCCTCTCCAACGCCGCCCTGCTGGAAGCCGTGCGCAAGCTCAATCCCCAGCAGCAGGAATGCGTGACCCTCCGCTTCCTCCAAGGCCTGTCGGTCGCCGAGACCGCCCGGGTGATGGGGAAGAACGAGGGCGCCATCAAGACGCTCCAGTACCGGGCGGTCCGCACCCTCGCCCGCCTGCTGCCGGACGACGCCCGCTGACGTCCGCGCCGCGCACCGCCCCACCCGCGCACCACCCGCACCCCCCGCACGCCACGCACCCCCCACACCTTCCGACCCTCCTGACAATCCACACAACCGGTGACCCCTCGATGACGCTGTGGTCCGATCATCCTTCGTCCGTAACCCAAGTGCCGCGCCGCTCGTTGTGCGGAATGCAGGCTCCCTGTGGACACGCCCTGCCCGAAGCCGCTCACTCGAAAGTGTGGATGTGCTCAAGGAAGGCAACCTTCCGGACACCTTGGGGAGTCGATCGTCATGACGAGAGGAGGTGCCGCCAGTGATCGCGAACGTGACTCCGCACCGGCGGGCGAACGCCTTCGCCCAGGCCCTGGAGGATCGGACCCCATCCGACCTTTCGGAACCGGACCCGGCGGCCGAGCAGTCCGAGGCACCTGCCGAACCTGCCGACCACGACCGGTTGTTGGCCCTGGCGAGCGCGCTCGGCGAACGTATGCCGCGCCCGGTGCTGGACCCCGAGGTCAAAGTGGTGCAACGAGCGCAGCTCGTGGCCGCCATGGAGGCCATGGTGATGGAAGAGAGGGCCGGGGGCGGTGCCGCCTCGGACCCTCAGGTGCCCGAGCAGCGGACCGGCCGCGGCGCCCACCGGGCGACCTCGCTCCGGAAATTGCGGCCCCGCTCCCGCTGGTCCAAGGGCATCGCAGCGGGCGGCCTCACCGTAGGTGTGGCCGCGGGGGCCTTCAGCGGAGTGGCCGCTGCCAGCACGGACGCCCTGCCCGGTGACTCCCTCTACCCCGTCAAGCGGGGCATGGAGGACCTGAAGCTGGGGATGGCCGACGAGGACGCGGACCGGGGTGAGCTCTACCTCGACCAAGCCTCCAACCGGCTGTCGGAGGCCCGCAGGCTGATGGAGCGCGGCCGGTCGGGCCCCCTGGACCACGAGTCGCTCGGCGCGATCCGCCGAGCCCTCGACGGGATGAAGCACGACGCGGCCGAGGGCCACCGACTGCTCCAGGCGGCCTACGAACGGGACGGCTCGCTCGGCCCGATCCAGACCCTGTCGTCCTTCAGCCGCTCCCACCGCGACGCGTGGGGCCGGCTCCGGGAGAAGCTCCCCGCGCAGCTCACCGACGTGGGCGGGGAAGTCGAGTCGGTCTTCCAGGCCATAGACGATGACGTGGCGCCGCTCCAGAGCCTGCTCCCCAAGCCCCCGGAGCAGTCCCGCGGATCGAGTGCCCCGGCCAAGCCGAGCGCACCGGCCGGCCAGCACCAGGGCGCACCGGCGGCGGGCACGCCCTCGGCCAGCCCGACCCCGCCCGCACCACCCACCGGCGGCAAGTCCTCACCCGCCCCCGGCGGGCTCCTGGGCGGCACGGGGGACCTCCTCCACCCGCCCACGGGCCAGAACACCCCGGCGCCCTCGTCCTCCCCGGACCGCGTGGCACCGGAGATCACCCTGCCGCCCCTCCTCCCGGGCCTCCTCCCGGGCCTGGGCATCCAGGCGGAGGACACGGAGTAGCACCGCACAGCGCGCAGGCCCTCACCCCGACCGGGATGAGGGCCTGCGTCGTACCACCGCGTCAGAAGAACACGGACCGCCGCTGCACCAGCAGCTTGTACAGCGTGTGCTGGATCTGCTCGCGCACCTCGTCCGTGAGGTTGAACATCAGCATCGGATCCTCCGCCGCCTCCGGCGGGTAGCCGTCCGTCTCGATCGGCTCCCCGAACTGGATCGTCCACTTCGTCGGCAGCGGCACCGCCCCCAACGGCCCCAGCCACGGGAACGTCGGCGTGATCGGGAAGTACGGGATCCCGAGCAGCCTGGCCACCGTCTTCGCGTTGCCGACCATCGGGTAGATCTCCTCCGCCCCCACGATCGAGCAGGGCACGATCGGCGTCCCGGCCCGCAGGGCCGTCGACACGAACCCGCCGCGCCCGAAGCGCTGGAGCTTGTACCGGTCTCCGAACGGCTTCCCTATCCCCTTGAAGCCCTCCGGCATCACCCCGACCAGCTCCCCGGCCTCCAGCAGCCGCTGCGCGTCCTCCGAACAGGCCAGCGTGTGCCCGGCCTTGCGCGCCAGCTCGTTCACCACCGGCAGCATGAACACCAGGTCCGCCGCCAGCAGCCGCAGGTGCCGCTGCGCCGGATGGTGGTCGTGGACGGCCACCTGCATCATCAGCCCGTCCAGCGGCAGGGTCCCGGAGTGGTTCGCCACGATCAGCGCGCCGCCCTCGGCCGGGATGTTCTCGATGCCCTTGACCTCGACCCGGAAGTACTTGTCGAACAGCGGACGCATCATGGACATCAGGACCTGGTCCGTCAGCTCCTTGTCGTAGCCGAACTCGTCGACCTCGTACTCCCCGGTGACCCGGCGCCGCAGGAACGCCAGGCCGCCGGCGAGCCGCCGGTCCCAGTCCACCCCGCCGGACTTCACGGCCGCGGGCTCCGCCACGGCCGGCTCCGCGGCCTCCTCCGCCGGAGCAGGGGCCGGCACCGCCCGTACCCTCCGGGCCCCGGCGATCCGCCGGCGCGGCCGGTCCTCGTCGAACGGAATGACCTTGGCGTCCGCCACTATCGCTGCGCTCCCTCTTCGGCTCCGGCAACCCCGACGTTCAAGCTGTCCACCTTCAGGGCGGCGGCGACCCGGTCCACGGCCCGCCCCGCCTGCTCCGGCGGCAGCAGCCCCTTCCCACGGCTGCGCGCGAAATCGGCGAACGTCTCGGCGGTCGTGTACATGGGCTTGAATCCCAGCACCTCCCGCATCTGGGACGTCTCCACGACCCGCCCGTGCGTCAGCAGTCTGATCTGCTCCGGCGAGAAATCGGTGACGCCCACCGCCCGCAGCGCCGACCCCACCCACGTCACCGCGGGCAGCACCAGCGGCACCGTCGGCCGCCCCAGCCGGCGCGCGCACTGCGACAGCAGCAGCACCCCGTCCCCCGCGATGTTGAAGGTCCCGCTGTTCAGCGTTCCGCGCTGGGGCTCCCCCGCCGCCAGCCGCAGCACGTCCAGGACGTCGTCCTCGTGGACGAACTGGAGCCGCGGGTCGTAGCCCAGCACCGTCGGCATCACCGACATCGAGAAGTACTCGGCGAGCGCGGAGTCCGCGTACGGCCCCAGGATGTTCGCGAAGCGCAGCACGCACACCGCCACGTCCGGCCGCCGGCGCGCGAAGCCCCGTACGTACGACTCCACCTCGACGGCGTCCTTGGCGAAGCCGCCCGCCGGCAGGGACTTGGGCTGCGTGGTCTCCGTGAAGACGGCCGGATCCCGCGAGGCGCCCCCGTACACGCTGGTACTGGACTTCACCACGAGCCGCCGCACCGTCGGCGACTTCTGGCAGGCACCGAGCAGCTGCATGGTGCCGATGACGTTGGTCTCCTTGACCGCGCTGCCCGCCCCGCCCGCGCCCGCGCCGCCGCCGGTCACGGCGAGATGGACCACCGTGTCCACGGCGTGCTCGGCGAGCACCCGGGCGATGGACGACTGCCTGATGTCCGTCCGGACGAACTCCGCCGACCCGAGCCGGTGCGGCGGCGCCACCGCGTCGACCGCGATGACCCGATCGACCTCGGGATCACGCTGGACGCGCCGCACGAAGCGGCCCCCCAGCTGCCGGGCAGCCCCGGTTACGAGCACGACCTTCCCCACGAGCTTCGCGCCTTCCTCGTCGTCCCCGGCTACACCGCAGCCCCTCCACCAAAGTCTGGTGGAGGGGCTGCGGAGAACACGTACAGCTGCCGTTTACTTCTTGTTACGGCGCTGGACGCGGGTGCGCTTGAGCAGCTTGCGGTGCTTCTTCTTAGCCATCCGCTTGCGCCGCTTCTTGATAACAGAGCCCACGACTACCCTCGCTCACTTCTCGGAACATCTCCGCGCTAGCGGAGATCGGTGCGGGGCGTCTGGGCCCACACGACCTACGTCGGCCTAGCCTACCCGCCCGAGCTCCGAGCCCGTAATCCGAGGGACACCGCAGGTCAATCTCAGGCCGACTCCACCCCCACATACGACTCTCGGAGGTACTCGTGAACCGCGTTTTCGGGGACCCGGAAGGACCGGCCCACCCGGATCGCGGGCAGATGACCGTTATGCACCAAGCGGTACACAGTCATCTTCGACACTCGCATCACCGAGGCAACCTCTGCCACGGTCAGGAACACGACCTCACTGAGAGGCCTCTCGCCAGCAGCCATGACACACCTTGACCTTCCGCGCATGACGGGCACCGGCTTCCCCTCCGGTTACTCCTCGTCGTCGCACGCTCACTCCCCAGAGTAGGGGCGTGTGATACGAGTGGGGAAGAGGAGCTACGGCCACTCCTGCGCACCCGGCAGGCTCGCCCGATCGAGTACATAGCGAATCAGTGGTCCGTAGTAGTCCGCGCGCACCGCGTCATCAAGCGGAACGGCCACCGCCACCCGCCCCTCCGCCTCGCCGACGAACAGCGCCGGGTCGTCCGTATCCGCCAGCCCGATCGCCTCCACACCGAGCTGACCTGCGCCGCAGACCCACCCGTGGTCCCCCACCACCAATTCCGGCAACGGCCCTCCGGCCTCCGCGAGGGCCCCCAGCACGATCCGAACCGGCAGGGGCGAATGGGTGTGCACGCCGGTGGCACTCCCCGGCGGCCGCGCGCCGGGTTCCCGCACCAACGCGACTCCCCGTACGTAATCGATGCTGTGCCTGCGTACGCCGAACCGGGTCGCCATGTCGACACGGGCCCCCTGCGCCGGGGTGAGCACAACACATCCCACCGCCGACAGCGCGCGGGCCAAACTGGCGTAGAACCCCAGGAGACGGTGCGGATGACCCGTCCCGAACAGCACGGGCGCCCGCGCCACAGCCGCCTCCCGCAGCCGCCCCGCGAAGGCCTCCAGACCCGCCAGCGTCAGCTCCGGATCGATGACGTCCGGCCCGTTGACGTGCGCGGGATCCGCCGAGACCCCGCACTTGTCCGCCATCAACCTCAGCAGGTCACCCTCGCCCCAGCCCCACTCCGGATCCAGCCCCAGCAGCACCCGAGGATCCCGCGCCGCGAACAACCGGTAGCTGCGCAGGCTCTCCTCCCGCGACGTGGCGACGGGCCCGGCCAACCGGGCGGCCAGCAGATGCGCACGCAGCGCGCCGGTGCTCAACACCCTCCGATGCTGCCGCACACCACCGGCCCGATCGCCAATTCCGGGGAACAGCCCCACCGTTGGCGTAACGATGCTGCGCCCCGGCACCCCCGCGCCCCGCCCCGGGCCCTACGTGAGGAGGCCGCGCAACGGGAACACCGCCCGCCGCGTCGCCAGAACGGCCTGATCGATACGGTCGGCCGGATCGTAGCCCGCCTCCCAGTCCCGCCACGCCACCGTCCGCCCGTCCGTCATCCGCGCCGGAGCCGGCTGCCGCGTCCGCGCGTACACCTCGTCCCGCCACGCCTGCGGCACCGCCGCCGACGGATCGACCGGGCGGTGGGCCGCGATCCCCACCAGATGCGTCCACGACCGCGGTACGACGTCCACGACCGCGTACCCGCCGCCGCCCAGCGCCACCCACCTGCCGTCCGCGTACTCGTGCGCCAGCCGGTGACAGGCCTCCTGCACCGCCCGCTGCGCGTCCAGCGACACCGCCAGATGCGCCAGCGGATCCTCGACATGCGTGTCCGCCCCGTGCTGGGTCACCAGCACCTGTGGCCGGAACTCCTCCAACAGCTCGGGCACCGTCGCGTGGAAGGCCCGCAGCCACCCCTCGTCCCCGGTCCCGGCGGGCAGCGCCACGTTCACCGCCGAACCCTCCGCGCCCGGCCCGCCCGTCTCCTCCGGCCAGCCCGTCTGCGGGAACAGCGTCCGCGGATGCTCGTGCAGCGAGATCGTCAGCACCCGCGGATCGTCCCAGAACACCGTCTGGACCCCGTCCCCGTGGTGCACGTCCACGTCCACGTACGCGACCCGCTCGGCCCCCAGCTCCAACAGCCGCGCGATCGCCAGCGCCGCGTCGTTGTACACGCAGAACCCGGCCGCCCCGCCCGGCATGGCGTGGTGCAGCCCGCCCGCGAAGTTCACCGCGTGCCCGGCCTCCCCGCGCCAGACCGCCTCCGCCGCCGCCACCGACTGCCCCGCGATCAGCGCCGAGGCCTCGTGCATCCCGCGGAAAGCGGGATCGTCCACCGTCCCCAGCCCGTACGACCCGTCCGCCGCCCCCGGATCCGCCGACACCTCGCGCACCGCGGCCACGTAGTCCTCCCGGTGGACCAGCCGCAGCGTGGAGTCCCCGGCCGCGCGGGCCGCCCGTACCTCCATCTCCCGGTCCAGCCCGAAGGCGCGCACCAGGCCCATGGTCAGCGCCAGGCGCACCGGGTCCATCGGATGGCTCGGTCCGAAGTCATACCTCGTTACCGCCTCGTCCCACATCAACAGCCCGGTCACCGGCTCGCCGCTCATGCCCGACACCGTATCGGGCGCCCTCCGCGCCGAACGAGCGGGCGTGGAAGAGTGTCACGAGGACCAGCGCCATCGGCACGAGCATCGCGCCCCGGTAACTCCAGGCGTCCCCGATCCCGCCGACGAGCGGCGACCCGATCAGGAAGCCGACGTAGTTGAAGATGTTCAGCCGCGCGATCGCGGTGTCGGAGGCCCCCGGGAAGAGACGGCCGGCCGCGGCGAACGTCTGCGGAACGATCACGCACAGCCCGATCCCCAGCAGCGTGAACCCGAGCATCCCCGTCCACGCCCCGGGCGCGGCCGCCACCACCGCGAACCCGCCGGCCGCGACCACCGTCCCGATCCGCACGACGGCCGCCGCGCCGAAGCGCCGCACGCCCAGGTCCCCGACGCCCCGCCCGATCAGCGTGGTCACCATGTAGACGTTGTACGGGACCGTCGCCAGCTGCTCCGAGCTCCCCAGCACGTCCTGGAGGTACTTGGCGCTCCAGTTCGACACCGTCGAATCCCCGATGTACGCACAGGCCATCACCAGGCACAGCGGCAGCAGCAGCCGGAACCCGCCGACCCCGAGCCCCTTCTCCGGGACCTCGGCCCCCGGGCCCTTCTCGTCGACGTAGAAACGGCTGCCGTAGAACGCGAGCGGCAGCAGCACGACCACCGCCGGCAGGTACGAGGTGAACAGCGACAGGTGCCAGTGCGCCCCGGCCCAGGCCGCGGAGGCCCCGACGATCCCGCCCAGGCTGTACGCGGCGTGGAAGCCGAGCATGATGCTGCGCCCGTACGCCCGCTGCAGGCTCACCCCGAGCATGTTCATCGAGGCGTCCAGCGCACCGACGGAGAGCCCGAACGCCCCCAGCGCCACGGCCGCGTGCCACATCTGCGTACCGGCCCCGACGCCCAGCAGGGCGAGCAGGACGAGCGGCTGCGCCCACCGCAGCACGGCGGCGGGCCCCACCCGCCTCACCAGGTGCTCGGTGGCCACACTGGAGACCCCGGCGAGGATCGGGACGGCGGCGAGGAAGGCGGGCAGCAGCCCGTCGGATATCCCGTACCGGTCCTGGATGGCGGGGATCCGCGTCACGAGGAGGGCGAAGGTCACGCCCTGCACGAAGAAGCTGAACCCCAGGGAGCCCCGCCCCCGGCGCAGCCGTACGTCTTCTGTCATGGCGGCACAGCGTACGGCCGTGGGCTACCCGTGGGTAGAGAGATCACATGGGGAGTTCCAGAAGCCCCGTCAGCTCCTTCATCTCCCCGAACAGCCCGGTGGCACCGGCCAGCCGCTCGGCCGGGGTCATCGCGGTGAACCCGTACACGTCCATCCCGGCGGCGAGGGCGGCCCGGACGCCGAGCGGGCTGTCCTCGATCACCACGCACCGCGCGGGCTCGACCCCCATGGACCGGGCCGCGTGCAGGAACAGGTCCGGAGCCGGCTTGCCCTTCCCCACGTCCTGCGAACTGAAGATCCACTCCTCCTCGAACCACCCGTCGAGCCCGGCCGCCCGGTGCCCGACCCGGATCCGCTCGTGGCTGCCGGAGGAGGCCAGGCAGTACGGGACCCCCTGGGCGGTCAGCGCCCCGAGCACGTCCACGGCGCCGGCGACCGGCGCCAGCTCGCGCTCGAACGCGGCGAAGGTCCGCGCGTGCAGGGTCGCGTCGAACTCGGCCGGCAGCCGCTGCCCGGTCCGGTCGAACACGAGGTCGTGCACCCGGTGCACGGCGGCACCCATGTAGTCACGGATCGACTCCTCGTACGAGGTGGGATGCCCCAGCTCGGTGAGATAGCCGGCGAGGATCGTATTGGCGAGCGGCTCGCTGTCCACCAGCACGCCGTCGTTGTCGAAGATGACGAGGTCATAGCCCATGGCCACGACCCTACGCAAAACATGCCCGTAAACGCAGAAAAGCCCCGCACCAGAAGGTGCGGGGCTTTCCCACAATGATTGTTCGGCGGCGTCCTACTCTCCCACAGGGTCCCCCCTGCAGTACCATCGGCGCTGAAAGGCTTAGCTTCCGGGTTCGGAATGTAACCGGGCGTTTCCCTAACGCTATGACCACCGAAACACTATGAAATTTGAACACTGGACGGCAACACAGCTGTTCGTTATTTCAGAACTAACACAGTGGACGCGAGCAACTGAGGACAAGCCCTCGGCCTATTAGTACCAGTCAGCTCCACCCGTTACCGGGCTTCCACATCTGGCCTATCAACCCAGTCGTCTACTGGGAGCCTTACCCTCTCAAGGAGGTGGGAATACTCATCTTGAAGCAGGCTTCCCGCTTAGATGCTTTCAGCGGTTATCCCTCCCGAACGTAGCCAACCAGCCATGCCCTTGGCAGGACAACTGGCACACCAGAGGTTCGTCCGTCCCGGTCCTCTCGTACTAGGGACAGCCCTTCTCAATATTCCTACGCGCACAGCGGATAGGGACCGAACTGTCTCACGACGTTCTAAACCCAGCTCGCGTACCGCTTTAATGGGCGAACAGCCCAACCCTTGGGACCGACTCCAGCCCCAGGATGCGACGAGCCGACATCGAGGTGCCAAACCATCCCGTCGATATGGACTCTTGGGGAAGATCAGCCTGTTATCCCCGGGGTACCTTTTATCCGTTGAGCGACGGCGCTTCCACAAGCCACCGCCGGATCACTAGTCCCGACTTTCGTCCCTGCTCGACCCGTCGGTCTCACAGTCAAGCTCCCTTGTGCACTTACACTCAACACCTGATTGCCAACCAGGCTGAGGGAACCTTTGGGCGCCTCCGTTACCCTTTGGGAGGCAACCGCCCCAGTTAAACTACCCATCAGACACTGTCCCTGATCCGGATCACGGACCGAGGTTAGACATCCAGCACGACCAGAGTGGTATTTCAACGGCGACTCCACCCCAACTGGCGTTGGGGCTTCAAAGTCTCCCACCTATCCTACACAAGCCGAACCGAACACCAATATCAAACTGTAGTAAAGGTCCCGGGGTCTTTCCGTCCTGCTGCGCGAAACGAGCATCTTTACTCGTAGTGCAATTTCACCGGGCCTATGGTTGAGACAGTCGAGAAGTCGTTACGCCATTCGTGCAGGTCGGAACTTACCCGACAAGGAATTTCGCTACCTTAGGATGGTTATAGTTACCACCGCCGTTTACTGGCGCTTAAGTTCTCAGCTTCGCAACCCCGAAAGGTCACTAACCGGTCCCCTTAACGTTCCAGCACCGGGCAGGCGTCAGTCCGTATACATCGCCTTACGGCTTCGCACGGACCTGTGTTTTTAGTAAACAGTCGCTTCTCGCTGGTCTCTGCGGCCACCCCCAGCTCACGGAGCAAGTCCGATCACCAGTGATGGCCCCCCTTCTCCCGAAGTTACGGGGGCATTTTGCCGAGTTCCTTAACCATAGTTCACCCGAACGCCTCGGTATTCTCTACCTGACCACCTGAGTCGGTTTAGGGTACGGGCCGCCATGAAACTCGCTAGAGGCTTTTCTCGACAGCATAGGATCATCCACTTCACCACAATCGGCTCGGCATCAGGTCTCAGCCTTATATGAGGGACGGATTTGCCTACCCCTCGGCCTACACCCTTACCCCGGGACAACCACCGCCCGGGCTGGACTACCTTCCTGCGTCACCCCATCGCTTACCTACTACAAGTCTGGTTCGTCGGCTCCACCACTTTCCTTTCCCCGAAGGGTCCGGAACGGCTTCACGGACTTAGCATCGCCTGATTCGATATTGGGCGTTTCAAAGCGGGTACCGGAATATCAACCGGTTGTCCATCGACTACGCCTGTCGGCCTCGCCTTAGGTCCCGACTTACCCTGGGCAGATCAGCTTGACCCAGGAACCCTTAGTCAATCGGCGCACACGTTTCTCACGTGTGTATCGCTACTCATGCCTGCATTCTCACTCGTGAACCGTCCACAACTAGCTTCCGCTGCTGCTTCACCCGGCACACGACGCTCCCCTACCCATCACAGCGGGCGTTGGCCCTATTGCTGCAATGACACGACTTCGGCGGTACGCTTGAGCCCCGCTACATTGTCGGCGCGGAATCACTTGACCAGTGAGCTATTACGCACTCTTTCAAGGGTGGCTGCTTCTAAGCCAACCTCCTGGTTGTCTCTGCGACTCCACATCCTTTCCCACTTAGCGTACGCTTAGGGGCCTTAGTCGATGCTCTGGGCTGTTTCCCTCTCGACCATGGAGCTTATCCCCCACAGTCTCACTGCCGTGCTCTCACTTACCGGCATTCGGAGTTTGGCTAAGGTCAGTAACCCGGTAGGGCCCATCGCCTATCCAGTGCTCTACCTCCGGCAAGAAACACACGACGCTGCACCTAAATGCATTTCGGGGAGAACCAGCTATCACGGAGTTTGATTGGCCTTTCACCCCTAACCACAGGTCATCCCCCAGGTTTTCAACCCTGGTGGGTTCGGTCCTCCACGAAGTCTTACCTCCGCTTCAACCTGCCCATGGCTAGATCACTCCGCTTCGGGTCTAGAGCGTGCAACTCAAACGCCCTATTCGGACTCGCTTTCGCTACGGCTTCCCCACACGGGTTAACCTCGCTACACACCGCTAACTCGCAGGCTCATTCTTCAAAAGGCACGCAGTCACGACTGTATGTGCAAGCACATACAGCGACGCTCCCACGGCTTGTAGGCACACGGTTTCAGGTACTATTTCACTCCGCTCCCGCGGTACTTTTCACCATTCCCTCACGGTACTATCCGCTATCGGTCACCAGGGAATATTTAGGCTTAGCGGGTGGTCCCGCCAGATTCACACGGGATTTCTCGGGCCCCGTGCTACTTGGGAGATGAGCAAGCAAGCCGCTGATGTTTCGTCTACGGGGGTCTTACCCTCTACGCCGGACCTTTCGCATGTCCTTCGACTACATCAACGGTTTC